>CBIHPK010000102.1:0-30005 GCA_966211675.1 uncultured Myxococcaceae bacterium
GAGCGCGAACGCCCGCATCAGCCGGCGTCGGAGCGCGAACGCCCGCATCAGCCGGCGTCGGAGCGCGAACGCCCGCATCAGCCGGGGTCGGAGCGCGAACGCCCGCATCGGCCGCCGCGGAGGCGCCGCCGTCCCGCGTCGACGAGGGAGCGACCGTCGCGCCCACGCCGACGCCCTCCACCGAAGGAGCCGCGGGGGTACAGGCCACGTGGCCCTGCAGGGCGTAGCAGTCGTTGTCGGAATCGCACTCGCACCGAGCATCGCCAGGCCAGCACTCGCGGATATGACCCTCCGCGTTTCGGAGGTCGCCGCGGCTGTCCGCGGTCACCGACTCAGGACAGGTGCGGCTGGTGAGCTCTTGGGTGGTGGGCGACTCGGTTCCGTTGTCCGCGCTCGGACCGCAGCCGGAGGCGAAGGCGATCGCCAGAACCGAGAAGGCCGCCATGGGGAGTGATCGTTCCATGCGACCCAGGAAAGCGGCTCACTCCATTGCGGGCAAAGCGATTTTCATTGGCGACAACGTCGCTACATCGTTGAGAACTGTGGTGAACGGGGCGCCCAGGGTGCCGAGGCCTGACCGCGGTCGGTCCCTTTCCCTACCTGTAGATCGCCAGAAGTCTGGATAGTTTCCGTGACAAAACGAAGAAGCACGGAAAATACACAGGCCGTCACGGCCTCCGGTGTAGGCACATGGGCGCGGTCGATTTTGGCTGGGACGGAACCTCCGGAGGCCCTTCGAGGGGGTGGTGCCGCCGTAGATCGCCCACGAGGACCATGAATTCAGGGCGATCGCGGAGCCATGGCCCACCCGCCGCCGGGGGAGGGTCTTCCGCTGGGGATGAACTGGGCCTCGCTGAGCCGTCCGCGCCTGGCAGGGGGCGTGACGGGTGCGTAGGCGGCTACGCGCGCCGCCGGTCTTCATTGAAGACAAGGATATCGATTGAGATGTGCCGATAGGAGATATCGGAAGAGAGCCGCGTCAGGGCGACTCGTAGTCGACTGCGCAGGAGCGCTCGCGGCGCGGCGCGAGCCACTCCGCGAAGGCGACGTGCGCCGGGTGGACCGAGTAGGCCTCGAGGCCGGCGAGGTCGTCGAAGCGGGCGAGCAGGGCCACGTCCCAGGAGCGATCGGCGCGCACCACGTCGACGCCGGCCTCCAGATGCCGGAGCTGCGGGATCTGGTCGCGCAGGGCGAGGATGCGATCGCGCACCTCGGCGGCGTCGCGGGAGTGGTCAAAGAGCTTGAAGAACACCAGATGGGTCAGCATGACGCGGCAGCATACCTGCGAAGCCGTGTCGGGTACGACGCAGCGATTGCTGCTAAGCCTCGCGGCGGGGATCCTGTCCCGCTACTGGAGAGTGTTCATGAAGCTTCATCGTCGATTCGCGCTGGTCTTCGCCTCGGTCTCCTTCGGGCTCGTCGGATGCGGCAGCAGCCAGACCCCCACCCCCGTCACCGACAGCGGCGCCGCCGACGTGGTCGATGTGCCCGTGGCCCCGGCGGACGTCCCCATGGTGGACTCGGGCTCTCCCTTGATGCTGACCGCGACGCTCAGCGGGCGGCAGGTGGTCCCTCCGGCCTATGGCACCAGCGCGAGCGGGACGGTGAGCTTCACCCTGAGCCCTGACCGCTCGCTGCTCTCGTACACGATCACGCACACGATCCTGCTGCCGACCTCGACGCGGCTGCACATCGGGCTCGCCGGAGAGGCCGGGGCGATGAGCCTCTCGCTCACCAACAGCGGCGGCACCACCATCGGCACCTCCGGGGTCACCCCCGATCAGGTGCGCGCCATCACCGAGGGCCGAGCCTACGTGAACATCACCAGCGGGCTCTTCCCCGAAGGCGAGCTGCGAGGGCAGATCGTGCAGCCGGGCGAGACCGTGTACACGGCGAGGCTCTCCGCCGATCAGGAGAACCCGCCCACCACCGCGACCAGCAGCGGTGGCCTCGCGGAGTTCCTGGTCGACCCGACGGCCAACCGGCTGCGCTTCCGGGTGCACGTCACGGGGATGACCATGGCGATGACGGCCGCGCACATCCACACGGCCGCCGCGGGCTTCAACGGTCCGGTGCTCATCGACCTCGTCGATCCGGGCCCGGTGCCCAGCGGCGATTTCTCCGGGACGCGACCCCTCACCGCGGCGACGCTCGCGGACCTCGACGCGGGGCGCTGGTACGTCAACGTGCACTCCGCGGGCTCTCCGGCGGGGGAGATCCGGGGGCAGATCCTGCGGCCCGGAGAGCGGCTCTACATCGCGCGGCTCAACGGGATGGAGGAGCTCCCGCCGACCACGACCATGGCCACCGGCACGCTCGGGGTGATCGTGAACGCCGACCGCGACAGCCTCTCCTACGACGGCGTGGTGACGGGCGTGACGCCGACCGCGGCGCACCTGCACCGGGGCGCGATGGGGGTGGGCGGCGACGTGGTGACCCCGCTCACCATCATGGGCAGCAACCTCCGCGGCACCGCGGCGCTGACCGCCACGAGCCCGCTGCTCACGGCGCTCCCCATGGGGGGCATCTACGCCAACGTGCACTCGGCGATGTTCCCGGCGGGAGAGATCCGGGGGCAGCTGCTGCCGGCCCCCGCGACGCCCTGAGCGTCGCCCGCACTGGGGTCTCCAGACCCCGGTGCGCCCGGTGTTTTCGAGGGCTTGCGAGCGGCACGACGGGCGCACTGGTGTGGCGGCGAGGAGATCGTCGCCATGCACATCGAGAGCGCTTCGTGCACCCACGTGGGTCGTCGCAGCAACAACGAGGACAGCTGCTGCGCGCTGGAGCCCATCGGCTTCTTCGCGGTCGCGGACGGGATGGGAGGCTACGAGGGCGGCGAGGTCGCGAGCCGGGTGGCCATCGAGACGCTGGAGCGGTTCTACCGTCGCAACGCGGCGGACGACGACGTGACGTGGCCCTTCGCGATCGATCCGTCCATCGAGCTGGAGCGCAACATGGTGGCCACCGGGGTGCGCATGGCGGACGCCAGCATCGCGGCGCAGCGCACCGGGAGGCTCGCGTCGATGGGGTCCACGGTCGCCACCCTGGTGGTACGCGAGGGGAGGGTGGTGCTCGGGCACGTGGGCGACTCGCGGGTGTATCGGGCGCGAGGCGGACGGCTGGAGCCGCTCACCCGGGACCACTCGCTCTACGAGGAGATGCTGGCGATGGGCACGAAGGTGGGGCCGAGGAGCGAGTTCCCGCACGCCAACGTGATCACGAGGGCGCTGGGGATGAAGCCTCCGGTGAAGGTCGACACGAAGATCGAGCGCGCGGTGGCGGGGGACGTGTACCTGCTCTGCACCGACGGTCTCTACGACTCGGTGAGCGCCGAGCGGATGGCCGCGGTGCTCTCGACCATGAGCGCGAAGATGGCGGCGGAGACGCTGGTGCGAGAGGCCTTCGAGAACGGGTCGAAGGACAACATCACCGCGGTGGTGGTGGCCCTGGTGGCGTGAGCGGGAGTGTCAGTCGGCGGCGGCGGTGATGCCGTGGCGGCGGAGCAGCGAGCGCAGGTGCTTGCGGTCGACGCCGGACTGGCGAGAGGCGGCGGAGAGGTTGCCCTGGCAGGCGTCCATGAGGGCGCGGAGGTAGCGGCGCTCGAAGGCGTGGAGCACCAGGGATTTGCTCTCGTCCCAGGGGAGCTGCGGGGTGATGGTGGGCCATGGCTCCTCGGCCGAGGCGAGGCCGTCGATCTCGATGCGCAGGTCGGCGAAGGAGCTCGCCCGGGGGGAGAGGGCGATGGCGCGGTCGAGGACGTTGCGTAGCTCGCGCACGTTGCCGGGCCAGTCGTGCCCGATGAGCGCGTCGAGGCCGGGGCCCTCGATGGGGCCGGGCTCCAGGCCGCGGCGGCGGAGCATCTCGGCGGCGAGGAGGGGGAGGTCCTCGCGGCGAGAGCGCAGGGGGGGGAGCGTCACGCGCACGACGGAGAGGCGGTAGTAGAGGTCGGGGCGGAAGGTTCCGTCGGCGACCTGGGCGACGAGGTCGTGGCGCGAGGCGGCGAGCAGGCGCACGTCGGCGGGGCGGTCGTCGTCGGCGCCGACGGGGCGCACGCGGCGGGTCTCGACGGCTCGCAGCAGTCGGGCCTGGACGGCCGCGGAGACGCCGCCGAGCTCGTCGAGGAAGAGGGTTCCGCCGTGGGCCCGGACGAAGGCTCCGGCGCGTGGGAGCATCGCCCCGGTGAAGGCGCCCTTCACGTGACCGAAGAGCTCGCTCTCGAGGAGCGACTCCGGGAGCGCTCCGCAGTCGATGGCGACGAAGGGCTTGTGGCGCCGCGCGGAGAGGTCGTGCACGGCGCGGGCGGCGAGCTCCTTGCCGGTGCCGGTCTCGCCTTCGAGGAGCACGGTGACGTCGCTGTCGGCGGCGAGCTCGAGCACCGCGAAGGCCTCGCGCATCACCAGGCTCTCGCCCACGAGCTCTCCGCAGCGGCGCGAGCGCGAGGGCGCGACCTGCAGCGGACGGGCGACGGGGACGATGCGCACGAAGCTGCGACCGAGCTTGAGCGTGGCCCCGAGGGGGACGCTGGCCTCGTGGACGTCGGAGCCTTCGTAGAGGGTGCCGTTGGTGGAGTCGTGGTCCGTGAGGGTGAAGCGCCCGGCGGCGGCCTTCACGGTGACGTGGCGGCGGGAGACGCGGTCGTCGGTGAGGCAGAGCTCGCAGGAGGCGTCGGTGCCGATGGTGACGGCGCCGTCGGGGAGCGAGAGCGGGGCGGCCCGGCCCGCGTCGGGCCCTTCGATGACCACGAGCTGACAGCGCGGCGAGGCGGTGATGCCAGGGAGCGACTCGCTGTGGACGGTGGCCGTCGGGTCGCTCATGGGATGGGCGTAGGATACGCGGTGTGAGCGAGCTGCCGCGACAGATCGGGCCCTTTCGGGTGGTGCGGAGGCTGGGTGTCGGGGGCGTCGGGGAGGTGCTGCTGGCGGTGGCGCACGGGGCGGGGGGCTTCGAGAAGAGGGTCGCTCTCAAGGTGTTGCGCGAGGAGCTGCGAGGCGACGCGGAGTACGAGCGGCTGCTGCTGGAGGAGGCGAAGATGGCCGCGAGGTTCGATCACCCGAACCTGGTGGGCGTGCACGACGTGGGCTTGTCCCATGGCGTGTACTGGGTGCGGATGGACTGGGTCGATGGGGCTGACCTCGGGGCGCTGATGGGGAGCGGGGGGATGGTTCCGGAGGGGGTGGCGCTGGCGGTGGCGCATGGGGTGAGCGAGGCGCTGGCGTACCTGCATGGCCTGAAGGACGAAGCGGGGCGGTCGTACGGGCTGGTGCACCGGGACGTGTCGCCGACCAATGTCCTGATGGGGAAGAACGGCGCGGTGAGCTTGGGGGACTTCGGCCTGGCCAAGGCGACGAGGCACCGGGAGGACACGAGGGCGGGCGTGCGCAAGGGGAAGTACGCGTACATGAGCCCGGAGCAGGTGAGGGGCGCCGTGCTGGGCGGGGCGAGCGATCAGTGGGCGGTGGGCATCCTGCTGGCGGAGATGATCACGGGGCAGAGGCCCTTCGATGGGGACGGTCCATTGGAGACGATGGAGCGGATACGGGAGGCCGCGGAGCCTGCGCTGGAGGGCATGGCGGAGGACGTGGCCGCGGTGGTGAAGCGGTGTGTGAAGAGGGAAGCGGGAGAGCGATATGGCAGGACGGAGGAGCTGAGCGCGGCATTGGGCGCGCTGAGAGCGAGGCGGGCGGGGAGCGACGGGCGCGCGGTGGCGGAGTGGGTGGGGGGGAGGCTCGCGGGGAGCGGATCGATCGAGTAGCCCATCACCGGTGCTCCCATCACCATCCATGAACCGCGTCGTCGTCATCGGCACCACCGGCTCGGGCAAGACCACCCTGGCCCGCGCGCTCTCGGTCGCGCTCTCCGTCCCTCGCGCCGAGCAGGACGCCTTCTTCCACGAGGCCCACTGGCAGCCCGCTCCGCCCGAGCGCTTCCTCGCCCGCGTCGACGCGTTCACCGCGCAGCCCCGCTGGGTCATCGACGGCAACTACGCCCTCGTGCGCGAGCTCATCTGGTCGCGCGCCGACACCGTCGTCTGGCTCGACTACCCTGGGCCCCTCGTCTTCCGGCAGCTCCTCTTTCGCACCGTCCGCCGCTCCCTCACCCGCGAAGAACTCTGGAACGGCAACCGCGACCGCCTCCTCCCCAACCTCTTCACCCCGGAGGGGCTCCTCCCCTGGTTCTTCCGCACGCACTGGCGCCGCCGCCGGGAGACGCCGCCGCTCCTCGCGGCCCACCCCCACCTGCGCGTGCTCCACCTCCGTCACCCTCGCGAGGCCGCCGCCCTGGTAACCGCCGCCTCCGCCCCGACGTAGCCCATCCACAACCCGATGAGCCCCTCCACCCGGTGGACCCTCCTGGCGCTTGCGCTCGCGGTGGTCGCCCTCGTCGCGCGCCCCTTCGTAGGCGCCCGCTTCGCTCGCCTCCCACGCCCCGGCGAGGCCCTCCCCGGGCGCTCCACCCCGATGGCCCTGCCGCGCGCCCACCACGTCTTCGGAACGCCTCTCGACATCGCTCCGCCCGGCACCGAGGTCGCCCTCTTCGGCATGGGCTGCTTCTGGGGCGCCGAGCAGCACTTCTTCCATCTCCCCGGCGTCGTCTCCACCGCGGTCGGCTATGCGGGAGGATCCACCCCCAACCCCACCTACCGCGAGGTCTGCTCCGGAAACACCGGGCACGCCGAGGTCGTCCGGGTGGTGTTCGACCCGCAGCGCGTCGCGTATGGACAGCTCCTCCGGGTGTTCTGGGAGAACCACGACCCGACCCAGGGCATGCGGCAGGGCAACGACTTCGGCACCCAGTACCGCTCGGCGATCTACACCACCAGCGAGACCCAGCAACGCGCCGCGCTCTCCTCTCGCGACCGCTACGCCGCCGCCCTCCGCGCCGCGGGGCGGTCCAGTGGCATCACCACGGAGATCCGTCGCGCGACGGCCTTCTACTTCGCCGAGGCGTCCCATCAGCAGTACTGCGAGCTCAACCCCATGGGCTACTGCGCCCACGGCGGAACCGGCGTCCCGCTCCCCTGAGCGCCTCTCTCCCCGCCTTCGCCATCGGGTAGTCTCCGCCGCCACCATGGAAGCCCACGCCTCTGCCGTGCTCGTCGAGGTCGTCGACCAGGTCGCGACCGTCACCCTCAACGACCCCCGACGCCGCAACGCGATGACCCCCGAGCTCGGCGACGCCCTCGCCGCCGCGGTCGCCCGGCTGCGCGAGGAGGCCGACGTGCGCGCGGTCGTGCTCACCGGCGCGGGCGACGCCTTCTCCGGCGGAGGCGACCTCAAGATGCTCGAGCGCCTCCGCGCCGCGCGCTTCATGGAGGCGCGGTCCTTCATGCTCGACTTCTATGCGCGCTACCTGTCGGTCACCGGCATCGCCGTCCCGACCATCGCCGCGGTGCGGGGCGCGGCCATCGGAGCGGGGCTCTGCGTGGCCCTCGCGTGCGACCTCTGCGTGGTCGACGCGGACGCGAAGCTGGCGCTCAACTTCTCTCAGCTGGGCCTCTACCCCGGCATGGGCGCGACCTACCTCCTCCCGCGTCGCGTGGGGGCGCAGCGCGCGGCGGAGCTGCTGCTCACCGGCCGTCGCTTCAACGGGCTCGAGGCCGCGCAGATGGGGGTGGCTCTCGAGGCCGTGGCCGCCACCGAGGTGCTGCCGAGAGCGCAGGCCCTCGCGGCGCAGATCGCCCGCAACGCGCCGCTCGCCGTGCGCGCGCTGAAGGCCTCGCTCTCGCCCGACCCGACCGCGCTGCGGGCCGCTCTGGAGAACGAGGCGATGCGACAGGCCGAGAGCTACGCGAGCGACGACCTCGGCGAGGGGCTCGCGGCGGCGGTCGAGCGGCGCGCGGCGGCCTTTCGCGGGCGCTGAGCGAGATAGGGGCTTTGACGCGGTCGAGGGCGCCGCGCAGGCTCCATGGGCCATGAGCGTCCATCGCAGCCGGGTCGAGGTCCGCACCACCGGGCGGGGCACCTACGAGATCACCGATCGGGTGCAGTCCGCGGTGGCCGCCGCGGGGGTGAGCGAGGGGCTCTGCAGCGTGTTCGTGCACCACACCAGCGCGTCGCTGATCCTGTGCGAGCGCGCCGACCCGGACGTGCGAGGCGACCTGGAGACCTTCTTCCGGGCGCTGGTTCCGGACGGCGACCCCCGCTTCGCGCACACCGACGAGGGCGACGACGACATGCCCGCCCACGTGCGCAGCGTGCTCACCGAATCGTCGCTCACCCTGCCCGTGGTGGACGGCCGCTGCGACCTCGGAACCTGGCAGGGCGTCTACCTCTGGGAGCACCGCCACGCGCCCCACGAGCGGCGCGTCACCGTCACGGTGATGGGGTAGCCAGCAGCCCGGTGTGATCGACGAAGGCCGTGCGGCAGGGAGGGCCGTCGGCGAAGAGGTAGCGAGCGACGCCCGTCGGGGAGAGGGCGAGGAGCGTGGCGGAGACGGTTCCGTAGCCCGGGGTGTGGATGCACAGCGCCTGGAGCCGTCGCGCGTAGGCCGCGGGCATCAGCGAGCCCGGCGGCGGCGCCGGAATCCCCGTCGGGATCGAGTGGTCGCGCAGCACGCCCACCAGGCCCGAGAAGATCGAGTCGAGCTCCATCGAGGGCGCCGCCCCGAGCGGGAACCTCTCGCCAGGGAGCTTCGCCTTCGGAAACCACCGCGAGCCCATGCGGTCGTTGGTGAGCACGTGCATCCCAGGCGAGAGGCGCTCGACGCTCACCGTCGGCTCGTCGTCGCGCACGTAGGCCACGGCCAGCGACGAGGCGTCTCCGAAGAGCAGGTTGAAGGGGTTGAAGGTCCTCGGCGGAAGGGCCCGAAGGTGCGCCTCGACCGCGTCGGTGGAGCCCAGCCGGAGCGCGTCGAGCACCAGCGCCCCGCGAGAGCGGCGGCTGCGGTCGGGCATCCCCCAGGTGCGCTGGTTGGTGAGGCCCACGAAGAACCCGCTCGCGGTCACCCCGAGCCACGTCCCCTGGCCCTGCCGGTCGATGCCTCCGGCCACCCTCGGAGACTCGGAGAGCACCGTCGGCCCGCTCGCCCTCCGGCTCGTGAACTCGTCGCGGTTGGCGGCGACGATCAACGGATACTCCGGGTGGACACGGTGCAGGGCGATGATCGTGCACATACCTTCGCGGGTACCTATACCCCGACGATTCGCGGCGGTAGAGCGCCGTCGCGACGACGCCAGGCACGGTGACACGCGGCCCGCACTCGACGGGCGCCGCGGGTCTGCACTACCGTCGCGCGGTTGCTTCGTCGGATCGCAGACGTCTCTTCACCCCATAATCGTGAGGCCTCATCGATGATCGCCCCGGGCAGGTTACAGCGCTCCCTCTTCTCGTTCTGCGCGGTGGTCGCAGTGGTCGGCGCGGCGGCGACGGAGGCCCAGGCCATCCCGCTGCTCAACGGCTTCGGCGGGCCCAACGGCTACGGGACCTCGGACCACTGCACTTCCCCCAACGACGACGGCGGCTACGGGCGGCCCATCGACCTGCGCCCCGCCTTCCCGGGAGGCCTCGGCTTCTTCGGGCGGATGTTCAACACCTTCTATCTCAACACCAACGGCAACATCACCTTCAACGGTGAGCTCAGCCAGTACACGCCCGACGCCTTCCCGGTGGCCAACCAGCCGATGATCGCGCCCTGGTGGGCCGACGTGGACACCCGCGGCGGAGGCCAGCCCACCAACAACTCGATCTGCTTCCACATCGAGCCCAACCGCGTCGTCGTGACCTGGCACAACGTCGGGTACTACAGCTCGCACAACGACCGGCTCAACGACTTCCAGATGATCCTGTCGACCTCGGGCTCGTGCACCACGGGCGGCGACTTCGACGTGGAGTTTCGTTACAACCGCTGCGAGTGGATCACCGGCGACGCCTCCGGCGGCACCGGCGGCTTCGGCGGAACGCCCGCCCAGGTGGGCTTCGACGCCGGCAACCGCATGAACTTCGTGGCGCTGCCCGACTCGCGGATGCCCACGATCATCAACGTGTGTCGCAGCTCCAACGTCCCCGGCGGAGCGCCGGGCCTCTTCCGCTTCCAGATCCGCGGCGGCATCCTGGCGGGCGGCTGCGCCGGAGCGGGCATGCCCTGCACCGTCCCCGGCCAGATGGGCGCCTGCGGCATGGGCGTGACCATCTGCTCGGGCATGGGCACCACCTGCCAGCAGGTGAACATGCCCCGCCCCCGTCGCTGCAACGGCTTCGACAACGACTGCGACGGGGCCATCGACGACAGCAACGACCTCTGCCCGACCAACCAGGTCTGCGACCGCGGCCAGTGCGTCGATCGCTGCCAGCCCGAGCTCGGCTGCCTCACCGGCCGCACCTGCTCGGACCGAGGCACCTGCGTCGAGACCTCGTGCCTCAACATGACCTGCCCGGTCAGCCAGCGCTGCTCCGACGGGCGCTGCGTGGGGCTCTGCGACGGAGTGCACTGCCCGTGGGCGCAGAGCTGCCGAGCGGGCCGCTGCGTCAACCCCTGCGCGGGCATCGTGTGCGACGGCGCGGACGTCTGCGACAGCGACCCGAGCTCGCCCACCGTGGGCCAGTGCATCGGCGGCTGCCAGTGCCATCCCTGCGGTCCGGGCCACACCTGCCAGCCGGACGGCTACTGCACCGAGGACGCCTGCACCGGCGTGACCTGCCCGACGGGCCGCCACTGCGCGGCCGGGATGTGCGTCGACTCCTGCGCCACCGGGCCGGACACCATCCTCTGCCCCGCGGGCGAGACCTGCCGCCTGGGCGAGTGCGTGGGCGGTAGCGCCGCGAGGCCCGACGCCGGGGTCACCCCCGACGGCGGTCGCCCCGACGCGGGCGCTCGCGCCGACGGCAGCACCGGAGGCTTCTCCTACCGACCCGCCGACCGCGGGTGCACCTGCCGCGCGGGCGCGACCGACGCCGCGCCGCGCTGGAGCCTCGGAGCGCTCGCCCTGGGCGTCGCGATGACCGTGCGCCGCCGCCGCCGCCACGCGCGCGGCTGATCTCTCCTCCCTCTCTTCTCTCTCCCGAAATCCCTCGAGCTCAGTCGCGCCTGGTCACCACCTGCGTGAGCCAGGTGCTCATCGCCCATGACACCGCGGTGACCGCCAGCCAGAGCGGCTGCCGGGTCCAGGCCGCGAGGGCGAGGGCGCCGATGCCCACCAGCGCGAGCCGGGCGCGCTCCGAGGGCGTGGCCCACGAGCGAGACTCGGTGAGGCCGCCGACGTTGGTGAGCGCCCACACGGTCAGCGCGGAGAGCAGCACCCGGGGCGCGGCGCTCATGGGGAGGACCAGGGGAATGATCCCCGGGGCCATCGCCAGGGCGAAGGAGGCCACCACCAGGCGGCGCCGGGAGGGAGACACCGTCACGGAGTACTTGGGCGAGTGGAGGCGCTCCGCGGCGAGGGCTTCGAGGTCGACCGCGGCGACCCCTTCGGGCACCCACGCCGGCGAGCGGAAGATGGACTGCAGGCCGTCCCACGCGGTGGGCATGGAGGCGGCCTTGCGGGCGAGCTTCACCCCATAGGCGAGGTGGGCCCAGGAGGGGTTCCAGCTGGAGAGGGCTTCGATGGTGCCGTAGGTGGGCGACTCCTCCTCGGGCTGGAAGGTGCCGAACATCCGGTCCCAGATGATGAAGACGCCCGCGTAGTTCTTGTCGAGATACTTGGGGTCGACCCCGTGGTGCACCCGGTGGTGCGACGGCGTGTTGAACACCCACTCCACCGGACCCATTCGACCGATGAGCCGGGTGTGGATCCAGTACTGATAGACGATCACCAGCCCATAGGCCGTGGCGAAGGTCGCGGGGGGGAGACCCAGCAGCGCCAGCGGCAGGTAGAACCACATGGAGAACAGCGGCTGCCAGGCGTCCTGCCGCAGCGCGACGGAGAGGTTGTACTCCTCGCTCTGGTGGTGGACGACGTGGCTGAACCACCCGATGGCGCTCTCGTGGCTCCATCGATGAAACCAGTAATAGAAGAAGTCCGAGAGCACGAAGGCCGCGACCCAGGCGATCGACGGGTGCGCGCCGAACCAGTCGGTGATCCGAGCGTGCTGGTAGATCCAGACGTAGGGCGCCATCAGCGCCACCGCGGCGACCACCGCGAGGAGCTGCTGGTAGAGCCCGCACGCGAGGTTGTTGAGCGTGTCGTCGACCGTGTAGAGCCCCGATCGGATCTTGCGATCGATGGCCGCCTCGACGCCGATCCCGAGGAAGTAGAAGGGAACCGCCAGCACGATCGGGTCGAGGGTCATGGAGACCCGGGAGGTTATCCCGACCGGACGGTCAGGCAATACCGATGGATCCCTGAACGAGCGCCAACCGCCGGTGGCCTTCTCATCGGGACCGACGGGCGTAGGTTGCTGGGACCATGAGCAGCACCGTCGCGTTCGCGGCCTTCAACGCCACCTCTCCCTTCGCGCCCTTCCACCTCGATCGGCGCGAGCCCGGGGCGGGCGACGTCGAGATCGACATCCAGTACTGCGGCGTCTGCCACTCGGACCTGCACACCGCGCGGGGCGAGTGGACGGGCACCGTGTACCCGTGCGTGCCGGGCCACGAGATCGTCGGCCGGGTGACGCGCGTGGGGAGCGCGGTGAAGGGCTTCGAGGTCGGCGGCCTGGCCGCGGTCGGGTGCATGGTGGACTCGTGCGGCGAGTGCGCGAGCTGCCGCGAGGGCCTGGAGCAGTACTGCGACCGCGATGCCGTCACGTGGACGTACAACAGCCCCGACGCGCACCACGCCGGGCCGGTGACCTACGGGGGCTACTCCACCCGCATCGTGGTCGACCAGCGCTTCTGCCTGAAGGTCTCGGACAGGCTGCACCTCGCCGCGGTGGCGCCGCTGCTCTGCGCGGGCATCACCACGTACTCGCCGCTGAAGCACTGGGGCGCCGGGTCGGGGAAGAAGGTCGGCGTGGTGGGCCTCGGGGGCCTCGGTCACATGGGGGTGAAGTTCGCCCACGCCTTCGGCGCGCATACGGTTCTCTTCACCACCTCGCCCGGCAAGGCCGACGACGCGAGGCGCTTCGGCGCCGACGAGGTCGTGGACTCCAGGGACCCGGGCGCCATGGCCCGCCACGCGGGGAGCTTCGACCTCATCCTCGACACGGTCGCGGTGCCGCACGACCTCGACGCGTACACCTCGCTCCTGCGCCGCGACGGCACCCTGGTGCTGGTGGGCGTACCCGGGTTGCCGCACCCGTGGCCGGGCGTGGGCAAGCTCATCGGCGGGCGACGGAGCATCGCCGGGTCGCTCATCGGCGGCATCCGAGAGACGCAGGAGATGCTCGATTTCTGCGCCGAGCGGGGCATCGTCTCGGAGGTGGAGGTGATCCCGATGCAGCGCATCGACGAGGCCTACGAGCGCATGCTGCGGAGCGACGTGAGGTACCGCTTCGTCATCGACCTGGCCTCGCTGAGGAGCTGACCGCGCCGCGGGGTGCTACGAGCCGTCGGAGCGAACGGTGTATCGCGACGCGCTGCCCACGATGATCGAACGCTGGAGGCGCCTCGACGTCGAGGTGCGAGAGCGCATCGCGCGCGTCGAGCGCCGGGCGTGGCGGTGCCTGCCCGGGGAGCTGCGAGGGCGCGTCGAGGCGCTGCGGCAGCAGGGGGCGAGGGCGCCGGAGGGCCTGGACGACGCGCTCTCGATGATCGAGGCGCTGGAGCGCTGCCGCGACTCGCTCGACGAGGCCCTCGCGGCCCTCGACGACCCGGCGCACCCCTGGAACCTCCCTTCGACGGACTGGCCCGCCGTGGTCTTTCCCTGGATGCGTTCGCTCGATCCGTCGCTCGCGGAGACCTCGTCGGCGGAGGACGACGACGAGGGGCAGCGGGCGCTCGCGAGCCGGGTGCTGGACATCGGCCGGAGCTTCGACCCGGGGGTGGCGCTCGACCGGGTTCACCTGCCCGGGGTGCGGGCCCGCTTCCGGGTGAAGGGAGCGCCGATGGTGCTCGACGTGTGGAGGGTCCAGGGCGAGGGGTTCTGGGCCGGGGAGAGGGTGGAGCTGGGGCTGCTCACCACGGCGAGGCGGACGGCGCCGAGGCTGGTGCTGCGCCCGGAGGCGACCGCGGGCCTGGGCCGTAGCGGTCGCAGCGCGGTGACGGGCAACCCGGAGTTCGACGGGCGCTTCGTGTGGGAGGGCGAGCCCGGAGCGACCTCGACGCTGCAGCACCCGGAGCTGCAGCGGGGGCTGCGGGTGGTCTCGCTGGACGATGTCCCGACGCTGACCCTCGACGACGGCCTCGCCTCGCTGCGGTGGACCTTCACCCCCACGGCGCGCAGCGTAGGCGCCGCGGTGGCGGTGCTGGCGAGCGTGCGCGACCGCCCTCCGCTGCGAGGGGCGTAGCGCGTCGGCGCGGGTCGTACCCCCTGACCGCGGCCGCAGCCCGAGCCCTCAGCCCGTCGCCGCGCGCCAGAGCCCGTGCACGTGCAGCAGGCTGCGCTCGGCGGGCACCCCGATGCGCAGCGGGAAGCCGTAGTGCCCGGTGCCTCGGTGCACGTAGAGCCTCGCCGTTCCAAGCGCCCAGGACCCGTGGTCGGGCACCTGCGAGAGCGCCGACACCACCGTCCCTCGCAGGCCCAGCCGCAGCAGGCCCAGTTGACCGCCGTGCGTGTGGCCCGACAGCACCAGGTCGGCGCTGCCGTCGGGCAGGTGATGGAAGGCGCCCGGGTCGTGGAGCATCGCCACCCGAGGCATCCCCTCGGTGCGAGGGAAGCGCCCGGTCACCTGCTGCAGGTGCGCCGCGCGGTCGCGCCACACGAAGTCGAAGCCCACGATCTCCACCGGGCCCGCCGCGGTCTCGGCGACGGCCAGGTCGTCGACCAGCAGCGTGATGCCGTTGACCGCCAGGGCGGTCTTCACCGTGTCCAGGGCCTCGTGGTCGTGGTTGCCCAGGCAGGCGTAGCAGCGGCCCTCGATGGCCTTCAGCGGAGCGAGCGCGGCGGCCAGCCAGGCGGGGTCGCGCTGCGACTCCATGGTGAGCAGGTCGCCGGTGAGCAGGACGAGGTCGGGGTCGCGCGCGACGGCGCGGGCGCAGATGGCCTGGAGCCCCGCGACGGACATGAAGGCCCCGATGTGGGGGTCGGTGATCTGCACGATGCGCAGGGGGCGAGCGTCGCGGTCGCCGCGGCTCTCGTGGCGGCGCAGCGAGGGGACCACCACGCCGTCGAGCCAGAGGTGGCGCTCGTCCTCGGAGGCCCAGAGCGAGTCGACGAGGCCGACGGTGGCGAGCACGAAGGGCAGCCACGCGCCCCACGGGTGGAAGCCCATCGCCCTCGCGATGGACCACGGCACCGACAGGAACACCGCCGCGATGAACCACGACCCCGGGACGCTGATCGCCGCGCGGTAGAGCGACCCGCGAAGGCTCGGCCGGATGAGCAGCGCGAAGTGCACGAACACCGCCGCCTGGAGGTACGCGAAGAGCGGCCACGCGACGCCCGCGTGGGAGAAGACCCCCAGCGAGGAGAGCGTGTGGATGCCGAGCAGCACCGAGAGGAAGGCGGCGTAGGGGCCGCCCCGCAGGGCCCGGGCGAGTCCCACGACGGCGAGCCAGGCGAGGCCGCTGAAGGCGGCGAAGAGCAGCGCAGGGGGAGTGGTCAGCACAGGGCGACGAGCGTGGGATCGCGCGAGGGACGGGTCAAGGCGCGAGGCAGGACGGGGCGATCGCAAGTATGTTGCTCGGCCCTGATGATGGAAGCGAACCCCTGGCGACCGCCGACCGTCCGCGCGCTGTTCGCGCTCGCGTGGCCGATGATCCTCGGCCGCGCGGCGCAGTCCGTGGTGGGCTTCACCGACGCGGTGATGGTCGCGCCGCTGGGGCCCGACGCGCTCGCGGCCACCGGCAACGGCGCCCTCAACGCCTTCGCGGTGTTCATGCTCCCCCTGGGGGTCGTGTTCATCGTGCAGAGCTTCGCGGCGCAGCTCTCCGGGCGACCGGACCGCGCCCGCCTCCGCCGCTACGGCTGGTACGGCCTCGGCGTCGCGGGGCTCGCGCAGGCGGTGGCGCTGGCGCTGATCCCGGCGGTCCCGTGGCTGCTCGCGAGGGCCGACTACACCCCCGCGGTGCGGGCGCTGATGAGCGACTACATCGCGCTGCGCCTCGTCGGCGTCGGCGCCGCGGTGGGCATCGAGGCCATCGCCAACTGGTTCGGCGGAAGGGGCGACACCCGCGTCGGGCTGGCGGCGAGCGTGCTGGTGATGGTGCTCAACGTGCCCCTCGCGTGGCTGCTCATCCACGGCGGCGGACCCATCCCCGCGATGGGCGTGCGAGGCGCCGCGCTGGCCTCCATCGTCGCCACGGGAGCGGGCTTCGCCTACGCCCTGGGGGCCTTCGCGAACTCCGGGCGCGGAGAGCCCACGCCCGGCTGGCGGTGGGACGAGTTCCGCCGCGTGCTGCGCTTCGGCCTGCCCAACGGGGTCAACTGGTTCCTGGAGTTCGGGGCCTTCCTGTTCTTCATCGACGTGGTCTTCGCGGGCATGGGGACCGCCGCGCTCGCCGCCCTCATGGCGGTGCTCCAGCTCAACTCCATCGCGTTCATGCCCGCCTTCGGGCTCTCCAACGCCGGGGCCATCCACGTCGGCCAGGCCATCGGGGCCGACGCCCACGACGCGGTGCGAGCCCTCGTCCGCCGCACCCTCCTGGCCGCCGCGGCGTGGATGGGCGTCGTCGGCGTCGGCTACGCGCTCGCCCCTCGCCTGCTGCTGGCGCCCTTCTCTCCGGGCAGCCTCGCCGAGCGCACGGCCTTCCTGGCGGTGGCGGTCCCGCTGCTGCGGGTCGCTGTCGCGTGGCAGCTCTTCGACGCGACCACCATGGTGTTCAGCGAGACGCTGCGCGCGGCGGGCGACACCGCGTGGCCGATGCGGGTGCGCATCGCCATCTCCTGGGGCGTGTTCGTCCCGGTGACCCTGCTCACGGCGCGCTGGGGCGGCGGGCCGGTCGTCGCGCTCTCGTGGGTGGTGCTCTACATGGCCGCGCTGGCGGCGCTGATGGCGTGGCGCTTCCAGCGAGGCGCGTGGCGCGCGATGCGGCTCACCGGCGACGAGGGCGAGGCGCTGGAGCCCTGAGGGCGACCGCCGCGGGCGTCGGGCTGTGCGCCCGAGGTGTGACCGTCGCGCTCGACCGTGGCGGTCATGTCGAGCGTCCGTTTCGCCCTGCGCGACAGCTCGCGCGGCGCAACGAGGCACCGAGGCCTTGGCACATCGCACGCATCGTCCCGACCCGACCGGAGGCCGCGGACCTCCCCACCGTCGGTTCACTCCGGCAGCGGTCCGGCGGTGCGCTCGTGGGGAGTCGCGTGGCGTTTACGTCAACGAAGGAGTGAGTGATGGAAAAGCAGACGACCCGTACCTCGAACGTCGGCCCGGAGACCACCGGGACCCCGCGGCCCCAGTGGTGGACCGACAAGCACACCTCCACCTGGGACCGCGTGAAGGCTGCCCTCCGTCGGGACTGGGAACAGACCAAGGCCGACTTCTCCTCGGACCGCCCCGACCTGAACCAGGACATCGGCGACACGGTGAAGCAGAGCGTCGGCAAGCAGCCCATTCCGCCGCTGTCGGTGAAGACGCACCCGGACGATCCGCAGGACGTGGCGAAGCGCGTCGAGAAGCAGATCAAGGAGCAGGGCAAGGCGCAGCAGGAGGTCATCAAGGCGCAGACCGAGGTCGCCTCGGTGCAGGTGAAGGCGCAGGGCAAGATCGCCAGCGAGCAGCAGGCCGCGCAGGAGAAGATCGCCGAGGTGCGCTCCGACGCGAGCCAGAAGATCGCCGAGGTGCAGCAGAAGGCCGGCGAGAAGGTCGCCGAGGCGCAGCAGAAGGCCAGCGAGAAGGTCGCCGCGGTGCGCGACTGGAACCAGGTCGAGCCGGCGATCCGCTACGGCTACGGCGCGCGCTCTCAGTACGCCGACAGCCCCGTCTGGGACGATCAGCTCGAGAGCAAGCTCCGGCACGAGTGGACGCAGCTGAAGAACGGCACCACGTGGGAAGACGTGCAGCCGCACGTGCGCCACGGCTGGGAAGCTGCCGCCCGCAACAGCATCGTCTGAGCCTCACGCAGCGCCGCCCCACTCGTGGCCCCGACGACTGAGACAATCGGTCTCGGTCCGCGCCCCTCCCTCTCCATCCCCCTCCATTTCAGGCCTCTGCGGGGATGCGCCCGCGCGGCCTGGCACTTGTAGAGGGCTCCGATGGCAAACGTCCTCCACAGGAAGTCACCCCCCATCGAATGCACCTCCCTTCATCCTTGCTTTCTTCCCGTCGTCGGGCGCGCTGCGCCCCGGTCGTCGCGGCGGCCGCCTCGCTGGCCCTGCTGATCCTGCCCCGCCCGGCTCCGGCCCAGACCTTCGGTGAGCGCCTCGTGCTGCGCGGCGAGGTCGGCGTCGGAACCATGCTCTCCAGCTACCAGCGGGACTCGCTCCGCTACGGCCTGGACGTGCAGGGCTCCGGTCGACTGGGCTTCACCCTCTTCGGCCCCGTCGCCCTGCAGGCCTCCTTCTCCAGCTGGTGGTTTCCTTCGGAGAGCGGCGACGGGCAGCAGTACTCGGTCACCGGCGGCCTCCGCGTCGAGCCGATGCTCGGCTCCGCCGGGCGACTCTTCGTCGACGTCAACGCCGGCCTCGGCATCTCCGGAACACGCAGCCGCATCGCCCTCGACACGGGGCTCGGCTTCGAGTTCGCGATCAGCCGCGGCATCGGCCTCGGCCCCGTGGTCCGCTACGGGCACCTGTTCGCCGACACCGGGGCGCAGGACTACAACAGCGACGCGCAGTACTGGTCCGGCGGGCTGTCTCTCTCGGCGCGGGTGGCTCCCGCGGTCGTGTCGGAGCCGCTCGACGCCGACCGCGACGGCTTCCTCGACGCGGACGACGAGTGCCCCAACGAGCCCGCCGGCGCGACCCCCGACGCCCAGCACCGCGGCTGCCCGACGCGTGACCGCGACCGCGACGGCGTGACCGACGCGGCCGACCTCTGCCCCGACGAGCCCGTCGGGGACCACGCCGATCCGACGCGCGCCGGCTGCCCGGCGGCGGACACCGACCACGACGGCGTCTTCGACCCGCAGGACCTCTGCGTGACCACCCCTCCGGGCGACCACCCGGACCCCGAGCGCGCGGGCTGCCCCGACGGCGACGACGACGCGGACGGCGTCTTCAACCACGCCGACCAGTGCCGCGGCGAAGCGCAGGGCCTCCACCCCGACGCCGCGCGCCCCGGCTGCCCGGTGCCCGACCGCGACCACGACACGGTGCCCGACCCCACGGACGCGTGCCCCGATGTCTTCGGCGCCCCCAACGTCGAGCCTCGACGCAACGGCTGCCCGGGCCTCGTCGAGGTCCGCAACGGCATGATCGTGATCCTGCAGCCGGTGTTCTTCGCGACCAACCGCGACCGCATCCTGCCCACCAGCTTCCGCGTGCTCTCGGCGGTCGTCGCGGCGCTCCGAGCGCAGCCCGAGATCCGTCGCATCGCGGTCGAGGGCCACACGGACAACGTCGGCCGCGACGAGGCCAACCTCTCGCTCTCGCAGCGCCGCGCCCAGGCCGTCGCGGCCTGGCTCACCCAGCACGGCATCGAGGCCGGACGCGTCGAGGCCCGAGGCCTGGGCGCCAGCCGCCCGATCGTCCCCAACGACTCGGCCTCCGGGCGAGCGGCCAACCGCCGCGTGGAGTTCCACATCGTCGACCCGGCGCAGAGCACCGACCGCGACGCCAACGGTCGCACCGCCGGCCCCGCCTCGACGGGCGCGCCGTGAGCGGCGACCGAGCTCGCCTCCGTCCCCTCCCTACTTCCTTCATCACCCGTCAGGAGAGTCCGAATGTCTGAACCCCATGCGCCCATCGGGCGCGCTCGACGCCATCTTCTGCTCGCCTCGATGTCCCTGCTGCTGGCCGCAGGTTGCGGCGACCGCGCCATCCTCGGTCCGATCTCGGAGCCCGACGTGCTCGACGCCTCCATGGAGGCCGACGCGCCCGAGACCGGCGCGGACGTGATCCGCACCGACCTGGGGCGCAGCGACGTGCCCGCCGTGCTCGACGTGCCCGCCGTGCTCGATGTGCCCGTTGCGTTCGACGTCGCCGACGCGTCGCTGCCCGACGTGTCACCGCCCGACGTCCCGCTGATCGACGTCCCGCTGTCCGATGTGGCGGACGTGCGCGACGTCGCCCTCGTCGATGCCCCGGCCGACATCCCCGATGCTCCGGATGCGGCCCTGATCGACGCCGGACCGATGGGTCCGGGCGTGCTCGGCTCGGCGGCGCGCTTCACCATCCTCGCGGGCTCGACGGTGAGCAACACGGGGCTCACGACCATCACCGGCGAGGTGGGCGTCAGCCCCGGCCTGGCCCTCGTCGGCATCCCTGCGGGCACCGTCGTCCACGCCGGTGACCCGGTCGCGGCGCTCGCCCAGGCCGACACCACGGTGGCCTACAACCGCCTCGCGGGGCTGCCCTGCGGGACCACCCTCACCGGCCGCGACCTCGGCGGCATGACCCTGGCCCCGGGCGTCTACTGCTTCACCTCCTCCGCCCAGCTCACCGGAACGCTGGTGCTCGATGGGCAGGGACAGGCCAATCCGGTGTTCATCTTCCAGGTCGGATCGACCCTGGTGACGTCCAACATCTCCGTGGTGCTGCTGACCAACGGGGCTCGCTCGTGCGGGGTGTACTGGCAGGCAGGAAGCTCCGCCACGGTGGGCATCGGCTCGAACTTCTCGGGCAACATCATCGCCCTCGGGAGCGTCACCCTCACCACCGGCGTGACCCTCCACGGCCGCGCCCTCGCGCGGACCGGAGGCGTGACGATGGACACCAACTCCGTCTCCAACTCGGCCTGCCCCGACCCCGCCCTGCCCGCCCCGTCGTCCGACGCCGGGGTGAGCGACGCGGCCACCGACGCGCCGGACGGCTCTTCGGGCTAAAGGTCTGAAGGGTCTTCGGGGGGGGGAGTGGCGCCCGTCGATCGGGCGCCGTCGTGGCGGGGCGCTCAGTGGTGGTGACGCCAGTGACGGCCCCGGCGGCGATACACCGGCTGCACCACCACCACCTGCTGCGCCGGCTGCTGCTGCTGCACGACCACCACCCGCGGCGCCGGCTGCACGACCACCACCGTGGGCGGCGGGGGCGTGCCGATCTGGACGCCCGCGCGGACCTGGACCTGCGCCCCCGCGAGCGACGGGAGCGTCATGGAAGCGACGAGTGAAGCAATGGCGACAAGCGAGCGGACGTTCATGAAGGACCTCATAGCGCAGCCGACGATCGGACCGCTGGGAGCCCATGGAGCACCGCTCGTGCCGTCAACGGATCGGCGGTCCTTCGCGCGCTTTCGGGAGGCGCCGCTCGCAGGGCGAGACGCGCTGTCACAGTGGGGCCCCGGCGGAGGCGCACGAACGCACCGGGTGCTGGCCATTCGTCGGTCGCGGACCTATCTACACAGTGGGCGGTTGAGGGCCCTTCGCGGTCGCGTCCTTCGCGCCCGATGGTTCAGCCCGGCCGCCCGAAGGCATGGAGAGAATCATGAGTGACGAGCTCGTCCCGATCGTGGTGGCCATCGACTTCGACGACACCGCGGACGATGTGTTGCGCGAGGCATGCCGCCTGTCGGAGTGGCGCCGCGGCGTCGTCCTGCACCTGGCCCACGTGGTGCCCGCGCTACACGGCGGCCAGCAGACCCTGGGCAGCATCCGCGAGGAGACCGAGAAGCTGGAGTCGGTCCCGGCCCGCCTGCTCGCGTGGGTGCGAGAGCGATGCGCGGCCGACAAGGCGCTCGGCAATCCCCGCGTGGTCACGCACGTCCGCACCGGCGCGCCCGCCGAGGCGCTCTCGCAGCTCTGCGTCGACGTCAACGCCCAGCTCCTCGTGGTCGGCACCCATCAGCGCACCGGCATGAAGCGCCTCGCGCTCGGATCGGTCGCCGAGAAGATCATCCGCCACGCCCGCTGCCCGGTGCTCGTGGCGCACCCGATCAACTACGTCGGCATGGTCCCGACGCCGCATCCCGACCCGCCCTGCAGCGAGTGCGCGGCGGTGCGCGCCTCGTCCAACGGGGCGCAGCAGTGGTGCGAGCAGCACACGCACCCCCACCTCCGGCTGCACGTCTACGACGCCGTCGACGTGTTTCCGATGGGCTACGAACGCCCCGGCAGCATCTGACGGTCGGGTGACGACCTCACCCTCTCGGAGGGACGGAAAGTTGTCCGCATTCATCGGCGCCCGATAGGAAGGCGCATGAGCGGTCGGCGTCATGGGGCGGGAGAGCGGTGCCACGGGGCTCCCACGAGCGCGCGTCGCCTCGGCCTCGCGGCCTCCCTCACGCTCGCCGCGTTCGCCCTCCCCAGGACCGCGGGCGCTCAGGTGCGCCTCCACGTCGACGCCTTCGGCGCCGCGCCCCTCACCGGCTGGCAGGCCGATCGCTACGGCCTCGGGGCCGGGCTCTCCGTGGGCGTCGAGTGGGCCCCGCTCTCCGCGCTCGGGATCACCGCCAGCCTCGGCGTGACGGGCCTCACCGCGCGCTCCTCGCAGCCCCCGTCGGGCATCCCCTCGCTCTCCTCCGGTGGCCTCGCGTGGATCGACCTGGGCCTCCGGCTCCGTCCCCTCGGGCGCTCGCCGTCGGGGGCCGAGCGGCTCTTCGTCGAGCTCGATGGAGGCCTCGCCCGCACCGGTTCTGCCTCCGCTCCCGTCATGCGAGCGAGGGTGGGCTGGTCCTTCGCGGCGGGGCCCGTGGACATAGGCCCGTGGATCGGCTGGACCTGGCTCCCGCAGACCGACGCGATGGCCTACCCCGGCGACGCGCACCTCGCCCTGCTCGGGGTGGGGTTCACCTTCCTCCCCGACCGACCGACGCCACCGCCTCCGGTCGTTCTGCCGCCACCGCCTCCACCGCCACCTCCTCCGCCGTGCCCGCCGATCAGCGGTCCGTCGCTGCCCGACGTCGACGGCGACGGCTGCCGTGAGCCCGACCGCGACGACGACCACGTGCGCGACGCCGTCGACCGCTGCCCCGAGGTGCCCGAGGACCGCGACGGCTTCGAGGACGACGACGGCTGCCCCGACGTCGACAACGACCGCGACGGGATCATCGACCCCGACGACCGCTGCCCGGATGTTCCGGAGGTGGTGAACGGCGTCGAGGACCACGACGGCTGCCCCGACGAAGGGGTCGTCGAGGTGCGAGAGGGCCGCATCGTCGTCGCCGAGGCGGTCTTCTTCGACAGCGACTCCTACCGCATGCGCGACCGCTCGCGCCCGGTGCTCGGCGCCATCGCGGCGATCGTGCGCGACCTGCCGCCGCGCCGCGTGGTGCTCATCGAGGGCCACGCCGACCAGCGCGGCTCCGATCGGTACAACTTCACCCTGTCCTTCATGCGGGCCCTCGCGGTGCAGCGCGAGCTCGTCGCGCTCGGCCTCTCCCCGGCGAGGCTCCGGCCGCTCGGCTTCGGTCGCCGCGTGCCCCGCTCGGGGGGATCCTCGCCCGAGGACCTCGCCGCCAACCGCCGCGTCGAGATCATCGTCTCGGGCGTCGGATCGGCCGGCGACGCGCAGACCATCGGGGGCTGGGTGCACCTCGACGCCGAAGGTCACTCCAGCCGCATCCCCGAGCCCTCGCCATGAAGCGCCCCCTCGCCTCCCTGCTCCTCGCCACCGCGCTCCTGGGCTGCGATCCGTTGCTGGGCGGACGCTGCGCCGAGGGCTGGGTCCCTTCCCCCGGCGCCTGCGACGCGGGCCCCTCGCAGGACCTCCCGGAGCTCGACGCGCCCTCCGATCGCCCCGACGTCTCGCTCCACGACGACGTCGCGGACGCGAGCGCCCTCGATGCCCCGCCCTCCGACGCGGGCGCCTTCGACGCTCCGTCCACCGACGCGAGCGCCCTCGACGCCTCTCCCTCCGACGCCTCTCCCTCCGACACCTCTCCCTCCGAGGCTTCGGTCTCCGATGGCGCTGCCGCGGACACCGGCTGCACTCCCCCGCAGAGCCTCTGCGGCGGAGTCTGCGTGGACACGGCGTCGAGCCGCTCGCACTGCGGCGAGTGCGGCAGGGCCTGCGCGACCGGAGAGATCTGTGCCTCGGGGGTGTGCAGCGCGTTCTGCGCGGCGCCGCTGCTGCTCTGCGGCGGGGTCTGCCTCGACCCGCAGACCGACCCGGAGAACTGCGGCGGCTGCGGGGTGGTGTGCTCCACGGGCATCTGCAACGGGGGGCGCTGCCGCGACGCGCGCGCGGGTCACCTGGTGCTCATCGGACACGACTTCCAGAGCACGCGAGCGGACCAGAACCGGGTGGTGGGCAACGCGGTGTTCCTGAGCGCGTCGGCCGCGCCGAGGGTGGCGACGTGCACCGTCGGGGCGCTGTCCACGAGCGTGGCGAACGTGCGCGACGCGGTTCGACAGGTGGCCGGGCTGCGAGCGTGGCGAGAGGCCGTGGTCGCCTCCGCCGACGAGCTCCCTTCGGCCTTCTCCATCGACACCACGGACGTGGTGCTGATCCACCACCAGCCCTCGGCCACGGAGGCCTCGATCAACGCCCTCGCGGTGCGCATCGCGAGCCCCGCGGTGGGCTTCCTTCGAGCGGGCGGCGTGGTGGTGGTGCTCGATGGCGAAGGGGCCTCCCGCGGAACATGGCCGCTCGCCGAGGCCACCGGGCTGCTCACGGTCACGGGTCACACGGTGGTGACCGGCAGCCCGGCGGAGGTGGTCTCCGGCGCCGACGCGGTGGCCATCGGACTCCCAGTGGCCTACCGCGCCGAGCGGGGCTCGGTGACCTTCCTCGGAACCGGCGGCGCGGGCGTGGTCATCCGCGTGGGCGAGCTCCCGCTGGTGCTGCACCGGGTGGTGTTCGGGCGGTAGCGCGGTCGCGGTCCGCCGTGGGCTGGCGCTACGATGGCGACACGATGCCATCGACGCCGAGGGTCCTGCTGGTCGCCAATCCCACCGCGCAGAGCGGGCGCAACGCCGAGCGCATCGCCCTCGCGCGATCGCTCCTCGACGCCGCCGGTCTGCCGCACACGCTGCTCCCGACGCTCCCCTCCGGTGGGACCATCACCGCCGTGCGAGACGCCCTCTCGCAGGGGCCGTGGTCGATGGTGGTCGCCATGGGCGGCGACGGGACCTTCTCGGAGGTCGCTCGCGGGCTCCACGCCTCGGGTCGAGCGGAGCAGGTCCCCCTCGGGATGCTCCCCACCGGGACGGCCAATGACCAGGGCAAGAGCTTCGGGCTGTCGAGCGACCCGGCGGACCTGGGGCGCAACGTGGGTGTGCTCGCCGCGGGCCACGAGACGCGGCTCGACGCGGGCCGGCTCACGGCGCTCGACGCGCACGGCGCCGTGGTGACCGAGGCCCTCTTCTTCGACAGCGCGGGCTGGGGACTGAGCCCCCGCGTCCTCGCGCTCCGCAACGAGGACCGCCGCGCCATCGAGCAGATGCCCGTCGTGCGCGACGTGCTGCGCGACCACCTGGTGTACGCCGGGGCGCTGCTTCGCACCTTCGCGGCCTCCTACGTGGAGGACGACCGCTTCGCCGCGAGGGTGGAGACGGAGGGCGGCGTGCAGCGCTGGGAGGAGCTGAGCGACCTGGTGGTGAAGGCCACCCGGGTCTACGGCGGGATGTGGGTGGTCGATCCGACGTCGCGGCACGACGACGGGCTCTTCGAGGTGGTGCCCTTCGCGGGGAGGCGCGACTGGGTGTCGAAGGCGATGGTGCACCTGGAGCCGACCGGGGCGCTCTCGACGGCGCTGGAGGGCGTCGGGGTGACGCACAGCCGCGGGGTGCGCGCGGGGCACATCGCGCTGCGCTTCGACACGAGGGCGGGCGCGCTCCCGCTGGCGGCGCAGATCGACGGCGAGGAGTTTCCCGCGACGGCTCAGGCGCGCATCGAGGTGCTGCCGAGGGCCCTCCGGCTGGTGGTGCCTGCGGGCGCATGAGGGCGCTGCTCGCCGACACGCTGCGCACCTTCACCCGCAACGACGGGCGCATGCTCGCGGGGGCGACGGCGTTCTTCGCGCTGGTGAGCGTGGCGCCGATGTTCCTGATCGCGCTGGTGCTGGCGGGGGCGCTCACGGGGGAGGCGAGGGCGCACGACGAGCTGCTCCGCGGCGTGCGGCTGTGGGCCGGGCGCGACGCCTCGCACGCGCTGGGCTCGATGCTCGACAACGTGCGCGGGAGCCAGTCGGGCTCCGAGGTGACGGTGTTGAGCGTGGTGGTGATCGCGTGGGGCGCGACGCGGCTCTTCAGCCACCTCCAGCGGGCGCTCGACCACCTCTGGGGCGTGCGCCTCCGTCGCCACACGGAGCTTCGCCGCAACGCCATCAGCCAGGCGCGGCGGAGGCTGGTGTCCTTCAGCCTGGTGCTGGTGTGCAGCGTAGGCTTGCTGGCCTCGGTGGCGCTCCGCACGGCCATCGTGGCGACGGGGCACCTCTTCGGGGTGGGCGCCCGGCTGCACTGGCGGGTGACCGACCACGTGCTGTCCTTCGGGGTGGTGACGCTGCTCTTCGGGCTGATCTTCCGGGTGCTGCCGTCGGTGCGCATCCGCTGGCGACAGGCGGCGGAGGGCGCGCTGGTGACGTCGGGGCTCTTCACCGTGGGGCGGCTCGCGGTGGCCGCGTGGCTGGGTCGCAAGTCGCTGGACTCGACCTTCGGCGCGGCGGGGAGCGTCGTGCTGCTGATGCTCTGGTCGTACTACTCCGCGCAGATCTTCTTCCTGGGCGCGGCCTTCATCGCGGCGAGGGCGAGGCACCGGGGCGAGCCGCTGATGCCCGACGAGGACGCCGTCGCGATGGGGGAGATCGGGTGAGGGGCGAGACGCCCCCTCACGGAGCGCTCCCGTCGGCGCAGAGGTCCTCTGGCGCGTGCCCGGCGAACATCGCGTAGAACTGCCGCAGCGACGGCGCATCCACGCAGGTCGCCTCGTACACGGCGCCCCACGCCGAGGCCGCGATCGGCGTGGTGATCTCCCGGTCGTTGGTGATGACCACGCGCACCCTCGCGGGTGAGGCGTCCACCGGGCCGCAGGCCGGGTCGCCCGGGAAGCCCGCCGCCGCGGCCACGAGGGCGTCGCGGGTGGCGTCGCAGGTCCCGCCCGGGCACTGGTAGAGCAGCGCGACGCCGCCGTGCTCGAGGTTGTGCACCCAGTTGCCTCGGGGCAGGTCGCGCCACGCGCCCCAGCGAGCCCAGATCCCGTAGTGGTTGCCCGAGGAGGGCGGGTTGGTGAGCCACTGGATCGGTCCGCTGGACGGGTCGACGTGCACCCCGGGGAGCGTGGGGACGCGGCGCGCCCTCGCGTTGCAGGCGCCGTCGCCGAGGGGCATCCACGGGAGCGGAGCGACGAGCGCGTCGGTGGAGGCGTCGCTGGCGGTGCTGCTCTCACCGCAGCCGAGGAGGGAGAGCACGAGGAGGCCGGAAGGAAGTCTCACGATGGGGCTGAAGGTATCCGCGCGCGACCCAAGGCGGTCAAACCACCGTCACGGGTGCAGCGAGAGGCCGACGGCGGCGGTGATGCCGTTGGAGTCGCTGGCCTCCAGCAGCTGGACGTAGGCCGCGCGCAGTTCCAGGTCGAGGAAGGGCAGCGTGTGGAACACCAGACCGCCGCCCACCTGGAGCACCGCGCCGCGCTCCCAGGCCTCCCCCGGGGTGCGCTGATAGCCGAGGCTGAGGAAGGCCATGGGGTCGATGCCGGTGCCCGGGATGCCCGGCCTCAGCGCGGCCAGGCCGCCCACGGAGTAGCCGCTGCCGGACTGCTCCAGCGCGCTCAGCGCCGTGCCATAGGCGCCGATGTGAAACCACGGGATCGGCGACACCGTGCCCTCGACGCGAAGCGAGAGGGAGGTCGGCGCGTGGTTCATCCAGTCGACGCCGACGAGGCCCGCGACGCGCACCTGCGCCCCCGCCGTCGCAGGGACCGCCAGACCCATCAGCACCGCCGCCGCCCCGAGGATGGTTCGTGTGTTCATGCATCACCTCTTGTTGTGTCTTCGAGGCTGCAGCACTCCCCATGCCCGATGGGCCGCGCCGCGCATTTCCAGCGGAGATCCGGCGCGGCGTGGACTCGCGTTCACGCCACAGTGTGCTCGGATGTACCTGCGGAGTTTCCTCCGGTGGGTCATTGGCACTATGACCCACGGCCATGAGCGTCTCTGCGATCTTCGATGAGTCGGCGTGGCGTCCGGTGGAGGGCTTCGCCTTCGAGGACATCACCTATCACCGCGCCGTCGACGTGGGCTGCGTGCGCGTGGCCTTCAACCGACCGGAGGTGCGCAACGCCTTCCGCCCCCGCACCGTCGACGAGCTCTACCTCGCCCTCGACCACGCGCGGCAGTGGAGCGACGTGGGCTGCGTGCTCCTCACCGGCAACGGACCCTCCCCGAAGGACGGCGGCTGGGCCTTCTGCTCCGGCGGCGACCAGCGCATCCGAGGCAAGGACGGCTACAAGTACGAGGGCTCCGAAGGCGTGGTCGACCCGGCGCGCCTCGGTCGGCTGCACATCCTGGAGGTGCAGCGGCTGATCCGGTTCATGCCCAAGGTGGTGATCGCGGTGGTGCCGGGGTGGGCCGCGGGCGGCGGGCACAGCCTGCACGTGGTGGCCGATCTTACGCTGGCCAGTAAAGAGCACGCGCGCTTCAAGCAGACCGACGCGGACGTGGCGAGCTTCGACGGGGGCTACGGCTCGGCCTACCTCGCGAAGATGGTGGGCCAGAAGCGGGCGAGGGAGATCTTCTTCCTGGGCCGCGAGTACAGCGCCGACGAGGCCATGGCGATGGGCATGGTGAACGCGAGCATCCCCCACGAGGAGCTGGAGAGGGAGGCGCTCCAGTGGGCGAGGGAGATCACCGCCAAGAGCCCGACGGCGCAGCGGATGCTGAAGTACGCCTTCAACCTGACGGACGACGGGATGGTGGGGCAGCAGCTCTTCGCGGGCGAGGCGACGCGACTCGCGTACGGCAGCGAAGAGGCGAAGGAGGGCAGGGACGCCTTCCTGGAGAAGCGCCCGCAGGACTACAAGAAGTTCCCATGGCAGTACTGATCGCCGCCCTGCTCGTACCGTGACGCCCTCACCCGCCACCTTCGCCCGCTGGTCGACGCCGAGGGCGCTCGTCGTCGAGGCGAGCGCGATGGTGTTCGCCTGCGTCGGCTTCCCCATGGGGAGCTGGCTGACGAGCCGCCGCTGTGAGCCGCTGGGAGCATCCTGGGTGCTGATGCTCGCGTGGCTGGTGGCCCTCCCCAGCGCGATCGCCCTGCTGCGTCCGAGGGCCGTCGACGCCGAGCGCTGGGCGCCCATCGCGGGCGTGGCGCTGACCCTCGCGGTGCTCCTGCCGTGGTGCGGCGCGGCCCTCAACGTCGCGCTCGACGTGGGCATCGGCGGCAACTGCGTGGAATCTCTGCTCAGTGCCGCCATCGTGACCATCGCGCTCGTCGCCCTGCACGCGCGCTTCGTCGCGAGCGTCGCCCGTCGCCTCGACTCCACCGCCCTCGACGCCATGGAGCGCCCGACGCTGCTGGCCATGTCCCTGGTCGTCGGCGCCGGGGCGCTCGGCCGCCTGCACAGCCGCTCTCAGGGGCTCAGGCTCGCGGAGTCCCTCGCCGTCCTCACCGCGCTCTGCGCCATCGCCATCACCGCGCGCCTCGCGCTACGTCGCGCCGAGCGGGAGCGCTGGCTCGTCACCGCCCTCGGCTCGGACCACGCGCTGCGCCCGCTGGACATGCCCACCGCGTCGCTGGGCGAGGGCCTCCCCACGCTGCTGGGCGGCTCCTTCCGGGCAGGTCCCGCGCTGCTGGTGAGGGTGTCCGCGGAGGGCGACGCCTACCGCTCGGCCCCGACGGACGAGCCCGTCGGCTGGCTCGTGGCCGACCCGGTGGAGGTCATCGGGCGCGCCCGTCGCGACGCCCGCGCCGCGTGGTGGGTGGTCGGGCTCCAGGCCCTGGTGCTGCTCGCGGCCAACGCCTCGTGGCTGGTGCGACGCGCGGTTCCGGCGCACGGCTGCCCGGAGCGCCCCTACGTCTCCATGAACGGCGAGCGGCACTACACCGATCGGCCGTAGTACCCCGTCGC
>CBIHPK010000103.1:0-29529 GCA_966211675.1 uncultured Myxococcaceae bacterium
CGCGGTGCTCAGCCCCGGGCACGTCGCGGCGCTTCTGGACGCCTTCGATGCAGGCGTCGGCGATGCGGGCGGTGACGAGCTTGATCGAGCGGATCGCGTCGTCGTTGCCCGGGATCGGGAAGTTGATCTGGTCGGGGTCGCAGTTGGTGTCCGTGATGGCGACCAGCGGGATGCCGAGCTTCTTGGCCTCCTTCACCGCGATGTCCTCCAGCGCCGGGTCGATCAGGAACACCGCGGCGGGAAGGCCGTTCATGTTCTTGATGCCGCCGATGTACTCCTCGAGGCGGATGCGCTCCTTCTCGAGCATGAGCGTCTCCTTCTTGGGGAGGTTCTCGTAGGTGCCGTCCTCCTTCATCTTCTCGATGTCGCGCAGGCGGGCGATGCCCGTGCGGATCGTGCGGAAGTTGGTGAGGGTGCCGCCGAGCCAGCGGTTGGTGACGAAGTGCATCCCGGCGCGGGCGGCCTCCTCCTGGACGATCTCCTGCGCCTGGCGCTTGGTGCCGACGAACAGCACGTGGCCGCCCTTGCCGACGACGTCGCTGATGAAGTTGTAGGCGCGCGTGAAGAGCCGCGCCGTCTGGTCGAGGTCGATGATGTGGATGCCGTTGCGGGCGCCGTAGATGTACTGGCGCATCTTCGGGTTCCAGCGCTTGGTCTGGTGGCCGAAGTGCACGCCGGCTTCGAGCAGCGCGCGGACGGGGAGGGGGGCTTCGCCCGGGGCGGGCATCGTGACTTCCATCGTCATGGTCGGAAACTCCTCAAGGCCTTTGGGTTGGTGCCTCCCTGCCCGACCGCTGCGCGAGACCCGGAACCTCCGGGCACCCGTTCACGCATCGCCGTGGAACACCCCCCAAAGGGAGCGCGCCACGCCATCGGGAGGTGTGGATTCTCGCGGCGCGGACAACATCGCCCGCCACGCGAGGGCGCGGTTGATACCACCGCCCCAGCGCGTGTTCAAGAGGAGGACCCTCGCGCTCGGGAATACCCCAACGGCGCGTCCGAGGGTCGACGAGGGTCCGCGGCTCGAGTGCCGCCATGGACCCGGAGAGGGGCTCCGAGGAGCGGCCCGACGCGTGCAAAGGCCGACTCCCACGAGGCGAGCCATCGCTCGTTGGAGAAGGGATCCGCAGCGCCATGACACACGACAATGACCAGGCACTCGAGAGGTACATCGCGTGCGTGAAAGACCTCCCCACCCTATCGCGGGAGGCCGAGCACGATCTCGCCGTGAAGGTGCGCGACCACGACGACCCGGCGGCCTCCGAGGCGCTGGTCTGCGCCAATCTCCGCTACGTGGTGGCGATCGCGATCTCGTATCGCCGCTACGACGTCCGCCTCGCCGACCTCATCGCCGAGGGCAGCGTCGGGTTGCTCACCGCGGTGAAGAAGTTCGACCCCGAGAAGGGCACCCGCTTCGTCACCTACGCGGCCTTCTGGATCCGCGCGTACATCCTCAACGCAGTGATCCGGGCGTGGTCGCTGGTGGGCTCCGGCAGCGGGCCGCTGCGCTCCAAGATGTTCTTCCGGCTGCGCCGTGAGCGCGCCCGCATGGCCTCCATGAGCTCCGGCGAGGACGAGGCCCTCGACACCCTTGCGGCACAAATGCACACGACCCGCGATCGTGTGGCGGAGATGCTGCAACGCCTCGACGTGCGCGACGTCTCCCTCGACGCCCCGCTGCACGAGGACGGCAAGACCACCGGCCTGGAGCTGCTGGAGGACCACGCCGCCCCGCAGGACGAGGTCTACGACGCGAGGGTCCGGGCCAACCTGGTCGACGGCCGGGTGCGCGCCGCGGTGTGCACCCTCGACGCCCGCGAGCGCTTCATCGTCGAGCAGCGGATGATGGCCGACGAGGAGCTGTCCCTCGCGGAGCTCGGCCGCCGGCTCGGCGTCTCCCGCGAGCGCACCCGCCAGCTCGAGGCGCGCGCCCGCAAGAAGCTCCAGCGCACCCTCGCCGATCTGCAGCCCGCTCTCGCGAGCTGAGCGTCACCCCTCGACCAGCGAGCAGCGGGTGAGGGTCCCCTCCAGGGTCTTGTCCCCCAGGGTGGCGTAGAGAGCGCCGTCGGTGCGGAGCAGCCCGAGCTTCGAGTGGCGGTCGACCTTCGCCTCCAGCGCATCCAGAAAGCTCCCCTCCACCCGCCAGACGGCGATGTCCTCCACGCGATGGATCGCCTTGGATCCAGCCTCGCGGCGCAACAACATCAGGTCGGTGTGGGTGTAGAGGGCCACGCGCGGCGCGGCCTTCGAGGCCTTGTGCAGCCGCTCGGCGGAGGGGGCGCCGATGTCGATCCACGCCTGTAGCAGGCCCGTGAGGTCCCGGATCGCGAGGGGGGCTTCGTCGTCCGAGGAGAGCCCGCCCTTGCTGAACGCGATGCCCTCCTCGTACTCGAGGCAGTACGCGAGGGTGCGCGTGAGCATGTAGCGCATCGACTCCGACGGGTGCCTCGCGACCCGGAGGTCGAGGGTCTCGTAGACGCTCCGGTCGACGTCCGAGAGGTCGACCTGGAAGTGAAACATCGTCGCCGTCTGCGCCATCGTCGGGCGCTTGTAGGCCCCGGAGGGGTTCCGGGTCTAGCGCCGCGGTAGCAGAAGGAGGTGGTCGACTCGGGCTCGGGCGTTGGGGTTGTCTAGCAAGATCACCACAGGGTGTGCGCCAGCGCTCACCGGACCGACCGCCAGCCGCACCTCGTCCCACCCCGGGGAGAGGGTCCAGCGGGCCACCTCGCGGCCGTCGATCCGCAGGGCCGCGCCCACCGCGTCGCCGGGTCCGTCTCGCCGGGCGCGGAGCAGCACCATGGCCTCGCCCGACCAGGCGCTGGTGACCGTCAGCTCGGGCTGGGCGCTCGCACTCACGCAGCCGTGCGCCCGCAGGAGCCGCCAGCCGAGGGTGTCCTCGTGCGCCTCACAGCGCACCCAGTTCACCCCGTCGACCGTGGCGTTTCGGGCGTCCCAGCCCGCGACCTCTCGGCCCACCGCACCCAGCGCCCCGAGGGCCTCCGGGGCGTAGCGCTCGGAGCGATCGAGCCCGATGGAGTCCAGCAGCCAGGGGACGGCGCGGCGGTCGCCCAGCATCCCGAGCGCGGCGACGGCGTTGGAGCGCACGTCGTCCGTCGGGTCCGTGCGCGCGATCTGGTGGAGCAGGTCGAGGGCGCGAGGGTCGCCGCTGGCGCCGAGGGCGAACACGGCCCGGTAGCGGACGTGGTCATCGGGCAGGCGGGCCACCAGGGCCTCGAAGGCGAGGCCGTCGCGGATCGATCCGAGGGCGCGGACGGCATCGAGCGCGAGGGCCTCGTCGGCGCTCCAGAGGGCCTCGACGAGGGCCTCGGTGGCGCGCGGGTCGCCGTCGAGCGAGAGGGCGGCCCGCCAGCGGCGCTCGGGGGGATCGCTGGCGAGCAGGTCGATCAGTGCGGGGCGGGCCCGGCGGTCGCCCGCGCGGCCGAGGGCGATGGCGGCCTCGGCGCGCACGTCGGAGGAGAGGTCGAGGAGCAGCGGGGCGAGGGAGGAGACGAGCGAGGCGTCGGCGAAGCGGGCGATGAGGGTGACCGCCTCGGCGCGAGTGGCCGAGGGGCGGGAGCGGTCGCGGGCGAGGGCGACGAGCTCGCGGGCGACGGTGCGATCGCCGAGGCGACCCCGGGCGAGGGCCGCGCCTCCGCCGGACTCGGCGGCGAGGGAGGCGAGCCAGGCGTCGAGGGAGGCCCGGAGGGAAGCGCGATCGGCGCCGCGGGCCTCGGCGAGGTTGCGGCGCTCGGAGGGGTCGCGGGAGAGGTCGTAGAGTTCCTCGACGCCGAAGGTGAGGTCGGCGATGAGCTTGAAGGGGCGGCGTACGACCATGACCCGGGTGTTCACCGCCGCGAAAACCGTGCGCGGCGCGAACGGTTGGGAGGGGAGCATCCAGGGCCGGAGGTCGGTCCCTCGCATGGTGGGGGCGGGGCTCAGGCCCGCGAGTCCGAGGAGGGTCGGGGCCACGTCGATGAGCTGGGCGGGCTCGTCGACGGTGCGGGGGAGCATCCCTGGTGCGGCGATGAGGAGCGGCACGCGCACCTGCTCCTCGTAGAGGGTGGAGCCGTGATAGACGCCGCCGTGCTCGCCGAACTCCTCGCCGTGGTCGGCGGTGACGGCGACGATCAGCGGGCGGTGGAGCACGGCGCGAGCGTGGTCGAGCACCGTCGCGAGGGCGGCGTCGATGTGGCGGATGCCGTCGTTGTACTGGTCCTCCGGGGTGGGGCCGACGCCCTGGTAGGGAGCGTGGGCGTCGAAGAAGTGCACCCACGCGAGGGAAGGGGGTTCGCCGCGGCGCACGATGTCGTCGAGCTCGCGCACGATCGCGTCGGCCTGGCCTCGGGCGTCGCGGTCGACGTGGTCGGCGCGGGTGAAGCCGAGGTCGCGGTCGCGGTACGCGGTGAGCCGCTCGCCCTCGGTGAAGAACACCCCGCGGGTGAACACCGCCGCCGTCGCGTAGCCCGCGCGCCCGAAGGTCTCCGCGAGCGTGGGAAGCGGCTGCCGCTGCCCCAGCGGAACGGTCTCGTGCAGGTACTCCCCGGTGTGCAGCGACGAGAGCGAGTAGCTGGAGTGCGGGGCCTGGGCGTAGGTGCGGCGGAAGACGGTTCCGTGGGCGGCGAGGGCGTCGAGGGTGGGGGTGAGCGAGCGGCCCTGCACCACGCGGCCGAGGCGGTCGGCGCGCATGGCGTCGATGGTGACCAGCAGCACGTGGGCGCCCTCCCAGCGGGGGAGCGCGCTGCGATCGACGCCGGCCGAGGGGTCGACCGCTCGGGGCGAGTAGGGCCGAGCGGTGGCCGTGGGGCGCAGGGCGGTGAGGCCGAGCGCGAGGTGGCGGACGAAGGGCGCGTGGACGCCGAAGACCTCCGCGCGGACGTTGGGCCAGGCGTCGAGGCGGGTGAAGGCCCATGGGGCGAGGGCGAGGGCGAGGGCGGAGAGGGCGACCGCGGGGCGTGAGGGACGGGGGCGGGCGAAGAGCGAGGCGGCGCAGGCGAAGGCGAGCAGGGTGAGCGCTCCGAGCGAGGCGTGGAGGTACTCGTAGAGGCGGGGGAGCACGCGGTGGTCGACGGCGTGGAGGACCATCGCGGCCGCGACGAAGAGGCCGGCGCCGAGGGCGCGGACGCCGAGGGAGCGGGCGCGCAGGGCGGAGGTGAGATTACGGAGGAGGGTAAGGCCCAGGGCGGCGGCGGCGACGAGGGCGAGCGCGGCGAGCGGGCGGAGGAGCCACGGGGCGGGCAGTCGGCGCATGCGGCCGCCGGTGAAGAGGAGCCACGCGACGAGGGAGAGCGGGAGCGCGGAGAGGGCGGCGTGGCGGGAGAGCGGGCGGGGGAGCGCTCGGGAGAGGAGGGCGTCGGCGAGGAGGGCGGAGGCGCCGACGAGGGCGCCGAGCGCGGCGCCGAGCGGGAGGAGCACGGCGACGAGGCGGGCCTGGTCGCGGCCGGGCGCGAGCCAGAGGATGGTGCTGGCGATGTCCGCGAGGGCGGAGAGGGCGCCGGCCGTGGCGCCGAGGGTCAGGCCGTGGAGGGCGGCGACGGTCGGCGTCGGGTTTTGAGGTGCGGATGGGATTTGAACCCACGTATCACGGTTTTGCAAACCGTTGCCTGGCCACTTGGCTACCGCACCACCACTCACCGGGTCGATGAGGGACGCGGAGTTAGCACCATGGCGCGGTGGCTTGTCAACCCGGACGATGCGGTGCTCGCGCCTTCAGCGGTCGCGGCGGAGCACCTCGTCGCGGAGGGTTCCGCGGTCGGTGTCGAGCACGTCGGCGGGGCGGACGGCCCCGACGCCGAAGCGGTTGGCGATGGCGTCGAGGGCCCCGTTGAGCTTCGTCGCCCGGCGCGCCTCGGCGTCGAAGAGCCCGGGCTGCACCGTCGGCGCTTCGAGCAGCACCGCGCTCACGCCCGCGAGGCGCATCGGGACCAGCGCCCCGAGCTGTTCTTCGCGTGTGAGCAGCCCCGCCACGGCGTCGTAGAGCACCTGGCCGTCGTCGGTGGCGGAGCGCAGGGTGGTGCGTCGGGTGCGCAGCTCGAAGTCGTGGGTCTTGAGCTTGAGCACCACGCCCCGAGCGACCCGACCGGACCGGCGCAGCCGTCGCGCGACGCGCAGCGCCTGGGCGTGCAGGTGGGGGAGGAGCTCGGAGCGGGTGGAGAGGTCCTCGCCGAAGGTGTCCTCGGCGCCGATGCTCTTCGCGTCGCGGTCGGGCGTGACGGGCCGCGGGTCGATGCCGTGCGAGAGGTCGTGCAGGTGCGCGCCCAGCGGACCGAGCGAATGCTCCAGCGAGGCGCGGTCGCGGCGGGCGATGTCGTCGATGGTCTCCAGGCCGAGCGCGGCGAGGCGTTGATGGGTGGCCGGTCCGACGCCCCAGAGGCGGGCGACGGAGAGCGGCGCGAGGAAGCGCCGGGCCTCGCCGGGCCGCACCACGCGGAGGCCGTCGGGCTTGGCGAGGTCGGAGCCGATCTTGGCCACGAACTTCACCGGAGCGACGCCCGCCGAGGCGGGGAGGTGCAGCTCGTCGCGGATGCGCTGCCGTAGCGTGCGGGCGATGGCCTCGGGTTCGCCGAAGAGGGCGCGGGAGCCGGTCACGTCGAGGAAGGCCTCGTCGAGCGAGAGCGGCTCGATGAGGTCGGTGACCGAGGAGAAGATCTCGTGGAGCTGCTCGCTCGCGGCGACATAGGCGGCGAAGCGAGGGCGCACCACGACGACGTCCGGTGGAGCGAGGCGCAGGGCGCGGGCCATGGGCATGGCGCTGCGCACGCCGAAGGGCCGCACCTCGTAGCTGGCGGCGAGCACCACGCCCCGGTGGCGGCCGCCGACGATCAGCGGGCGCCCGCGGAGGGACGGGTCGTCGCGCTGCTCGACGGACGCGTAGAAGGCGTCCATGTCGACGTGGATGATGGCGCGATCGGTCATCGCGAGGCGCAGTGTAGCGGCGGGACGAGTGGGAAGGGCAGTGGGCCACGCACCTGCGTGGGCGGCTTCACTTGTACCGCCGATAGGGAAAATCGTGGGTCGGCGTGATGAGCAAGGGCCTGCGGCAGTCGGAAAACCAGGGCTGGTATTCGCGAAAACCAGGGCTGGTATTCAGGCGCTGCGGTGGCGCCGTGTGGGGCGTCCGGTCGACGGGGCGCGGGGAGCGACCACGCGGACGAACTCGGCGATGGCCCGGAGCTCATCCAATGCGCCGAGGCGCACGCGGTAGGGCCGGTACTGCGGGTTGAGCGACTCCAGGCGGACGGAGATGCCCTCGGCGTCGACCTCGACACCGCCGAGGCGCTTGATGGCGTAGGCGCCGTCGGTCTCCGGATCGCGGATGTCACGGTGCTGGATCAGCACGATGCGCCCTTCGAGCGGGCCCGTGACGTCGGCGTGGAACAGGCACCACGCGCCATCGGGGATCAGGGGTTCCATCGACCGTCCTGCGACGCGCGCGAGGAAGTGCCGGTCCGAGCGGGCCCGACCCAGCTTCGGCACGACCGCCCAGGCGAGGCGCTCGACCGGGCGGTTGCTTCCGAGGCTCCCGGCCGCCGCGGCGAGGGAGTAGACCGGCAGCGCCGTCTTCGGTGGCGTGTCGTCGCCGGGGAGCACGGCGATTCCGGCCTCGATCAGCGAGGCCCAGGTGTCTCGCGCTGTGGGCTGCGTCGGGCGCGCGACCAGGTCTCCTGCGTCGACCTCCAGCGCCGAGGCGATGCCTTCGAGGGTGCGGAGCGTGAGGTTCTGTCGACCCGACTCGATGCGCTGGAGGTTCTTGGTCGCGATGCCGAGCGTGCGCGCGAGGGCCTCCTGCGTGAGTCCCTTCGAGAGGCGCACCGCGGCGATGCGTCGGGCGACGCGTACGACGAGGTCCTCGGGCGACCGGCCATGGGCACGCGCCATCGCGGCGCAGCCTGGACCGGGCTCCCTGAGGCGAACACCATCACATTGATGCCTTCGCGCCGTGTGACCCGTTGACACCATCGTTTGTGGTGGTGTCTCTTGCGCCCCATGTCCGACGATTCACTGCCGTACGGGGCGACGCTCGGCGCGTTCTCCCTCGAAGGGCGCGTCGGGCAGGGCGGCATGGGGACCGTCTATCGTGCGCGCAACCGCATCACCGGCGAGGCGCGCGCCGTGAAGCTCGTGAGGCCCGAGCACGCTGCGAACGACGAACTGCGCGCTCGTTTCGTGCGCGAGATGCGCCTCGCCTCCGCGGTCGATCACCCCAACGTGGTGCGCGTGTATGAGCCGTCGATGGAGGGCGACACGCTCATCCTCCCGATGGAGTTCGTCGAGGGCATCACCCTCCGGGCGCACCTCCGTACCGGCGACGGCGCCTCGCGGCGCCTCGGCCCCGACGAGGCGCTGGCGCTGGCGATCCCGCTGTGCGAGGGCGTCGGGGCGCTCCACGCGCTCGGGGTCGTCCACCGCGACCTCAAGCCGCCCAACGTGATGCTCGTGCGTAGCCCCGAGGGAGCGCTGGTCCCCAAGGTGCTCGACCTGGGCGCCGCCCTCGACCTCTCGGGCAGCGACGAGGCCACGCGCGACGGGCTCGTCGTCGGCACCCCCGCGTATATGCCCTTCGAGCAGGCCGCCGGGCGCCGCGACCTCGACGCGCGGGTCGACGTCTACGCACTGGGGGTGATCCTCTACGAGATGCTCGCCGGGCGGCGCCCCTACGACGGCGACGACTCGCAGAGCGTGCTGGCGAAGGTCATCCAGCGGCTGCCGTTTCCGGCGTTGAGTGCGCTGGCGCCGGAGGTCGACCGGGGGCTCGCGACGCTCGTAGCTCGGACACTCGCCCACGATCGCGAGGAGCGCCCGGCCGACGCACGGGCGCTGGCCGATGCGCTGCGCGATCTACGACGCGCGACCCACGCGGCCGACGCCGTGCCGCTGGAGTCGGACTCCGCGCAGATCATCGTCGAGCAGGTGGTCCTGCCGCCGCGCGCGTCGCGGGCCGGGCGGATCGTGGCCGGCGCACTCGCCGTGCTTGCCGCCGCCCTCGCGGTCGCGGCCGCCGTGAGGGGCGAGCCACCCGTGGCCCCGTGGCCCACGACGCCCCGCGCGCTCGCGTCACCCACGCCCCCGCGGGAGGCGCCACCCGCGTCGGTGATCGCGGCGATACCGGTCGAGCAGCCCCTCGTCGCCGAGCCCGCGACGGCCGTCCTGGTACCGTCGTCCGCCTCGGACGCGTCGGTCGATCGCGTCACGCATCGTCGAGCCGCGAGGCGTCGATGCCGGCCGCGCCCCGGCGTGATCTGTCCGCCCGAAGGGGACTTCTGATGCGCGGCGCGCTCCTTCTCTCGTTGCTGGCGTTCCCCGCCGCATCGCTCGCGCAGTCCCCCGCGTGCCCGGGGAGCGAGCCGACGCGTGGGGAGGCGCTCAACCCGCGGATCCGGTCGCTCTACGAGAGCGCCACCGGCCGCCGCAATCTGCGCCAGCGAGAGCTTGATGAGGTGATCGCGCTGGCGACCGAGCAGTGCCGGTCAGGCGACGACCGCGGCCTGGTGTGGCGCGCGGCGGCTCTCTACGCCCTCGCCTGCGGAAGAGAAGGGGCGTGCGAGAGTCCCGATGTGGGCACGCGCGAGGCGCTTCGAAGGACCGCCGGCGACCTCGACGCCTACCTCGCCGTGCACCCGCGAGGTTCGCTCAACCGCGCGCAGATGGAGTTCATCGCGCCGCTCGATGTCGGGCTGGCGCGTTACGTCGCGCAGGTACGGGTGGTCTCACGACCGGCCGGGGTGGTCGCGCATCTCGGTGATGCCCTCCTGAATGATGGTGATCCGTTGCGCACGATCGGGCCGGTTACGGTCAGCGTGACGTCGGCGCAACACCAGCCGCTGACGATCGAACTGCCTGCCGAGGCGGGCACGGTGACGTCGCTGGCCATCGTCGAGAATCCCGACGAGCCGGTCGCCGGGGACACTCGGCGCGTGGTGCTCCGACGCCTGGCGACGCCGCCGCCCGAGGGGCCGACGGTGGCGGACGTCGCGGCGCCCGAGGTGCGTCTCGCGACGCCACGAACCCTGCGCCCGTGGGCGATCGCCGCCGCCGTGTCGGCGGGCGTCTTCGCGGCGGCCGGCATCGGGTTCACCCTCTGGCGGGAGGACCGCAGCGCGTCCTACCTGTCACTCGGCTGCGGAGCGTCGAGCACCGACGGGGCGTGCCTCTCGGCGTATGACCGGTTCGAGACGGCGAAGAGCCTCCAGGTCGCGTCGTTCGTGGCGGCGGGGGTGTTCGTCGGAGGCGCCGTCGCGCTGTGGCTGCTCGACCGGCGCGACACGGGACGGTCGCTGTACCGTGCAGATGGGAGTCGTGGGTGTGTTGTGCTCGTCGGCGGGCTGCGCTGCGCGTGGTGACGCGGCCACAAACACCATCCTATGCGTGGCGTGGGAGTCGACGGAGCACAGATCGTTCTTGACTGTACATCGTATATGATGGTCTAAGTCCAGCAGACGTGGCTCGTCGGGGGCCTTCGCGACCCTGCGACCGTAGGTCAGGAGGAACGATTGAAACGTTTGAGACGATGGGGGACGAGCGTCTCCGGAGTGCTCGTGTGTTGTGCCTTGGTGGGTTGTAGCGATCCGCCAGCGCCGGCGAGCGATACGGACTCCGGGACGGACACTGGAGTCGATACGGGCACGCCGCTGGTGGACGTCGGCACCCCGACAGACACGGTTGCTCCGCTCGACCGGTCGTGCACCGAGCTGATGACGTGCGATGCGGGAGCGGACACCGGCGTCGATGCCGGAAGTGACGTGGGCGTGGACACGGGCGTCGATGTCGGCGTGGACACGAGCGTGGACGCCGGCGTCGATGTCGGCGCGGACACGGGCGTGGACACCGGCGTCGATGCGGGCCCGACCGACAGCGGGACGCCGATGGTACCGCGCGCCGTGATGCGTCGTGGTGGGTTCAGCACGCTGGGCGTGCGCGCGTGGCAGTCGGGAACGACGCGCATCGTGGACGATGAAATCGAAGCGAGCGGGCGGCTCTGCAACGGGTCGGGCGCCTCAATGGTCTGTGTCAGCGGAGGGTTCGTACGATGATCAACGAGAAGCATGTGATGCGCGGCGCGATCGCGGCGCTGATGGTGGGGATGACGGTGCTCGGGGTGCGGCAGACGCGGGCGGATGGTATCCCGGGAACGAGCCCGATGACCTATTCGGGGACGCTCGAAGAGGGCGGCGTGCCGGTGACGGGGATGCGTAACGTGCGGCTGACCGTGTTCGACGACGCGACGGCGACGGACGGAGCGCACATCCGATGCACCACTCCGGCTGCGGCGACGACGGTGACGAGCGGGCGCTTCCAGGTGGTGCTCGGCAACGAGTGCACCGCCGTGGTGCGCGCGACGCCCAATCTGTGGCTCGACGTGGAGGTCGCCGGGGTGTCGCTGGGGCGGACGAAGATCAGCGCGGTGCCCTTCGCGGTCGAGGCAGGGCGCGCGGCGGAGCTGACGCCTGCGGCGAGCAACCAGTTGGTGCCACCGGGCACGGTGGTGGCCTTCGCAGGAGACACGGCGCCTGCGGGGTGGATGCTGTGCGACGGCACGGCGGTGAGCCAGACGACGTACGCGGCGCTGTTCCGAGCGATTGGAACCGCCCATGGGAGCGGCGGAGGGATTGGAATGTTCAACGTGCCAGACCTGCGCGGGAGGTTCGTGCGCGGCGTGGACCGCGGAGCGATGAGGGATCCGGACCGGGCAACGCGGACCGCGGCGAACGGCGGCGGCAACGATGGTGACAGGGTGGGCAGCTTGCAGGCGGACGGCTTCGGGAGTCACCACCACGCGCTTGGAAGCATCATTATTGGTATCACGCCGGGGTCAGCCAACATCCGTTTCCCGGGGCCGCCTGGTGTCGACAACTATGTGAATACCGCCCTCAATGGCAACTCCGAGACCCGGCCGGTCAATATCGGGCTTAACTACATCATTCGATACTGAAGCAGCGCGCCGTCAACGGGTTCGATCTCGCGAGGAGGTCCCCGATGGATGACCGATTGCCACCCGTCGCGCTGCGATCGGGAGATCAATGGATCGCAGTCGGAGGCCTCGTTGCACGAGGAAGCCAGAGCCAAGGTTCCAGTCGTCGGCGTGGACGTGGCTGCCCGTTGGGGCTAGGTCAGTCCCTGCGAAACGCGACGGTAATGTGAGCCTGTTTTCCTGTCGTTTGACGATGGAAGGCCCCCCGGGGGGGCAGCTAATCATGCAACGGAGTAGGAGAAGTGAACTTGTCGAAAATGGATAGAGCGGTTGACGTCTCCGGCAGGCGCGAGCGGTACAACCTCGCCGTGGCGCAGTTTCACTTGCCGACCGGGAGCGACCTCCTCGCACGCACGCAACGCTACCACGATTGGACACAATCGATTCGCGAGGAGGGAAACTGGGTCTACCTCTCTTCAATCGAGAGTCAGGTTTCACCTGTCGCGGCGGTGCGCAACGACGCTGGGGTCGCGCGGAGCGGGATCACCTTCGCGTGCCAGGATTATCTCTCCCTCTCGTCGCATCCGGCGATCCACGAGGCTGCCGTGCAGGCCATCCGGGAGTACGGAGTGCACAGCGCAGGATCGGGCGCGTACTATGGGAACACGCTCCATTCCCAGCGACTCGAACGTGAGTTGGGCGAATTCCTGTCGACGGAGCACGTCACGCTGTTCCCGACGGGATGGATGGCCGGGTTCGGAGTCGTTCAAGGGCTCGTCCGTCCCGACGACCACATCGTAATCGATCAGTTTGCGCATGCCTGCCTGCAGCAGGGAGCACGCCTCGCGACGCGCAACATCATCCGCGCGGAGCACCTGTCGGTTTCGTCGGTTACCGAGTCGCTTCGACGCATCCGTGCAAACGACACTCGAAACGGCATCCTCGTGGTTACCGAATCGCTCTTCTCGATGCACTCGGACACTCCCGACCTTGCAGCACTGCAAGCGAGTTGCACGGAGCACGGCGCGACGCTGCTGGTGGACGTGGCCCACGATCTCGGTGCGATGGGCGCCAGTGGGCGCGGTGCCCTCGAACTGCAGGGCGTGCTCGGGAGAGTCGATCTGGTGATGGGGGCGTTTTCAAAGACGTTCGCGTCGAACGGAGGGTTCGTCGCGAGCGCGTCTCCGCACGTCCGCCAGTGGCTCAAGGGCCAGGCGAACTCGCACCTGTTCTCGAATGCGATGTCACCTGTACAGTGCGCCGTGGTGCGGCGTGCGCTCGAACTCGTGGCGAGCACCGAGGGGGCGCGCCGTCGGGAGTGCAATGCCATGGTGGCGTCGGCGTTGCGCTCGCGCCTCGCGGCGCACGCCATCGAGTGCTCGGGAATCACGTCACCGATCGTCCCAGTCGCTGTAGGCGAACTCGCAGTCGTCCGGCTCGCCGCGCGCCTACTGTTCGATCGGGGTATCTTCGTCAATACGCCGGAGTTTCCAGCCGTTCCGATCGGAGAGGCTCGGTTCCGCATGCAGGTGATGGCCGATCACTCGATTGAAGATGCGCGGACTGCAGCCGATGCAGTCGCGGAGTGCGTTGCCGAAGCGCGGGAGTGCTTCCCGTGACGCGGCAATAGGAAGAGTGCCGGTTGTGATCCATCAATGCACCTGCGCGGACTCTTCCTTCGACTGTGGCGACCCCTGCGTTCCGTGACGTCGACGGTCTTTAGCCCGGTCAACGCTGGGGTTTCGTAACCCTTCCGCGAGGGGCGCCTTGCCTGGCGTGACGGACTCGTGGTTGGCGGCGGCGACGACCAGGTTCTCGCGGTGTGCCGTCAACGTGGGCTACGGTGGCGCCCACGTTGGGCGAAGCGACGCTCTGGCCAACCTCCGCAAGATCGAAGCACTTCCCGCCGTCGGGGTTCAGGTCACGCGGCCTCCTTGCGTGTCAGGGCTGCGAGCGTCGGCATCGTCGCTCGCCCAGCCAGCTGCTCAGCAGCTGCTCACTGACGCATCGCGGTTGTACCGGGAAGCCGCGCACCGACAGCCCTGCGCTGGTACCGACGATCGCCCCCGTCGGCGCCTCGTCCGGTCAGGCGAGAGGGGCTGAGAGCCAGCGGGCGAGGGCGTCGGGGGCGAGCGAGACCAGCGCGTCGCCCACGGCCTCGGCGCCGTCGGTGTGGATCTTCTGGAGCAGCATCTCCCGCTCGGCCTCCGTGACGGCGCGCGCGAGCCGGCTCTCCGCGACCCGCACGACGGCCGGCAGCACCAGCAGGACGCCTTCCCTGCGTTGCTGTCGCAGGTACTCTTCCGCTTCAGTGGTATCGAGCATGAGATCCTCCGTGATTTGCAGGCCACGCCGCCGCGCGGACATGAATACCTGTACCACCGTGTTGTTCAGTGAGCGCCCCCGCGGGATCACTTCCTGGCGCGCGCTCAGCGCGTAGAGCGCGGCCTTGAGCGTCGCCCCGGCGCCCATGAGCCGGAGCGGGAGCGTGTCGTCGCTGTCGTCGAGCTCGGAGAGCACGACGAGGGAGAGCGGGAGCGCCGCGCCGAGGTCGTAGAAGCCTCGGGGCCAACCTATGGACGGAGCCGCACGGAAGGCGAGGAGCGCCCCGTCGGGGCGACCGGCGCAGAGCAGCCACGAGCGCTCCGCGCCACCACGTTGGGAGAGCGATCGGGCGTGGTGATGGTTGAGGATCTTTCGCAGACAGGCGCGGACGTCCTCGACGCCCGGCGCGTCGTGGAAGGGCTCGAAGAGCGCCGCCCTCTCGGTCATGCGACCGAGCAACCCGAGCGTACGGCGCTCAGCGTCTCGCGCGGGGTCGGGGACGAAGAGCACGTCGGCGCGCTGCGAAGGGAGCGCGGCGACCTCGACCTCCGTCTCCAGCTGGCCGAGGTCGTGGAGCAGGAGGTCGAGGATCTCCTTCGCCAGGCTGTCGAAGGGCGTCGCCATGCCGCCGCGCTCAGAGCGCGCGTCGTGCCATGCGGAAGCGACGGGAATTCCCGCAGCGTGAGGCATGGCGGCGGGTGGCGGCGGAGTGGCGGCGGAGTGGCGAAAACCAGCCCTGGTATTCGTGAAAACCAGCCCTGGTATTCGAGGCGCCCTCGACGGATGGCGCGGCCGGTCGCCCCGCTGCGAGGGGCTGAGCGAGCGAGAAGCTCTACCCGACCAGAGGTACCCATTGCCATGCGAGGCGGTCTGGATAGACTGCGCCGCCGCGAACGACCCGACGTTTCGCCTCCGTGGAGTGCCCGACGATCATGCGATGGACCGCGTTCTTGCTTCTTTTCGTGACGGTGGCCGGCTGCACCACGCAGGCCTCGGGTCAGCGCTGCCAGCAGAACTCCGACTGCAACCCGGACACCGACCTCTGCCGCAACGAGGCCGCTCCGGAGCGTGAGTGCAACGGCCTCGCGTGCATCTGCTGTCCCTCGAACCCCGCCGCCGCCAGCGCCATCACGGCCTGCCTTCCTCGCGTCGGCCGCACCGACGCCGGCACCGACTCGGGCACCGACTCGGGCGTCCACGCGGACACGGGCACGGACACGGCCCCTACGCTGGATACCGGCGTCGACACGGGCCCCGAGGCGGGCACCGACGCGGGCCCCACGGTGGATACGAGCGTGACCGTGGACGCGGGCCCCACCTGCAACGGCAACGGCGACTGCGCCTCCACGAGCTTCTGCGCGGGCGACGGCTGCGGCGCCTCGGCGGGTCACTGCGCGGTGCGCCCGGCGGGCTGCGCGACGCTCTTCAACCCCGTGTGCGGCTGCGACGGCCGCACGTACAGCAACGCCTGCGAGGCCGCCTCCGCCGGGACCCGCAGCACCCCGGGCTCCTGCCCGGTCACCGACGCCGGGACCCCCAGCGACGCGGGCCCTTCGGCGGACTGATCAGCCCCGCAGCCACTCCGCCAGCGCGTCCCAGCGAGAGCGCTCCCTCGCCGCCTCCAGCGTCAGCCACTCCAGACCCTCCTCGCCGCGAAACCATGTCCGCTGCCGCTTGGCGAAGGACATCGTCGCCCGCTCGATCTCCGTCGCCAGCGCCTTCGCGGGGAGCGCCCCCCGCAGGTGCGCCACCACCTCGGCGTAGCCGACGCTCCTCAGCGGCTTCAGGTCGGGCTCGTATCCATCGGCCAGGATCCCCCGCACCTCGTCGACCCAGCCCCTCGCCAGCATCTCCCGGGTGCGCGGGCCGACCCTCGCCCGGAGCGCGTCGCGCTCGATCTCCAGGCACCACCAGCTCGCCTCGTAGCGAGGCCCCAGCGCGGCGTGCCGACGATGGTGCTCCGACAGCGGGACCCCGCTCACCGTGAACACCTCCAGCGCCCTCACGATGCGCACCGGGTCGGTCACGTGGATGCGCGCGGCGTACTCCGGGTCGACCGCCGCCACCTCGCGGTGCATCGCCCGCAGCGTCTCCGCGTCGCCCGCCGCGATGCGCGCGTGCAGCGCTGCCCTCACCGCCGCGTCGGCGGGGATGCCGGTCGCCAGACCCTTCACCAGCGCGCGGAGGTAGAGCCCGGTGCCGCCCACCACGATGGCGGCCTTCGCCCGGGAGGCGATCGCGGCGATGGCCCGGTCGGCGTCGTCGATGAACTTCGCGGCGTCGTAGGGGGCGCGCAGGTCGAGGGTTCCGAGCAGGTGGTGCGGGACGCCCGCGAGCTCCTCCTCGGTGGGGCGCGCGGAGCCGATGAGCAGTCGGTCGTAGAGCTGCACCGAGTCGGCGCCGACGAGCTCGCCGTCGAGCGCTCGGGCGAGGTCGACGGCCAGGGCGGTCTTGCCCGTGGCGGTCGCCCCGGAGACGACGACGATGCGGGGGCGGGGGCGGGGGACGGTCACGCCGTGGCGGAGGGGTTGTCGTCGGAGGCCGGGAGCAGCTCGCGGTAGATGGCGGCGTAGCGCCGGGCCGAGCGGTCCCACGCGTGGTCGAGGCGCATCACGCGGCGGCGCAGCGAGGCGAAGCGCTCGGGCTGCGCGTAGGCCGAGAGACCGCGGGCGATGGCCCCGTAGAAGGCCTCCGGGGTGAGCTCGTCGAACACGAAGCCGGTGCCCGTGCCGAGCGAGGCGTCGCAGTCGACCACCGTGTCGCGCAGGCCGCCGGTGTTGCGCACGACGGGGACGGTTCCGTAGCGCATGGCGTAGAGCTGGGTGAGGCCGCTGGGCTCGAAGCGCGAGGGCACCAGGAAGAGGTCGGAGCCGGCGAAGATGCGGTGCGCCAGGCCGTCGTCGTACTCCGAGCGGAACACCATCTTCTCGGGCATCTCCTTGGCCAGCGCGGAGAGGGCGGCGGTGAGCTCCGGGTCGCCCGATCCCTGCACCACGAGCTGCACGTCCTGCCGGAGCAGCTGCGAGGCGCAGCCCAGCAGCAGGTCGACGCCCTTCTGCGTGTCGATGCGGGCGACCATGCCGAGCACCGGGGTGTCGGGCCGCGGAGAGAGGCCGAGGGCCTTCTGGAGCGCGGTCTTGCAGCGCGCCTTGGGCAGCGGGTCGACCACGTCGTAGCGGGAGAGGATGTGCGGGTCGGTGGAGGGGTTCCAGACGCCCGGGTCGATGCCGTTGAGGATGCCGACGAGGCCCTTGCCGTGGGCGCGCAGCACGCCGTCCATGTTGGCCCCCCCAGCGGGCGTGAGGATCTCGTGGGCGTAGGTCGGCGACACGGTGGTCACCCGGTCGGAGTCGACGATGCCGGCCTTGAGCCAGGACACCTGGCCGTAGAACTCCATGTGCGCGGCGGCCGCGTGGTGGATCCCGAGGTCGGCGAGCGTCGAGAGGGGGAAGGTGCCCTGGTGGGCGGCGTTGTGGATCGTGAAGACCGTGCGGACGTGGCCGAGCCGGGGGTCGTCCTTGGCGCCCTGCTTGAGGAGCGCGGGGATGATCCCGGTGGTCCAGTCGTGGAGGTGGACGAGGTCGGGCACCTTGGGCTGCATGCGCATCCACGCCACGGCGCCCTTGCAGAGCAGGCCGAAGCGCAGGTGGTTGTCCTCGTAGGGGACCGCGCCCTCGCCGTACACGCCCGGCCGGTCGCTGATGCGCGGCGCGCCGAGGAAGACCACCGTGACCCCGGAGGGCAGCCGCACCTCGTAGACCTCGGCGTCGACGTGCTCGCTCCCGAGGTGGACCTTCACCTTGACGAGCCGGCGCGCGAGGGCGTGCTCCGCGGGGTCGATGCTGCCGTAGCGGAGCGAGAGGACGGTGACCTTGTGGCCGAGGGCGCGCAGGGCCTTGGGGAGCGCGCCGACCACGTCCCCGAGGCCGCCGACCTTCGAGAAGGGCACGACCTCCGGGCTGACGAAGAGGATTTCCATGGCGGCGGAGACTGCCCGCCATTGCCCCCGGGCGCAACGGGCGGGCGGAGCCTTCCCGCGGGCTCTCGATGGGCCTTACGGCGAGGCGCCCGGAGCGCCGGAGAGGTCCACCCGCCAGGCGGCCGGGACGTCCCGCTCGACGATCGCCCGGGCCAGGTTGCACCAGCGCGGCGAGCCGTCGATCACGATGGCGTCGGCGCTCGCCACGAGCCCTCTCCCTCGCAGCGCCGTGTCCGCGTCGCCCACCATCTCCAGGCGCGTCGCGACCCCCCAGTCGGCCGAGCGCTCTTCGATCAGCGCCCGCAGCCGGCCCGAGTTGGACACCGGCGCGTCCACCCACAGGACGCACTCCGCCACCGACCAGCGCGCGAGGGCCGCGCCCAGCAGGTCGATGGCCCCCTCGGTCTCCACCGCGAGGCGGTAGCTCCCTCGCATCCCGGCGAGGTCGCGCATGGGGCCGTCCGCGCAGACGAAGAGCGGTCCGCCGCCGAGGGCCAGCTCGAGGGTGATGAGCACGTTGAAGGCGTCGACGTCGAGGGTGCGCCCGGCGAGCTCGGCCGCGTCGAGGCAGCGCCGCGCGCGAGAGGCGATGTCCTCGGGCGAGGCGGCGGCGCGGGTCACCGCCAGCCGGGCGCGCTGCTCCAGCTGGTGCCGATCGCCCGCGGCGCGCACCGCGAGGCTCATCGGGTATCCGCGGCCGAGCATCCAGCAGACCTCCTCCACGGCGAGCCGAAGACCCGGCAGGCGCTCCGGCGCGAAGAGCCTCGCGTCCTCGGGGTGCGGGCTGCGGTGGTGCCCGTGGGCCATCGTCGGCGGCACGCTATCACGCGTCGCCGAGAGGCCATGGGCGGGATACGCTTCCCTGAGCATGGGATGGGCAGTGCGAGCGCTGGCGTGGGCGATGGTCGTGGGGGGCGCGGCGTGCGAGGGCGCCAACCCCTTCCTCACGCCCGAGGACGTCGCGCGGGTCGAAGCGCCCGACGCCGCCGAGGCGACCGACGTCGGGGAGCCGCCGGACGCGGGCCTCGACGCCGAAGACTCGGACGTCGCCGACGAGGCCGCCATGGCCGACGACGCCGGGAAGGAAGAGCCCGACGCGACCCTCGCTGTGAGCGACGCGGGGGCGCCCGACGACGTGGTGTTCAGCACCTGCCTCGCGGCGGACATCGGCTCGGCGCTCGGGTCGGCCGTGGCGACCGGCGACACCGCCGACGGCACCTTCGAGTACTACGACGGCTGCGGCGGCGAGCTCGCGCTGGAGTCCAGCGTCACATGGAAGGCTCCAGCCACCGGCGACTACCGCTTCAGCACCGAGGGGTCGGCCTTCGACACGCTGCTCTACGTGCGTGTGGGCGGCTGCGAGGGCGCGTCGCTCGCGTGCAACGACAACACGCCCGAAGACCCCAACGCCCTGTGGTCGTCGGCGACGCTGCGCCTCCGAGGGGGCGAGCGAGTCGCGGTCTTCATCGACGGCTTCGGCCTCGAGGGCGGCGAGTGGACCCTCTCCATCGACCGCCTCGGCGATGCGCTCGACAGCGGCGCAGGGGACGTCCCCGCGGACGTCCCCGCGGAGTGAGTCCCCCGACGATCACCCCCGGCGGATGCGAGGGTCGAGCGCGGCGTAGAGCAGGTCCGTGAGCAGGTTGCCCACCAGGATGCCCGTCGAGGCCAGCAGCACGGTGCCCATCATCACCGGCAGGTCCATGCCCGTGATGGCCTCGAAGGCGAGGCGGCCGAGGCCCGGCCACGCGAAGATCGCCTCGGTCACGATCGCCCCGGAGAACAGCGCCCCGAAGCTCAGTCCCAGCGAGGTGAGCACCGGCAGCAGCGCGTTGCGCAGCGCGTGCTTCACCACCACCGTGGCCGGGCTCAGCCCCTTGGCCCTCGCGGTGCGCACGTAGTCCGATTGCAGCACCTCGACCAGCTCGCCTCGCACCAGCCGCGCCTGCCACGCCGTGCCGAGGAGACCGATGGTCATCGCGGGGAGGATCCCGTGCCACACATGGCTGAGCGCCGTGTCCCCATAACCGCCAATGGGGAACCACCCCCATTGATAAGCCACAATGAAGAGGAAGAGCTTTCCCGAGAGGAAGGTCGGAGTCGAGATGCCCACGAAGGTGGCGCCCAGCACCAGCGACTCGGTGCGGGTCCCCCGGCGAAGGGCGGCGATGGTCCCGGCGAGGATGCCGAGCGACAGCTCGAAGACGAGGGTCATGAACCCGAGCAGCAGCGTGCGGGGCAGGCGCACCGCGATGAGCGCGCTCACCGGCTGCCGGTAGCGGAAGCTGCGGCCCAGGTCGCCCCTCGCCAGGTTGCCCATGTAGTGGGCGTACTGGCGAATGGGAGGCTCATCGAGGTGATAGAAGTGTCGGATGAAGGCGCGGTCGCGAGCGCTGGCGTGGGGGCCCGCCAGGGTGACCACCGGGTCGCCGACGCGGAGCGATCCGAAGAAGGTCACCGTGGCGACGAACCACAGCACCAGCAGGCTCCACCCGAGGCGCCGCAGCAGGAAGCGGATCATCGCGCTCCCATCGGGGTGAACGGGTCGGCGAGGGCCGAGAGCGAGCCGAGCGAGCGCTGGTGGGCGTGGCGCGAGGCGACCCAGTCGCGCGTGGGCAGGTCGAGCCAGGCCTCGCCAAGGTAGTCGCTCCAGACCGGGTGCGGCGCCCATCCGCGCACGTAGGGCTGCGTCACGAAGATGTTGAGCGACGTGTACATATAGGCCCACGGCGCGTCGCGCAGCAGGATGTCCTCGGCCTGCTGGTAGAGCCCGATGCGCGCGGCGGTGTCGCCCTCGATCTTGGCGCGGTCGAGCAGCTGGTCGAGCTGGGGGTTGGAGTAGAACGCGTGGTTCGAGCTCTGCTCCTCTTGAATGGAGCGGGAGTGGAAGTTGGGCTCGATGAAGTTCGACGGGTCGGGGTAGTCCATCTGCCAGCCCGTGAACGCGAGCTGCACCGTGTGCCGCCGGCCGAGCGTCGCGTAGTAGATGCTCCCCGAGGCGGGGCGCTGCCGCACGCGGATGCCGATGCGGCGCAGGTCGGCCTGCACCAGGTCGCCGTAGATGCTCCCGGTCTCGCCCTCGCCGAGCCAGAGCGTGACCTCCTCGGGGATGCCGTGGGGGTAGCCCGCGAGGGTCATCTCTCGCTGCGCGGCGGCGAGGTCGAAGCGCTGCCGCAGGGGGTTGTCGGCCCGGTAGCCCGCGATGGTCGGGGGGTAGAGCGACCAGGCCGGGGAGATGCGGTTGTTGCGCGCCCTCGCGATGGCCTGGCGGTCGAGCGCGTAGGCCACCGCGCGGCGCACGTGCACGTTGTCGAAGGGCGCCATCTCGGTGTTCATCATGAAGCCGCCGATGAGGGTGCCGGGCTGGCGCACCACGTAGGGGCGCCACGAGCGGTTGGCGAGCAGCCAGAGGTAGTCCGCGGTGCTCAGCGAGTAGTTGTGCGCGTAGTCGAGCTCGCCCGCGAGGAAGCGCATGAACTGCAGGTGCCGCGCGATGGTGAGCTCGATCTCGATGCGGTCGAGGTAGATGTGCGAGGCGTTCCAGAAGCGGGGGTTGCGGCGCAGGACGATGCGGGTGTTGGGCTCCCAGCGCTCGAGCACATAGGGGCCCGCCCCGAGGGGGAGCTGGCCGAAGCGCTCGTCGCCGAGGGCCTCCACCACGCGACGTGGCACCACCGAGGTGAAGCGCATCGCCATCAGGTAGAGGAAGGTGCGGTCGGCGTCCGAGAGGTGCACCACCACGGTGCGAGGGTCGGGCGTCTCCAGGCCCGCGAGGTGGGCGGAGCGGCCGCTGCGGAAGTCCTCGAAGCCCACGATGAGCCGGTAGTTCTCGGCGCCCGGCGAGGGGATGCGCCGCGGGTTGAGCAGCCGCTCCCAGCTGTAGCGGAAGTCCTCGCTGGTGATGGCCGAGCCGTCGGAGAACACCACCCCGGGGCGCAGGTGGAAGGTGTACGTGCGCCCGTCGGGAGAGACCTCCCAGCGCTCGGCGAGCGCGGGGACCACGGTGGTGGTGCCCGGGGCGTAGTTGACCAGGCCCTCGTGGACGAGCCTCGTGGGGACGCCCGCGACGGTGTCGTTGGCGAGCGCCGGGTCGATGGTGTTGAGGTCCGAGTCGAAGGCGAAGCGGATGGTTCCGCCGCGGTGGGGGAGGGCGCTGCCGGCGCCCTGGAAGCGCGGGTGGGGATAGGGGTCGCGGCACGCCACGGCGCCGAGAGCGAGGAGCGCGGTCGCGGCGATGGGGGCCCGCACGGCCGTCAGCGGGGGACGTCCCGGGACTGCACCGAGAGCTGGTTGATGGCCCACGTCTCCGCCGCCCTCAGCGAGAGGAAGGACACGCCCATCCCGCTCGCGATGGCCCAGCGCACCACGCAGCGGACGGGCGCCGGGTCGGCCAGCATCGGCAGCGTGAGGGTGACCGTGAGCTCGGTGCCGAAGGGCAGCGACACCGCCGTCGTGTCGAGGAACATCCCCCCCAGCGACAGGTCGCGAGTGCGGCACTCCAGGCGGTGCCCCTCGACGTCGAAGGACACCCGCAACCTCGCCGGAAACCTCGTGTGTGCGCGCTTTTCGCTCTGCATCGGAAGGGACCGGGACTGTCTCACGCGACGGTCCGCGGTGTCATCGGCTTTTCCCGGAACGACACCCTCGGGCGCGGATGGTCGTATACCTTCCAGCGGCCGCATGCCCGACGCCGCACCCAAGGACTGGGACGTCCCTCCGCTGATCGCGCTCGGCGCCCTCGTGCTGGCGGCGGCGATCCTCTTCCCGATCGTGCACCGCACGCCGCTCTACCCCACGTCGCTGCCGCCGCTGGTGATCGACAGCGCCGAGCTGATCGCCGAGCACCGCCGCGACCTGCAGCGCCCGAGGCCCGCGGCCACCACCGAGGCGCTCGCCGCCTGGAACGCCCTGACCCTCGCCCACTCCCTCCACGACCAGCGGGCCAAGGTGATGGCCCAGGCGCACTTTGCGCAGACGCTCTTCGACGCCACCGACGGGGCGCCGGAGCGGGCGCTGGCGGTGCGCGCCCTCGCGGCGCAGCGGTGGCTGGAGGCGCTGGGGAGGGCGGGGGACCCGGGGACGGTGATCGCCGCGAGGCACGCGCTCGTGGGCCCGCTCGCGGACCCGGCGCTGACCGACGCGCAGCGGCTGGGGTGGTTCATGCTGCGATGGGAGCGCCTCGCGCTGCCGACGCCCGAGCGCGGCGCGGTGGAGCCCGTGACGGACACGCTCATGCGCGTCTCGCCCGCCGTGCAGCGGGGCTTCGCGGCGTGGGTGCTCGCCTCGCGCTGCACCGCCATCGTCGGCCTCGACGACCACGACAACCCTCGCGCCTGCGCCGAGCTGCGCCGCCCGATGATCGCCTTCGCCGCGCGCATCGACCCGCGCTACCCCCGCGACGAGGCCCTCGCCGCGACGGACCTCATGCTCGCCGTCGCGCTGCGCCACCCGTCGCCCGCCACGGTGCGCGCGAGGCCCGAGAACGCGGGCGCCGGCACCGACCTCGAGGAGGCGCAGGCCGCGCTGCACAACGCGCAGGACCGCTACGCCGCGCTCGCGCACTCGCGGCCCGCCCGCCGCTGGGAGCGCTACAGCCTCGCGGTGCTGCACGAGCTGTCGGAGTAGATTCCCCCATCACAGCGCCGATGAGCCCGCCGCCCGCCCTCGTCCCCGTGCTCGCGCCCGACGGGGCCTTCTACCTCCGCCCCGCGACCGCCGCCGAGCCCGCCCTCCTCGACGATTCCCTCGCCCGGCGCCTCGCCCGCCACTTCGCCCACGGCGTCGACCACGGCCATCTGCTCCTCGGCGCCGCCGAGCCCGGCACCCTGCTCCCGCCCTCCTACGCCTGGCTCCGCGACCTCGCCCGCGCCTTCGTCAGCCGCCTCTGCGCGCTGCCCGACCTCGACGCCGACCCCGCCTCCCTCGAGGTCCCGCTCGCGCCCGACACCGTCGCGCTCCTGCTCGCCCGCGTGCCCCCGATGCCCGGCGCCGAGCACGCCTCCGCCGACTGGATCGCCCTCCGCTGGGCGGCCCTCACCCGCGCCGCCCGCGCCGCGCTCGACGCCCACGATGGCCCCGCCCTCACCTGGCTCCGCGCCCGGAGCCCCCTCTGGAACACCGTCGGCCGCGTGTGCTTCCACCTCGCCGAGCGCAAGGGCGACGAGGCCCGCCCCTTCGCCTTCCTCGCGACCTACACCGCCGGGGTCTCCGCTGCCGCCGCCGCGCAGCACCTCCCGCTCGGCCGCGCCCTCCAGGAGTACGCCGCCGCGGCCGATCGCGGCCGCCTCGTGGCGCTGCTCGCTCCCATCGAGCGCGCCGCCGAGCACAGCCCGCTGGTGCGCGCCCTCGTCGACTCGCACGAGATCTTCCACCCCCTCGCGTGGACCCCGTCGCAGGCCCACGCCTTCCTGCGGCAGGTGCAGTCCTGCGAAGACGCCGGCGTCCTCGTCCGTCTGCCCAACTGGTGGAACCCCCGCCACCCCCCGCGCCCTCGGGTGCAGGTCTCCGTCGGGGCGAAGGGCCCGTCGCACGTCGGCGCCTCCGCGCTCCTCGACTTCGATGTCTCCGTCGCCCTCGACGACGACACGGTCCTCACCGCCCAGGAGATCGCCTCGCTCGGGCACGCCTCGGGCCTCGTGCTGCTGCGAGGCCGCTGGGTGGAGGTCGACCCCGCGCGCCTGAGGGCCGTGCTCGACCAGTGGCGGACGCTCCAGCGCAACGCTCGCAACGGCGTTCCGTTCTACGAGGGGCTGCGGATGCTGGCGGGCGCTCGCCCGGTCGAGCGCGACCCCTCCGAGCAGGACGCCCCGGACGACGACGCTCGCGAGTGGCAGCGCATCGAGGCCGGCGCATGGCTGCGCGATCTGCTCGCCGACCTGCGCGATCCGTCGCGCCTCGGCGACACCGACCCGGGCCCCGCGCTGCGCGCGACGCTGCGCCCCTACCAGCAGCAGGGCCTCCGGTGGCTCTGGTACGTCACGCGCCTCGGCCTCGGCGGCTGCCTCGCGGACGACATGGGCCTCGGCAAGACCGTGCAGGTCATCGCGCTGATGGTGCTGGAGAAGCGCTGGCGCCCGGCGAAGGAGAAGGCGCCGCCGCACCTGCTGGTGGTGCCGGCGTCGCTGCTGGGCAATTGGAAGGCGGAGCTCGAGCGCTTCGCACCCTCGCTGCGGGTGCTCCTCGCGCACCCCTCCGCGATGTCCCGAAAGGAGCTCGACGGCGGGGCTCCATTGGACACCGTCGACGTCGTCGTCACCACCTACGGCGCGCTCGCCCGCGTCGCGTGGCTGCGCTCCACCGCGTGGAACCTCCTGGTGCTGGATGAAGCCCAGGCCATCAAGAACGCCGACACCCGCCAGACGCGCACGGTGAAATCCCTCACCGCCCGCGCCCGCCTCGCGCTCACCGGGACGCCCGTCGAGAACCGCGCCGGGGACCTCTGGTCGCTCTTCGACTTCCTCCAGCCGGGGCTGCTCGGGACCGCGCGCGCCTTCAGCCGCCTCGCGAAGCGCGCCGCGGAGTCCGACGAGGGGACGGCGGCGTGGGGGCCCGTGCGAGCGCTGGTGCGCCCTTGGCTGCTGCGGCGATTGAAGACCGATCGCTCGGTGGTGAGCGACCTCCCGGACAAGACCGAGCTCACGGCGTACTGCGCGTTGACCCCCGCGCAGGCGAAGCTCTACGCCGCCGTCGTCGCCGAGCTGCGGCAGCGCCTGGAGGACCCGGACCTCGACCCGCAGGTCGAGCGCCGGGGCATTGTGCTGGCGGCGCTCATGCGCTTCAAGCAGGTGTGCAACCACCCCTCGCAGCTCACCGGGGACGGGCTCTGGGAGCCGGCGGACAGCGGGAAGTTCACTCGCTTGAGGGAGATCACCGAGGTGATCGCCGAGCGCGGCGAGAAGGCGCTGGTGTTCTCGCAGTTTCAGGAGATGACCGGGCCCTTGTCGCAGTACCTGGAGACGGTGTTCGGGGCCCCCGGGCTGGTGCTCCACGGAGGGACCCCGGTGGCGAAGCGGGCGAAGCTGGTGAAGGCCTTCCAGGAAGACCCGGCGGTGCCCTTCTTCGTGCTGTCATTGAAGGCCGGAGGCACCGGGCTCAACCTCACCGCCGCGCAGCACGTCATCCACTTCGACCGCTGGTGGAACCCCGCCGTCGAGGACCAGGCCACCGACCGCGCGTTTCGCATCGGGCAGAAGCGCAACGTGCTGGTGCACCGCTTCGTCTGCCGAGGAACCCTCGAAGAGCGTATCGACACCATGCTCACCGGCAAGCGCGCCGTGGCCGACGCCCTGCTCGCCAGCGGCGGCGGCGGCGACGGGGCCGCGCTGCTCACCTCGATGTCCGATGAGGAGCTGCTGACCACCGTGTCGCTCGACCTCGACCGCGCCCTCGCGGAGTGAAGGGGCCTTGACGCCCTCACCCCGGCGGAGGCTCACTTCCTTCAACGAAGAGGAGCGCGTCGATGGGCTATTACCAGCAATGGGCTCCGTACGTTCCGGTCGCCGAGCGCCGGAAGAAGGCCGCCGCCGCGTTGCAGAAGCGCGCGAAGAAGGGCCTCGTCGTCGAGCCGGTGGTCATCGACGGGCGCGCCATCGCCCGCAGCGCGTGGGGCAAGCGCTGGTGCGACGCCCTGGAGGCGCAGGCGGACTTCGCCAACCGCCTCCCGCGAGGCCGCACCTACGCTCGCAACGGCAGCGTCGTGCATCTCGCCATCGCCCGGGGCGAGGTCACCGCCGTCGTCAGCGGCTCGGAGCTGTACGACGTCCGCGTCACCATCGCCCCGCTCTCCGACGCGCGCTGGAAGGCCGTGCGCCGGGAGTGCGCGGGCCAGGTCGGCTCGGCGCTCGCGCTGCTCCAGGGCAAGCTCTCGGACAAGGTCATGGACCTCATCGCCCGCCCCGGCAGCGGGCTCATCCCCGTGGCGGGCGAGGTGAAGTTCCGGTGCTCGTGCCCGGACTCGGCGTCGCTCTGCAAGCACTGCGCGGCGGCCCTCTACGGCGTCGGAGCGCGCCTCGACGCGAAGCCCGAGCTGCTCTTCACCCTGCGCGGGGTGAGCCACCTCGACCTCATCGACGAGGCCAGCGCGAAGATCACCGCGAAGCCCACCGTGAGCGCGGCGCTCCAGGCCGACGACGCGATGCTGTCGTCCATCTTCGGCATCGAGCTCGGCGGAGCGACCTCGCCAGCGCCCGCGGTAGCGGCGACGAAGAAGACCGCGAAGGCGAAGAAGCCTGCGATGGCGAAGAAGGCCGTCACGGCGCCGAAGAAGCCTGCCGTGGTCGTCGCCAAGAAGCCCGCGCCCGCGACGGAGCACACGATGGCCGAGCTCCGCGCGATGGGTCACTCCGCGGCGAAGGTGAAGGCGATGCTCGCGGAGGGCTCGCTGGAGCGCGTGTCCTACGGCTGGTACCGCTTCACCCGCTGACGTCGGGTCTGGGGGTCCGTCGTCCGGTCGCGCTCCAGGTGCGCGAGGACCTCCTCCGCGAAGACCCGGTGCTTCTTCTTCATCCTCGGCTGGTACGCCCGCAGCGCCGGGGCCGTCGACGGATCATCGAGCCCCTTCCGCGCGTAGCTCATCAGCCAGTCGTCGGCGCTCGGCGCGCCCAGCAGCGAGTCGACCAGCCCGAGCGCCGGACCGCCCGCGCCGATGCCAGGCAGGCGCAGGTGCTCTAGCAGCCGGAGCAGCACCTCCACCGCGCGCGGTCCGCGAAAGGGCGTGAGGTAGAGCGTCGCCATGTGGAAGAGCGCGGCGTGCTCCGAAATGGGCGCCAGCGCCTCCAGCCACGACGGATCGGCCTCGGGGCCCACCACCGCGTCGAAGCACTTCGTCTCGTAGAACAGCGTCGAGAGCAGCCGCTGGGCGCGCATCACACCGCCGTCCGTCGCGAGCTGCTCCGCGGCCAGCAGACCTTCGATGCGCTCCCTCGCGCCCGCCGACCCGGTGCGGAAGATCGTCTCGAGGGCCCGCACGACGGCCCTCTGATCCGATCGATGGAGCGCCTCGGTGAGCTCTTCGGTGAGCATGCTCATGGGTGGAGTTTCTACCGCCGCCCGCCGCCTGATCGAGGAGTGATTCCGTTGCCTCGCCCGACCGACGGACGATAGCGTCGTGGCCCTCCATGGCGACGACGAAGCGAACCAGGAAGCCTGCCTCGAAGCCGATCCTCCCGACGGCGCTGGAGAAGAACGCGCGGGCCTCCCACGACGCGAAGCGCCAGCGTCTGGCCGATGCCGGGTTCAAGGCGTTGAGCGCCATCGAGGCGCTGCGCGCCAAGATCAGCGATGACTTCCTGGAGATGGGGCGCGCGCTCCAGGTGTTGAAGAGCAAGGGCGTGGCCGACGCGATGGGATACGGCTCCTTCGAGGCGCTCTGCGCGGAGAAGCTCGACCTCTCGGTGACGCGCGCGGAGCTGCTGATCGACCTCTTCGAGCGGCTCGACGCGGCGCTGGTGCGCGAGCTGGGCACCGACCGCGCCTCGGCGCTGATGAACCTCGCGGATGCCACTCCCGAGGACGACCGCGTCGAGGACCTCCTGGCCGCGAAGCTCCAGCTCCCGTCGGGCGCGGTGCTCGACGTGGCGAGGGCGACGGTGCAGGCGATCAACGACGGGGCGGCGACCCTCCGACGGGCTCGGGCCGCGCCCGGGAAGAAGCGACCCGGGCTGACCGTGGACGCGGCGGAGCAGCGCCGCTTCGACGCGATGGTGAAGCGCCTGAAGGCGGTCACGGGCCACGACGTGGCGGCGAAGCTGATCGCGACGCGCAACGCGGGCGGCGCCGACGCGCAGGTGCGGATGCCGCTCAGCGCCCTCGTGAAGCTGGTCGCGGCCGCGCGCAAGGGCACGGCGTAGGGCGGTCCGCGAGTCACTTTCACAGTGGGTCGAGTCACTGTGAAAGTGACTCCTGGGGGCGCAAGCGCGGTGGCCTGAGGAGCTCGGAGGCCGCCGAGGTACGGGCGTGAAGCCGTCGGAACCCGTCGCCGAGGTGCGGGCGCGAGGCCGTCGGAACGCCCTTCCCCGGTACGACCGAAAGGCCGTCGGAACGCCCTTCCCCGGTATGACCGCGAGGCCGTCGGTGCGCTCTTCCCCGGTACGACCGAAAGGCCGTCGGTGCGCTCTTCCCCGGTACGACCGAAAGGCCGTCGGTGCGCTCTTCCCCGGTACGACCGCGAGGCCGTCGGTGACCCGAGCCAGACCCTGAGCGTTAGCGCTGTCCTCTGGTCTCATTTTCCACGGTGGAGGCCGCAGCTTTCGTGGGCCGTGGGGAGCGACCGCGACGCCAGCTCAATGCGCCTCACCGTCGCGAAGCGACGGGGCTACCGCGA
>CBIHPK010000104.1:0-29053 GCA_966211675.1 uncultured Myxococcaceae bacterium
GCGCGGGGGTAGGGCGCGCGGCAGCGGGGAAGGGGGCCTCGCCGCAACAGCCGCCGTCCCACAGTCATCAGATCTCCGGTCTAGGCGGGGCGGCGACGGCGGCGCGCTGCGAGGGCGGGGAGCGCGATCAGCAGGGCCGCGAGGGTCGACGATCGCGACGAGGGCGGGGGCGCCTGGCAGGCGCAGCCAGATGGCGCGAGGCGGAGGGTGGGCGACTCAGACGAGCCGTCGGGGAAGGAGTAGCCGCCGTCGCCGGGTTCGACCCCGCAGGGCGTCACGGGTTCGCCCAGCCAGCGACCCGCGGCGAGGACGTTCGAGACCGGGGCGCCGTCGCTCGCGCCGAGTTGGAGGTCGGTGGACATCGCGTCGCGAGAGAGGGACGTCCGGAGGCGGGTGATCCACGGGCGAGTGAGGTCGGCCGACGCGACCGTCCAGTCGTCCTGGGCTGCGGCGGTGAAGGTGGTCGAGGCGGCGAAGGCCCCCGCGAGCTCGGTGACCCAGGCGCGGCTGCCGGCGCGCTGGAGGGCTCGCGCGAAGGCCGCGGGGTAGTCGCTCCGGCCGGTGGCGAAGTCCCAGGTGACGTCGTCCGAGGCGACGGTCGCGGCGGAGAAGTTCGTCACCTCCTGGCGCCCGTCGGCGACGACGAAGAGCACGAGGTCGGTGCGGTCGGCGGCGCCCGCGCGTATCATCCGGAGCGGGAGCGCGGTGGTGCCCGCGGGGAGGCGCACGCGCAGCGGCTGGATCGCCTGCACGCCTTCGCCGGGGCGCAGGCGCGCGACGACGAAGTCCATGCGCAGCTCGGTGTACCAGGCGAGCTCGGGGCCGAGGTCGTCGCCGACGCGGTAGCCGTGCGCGGCGAGCCACGCGTGGATCGCCAGCGGGTCGTCGCCGCGCACCGTGGTGACCTCGTACGGGCCCACTACGGCCTGGCGCACCACGTCGACGGCGGATGAGCGGAGCTCGTCGCCCAGCGCCCCGCCCATCGGGCTCGCTGGCGCCGGGGTGATCGTGACCCGACCGGTGGTGGGATTGCAGACGAAGTTCGGCGACGCGACCGCCGGGGCCGTGAGGGCGTCGATCTCGTCGAGGAACGCGCCGCTCCCGACGCCGACGTCGACGTCACCCCGCACCGGCAGGATCCAGGCGAAGTCGTCGGGGCGACCCGCGTAGCGGAGCTGGTCCCAGAGCACGGTGGCGTCACGCCGCAGGGCCAGCACCATGCGGTGGTCGGTGACGATGAAGGGCGTGTCGACCCGCGGCCCGGCGTCGACGCTGGGGATGGCTAAGGGGACCGGGTCGGAGTGCGCGCACCCGCCGCAGGCCGCGGCGGGCGGAGGGATCGACAGCATCGCCGCCGAGAGCGATGCGCGCAGCAAGGCCGTGCGAAGAGCCATCGCACCAGACATCACGACGGGATCCGCCCGACAACTGGGCACCGTTGTGACCACCGTCGACGCGTGGCTGCGCACCGCGGGTGCGCCGCGGTGAGGACGGCGGCGATCAGAGTGAGGCGGCGGGCTCGACGTGTCGTTCAGCGCCCTGCCAGTCTGCTGAGCGAACCGCCCTCGCCGACGCTCGCCCACGCCTCGTCGCACTCTTCACAGCCCCCGCCCCGCGCGTGCAGGAACGCGAACGCATCCTCCCGCAGCGCCCCGACCGCCACGCGCACCACGTCGCTCGCGCGGGCGAGCCTCGCGGCGCCGTAGCCCACCGTCCCTTCGGTGAGCAGACCCCGGTCGCGCAGCCAGGCCTCGACGCGCTGGAAGTTCTCGCAGCAGTGGTCGGTCTCTTCGTACGCGACGCGCGTGGGCATGCCGTCGCGAAGTACCACGCACTCCTTGCGTGAGGCGTAGGGCACGCCGGCCATCGACTCGGCGAGGTGCATCGTGGTGTTGGCCGAGTGGTCGACGCCGAGCAGCAGCACCGAGCCGCCGAGGGCGCAGGCGCGTCCGACGGGGCTGTCGATGCCGTGCGGCGGCGCGATGGGGTGCGGCGCCGTGATGACCGACGCGAGCGGACCGACCGCGGCGAAGGAGGCGGGGCTGTCGCTGCGCACGACGCCGGGCTGGCGCCAGAAGGTGTCGGCGACGACGCCCATCGCGGCGCAGGGGGTCGTGGCGGTGTCGAAGGGGTGCTCGTCGTCGTCGCTCATCGAGGGCATCACGAGCGTGGCGTCGGGGGCGAGCGCCGAGCGAAGGGCCGCGATGAGACCGAGGGGCCCACCCTCGACGGGCCCGACGGCACGGAGAGAGCAGTGCACGACCACGACGGGGACCTCGGCGAGCCCGAGCGCGCGGAGCTGCGCGACGAGGGCGGACGGCGTGAGGGGGGTACGCTGGGAGGGGTTCATCGTTGGGTGGCCTTCGGAGCCGTCGGAGTTTCGACGAGCGCCATCCCGCTCACCGCCCCCGGAAGTCCGCCTCGCGTCGCTCCACGAAGGACCGCAGCCCCTCCGCCGCGTCCTCGCTCCCCATCAGCGCGCGCGCCTTCGTCATCAGCGCCGCGTAGGCCGCCGCGTGGCCCTGCTCCATCGCGAGCTTCGCGTTGGCCCTCGACGCCTGCACCGCGAGCGGCGCCTGCTTCGCGATGCTCTCGCCCAGCGCGATCGCCCGCTCCACCTGCTGCCCCGGGTCGGTGACCTCCTGCACGACGCCGATGCGACGCGCCTCCTCGGCGTCGAAGACGTCGCCGGTGAGGATGTACCGCATGGCGTTCTGGTAGCCCGCCACCTGGGCGAAGCGCAGCGTCGCGCCGCCGAAGGGCATGATCCCCCGGCGCACCTCGAACTGCGTGAACCTCGCGTCGCGCGACGCCACCACCACGTCGGCCGCGAGCGCGAGCTCGACGCCGATGGTGTAGCAGTAGCCCTGCACCGCCATCACCACGGGCTTCACCCGGCGGCGTCCCGCGAGGTCGAGCGGGTCGACGCCGCCCTCGACGTGGAGCTCGCCGCCCGCCGCCACGTGCGGACCCACCTCGGCGAGGTCGAGGCCCGCGGTGAAGTGGTCGCCGTGGGCGAAGAGCACGAGGCAGCGCAGCTCCGGGTCGTCCTCCAACTCCGCGTAGACGGCCGCGAGCTCGCGCAGCATCTGGAGGTTGAAGGCGTTGCGCTTGGCCGCGCGGGACAGGCCCACGACGAGGACGCGGCCGCGGGTCTCGATGGTCAGCGTGGGTTCGCTCATCGACCGATGACACCGTGAGACGGGGCCGCGTCGCAATGGCCACGCGACGCTTCGTGAGCGCGATGGGCGGTGGCATCATCGCCGCCATGTCGAACGGCGAGCGACGTGGCGATGGGACGGCCGGGGACGTCGAGGAGGCGGCCGAGCGGGCGGCGACGGACGCCGAGCGGGTGCGGCGTCTCACGGAGGCTCGCAGCGCGGGCGAGGTGCTGCGCCCGGCGCTGGAGCTGGGCGGCGAGTTCGCGGACCTCGAAGGGGCCGTGAACGAGTCGCCGGTCGCGCGGGCGGTGGCCTCCGGGATGCGCGCGGCGAGCTCGGCGATCGGCGTCATCGACGACGCCGTGCACGCCTACGAGACCCTGCGAGAGCGCGCGGCGGAGCAGGCGAGGGAGGCCCGGCGGTTGCCCGCGGTGGAGTGGCACTTCGAGAGCGCAGGCACGCACCGGCCGTGGAGGATGCGGCGGGCGGAGGTGCGCGAGGGGCTGTCGCGCGTGACGGTGACGGAGCTGGAGCTCACCTGCGAGCACGCCGACGCGGACCCGGCGCTGCTGCTCGGGCGCGACGCGGTCTTCTCGCTCAGCCGCGACGGTCGGGGGAGGCGGGTGCAGGGCGTCGTGTCGCGCGTCGAGGCGCTCGGGGTGCGCGACCACAAGGCCCACGCGAGGGTCACGCTGGTCCCGGCGCTGTGGGCGCTCTCGCAGCGGAGAGACTCGCGCGTCTTCGAGGGGAAGACCGTCGAGCAGGTGGTGCGCGCCGTCGTCGAGGAGGCGCTGCGACCCTATCGGCGACAGGTGAGGTTCGCGATCCAGCGGGCGCTGCCGGTGCGAGAGCACTGCGTGCAGTACCGCGAGAGCGACCTGGAGTTCATCGAGCGCATCCTGGCCGAGGAGGCCATCGGGTACCTCATCGTCGAGGGAGAGGCGCACGAGGAGGTGGTCTTCTTCGACGGCGCCCACGCGTTCACGGCCTTCGACGGGCCCGACGGGCGGCGCATCGCGGTCACCGACGAGGACCACGACACGCACCGCCACGAGTCGCTGCGCCGCTTCGAGGCCGCGAGCGCGCTCACCTCCACGAGCGCGGTGGCCATGGACTACGACTGGTCCAACCCGAGCCTGCGCGTGCTCCACGAGAACCGCAGCGCCGACGCGGCGGGCGTCGATCGAGAGGTGTACGTGCACCCGGCGGACGTGATCTTCGATCGCTACGACGCGGGCGACCACGCCTACGGCCGCAACGACGTGGCGCACCGCGCGACGCTGGAGGCGCAGCGCCACCTGCAGGGGGCGCGCACCTTCACGGGCGAGGGGTCGGTGACGGTGCTGCGGCCGGGGATGCTCTTCCGGCTGGAGGGACACCGGGTCGAGGCGATGGAGCAGGAGTACCTCGTGACCGCGGTGCATCACCGCTGCGCGGCGGCGGAGGAGACGCGCGACGGGCATCGCGAGGGCGCTGAGGAGCCGTACCGCAACGAGGTGACCTGCGTCCCGGCGACGGTGAGCGTGCGGCCGGAGCTGAGGCATCGGCGGGCGCGCATCCATGGTCCGCAGACGGCGAGGGTGGTGAGCGCGGGCGGCGACGAGGTGGAGACGGAGCACTACGGGCGGGTGCGGGTGCGCTTCCACTGGGAGCGAGACGGGCGATCGCCGGAGGACGCGCAGCGGGCGTGGGTGCGCGTGGCGCAGGCGTGGGCGGGCAACGGGTTCGGCTTCGTGTTCGTGCCGCGCAAGGACATGGAGGTGGTGGTGCAGTTCATCGACGGCGACCCGGACCGTCCGCTCATCACCGGCGGGGTCTACAACGGCACGCACCCGCCGCCCTACGACCTGGAGCGGCCCGACGCGGTGACGCGCTCGGTGATCCGCACGCAGAGCACGCCGGGCGCCGACCCCGCGCACTACAACGAGCTCAGCTTCCAGGACCAGTCGGGCCGCGAGGAGGTCTTCCTTCGGGCGGAGCGCGACCTGCGGGAGGAGGTGCTGCACGACCACGCGACGCACGTGCACGCCGCGCAGTCGAACACCGTGGACGCCTCGCAGACCGAGCGCATCGGCGTCGATCAGAGCGTGCGGGTGCACCGCGATCGCAAGGGGGTGATCGACCGGGACGACGACCTGCTGGTGCGCAACGATCGGAAGGCCCGCGTGCTGGGGGACGACAGCGTCGCCGTCACCGGCGGGCACCGGGTGCGCATCGACGGACTGGAGGAGCGCGTCGTCGGGGGAAAGGGGCGCAACACGACCGTCGAAGCGAGGGACGAGCTCACGGTGAACGGGGTCAGCTACACGCACGTCCTCGACGGCTACACGGTCGCGTCGGACGCCTCGATCGGGCTGATGGCCCCGTCGGTCAACGTGGACGCGTCGAACTACTTCCAGGTCAATCGAGGGGACGAGTCGACGGTCACGATCGACCCCGACGGGGTGAGGGTCGTGAGCCGGCCGAAGGTGCGCATCGAGTGCGGCCGGTCGATCGTCGAGCTGCTGCCCGACGGCACCGTCACCGTCACCGGCGCGAAGTCCATCAAGGCCACCTGCGGCCACAGCTCGATGGAGCTCAAGCCCTCGGAGGTCATCGTCCGGGGCGGAACCATCAAGCTCAACCCGTAGCGCTCAGCCCTGCTCCCAGAGCACCCCGGCGTCGCGCAGCAGCGACTCCGAGAAGGCCCGCCCGAACACCGTCGCCTGCAGCTCCCGCCCGTTGGCCGCGTACCAGCCGAAGAGCGATCGCCAGTGCTGCCAGAGCCCCGCCTGCGCCTGCGCGTCGAGCGCCGCGCCCGCGCGCATCGCCGAGAGCTCCTGCTCCAGCGCGTAGGGGCTCAGCCGGTCGAGCAGCGCGCGCACCCCCTCGATCACCGCCCCGGTGAGCTGCCCCGGCCGCTCCGCCAGCTCCGCGGCGAGCTGCCGCAGCCCGAGCACCTTCGCGGCGATGGGAGCGTCCGCCGCGAAGAGCCAGCGCAGCAGCACCGCGCTCTCGTCGCCCCGCAGCCCGTCGCCCGCTCCCCCGTGCGCGGCGGCCTCGACGAAGGCCCTCGGTTCGAGCACGGCGCGCAGGGCGATGAGCGCGTCGGCCATCCCGTCGAGCGCCGCCGCGAGGCGCAGCACCACGTCGTCGACCTCCGCCGCCGTCGAGGGAGGCGCCGCGCCGTAGCGCCAGGCCACCTGTCGCAACCGAAGCAGCGCGTGCTCTCCGAGGGCGTCCTCGGTGGTCACTCCGTGCTCCACCGCGAGGGCGCGCACGGCCTCCAGCGCCCCGAGCTCCGGGTGCTCGGTGAGCAGTACCCGCAACTGCGACGCGCGGGCCGAGGGCAGAGCCGCCGCGAGGCGATCGCGCACGAGGGCCGCGGCGTCGTCGGAGGCCACGCGCCGTCGTTCGAGCACGGCCACGAGCGGGTCGACCTTCGCGGCGGAGGGAGCCGGAGGGGGCGCTCCGCCGCGGGAGGTCTCGAGCGCCTCGGCGTAGGCGCGCATCGCCGCGGGGTTGTAGGTGACCGTCTCGGGGACCGCCGGGGCCTTGCGATCGGGCGCCCAGGAGAAGCGATCGGAGAGCCACTCCGGCGCGACGTCGGGGCTCTGGTAGTCCATCGGGTCGAGGGTGCAGCGCAGGGTGATCGGTCCGAGGCTCACCTCGGCGCGGGCGTCGAGGGGGGTGCGCCGGCCCTGCGCGACCTCGCGGCCGTTGACCGTCACCGCGTTGGTCGCTCGCCCCGGCACGAGCACCACCGCGCCGCCCTCCACCAGCAGGTGACAATGGAACTGCGAGATCGCCGGGTGCGGCAGCACGAGGTCGTTGACGCGGTTGCGGCCGACGCGCACGAGGGCGGCCGGGAAGGCCCTCGTGTCGCGGGCGTTGCCTTCGAGGTTGTGGACTTCGACGAGGAGGGTTCCCACGAGGTCCGTGAGCTTCGTCGAGGCCGCGTGCGATGGTCAATCCGCGGCTGCGGTGGAGCCGTGTACCTTCGCGGGTGATGCCCCACCGCGACGAGCGCCTGCGCGGCGCGACCACCGTGACCCTCGACGACCTCGACCTCGCGGTGGCGCCCGCCCCCAGCGCCTCGGTGGCGCCGCCGTGCATGGGCGAGTGCGTCGACGACCGTCACCCCACGCTCCAGGGTCGGGTGCGCGTGCTCTGGACCGACGCGTCGGGAGAGCGTCGCGACCGATGGGTCCCGACGCTCCATGGGGTCGCGGTGCGCGAGGGCGATCGGGTGCTGCTGGTGGCGATGGCGCACGAGGCCGAGCCGGTGGTGACGGGGGTGATCGACGGCTTCGCGTCGCGCCCCGCGGCGGAAGCGCGCGGCCCGGTGCTCTCGCTCTCGCCGGGCGAGTCGCTGCGCGTGCTGGCCTCGGACGGCGCGCCGCTCGTCGAGCTGCGCCAGTCGCCCGACGGGCCGGTGGTGCGGCTGCTGTCCATGGACGCGTCCATCGAGCTGCCGGGGAGGCTGCGGCTCTCGGCGGACGCGATCGCCCTGCACGCGAGGCGAGGCGGCGTGGAGGTGACAGCGACGGATGACGTCTCGGTGCAGGGCGAGGTGATCCGGCTCAACAGCCCGTAGCGAGGGAGAGCCCACGCGCCGCGCCGACCGCGGTAGCCTCCGTCGCGGAGGATTCAGCCGATGGCTCTACAGCGAGGTGATCGACTGGCGGTGCTCACGTCCGGCGGCGACGCGCCGGGGATGAACGCGGCCCTGCGCGCGGCGGCCCGGGTGGGCGTCGAGATGGGCTTCGACGTGGTGGGCGTCGAGGATGGCTACACGGGCCTGCTCGACGGGCGGCTTCGCCCGGTGGACCTCGGGGCGCTCGACGAGGCCGCGCGCCGCGGCGGGACGGTGCTGGGCACCGCGCGATCCAAGGTGTTTCCGACCGCGGAGGGGCAGGCGAGGGCGAGGGAGCAGGTGCTCGCCACGGGCATCGAGGGGCTGCTGGTCATCGGCGGCAACGGGTCGCTCGCGGGCGCGAACACCCTCGCGGGCGTGCGCACCGCGTCGGGGAGGGAGCTCGCGGTGGCGGGCGTCCCGGCGTCCATCGACAACGACCTCGCGTGCACGGCCATGGCCATCGGCGTCGACACGGCGATGAACACCATCGTCGAGGCGATCGACCGCATCTACGACACGGCGAGCGCGCACAGGCGCACCTTCTTCATCGAGGTGATGGGGCGCGACTGCGGCTACCTCGCGATGACCAGCGGCATCGCCGCGGGCGCGGACGCCGTGCTGGTCCCCGAGGTCGACAAGACCGAGGAGGACCGCATCGAGCACGTGGTGAACGTGATACACCGGGCCTACGCGGGGGAGGCCGCGCGGCGCCGGGTGCTGGTGATCAAGGCCGAGGGCGCGAAGGTCGACCTCAACCGGCTCAAGGCCGCCGTGGAGGCGCGCATCGCGGCGCTGCACCCCGACGTCGACACGCGCATCACGGTGCTCGGCCACGTCGTGCGCGGCGGATCTCCGTCGGCCTTCGACCGGCTGCTGGGAGCGCGGCTCTCCAACGCCGCCGTGCGGGGCCTCGCCGCGGGGGAGACCGGCTTCATGGCCGGGTGGCTCGGGGCCGGGGCGTCGGGAGCGGTGACGGCCTTCGATCCCAACGTGCTGCTCACGCCCATCCCGACGGTGCTGGAGGAGACGGCGAAGCTGATGCGCGGCGAGACGGCCCTCGCTCAGTGGCGCCGCCGGGTCTACCGCGAGGTGGAGCCCATCATCGCGCGCTGATCGACCCGTCGTCGCATGGAGGCCGACGTCATGGCCTCGATGAGTGGCATTGACACCGCACCCCTGCGGGGGGTTTCGTCTCCGGGCGTCGGGACTCAGGCAAGGGCCGGGACCGTCGCTGTTCGGGGAACAGCCTTGCGAAGGAGACCTCTCGATATGACCAGTCTGCGTGCGCTCATTCTTTCTTCAGTCTGCGTCGGCGCGCTCGCGTCGGCCTGCGACAGCTCGGATACGACCCCCGACGCGGCGACCGATGCCAACGTCCTGGTCGACGTCGCGGACGCTGGCGACGCCACCTCGCCCACCGACGTGCCGCGCGTCGATTCGGGCACCGACGTGCCCGCGACCGATGTGCCGACGACCGATGTGCCGCGCGCCGACGTGCCCGCGACCGACGTGCCCGCGACCGACGTGCCCGCGACCGATGTCCCGGCGACCGATGTGCCGGCGACCGATGTGCCGGGCGCGGACGTCACCGTCACCGATGTCCCGGTCACCGATGTCCCGGCCACGGACGTGCCGACCACCGACGGCGGGGACGCCTCGGTCGGGACGGTGTTCGAGGCGACGCTGAGCGGCGCCCAGGAGGTTCCGAGCGTGGCGACCGCCGCGACGGGGACGGCGACCATCACGCTCAACGCGGCCCGCACCTCGATCTCGTACGTCATCCGCCACACGCTGGCGGGCGCGACGGCGGCGCACATCCACGGGGGCGCTCCGGGCGTCAACGGCGGCGTCCTGATTCCCTTCGCGAGCGCGACCTCGGAGATCAGCGGCACGACGACGGTGACCCCCGCGCAGGTGACCGAGCTCGAGGCCGGCGGTCTCTACGTGAACGTCCACAGCACGGCGAACCCGGGCGGCGAGATCCGCGGCCAGATCCTGCGCCGCGGCGAGGAGCTCTTCGTGACGCCGCTCAGCGGCGTGCAGGAGGTGCCCCGCGTCACCACCGCCGCCACCGGCACCGCGTCGGTGATCCTCAACCCGGCCACCTCCACGATCCACTACCGCATGGTCACGTCGCTCACTCCGACGGCGGCGCACATCCACCGCGGCATCGCCGGCGTGGCGGGCCCGGTCGTGTACCCGCTCGCTCCGCTCGGGGCGACCATCGACGGGACGCAGACTGTGACGACGACGGACGTCGCGGAGCTTCGCGGCGGCCGCTTCTACGTCAACGTCCACACCGCGGCGAACGCGGGCGGCGAGATCCGCGGGCAGCTCCTCGCGCCGGGCTCGCGGCTCTTCGTGGCGAACCTCACGGGCGCTCAGGAGGTTCCGCCGGTGGTGACGGTCTCGACCGGCGTCGCGATGGTGGTGCTCAACTACGCGCGCGACTCGGTGACCGCCACGCTCTCCACCACCGCGACCGCGACCGCGGCGCACCTGCACCGCGGCGCCGGTGGCATCAACGGCCCGGTGGTCGTGCCGCTGGCCTCGGCGGACGGGTTCTTCTCGGGCACCTCGGCGGTCACCCCCGCGGACGCGCTGCTCATCGAGTCCGGCGGCTTCTACGCCAACGTCCACACCGCGGTGAACGCCGGCGGCGAGGTGCGGGGCCAGGTGCTGCGCCCCGGTGAGGTGCTCTACACCGCGCAGCTCACGGGCACGGCGGAGGTCCCGCCGGTCGTGACCTCGGCGACGGGCAGCGCCGCGATGATCCTCAACCCCGCGGGCGACCTGCTCACGTACACGGGCGTGCTCGCGGGGCTCACCCCGACGGCCGCGCACATCCACACGGGCGCCGTCGGCGTCTCCGGGGGCGTCGTCTACCCGCTCAGCTTCACCGCGGCGGGCTTCAACGGCACGCAGGCCGTGACCGCCACCGACGTCGAGCGCCTCAACGCGAGCGGCTACTACGTCAACGTCCACACCGCGGCGAACGCGGGCGGCGAGATCCGCGGGCAGATCACCCGTCGCTAGCGTCCTCCCTCCGACCGTCGAGAGCATCCCACCCATGAAGCAGCCCCCAAGCTCCGCGTGGCCGCTCGCGCTCCTCGCCGTCGCGGCGGGCTGTAGCGATGCCGCCCCATCGAACCAGGACGCCGCGGTCGACGTGATCGCGGCCGACGTGGGCTCCGCCGACGTGGGCTCCGCCGACGTGGGCTCCGCCGACGTGGGACCCACCGACGTGGGACCCACCGACGTGGGCTCACCCGACGCCGGGTCGGTGGTCTTCCACGGCTGCACCGCCTTCGTCGACCGCACGGCCGACGGCGCGGACCGCACGGTGCGCTTCACCAACTTCCGCTACGACCCGGCGTGCCTGCTGGTCGCCGCCGGGCAGCGGGTGACCTTCTCGGGGGACTTCTCCGTGCACCAGTTTCGCCCCGGGGTCGCGCCCAGCCGCGCGGCCTCGGACCCCCCGGCGCCCATGAACAACCCCATGTCCGCGCGCGACGACGGCACCAGCGCGACCTTCGATTTCCCCGCCGCGGGCACCTATCCCTTCTTCTGCCTCGACCACGAGGGGACCGGGATGTACGGCGCGATCCGCGTCCGTTAGCGGTCTCTCCTCCTCGACAAGAACAACCTCACGCCCCTCGCACGAAGGCCAGCGGGTCGAGTCCTCCTGCCTCGAGGGCATCGAGCACCGTCGGGGGCGTCTCGTACGCGATCCAGTCGCCGTCATCGACCTGCGCGGCGATGGGGATGCGCTTGTGGATCCCCGGGATGAAGCGCCTCGGAAGCGGGCGGTGGACGGCGTAGGTGCAGCGCACCTGGAGGGCCTCGGGCTCGCACACGACGTGGTGCAGCCGGGGGGCGAGGACCGCGCGCTCTCCCTCGATGTCGACGGTGATGCGAGGCGACGCGGGCAGCGCGAAGCCCAGCGTGTCGAACTCCGGATGCAGCCCGACCAGGGTGACCGGCGTGCCGGCTTCGGGCGGGTCGAGGCGCAGCCCTCGCGAGGCCTCCTGGGCGAACCAGGGGTGCGGCGAGAGCGGTCCGGAAGAGAGCTCGCCGAGCACGCGGCGCCAGTGGGCCGGCAGGTCGTCGTCGCGCACCTCCGCGAGGCGGTGGTCGTCCGGCGCGGGAAACCACGCATCGGCGCTCAGGTCGAACCAGACCGACCGAGGGAACATCACCGGATGCACCCACCCCAGCGACGCGGGCCTCGGCTGCAGGTACCAGAGCGCCGGGTCGCGCACGAGGAAGCGCTCGGCGCTGAGCCGGTCGTCCGGGTCTTCGAGCTGCGGCAGCGCCACGTCCCGGTCGGTCCCGTCGGGCAGCACGACGTACCCGCTGCCGAAGGGGTTGCGGGGGTAGGCGCCCGGGTGGTCGAGCTCCGCGCGCCCGCGGTCCTCCTCGGCGATGGGGACGCGCCCGTCGATGCCCCCGTACGCGTGGTGGTAGTCGAGCTCGACGCGGGTGAAGGGCTCCGGCTCCGGGAGCTCGGGTGTCTCGCCGTCGCGCCATCGCACCGAGCGCGGGCCCAGCGCCTCCACCCGCACCTCGCGCGCTCCGACCTTCACGGAGACGATGCGAGAGCGCACCGGGCGTCCGCCGCGGGCGAAGGCGGAGCCCAGCACCACCACGTCGGTTCCGTACTTCACGGGCCACGCGTCGGTGCCGGGGAGAAACGACGGCGGGCCATCGAGGAAGCCCGGGTCGATGGGCGCGGCGGCGTCGCGCTCCAGCCCGCGAGGACCGATGCGCCAGGTGACCTTCACGAAGACGAAGACCTGCTGCACCTCCCCGGTGGCAGGCGAGAGCCAGATCTTCACCGGCGACGCGGCCGTCACGGGCGGTGTCCTCCGCGAGGGGGACGAACCCTCACGGGCTCCGGGATGTGGTCGTCGTAGGGCGTCCGGACGGCGACGCTGCTGCGGGTGCGCTGGAGCTCGCCGGTGGGGCTGATCGCGACCCCACGGTTGCCCAGCGTCCCCTGGGCGGAGGAGCCGATGCGGTCGGCGTTGCTGCTTCCGGTCAGGGTCACGCTCCCGTTCGCGAAGGGCACTCCAGCGCTGATGGTGACGCTCGTGTCCCCCTCGTTGGGCGCGTGGGCCTGCGCCGCGCGAGCGCGCGAGGCGGCCGCATCCACCCCCATGCCCAGGGCTCGCCGGGCGGCGCTCGGTCCGTCGTTGAAGCCGGCCGCGCGGCCGATCACGTCGCGACGGACGGCGTCACGGGTGGCCTGCCGGGTCGCGAGCTCCACGCCCCGTCGAGCGGCCTCGTTGGCGGCCTCCCTCGCGGCCGCGTGGCTCGCGGCCTCCGTCGCCCTGCGGCTCGCGGCGGCCTGGAGCTGGTGGGTGATCCTCCCGCCGCCGATGGCGTTGAAGATCAGGTCGAGGGCCATGGACGCCGCCGCGGCGGAGAGGCCGATCGCGAGGTCCCCGTCGCTCATGCCGACCTCGACGGTGTTGCGCAGCGAGGTCACCGCGAGGGCGGTCGGGGCGGAGACCGGCTCGCCGCAGGACATCATCGGCAGCCACGGCGCCGCGCACCCGACGGGCGTGCCCTCGGCCTGCACGGTGCTCGCGCTGAACTGGATCTTGCGGCTCGAGAAGGGCCACATGATCAGGTAGTAGACGTTGACCGGGACGAGCGGGGTCAGGTCCTGGATCAGCGGCCCGCAGTCGTGGCCCTCCAGCACGATGCGCAGGCCCTTGTGCTGCACCGTGACGGCGCGCTTGTGCTGGTTGTTCAGCTCCCCGGGCGCCCACTTCTGCATCACCACGGTCTCGATCGAGGGGTTGGGCACCGGCATCGGGATCTCCGGCGGCAGCAGCACGTTGTGCATCAGCGCCCCGAAGCTCAGGTCGGTGCAGATGTTGACCTTCACCCCGATCATTCGCGTCCCCCTCTCACGCGCGCTCGATGCGCAGGCGCACGCTCTTGTCGACCTCGTCCGCCCGTCTCAGGTGCACGTGCGCCCGGTAGGTCACCGTCACGGTGCGCTTCTCCCCGAGCACCACCATGGTCTGCGGCGCGAGGGCGACGGTGGTGCGCGCCCCGCCCACGTCGAAGTCCGCGAGCACGCCCAGCGACGGCCACGAGAAGCGCACCTCGCCCGACGGATCGAGCCCTCGCAGCACCACCTCCGCTCCCTCCTCCGGGCGGGCGATCACCCACTCTGGCACCGCCCGGTGGAACCGCTGCTCGGTGAGCACCGCGCGCCCCTCGGCCTGGCTGCGGGCGAGGTCGATCATCCGCTTGGCCTGCGCGGCGGAGGAGAGCGGCAGCGTCGCCCACGACACCGGATCGGGCGCGTCGTCGCGGCGGCGGATGAGCGCCTCGGGCGACTCGACGTTGGGCAGATCGAGCGACGGATCGAGCGAGGGATAGCCCGGCGGGCAGCGGAGGAAGTCCGCGAGGGCGCGAGCCTGGGGCCACGGGTCGAAGCCCTTGCCCGCGGGGTTGCGGGCGTCGGTGACGATCACCGGAGAGTCTCGGTCGACCAGGGCGAGGCAGGCGCCGCCGAAGGCGTTCTGCCAGGTGAGGGGCATCGAGCGGAAGGGCTGCGGGGCGCTCGCTCCGGCGTCGGTCCAGCGGCGGTCGCCGAAGACGGCGAGGCGCCGGGCGAGGGGGCCCACGGAGAGCTCGACCTCCATCGCGTCGGTGCGATGGCCGCGAGGGGCGTGGGCGCAGCCGAGGAAGATCACCTCGAAGTCGTCGCCCTCGCGGGGAAGGTCATCGCGAGGGATCACCCCGAAGCGCGTGGGCTCGTCGTCGTCGAAGAGCGGCAGCGGGGACTGCGTGTCGAGCGCGAGCCCATCGCCCGGCTCATAGGTGAAGGTCGCCTTGGCGGTGACCACGCCCGCCTGGTGCTCGTCGTCCCACCCGTCGCCGATCGCACACGCGGCCGGAACCGGCGTGCGGTTCACCAGCTCCATCCCTGAGGTTCTGTTCGAGCCTGGGGGGCGCTGTCAACGCCATCCGCGCGCTACTGGAACGACTTCGCCGGCCCCATCCCCTCGGCCCCGTCGACCTTCACCTCGCAGCCGAAGACGTCCTCCATCAGGTCGGCCTTGCGCAGCGCGGTCCATCGCTCCAGGGCCAGGTCGCTCTCCCCGCCCGCGCGCGGGTTCGGCGTGGCGCGCAGCGAGATCCTCCCCGGAGTGATCCGCACCGCCACGTCGAGCACCTTGCCCTGGTGCTCGCGGTCGAAGGCGTCGGCCACGCGCAGCAGCGCGGCGAGCTTCCGCACCACCGTGCGCAGCCGCCGGTCGAGCTTGCGATAGCCCGGGTGCGACAGGTCCGGCAGCGACTTGCGGTGGTAGCGCGCGACGTTGGCCACGACCTCCTTCTGCTCGGGCGTGAGGCCCATGAGGTCGGAGTGCGTGATGATGTAGTAGGTGTGCTTGTGGTGCGCGTCGAAGCCGACGAAGTCACCCGCGTCGTGCAGCAGCGCCGCCAGCTTGAGCAGCGAGCGCTCCTCGGGGCCGAGGTGGTGCAGGTCGGCGCACTGGTCGAAGAGCGAGAGGGCCATCGCCGCGACGTGCCTGGCGTGCGCCTCGTCGAAGCGGTACTTGCGACCTAGCGCGAGCGCCTGGGCCTCGACCTCGGCGGCCTCGCCGGGCACGTCCCACACGCGAAACGCCCGGTCGACCAGCTCGGCGAGGATGCCGTCCTTCAGCCCGACGCCGGGGGTCACCACGGTGGCCGCTCCCACCATGTCGGCGACCGTCGAGAGCACGAAGAGCGCGGGCACGATGACGTCCGCGCGGTCACCGCGGAGGCCGTAGCGCTCGCGGCGGGCCTTCGGGGTGAGGGCGGCCATCTCGTCGCGCATCGCGCGCATGGCGGCGGCGTCGATGCCGTCACCGTCGTCGGTGGCGAAGGGGCAGAGCGCCGCGATGGCCTCGGCGTTGCCGCCCGTCGCCACCACCACGTCGGGCTTCGACCCTCGGAGAAACTCCGCCTCCGTCAGCGAGCGCTCGATGTACTCCATCAAGAGCGTGCGGCGCTCCGGGGAGACGGCGCTCTCGTGGTCGAGGAAGGCCTCGTGGAGACGTACGGTCCCCATGGGGAGCGAGACCGACTCGCGCGGCGACTGGTCCGTGAGCAGGGTGAGCTCGACGCTGCCGCCGCCGATGTCGACGAGCAGCGCGCGGCGGCCCTTGAGGTTGACCGCGTGGCGCACCGCGACCAGCACCAGGCGCGCCTCCTCGACGCCTTCGATGACGTCGAGCTTGATGCCCGCCTCGCGCTCGGCGCGCTCGACCAGCAGGTCGGCGTTCTGCGCCTCTCGGACGGCGCTGGTGGCCACCGCGCGGTAGGCGTCGACGCCGGCCTCCTTCATCACGTCGCGGAAGGCCTTGAGCGCGTCCACGGCCTCCAGGGCCGCCGAGGGCGCGAGCCTCCCGGTGAGGAACACGTCGTGCCCCAGCCGCACGGGCGCACGCTCCGAGGCGACCTCCCGCACCTGATCGGGGGAGAGCGCCTCGACCACCCGGAGGCGCATCGCGTTGGAGCCGACATCGATGGCTGCGAAGCGGGGCATTGGAGTGCCCTCACCCTTACTTCAGATCGGACCCGAGGTGTTCCAGAGTCGGGCCGCGGCGACGCTACCGGGGGATCTCCAGCCGCACCCGGCCGCTCTCCCCGGGCGCCAGGGTGACGTGCCGCGAGGCGCTCCTCCCCCCGGGCTGGCTGGCGGTGACGGTGTGCGTTCCCGCAGGGACCCGCACGGCGCGTCCGGTGGCGATGGGACGCCCGTCGAGCGACGCGTTGCCCCAGGGCTGGATGGTCACCGTGAGCGTCGCGGGGGCCGGGTTGATGGCAGGAGCCGCGGGTGAGGGCTGCACGGGCGCTGGAGAGGGTTGCAGAGGGGGCGGAGAGACATGCAGAGGCGCCGGAGAGGCATGCAGGGGCGTCGGAGAGACAGGCAGGGGCGCCGGAGAGACAGGCAGGGGCGCCGGAGAGACAGGCAGGGGCGCCGGGGAAGGGGACACGGGCGACGGAGGGGACTGCATGGAGAGGGCGACCGCGAGGCCGAGCACGGCGACGGCCGCGACGGCGACGGGGATCGCGAGGCGGCGCAGCATCGGGCGCGGCGCCGAGGGGACGACGGCGGGCTGCACCGAGGCGCTGGGGAGCGTCGGCGCGAAGGGGGCGCTGGTGGCGGTCGGCGCGATGGGCGGAGGGAGCGGCGTGAACACCGGCGGCGGGGTGATGGCGGTCTGCTCGGAGGCGTCGCTCTCGACGCCGAGGACCTCGGTGCGCATGGGGCGCTGCGGGCGAGTGGACTCCAGCGCCATGGGCGATGGGGCCTGTGCGACCACGGGCGTCACGACGGAGGCCTGGTCGGGGTAGAACTCGCTGAGGAGCGCGGTGAGCGAGCGCGACCCGGTGGGGAAGGGGAGCGACTGCATCGCGTCGAGGGCGGCCGCCGCGGAGGGGAAGCGCTGGTCCATCGGGAGCTTGAGCAGCGTGTCGACCCAGCGCTCGACCGCGGGCGGCACGTCCGGCCGAAGCGAGCGCAGCGACTCCCGCTCGCCGCGCAGCATGGTGAGGATCACCTCGCGGTCCTTGCCCTGGAAGGGCCGCTGGCCGGCGAGGATCTCGAAGGCGCAGATGCCGAGCGCGAAGAGGTCGGTGCGGCCGTCGAGGGCCTTCCCGGTGGCCTGCTCCGGGGCCATGTACGCGAGCTTGCCCTTCACGAGGTCGCCCTGCGTCTGGTGCAGGCGCGAGGTGGCCTTGGCGATGCCGAAGTCCGAGAGCTTCACCTCGCCGGCGTAGCTGACGAGGATGTTGTGCGGCGTCACGTCGCGGTGGACGATGTCGAGCGCGACGCCCTGGTCGTGCTTGCCGTGGGCGTACTCGAGGCCCCGCAGCACCTCCGAGAGGACGAAGAGCGCCGCGTCGACGGGCATGCGCCGCCCCTCGGCGGCGAGGCGCTTGAGCAGGCGGCCGATGTCCGTGCCGTGCACCCACTCCATGCAGATGTAGAGCTGGCCGTCGGTGTTGCCGAAGTCGTCGATGGCGACGATGTTGCTGTGCCGCAGCCGCGAGCAGATGCGCGCCTCGTCGATGAACATCTCCACGAAGGAGGGGTCGCCGCTCAGGTTGGGGCGGATGCGCTTGATGCAGACCTCGCGGCGGAAATCGAGGGCGCCCCGGCGCTCGCCGAAGTAGATCTCCGCCATCCCACCCTGCGCGATCTTTTCACGCAGCACGTAGGGCCCGAAACGTTCGCCCTCGTACACGAACGCGAGCCTAGAGGGACGCTCGGTGTAGGTGCAAGGGTCGCGTGAGCGGGGGCGGGCGTGTGGTACGGTTTTGCCCTTCCCATGACCACCTCACTGGCCTCGACGCTGCGCTCGCTGCAGGACGAATTCCTCCAGCTCCACACCACCAAGGAGGACCTCTTCTGGTCCGTGAAGATGGGCGTCGCCGACGACCCGGAGGCCGCGCAGAAGGCGCTGTCCTCCGCGGAGATCGGGATGAACCGCTTCCTCCAGGACCCGACGGCCCTGCGCCGGCTTCGCGACCTGCAGGCGACGCGCGAGGGCACCCCCCAGCAGCAGCACGTGCTCGAAGGCTGGATCGCCCTCTTCGCCGCCAACAGCATCGAGAGCCCGGAGGCGCGCGCTCTCTCCGAGGAGATCGTGCACCTGGAGGGTGAGCTCCAGCGGGTGCGCGGCGGGATGAAGCTGGGCTTCACGGACCCGGCGACGGGCCTCTTCGAGGCCGCCGGGAGCAACAAGCTGGCGCTGATGCTGCGCAACGACCCGGACCCCGCGCGCCGCCGCGCCGCGTACGAGGGAATGCGCTCCATCGAGGCCTTCGTGCTGGAGCACGGCTTCCTCGACGTGGTGCGCAAGCGCAACCAGCTCGGTCGGATGCTCGGCCACTCGGACTACTACGCGTGGCGGGTGCACACCGTCGAGCGCATGACCAAGGCCGAGCTCTTCGGCGCCCTCGACGACCTCGCCGCGCGCACCGCCGCTCGCACCCGCGCGGAACTCGCGTCCTTCGCGAAGCGCCACGGCGACGGCGCCCTCGACCCCTGGAACTTCCTCTTCCTCCGCGCGGGCAAGCTGGCCGCCGCGCTCGACCCCTACTTCGGCTTCGGCCCCGCGGTGCGCCGGTGGGGGCGATCGTTCGCGGGGCTGGGGGTGAGGTTCCGCGGGGCGACGCTCACGCTCGACCTCGTCGACCGCGCGGGCAAGTACGAGAACGGCTTCATGCACGGCCCCGGCGTGGGCTTCCGCGACGCGGGGACGTGGCGTCCGGCGCGCATCAACTTCACCGCCAACGCGGTGCGCGGCGCCGTGGGCAGCGGGTTGCGCGCGACCGAGACGCTCTTCCACGAAGGCGGCCACGCGGCGCACTTCAGCAACATCGAGAGCGACGCGCCGTGCTTCGCGCAGGAGTTCGCGCCGACCTCCGTGGCCTACGCCGAGACGCAGTCGATGTTCATGGACTCGCTGCTGGACGACGCGGACTGGCGCTCGCGCTACCTCACCGACGGCGAGGGAGCGCCCATCCCGCAGTCGCTCATCGAGGAGGCCATCGCCGAGGCGCAGCCCATGCGGCCGTGGGACGTGCGCGCGATGCTGACGATCCCGATGGCCGAGCGGCGGCTCTACGAGATGTCCGAGGAGGACCTCCAGCCCGAGAAGGTGCTGGCGATGTTCCGCGAGGTGGAGCGGGATCTCCAGGGGCTCTCGGCGGGGACGCGCCCGGTGCTGGCGGTGCCGCACCTGCTCGCGGGCGAGGCGAGCGCCTACTACCACGGCTACGTGATGGCCGAGATGGCGGTGCACCAGACGCGGGCCTTCTTCCTCGCGCGCGACGGCCACCTGGTCGACAACCCCAAGGTGGGCCCCGACCTCGCGAAGCACTACTGGGCGCCCGGCAACGCCAAGACCTTCAACGACACGCTGCGCGCGCTCACCGGCTCCGCGCTCAGCGCGGACGCGATCGTGGCCAGCTGCAACCTGAGCGTCGACGAGGCCGTGGCGCAGGGCCGCGCGGCCATCGCGAAGCTCCCCTCCATCGCCCCGCAGAAGGGCCCCGTGGAGCTCGACGTGACCGTGCGCGTGGTGCACGGTCGCGAGGTGATCGGCACCACCGAAGGCGGCTCCTTCGAGCGCATGGCCGACGACTTCGAGGCGTGGATCGGCCGGGCGAAGTGAGCGGCCCCGGTCCGCTGCGGTTCTTCGCGACGGCGGCGAAGGGCACCGAGCCCGCGCTGCGGGACGAGCTTCGCTCCATGCGCTTCTGGCACGTCCGCGCCGACCGCGGCGGGGTGCACTTCGAGGGCGCCCTCGCGGACGGGATGCGCGCCTGCCTGCACAGCCGCATCGCGATGCGGGTGCTGCTGGAGCGGGGGCGCTTCCCCGCCAAGGGCGAGCAGGCGCTCTACGACGGCGTGAGGGCGCTCGGCTGGGACGAGCACGCCACGCCGAGGCACACGCTCTCCGTGTCGGCGACGTGCCGGAGCTCGCAGCTCACGCACTCGCAGTTCATCGCGCTCAAGACCAAGGACGCCATCGTCGACTCGCTGCGCGACCTGCACGGGAGCCGTCCCGACGTCGATCCTCGCGACCCGGACGTCTCGGTGGTGGTGCGCCTCGTGAAGGACGAGGCCACCGTGTACCTCGACCTCGCGGGCGAGGCGCTGCACAAGCGCGGCTACCGCGTGGCGACGGTCGACGCGGTGATGAAGGAGAACCTCGCCGCGGCGGTGCTCCGCATCGGGGCTTGGGACGCGACCGCCGACCTCATCGACCCGGTGTGCGGCGCCGGGACCATCGCCATCGAGGCGGCGATGATCGCGTGCCGCGTGGCGCCGGGGCTGCGCCGACGCTTCGGCTTCGAGCGCTGGCCGGGCTTCGACGCGGCGCAGTCGACGGCGTGGGAGTCGCTGCTGGAGGCGGCCAACGCGGCGGTGCTCACCGAGTGCCCCGTGAAGATCGTCGCGACGGACGTCTCCCCCGCGGCGGTCGACGCCACGGCGCAGAACCTCGCCTCCGCGGGCGTCGCTGGCGCCGTCACCGTGCAGCGACGGGACGCGCGCACCTACCGCGAGGAGGACGGCCCGGCCTGGGTGGTGGCCGACCCGCCGTACGGGGGGCGGCTCGCCGCGCAGCCGCTGCAGCTCGCGGGCTTCTTCCGCCAGTGGGGCGAGGCGCTGCGCACCATGCACGGCAGCACGGTGCTGCTCATCTCGGGCAACCCGATGGTGCAGCGCAGCCTCGGGCTCACGCCGGAGATGGAGCTCGAGCTCTACAACGGCGACATCGAGTGCCGCCTGCTGCGCTACCGCATCGAGTGAGGGGGTTCTACCCTCGAGCAGAGGAGGATCCGCAATGACCAACGCGTTCAAGCCGGTGTCGCCGAGGGAGGTGCCGCGCTTCGCCGGCGTGTCGACCTTCCTGCGGCTGCCGGTGCACGAAGACCCCAGGGACGTCGACGCGCTCATCATCGGCGCTCCCTTCGACGGCGGCACCACCTACCGCCCCGGCGCTCGCTTCGGCCCTCGCGGGGTGCGCACCGCGAGCGCGCTCACCCGGGGCTTCCACCCCGACCCCGACATCGACCTCTTCGAGACGCTCCGCTGCGCCGACGGCGGCGACGTGGCCTGCGTCCCGATGGACCTGCGCGGCTCGCTCGCCCGCATCGAGGCCCGCGTGGCCGAGATCGCCGCGGCGGGCGCGGTGTCGGCGCTCATCGGCGGCGACCACACCTGCTCGCTGCCGGCGGTGCGCGCCCTGGCCCTGGTGCACGGCCCCCTCGGGCTGGTGCACTTCGACGCGCACAGCGACACCTACCCCGCCGCGTGGGGCATCGACCCGCACCACGGGACGGTCTTTCGCAACATGGTGGAGGAGGGGCTGCTGCGGCCGGACGACGTGCTGCAGATCGGCATCCGCGGTCCCTTCTCGACGCGCGACGACCTGGCCTACGCGAAGAAGGTGGGCTTCACCGTGCTGAGCGCCGAGGACGTGCACCGTAACCTCGACGGGGTGATCGCCCGCATCGAGGCGCTGCCCAAGACGGGCCCCTACTACGTGAGCTTCGACGTCGACGCGGTCGATCCGTCGATGGCGCCGGGGACCGGGACGCCGGTGCCGGGGGGCTTCTTCTCCTGGCAGGCGCTGGCGATGGTGCGAGCGACGAAGGCGCTGCGGGTGGTGGGCTGCGACGTGATGGAGGTGTCGCCGGACTTCGACGTGAACGGCGTGACCAGCCTGCTCGCGGCCAACCTCCTCGCGGAGATGCTGGCCGCGATCGCGGCGCACCGGCGGGGGTGAACCCCGCCCGCGGGCTCTACAGGTGGAAGCCGAGGAAGACCGTGGTGTCGATGTTGAACAGGAAGGTCGGGAACATGAACTGCAGCGTGACCTCGGCCCCGGCGTGGAAGCCGTTGCGCACGGCGTACTCGACGCGCGCTCCGGCGTGCACGTTGCCGTAGCCCGAGAGCACGTGGGCGCCGCTGCGGGTCTCCGTCGACGGCAGCGCGGGCTTGGGCTCGATCTGGCCGACGCCGCCGCCGCCGAAGGCGCTGGCGACGAAGCCGCTCGAGGCGAAGCCGTGGGGCGTGAACGCGTAGTACATGCGCCCCATGAGCAGGAGGTTGGCGAAGGGGTTGCTGCGCGCCGAGCCGCCGGTGGTGGCGGGGATCTCCCAGGGCGCCGCGTCGAACTGGAAGCGCGTCACGACCGCCGCGCCGATGCGCGGGGTGAAGTTGTAGCGGACGTTGGCGGCGAGGAAGAAGGTCGGCGCGAAGCCCGGGTCGATGGTCTGGTAGCAGACGACGTCGCCGCAGTCGCGGCGCACCACCTGGCCGGCGGAGTTCACGAGCAGGCGCTGCTCGGCGTAGGAGGGCCGGCCGGTGAGGAAGGCCGCGCCGATGCCCGCGCCGAGGTCGAAGGAGAAGCGCGAGGTGCGGGGCGCGTTGGAGTCCGTGGGCTCCGGGGTCTCGCCGGGGCCGGCGGCCTCGCCCACTCCGCAGGCGCCGGCGTCGCAGTGCAGGCCCTCGCCGCACTCGTCGTTGGAGCCGCAGGGGTCGCCGAGGCCGCGGTTGCCTCGCGGCGCGGGGCGAGAGCGGCACTGCGGGCCGGTCATGCCGGGGGGGCACTCCTCCGTGTCGGCGGCGCAGGTCTCCGGCGGCGAGCGGCCGGGGAGCGCGGGGGCGGGCTGCGTGCGGCGGGTGACGATGGGCACCTGCACCGGCGAGGTCTCGCTGCCGACGGTCGCGACCACCTGCGTGTTCGCGTCGACCGCGGTGACGTAGTACTCCATCGACGGGGCGATCATCGCGGCGCAGGGGATCTCCGCGCCGTAGCCGTTGGCCGCGCGGCTCATCTCCCGGCGCTCGAAGGAGCGCATGCCGTTGCCCTTGTAATAGACGTAGACGTGCTCGACGGAGAAGGTCGCGCTCGGCTCGACGTAGACCGGGAGGGGCGTGTTGGGGAGCTGCTCCGGGGCGGGCGTGTGCAGCAGCTCACCGCCGCCGGACGAGGGACGCCGCGGGGTGGTCGCCGGCGTGGTCGCGGGCGTGGTCGCCGGGGTGGTGCGCGCCCCGCCGGCGAGCTGGCCCTGGGCCTGGCGGAAGGCCGCGCTGATCTCCGGCGTGACGAGCATCGCGTCGGGCTGGGCGTTGGCGTCGAGCTGCAGCGCTCGCACCATCGACTCGACGCCGGCGGTGGTGTTCTGCTGGCCGCCGACCTGCACGATGCCGATCGCCATGTGCACGCGCGCGGTCATCGCGGGCGAGCAGCCGTTGTTGGCGCAGGTGCGCACGGCGTTCTGCAGGCGCTCGAGGGAGCGGTCGATCTCGAGGTTCTGATACTCCTCCACCGCGTCGGAGATGAGCGAGCGGGCGGCGCGGTCACGAGGACCCTGCTGTGCGCTTGCGATGGAGGGGACGAATGCCAGGGCGGCCAGGAAGACTGCGGTCCGTTGCCAGCTCATACTTTGCTCGTTGGGTTTCCAGGAGAGCGCCGCGGAACAACCGGAGACGTCCCCGTCGGCGATCGGGCGGCGGCATCCTACACGGTTTCGCCCTGACGCCAACGACCCTGCGCGCCGCAGGTGCGAGGCGCCGTGATCAGTGGACGATGCGGCCGTCGGCGTCGATCTCGTTGAGCTCGACGCGCCGGTTGGCCGCGCGCCCCTCGGCGGTGGTGTTGCTCTCGAGCGGCTGCCGCGGACCGTAGCCGCGAGAGGTCAGCCGCGAGGCATCGATGCCGTGCCCGAGCAGGTAGGTGCGCACCGTGGCCGCGCGCGCCGCGGAGAGGCGCTCGTTGTGCAGCCGCCCGCCCTCGCTGGAGGTGTGGCCGCCGACCTCGTAGCGCAGCGCGCGGTTCTGCGTCTGGCCGAGGTACTCCACCACCTCGTCGAGGGTGGCCGCGGCGCCCGGCCGAAGCGTCGCGCGGTTGAGGTCGAACTCCACGCGGAAGCGCACCCCGTGCTGGGTGATCTGCAGGTGCTCGAAGACCCGCGGGCAGCCGTGGTTGTCCACCGGCCCGGGCTCGTTGGGGCACTGGTCCTGGAGGTCGACCATGGAGTCCTGGTCGTTGTCGAGGTCGGGGCAGCCGTCGGGGTCGTTGAAGCCGTCCGGGTCTTCGGGCTCGTTGCGGCAGTTGTCCGTGGTGTCGGGCACGCCGTCGGCGTCGTTGTCCAGCTCGGGGCAGCCGTCCTCGTCCAGGTACTGGTCGCGGTCCTCGGGCTCGATGGGGCACACGTCGCGCGAGTCGACGAGGCCGTCGCCGTCCGTGTCCGGATCGTCGGGACAGCCGTCCTCGTCCTGGAAGGAGTTCCAGGTCTCCGGGTCGTCGGGGCAGCGGTCTTCGGGGTCGAGGTAGCCGTCGCGGTCGCGGTCGCCGACCGCGGGCGCCTGCGGGAGACACCGGTCCGCGGGGGACATCCGCAGCGCCGCTCGGGCGTTGAGGTCGGCTTCGGTGAAGTGCTCCTCGGCGCGGCGGAAGTGCCCCTCGTCGAGCTCCCGGTCGGCGAACTCCGCGTGCGCCCGGCCCACGGCCAGCTCGCGCGGGGCGCACTCGTGGGCGCCGTTGTGCTCGGCCTGCGTCAGCAGCAGCCGCGTCGCGTCGATGCGGCCGTGCAGGCCCGAGGTCGCGGCGCACCCCATGAGGGAGGCGAGCGCGAGGGTGAGCGGGCGGAGGTCAGCGCGGCGCCGCATGGCCTCGGCCTCGGGCGATGTCTCGGGCGCGGTTGCCGTAGTCCTCGGCGACCGAGGCCATGTCCAGGGCGTCCTGGTACTCCGCGGTGCCCGCGAACTCCTCGGCCTTGTGCAGGTGCTCGAGGGCGAAGTGGTACTCGTAGGGCGCTCGCTGGGCTCCGCCGGCCTGACGGGCCTCCTCGACGGCGTGCTGCGCCCCGGAGAGGTTGACCATGTACAGCACCGGCCCGCACCCGCTGGCGGCGATGGCGAAGGACAGACACCCGGCGATCACAGCGATCCGAAGCACCGCGCGGACGCTACCCCAGCGGAACAAACAGGGTCAACGACGCTCCGCATCCGCGGGCGGAAACTCCCATCCCCCGGGGCGCCTCTGCTATGTCGCGCCCCAGCGATGGAGCGAGGAACCTGGATCGCCTGTGTTGGTCCCATCGGCGTCGGCAAGAGCACGCTCGCGGCGGTGGTCGCGCGTCGCACGGGCGCGCTTTTCGTCCCCGAGCGCTTCGGCGACAACGCCTTCCTCGAGCGCTTCTACGGGCCCGACGGCATCAAGCGCTGGGGCTTCCAGACGGAGGTGTCCTTCCTCACGCAGCGCGTCGACCAGGTGCGCGAGATCGAGGCCCTGCTCTCCGTCGGTCGCTCCGTGGTCACGGACTTCACCCCGCAGCAGAACCTCATCTTCGCCCGCATCACCGTCGACCCGCTGGAGTTCTGCCTCTACGAGCAGCTCTACGACCGGCTCTTCGGCGCGCTGCCGCGCCCCGACCGGCTCATCTGCCTCGACGCCGACCTGCGCACCATCCTGCGGCGCATCCGCAGCCGGGCGCGCTCCATGGAGTCGGGCATTCCCCCCGCGTACATCCGCAAGCTGCGCGCGGGCTACCTCACCTGGCACGAGACCCCGCCCGCGCCCACGCTCTGGATCGACACCTCCCGCATGCCCATTCCGAGCGACCTCGTGGCGCGCGCCGCGGCGCTCGACGCCGTGATGCACTCGCTCGAACCGGAGACCCGCCGCGCCCTCTTCGGCCGCGAAGGATGATGACCCCCTGATGGCCCACTACGACGACTCGCTCACGATGCGCGACGCGAGGCGCATCTACTTCGAAGCCAACCAGTTCGGCGCGGACGGCGACTACGGCGACCCCTGGGTGAAGTTCAAGTTCGGCCCCTTCCCGATGGCCTTCCCCAACACGGCGTCGCGAGTGAGGGCGGTGCGCTTCCACGACCTGCACCACGTGATGACCGGCTACGAGACCAGCAACCAGGGCGAAGGAGAGATCGGCGCGTGGGAGCTCGGCTCCGGCTGCGCGGACCACTACGCCGCCTGGGTGCTCAACCTCACCGCGCTCGGAGCGGGCCTCCTCGTGGCGCCGAGGGCGACCTACCGCGCCTTCGTCCGCGGCCGTCACAGCCAGAACCTGTACCGCCACACCTTCGACGACGCGCTGCTCGACCGTCGCGTCGGAGAGCTTCGCGCCGAGCTCGGGCTGAGCGACCCGCCGGGCCCTGCGACCGCTCGCGACCTCGCCGCCTTCGGGGCCTGCATCGTCGGCTCGGTGCTCACGGGCCTGCCGCTCGGGGGCGCGATGCCCGTCCTGGGCCTCGGCTCGCTGCTGCTGCGCCGCCTCGCGAGCTGAGGACCCCCTCTCACTCCGCCGGGAAGATCACCTCGGTCTCGCGACCGCCCGGCACCCGCACCAGCCGCTGCATCACGCGCCCGTCGGGCCGTCGACAGCGCACCCGGTGCTCGCCCGCAGGGACCACCCGGTTGAACACCGGCGAGCGCCCCACCTCGCGACCGTCGACGCTCACCTCGCACCGCGGCGGATCGGCCCCCACCGTGAGCCGCCCGGTCGCCCTCCGCACCACGTGAGCCGCCGCCACGGGCTCGACCTCGTCGGGCGTGCCTTCGTCCGGCGCGAGGCCCGCGTCCACGGTCTGCTGCACGACCACGACCTCCACCGGCGCCGGCACCCCGACGACCGGAGCGGCCGAAGCGTCGGCCCCCGCGGGCTCCGCGACCATCGCCGGGAGCACCACCTGCTGCTCGTGGTCGGGCACGATGGTGAACGCCACCGGTCGAAAGCCCGGCGCCTCGACGCGCACGGTGGAGGGCGACTGGCTCCGCGGCAGCAACGCCTCCGCGGTGGCGAAGGACTGCGCCCCGATCAGCAGCCGGGCCCCGGCCGGCAGCCCCACGAAGTGCACCGCCACGTTGCCGGGGACCACGCTCGCAGTCGGACCACCGCGGCGCAGCGCCAGCAGCGCGGTGAGGCCCAGCAGCGCGACGCCCACGAAGGCCGCGATGCGCCAGCCGCGCCTCGCCGACCCGGTCTCGCCGGCGGGGAAGGTCCCGCTCGGGGGCGGACCGACGGCGGCGATGGTCGCGGGCCCCAGGGTGGACGACCACGGCGGCTCCACTGGCTGAGAGACCGGCGTGGCGATGCGCACCTTCGGCGCTGCGGGCGCGACGGCAAACGAGCCGGTCGTGCTCATGGCGGGAAGCATCCGCACCACCGTGGGCTCGCTCTCCATCATCGCCGCGCGCCGCCCTCGCAGCACCGAGCGCAGCGCCTCGGAGGCCTCCCCGGCGTCGGCGAATCGCCGCTCCGGGTCTCGCTCCACGCAGCGGAGAAACCACTCGTCGAAGCCCGCCGGGAGCAGCGCCGGCTCCACGCCCTGCTCCATGGCGCGCAGCCCCGGCGGGTCGATGGGGTGGACCGCGATCTCCATCAGGAGCGCGTTGAGGTTGACCCCGTCGCTCTCCACCGAGCGCCAGTAGTGCCGCCCCGTGAGGAGCAGGTAGGCCAGCAGCCCCATGGGCCACACGTCGGTGCTGCGGCGCAGCTTCGCGCCCGAGCGCGCCTGCTCGGGGGCCATGAAGAGCGGCGACCCGAGCTGACGGGTGACGGTCACCGAGGTGCCGTTGTTGGTGATGAGCTTGGAGATGCCGAAGTCGAGCACCTTCACCACGAAGGGCATCCCGCGGAGGTTGGAGCGGGCGACGAAGATGTTGCGGGGCTTCAGGTCGCGGTGGATCACCCCCGCGCGGTGAGCGGCCGTCAGGGCGTCGCCGAGCTGCTCGAAGATCTCCAGGGCCTCGTGCGTCGGCAGCCTGCCCCGGCGGTGCAGCAGGTCCGCGAGGTCCTCGCCTTCGAGGAGCTCCATCGCCAGGTAGGGGATCTCCGTCTCCTCGTCGACCCCGGCGGCGATCACCTCGACCACGTGGCCGCTCGCGATCTGTCCCCCGATGCGGGCCTCGAGGGTGAACTGCTCGCGGCTGTAGGGGTCGGCCACCAGGTCGGGGTTGAGCACCTTGAGCGCCCGGAGCTTGCCCGAGGAGAGCTGCTCGGCCACGTAGACGGCCCCCATCCCTCCCTCCGCCAGCGCGCGCACGATGCGGAAATCCCGGGCAAAGACCACCCCGGGCCCCAGGCTCGCGAGTGCTGACGACATCAGACCGGTGACTCTAGCGCATTCCCGCCCACGGCCCGCTCTTTGTGTAGAGTCCCGGGTCACGCCATGCGGGTGTCATCGCTCTGGATCCATCCGGTGAAGTCCTGCCAGGCGGTCGGCCTCGACCGGGTCGAGCTCGAGGAGATGGGCTTCCGGCACGACCGCCGCTGGATGATCGTCGACCCCGACGGGCGCTTCGTCTCGCAGCGAGAGCGCCCCGAGCTCGCCACCGTGTCGGTCACCGTCTGGGGCGACCACGTCGCGCTCAGCGCTCACGGCCACGGGTCGCTGGCGCTCCCGCTCGAACCGGGGCCCTCCGCTCCGCCGCGCCGGGTCACCGTCTGGGACGACGCGGTCGACGCCCGACGCGCCAGCCCCGACGCGTCGCTCTGGCTGCGGACCACCCTCGGCCTCGACGGGGACATCGTCTGGATCCCCCCGGAGAGCGCTCGCCCGGTGGATCCCACGTACGCGAGGTCGAGCGACCGGGTGGGCTTCGCCGACGGGTTTCCCCTGCTGCTCGCGTCCGAGTCCTCGCTCGCCGCGCTCAACGCCCGGCTCGACGAGCCGGTGCCCATGGAGCGCTTCCGGCCCAACGTGGTCGTC
>CBIHPK010000105.1:0-29018 GCA_966211675.1 uncultured Myxococcaceae bacterium
GACGGTCTCGCGGACCGAGGCCTCGTCCTGCAGCTCGACCGCGGCGAGCAGGGTGCCCTGTCGCACGACGGCCACGTAGGAGTAGAGCCCGCGGGGCTTCGCGCCGACGAGCACCGACCAGAGGATCTGCCCGTGCTGGACGCTCACCTGCCCGACGGGCTCGCGGTGCTGGTCGGAGTAGCAGAGGCAGTAGCGTACGCCCGGAGGGAGCGCGCAGAGATCCTCGGGCTTGGCGTGAGGACAACGGACCGAGACGCGGAGGGGGCGTGCCATGGCGATGAGGGTCTACTCGATGGTCCAGAGTCGGCGGGCGAGGACGTGCTCCATGAAGAGCTCGAGGGGAGAGAAGCGCAGCCATCGGGTGGAGCCCGGAGGGACCAGCGGCAGCGGGGCGATGGCGTTCTTCGCGAGCTGGGCTTCGAGGGCCATCTTGGTGGCCTCGAGGCCGGGGTCGATCTTCGACGGCGACGGGAGCTCCGAGGGCATCTTCGGCGTCTCCAGGATGCCCACCTGGACCTTCTGGGCGATGGGCTCCTCGCCGAAGCGGTAGTGCTCTCGCGTACCGATCACGGGCGGGTTCTTGGGGTCCTGGCTCATCGGGTTCCTCCGAAGGGGGGCGTTCCGGGCATCGGGGGCATCCCCGGCATCGGGGGGAAGCCGCCCGGCGTGGGCTCGGGCGGCGGGGCGAGCATGGCGGTGAGCTGCTCCCAGCGCTGCGCGGCGAGGAAGACCTCCATCGTCTGACCGCGCTGCGTGGCCTGCGCCGTCACGGCGGTCATCTGCTGGTTCTGCATCCACGCCAGCTGCTCCGGGGTCATGCCCGGCATCACCATCGTCTGCATCAGCTTCTGCCACTGCTGCGAGGCCAGCATGCGCTCGGGCGACTGACCCGACTGCGCGGCCTGCGTGACCACCTGCTGCCAGAGCTGGCGCTGCGCGAACTCCACCGCGGGCACGCCCATCGCCGCGGCCTGCGCCGCGAGCATCGGCCACTGCTGCACCAGCGCGAAGGCCACCATCTCCATGGGCATCGCGAAGCCGGGGAAGGACCCGATGGGCGAGGGCATCCCCATCGGAGAGGGCATCGCCGGAGGCATCGCCGCGGGCATGGGCGGAGGAATCATCTGAGGCACCGCGGCGGGCATCATCGGAGGCGTCGCGACGGGCGTCGGGGCGGGCGACTCCGCAGGCGGAACGAAGACCTCGAACTGGCTCGGGTCGTCCTGCGCAGGCGGACCGAAGGGGCGGTACCAGGGGATGCGCCGGTTCTGGTCGTTGAGCCAGAGGTCGAGGCCCAGCACGCCGTGCCGCTCGGGCGCCCGGTTCTTGAAGAAGCGGGCGGCGTCCTCGGTGTTGTGGTGCGCGCCGAGGAGGCCCAGCGCGACGGCGGCCTTGCGGTGCGTCCCCTCGGCGGGGAGCACGAAGGAGATGTCGAAGGAGAGCCGCGGGTCTAGCAGGTTGACGTCGCCGTCGCCGATCTCCTTCGCGATGTCGGTCTCGCGCAGGAGGTCGAGCAGCCGCTCGTAGACCCGGTGGGCCATCATCTGCTCGACGGTCTTCATGCCATCGCGGACGATGTCGCCGAAGCCCCAGCCGTTGCCGAGCAGCACCAGGCAGAACTCGATCACCCGCTTCTGCTGCGGGCCCTTGTTGATGCCGAGGATCCACTTGCGCTGCGCGCCCGATCCGGAGAGCGAGAAGAGGCGGTTGCGCGAGAGGTCGAGAGCGCCCTGCTCGGTGCGCCCGTGCTCCAGGCAGACGCCCGCGAGGGAGCGCGCCACGTACTCGACGATGTACCCGATGAAGACCCGGGCGCGGCGCTCGGCGGTGGCCTTGCGCGCCTCGGCGATGACGTGCGGCGACTCCAGCAGCGCCTTGGCCGACTGGCTCTGGCGCACCGCGCTCGCGAGCCGGGTGTAGGAGCCGACGCCGGGCATCACGCACGCGCCGCGGCGGTCGCCCTCGCCGGCGCCCACCAGCGAGCGGAGGTACACGCTGCCGCCGAAGAAGATCGAGGAGCTGAATACGTGGGGGTGTAAGCCCGCGTGGCCCTGGTGGTTGTTGCGGGCGAGCGTGTCGTCGACCAGCAGCTCCAGCGAGCCGCCGCCAAGGTCGAGGTACACGCGGAACATCTTGTCCGACGAGGCGTGCCCCGCCGCGGCCTGGGCCTCGTCGACGAGCGGCGTCGCGGGGAAGACGAAGTCCGCGCCGGTGAGCTGCTTCAGGCGCGTTCCGGCCTCTTCGGCGGCGAGGCGGAGCGTCTCCAGGTCGCCCTCGTCGAAGGCCAGCGGGAAGCTGTAGTTGACGTTGACGGTGCGCGGCGCGGCCTCCTCCTCGGAGAGCAGCGAGGCGGCGGTCATCAGCATCGCGCCTTCGAGGAAGCGCGACTGGAGCGCCTGCACGATCTCGCGGCGGGCGAGGGCGCTCTTGTCCTTCTCCACGGCGCGGAGCCACTTGAACTCGCTCACCGTGTGCTCGGAGGAGACGGCGCTGGAGGCGCCGCGCAAGGGGACGCCGAAGTCCTTGCCGAAAGAGAGGGCGTTGATGGCGGACTCGGAGGCCACGTCGGTCCACTTGCGGACGCAGCCGAGCTCGCTCGGGAGCAGGTCGTGCGAGGGGCCGGACCACTCGCCGCCGGGCCAGAGGTCGATGCCTCGGTGGATGGTCGGAGCGCCGCCGTCGAGCAGGTTGAGCGTGGTGGAGGCGCGGTCGCGGCTGCGCTCCGGGGCCACGCACTGGAGGCTCCCGTCGCGGCGCTTCACGGCGATGACGGTGTTGGAGGTGCCGAAGTCCACGCCGAAGGACCAGGTGTCGCTCGGCAGCGCGTCACCGGGCGGAGCCAGCGGGAAGAGCCCGCCGCCGATGGCCTCGGCGCCGCCGCCCTGCGTGGCCTGCATGAACTCCACGCTCACCCACGCGGGTCGGCCCTTGCGGGTGGCGCCGACGTAGCCCGTGGGTCCGCTCTCGCCCTCGCGGCCGACCTCCTGATCGAGCGCGACCACGTCGAGCCGGGTCTCGCTGGTGGGCCGGCCGTCGACGTCGCTCGGGGGGACGAGCATGCGAGCGCGGAGCATCCGCCCCTGGGAGAAGAGCGCCATGCCCTCCTCGGTGGCCGCCTGGATGCCGACGACGTAGTAGCGCCACGCGTTGGTGGGGCGCTTCAGGTTGGGCCACACGCGAAGGGTGACGCCGCGGAAGGCCACCGCGTCGACGTCGCCCGCGTTGGGAGAGAAGGGGTTGGCCGGGAGCAGGTCGCACTCGTAGGTGGGCCACTCGGTCTGCTTCAGTCCGCGCAGCGGGAGCACGCACTGGTAGCGGGACTTGCCCCGCTCCTGGATGACCCGGCCGAAGAGGTGGGGCTTCTCCCGGGCGAGGCGCACCTGAGCGGGGTCGAGGCAGTCGAGGTACTCGGGCATCACCGGGAGCACCGGGATCTGCCGCTCGCCGCCGGACATGAACACCGGCACCGAGCGGAAGCAGATCTGCTCCTTGGAGAGCGACTCGATCTCGCTCTCGACGCGCAGCTTCAGCCGGCCGACCGCGATGACGTTGGCGGGACCGGCGACGCCGCCCTCGCGCCAGCGCACCCAGCGCCCCGAGTCGGACCTCGGGAACACCCGCTCCAGCGCGCGGATCTTCACCCGGTCGCTCCGGCAGATGGGGCAGTGCAGCTTGCGGGGCTCGGCGCCCTTGCGCGCGAAGAGCACCGTCATCTCCAGGCGGCTCAGGTCGAAGCCGCAGTGCTCGCAGTGATTCTCTTGCTCCATCCGTGCGCTCGCGGCGGAGGATAGCCGAGATGCTCCGCGCGGGGGGAGAAGGGAATCGACGGTGACGCCGGAGCGCGCCGCCGCCGACGCTCAGGGCGAATACACGCGGGCCGCGTAGTCGCGCAGCATGCGCACGGTGTTGAAGCGCGGACCGTGCGACATCAGGCTGCTCTTCACCCGCCGGAGCCACGCGCGAGGCAGGCCCTGCGCGTCGCGCTCGTAGAAGGCCGGGACCGCCTGGCTCTCCAGGATGCCGTAGAGCTGGTCGGCGTCCTGACGGTCCTGCGCGGCGGGGTCGAGGCCCTCGGGGCTCGCGATGCCCCAGCCGTCGTCGCCGGTGAAGCCCTCGGACCACCAGCCGTCGAGGACGCTCAGGTGCAGGGCCCCGTTCAGCACGACCTTCATCCCGCTGGTCCCGCTCGCCTCGCTGGGGGGTCGGGGCATGTTCACCCAGAGGTCGCAGCCGGCCACCATCGTGCGAGCGAGGTCCATGTCGTAGTCCTCGAGGAAGGCCACGCGGGGCCCGACCCCGGGCGCCTTCTTGATGCCGAAGATGGTCTGGACGAAGCGCTTGGCGTCCTCGTCCAGCGGGTGCGCCTTGCCGGCGATCACCACCTGGATCGGTCGATCGGAGGCGAGCAATCCGAGGGCGCGCGCGGGGTCCTGCGTCAGCAGGTGCAGCCGCTTGTAGGTGGCGACGCGACGGGCGAAGCCGACGAGGAGCACCTTGGAGTCGAAGTGCTTCGCCGCGGCCTCGACGTAGTCGATGGGCTCGCCCCGATCGAGACGGTCCCGCAGGCTGCGTCGTCGGACCTCCTCCACGAGAGCGGCCCGAAGGGTGTTTCGCACCTCCCAGAGTTCCTCGTCGGGGATGGACGCGACGCGGGCCCAGCGCTCCGGGTCGTCCTGCGAAGACTCCCAGTCGTCGCCGAGGTGGCGACGGAGGAGCTCGCGCATCGGGACGCTCATCCACGTCGCCAGATGCACCCCGTTGGTCACGTGCGTGATGGGCACCTCGCCCGGGGATCGGCCGGGATAGAAGCCCTGCCACATGGCGCGAGCGACCTCGCCGTGCCGTCGGCTCACGGCGTTGGCCGTGCGGCTGGTGTGGAGCCCGAGCTCGGTCATCCCGAGGCGGGTGTCGCTCTTCGCTCCGGGGAAGCGGCCGTAGTCGAGGAGCTCGTCCTCGGTCACGCCGAGCTCCTCGCAGAGACCCGGCAGCACCCGGCGCAGGTCCGAGAGCTCGTAGCGCTCGTTGCCCGCCGGAACGGGCGTGTGCGTGGTGAACACGACCCTGGAGCGGACCGTGGCCATCGCGTCGGCGAAGGAGCCTTCGGGAGAGCGGAGGGCGCGCGCCATCTCCAGCGGGGCCATCGCGGCGTGGCCCTCGTTGAGGTGAACGATCGACGGATCGATGGCGAGCGCTCGGAGGGCGCGAACCCCGCCGATGCCCAGCGCCACGTACTGCATCAGCCGCATGTCGCGCTCGGCGACGTAGAGCTGACTCGTGAGGAAGTGGTCGACGGGAGCGTTGCCGACGACGTCGGAGTCGAGGAGCAGGAGCGGCACGCGACCGACGTCGACGCGCCACACGCGCAGGGCCACGTCGTGCCCTCGGAGCGCCACACGAATGACGACGGGGGTGCCGTCGGCGCCGAGCACCGGGCGCATGGGGAGGCGCTCGGGGTCCACCTCGGTCCAGTACTCGTGCTGCAGGCCGCTCAGGTCGAGGCGCTGATGGAAGTAGCCGCGGCGGTAGAAGAGCCCCACGCCGACCAGCGGAACCCGCAGGTCGGACGCCTGCTTCAGGAAGTCGCCGGCCAGGACCCCGAGGCCGCCCGCGTAGACCGGCAGCGACTCGTGGATGCCGAACTCCGCAGAGAAATAGGCGATCGGGTGCTCTGCGCTGGCGCTGGCCGTCGGCGCCGCCGGGGCCGCGAGCTCGGCTTCGAGGCGGGCGAGCGCCGCCGCCGCGCGACCGGGGAGGTCCGAGGCTCTGGCGCGCTCCAGCCGAGAGGTCTCGGAGAGGAGCCGTACCGGGTTTCGACCGCAGGAGGCCCAGCGCTCGGGATCGAGGTCGCGAAAGAGCGACTCGCCCTCAGGCTGCCAGGTCCACCAGAAGTTGAAGGCGAGGCGAGCGAGGGGTGCGAGCTCGGGAGGCACCCGGGCCAGGAGCCCGTCGAGCGGATCGGCGGTGGGTGACGCTTCGCTCGCATCCATGGGAGCCAGTGTTGGACCCGGGTGAGGGGTCCACAAGCCGCTGGTTCCTGGCGCGATCGAGCGTCAGAGCGAGACGCGGTATCCGATGGCGAGGGTGACCGTGCTGATGGAGGCGTCGCCGGTCACGCGGTGGCCGACCGGGACCCAGGCGTAGCCGGCTTCGAGCCAGATGGAGCCCGGACCGAGGCGGTACTGGGCGCCCGCGAGGCCGCCGACGCCGAAGCGGGTGGCGGTCTCGGTGGTGAGGAGGTTGAAGGCGGTGGTCTCGGCGCGCTGGAGCGCGAGCTGGGGAGCGACCCCGACGTAGGCGTTGAACGCGCTGGAGGCAGGGAGGAAGCGGTACGAGAGCAGCAGCGAGAGGCGCACGACGTCCTCGCCGAGCGTGTACTCGTACGCGCCGCTCGACGGCATCGACACGCAGGGCGCCGACGGGGCACTGGCCGCGTTGGATCCGCCGCTCCCGGTTGGAGCGCAGGGCGCGGCGGAGGACTGGGTCATGGCGTAGTGCTGCCAGGCGCCACGAAGGGCGAAGGCGAAGACGCCGGGGCCCGCGGAGAGGCGGCCGCCGAACTCGAGCCCCAGGTCGGGGCCGAGGCCGAGAGCGTTGGTGGAGACGTCGAGGCCCAGCACCGGGCCGAACTCCAGCGCGAAGGGTCGAGCGGTGCTCGTCGGCGCCGCGACCGGCGGGAGCTCGGCGGGCGGAGGGGGCGCTGCGATCGGAGCCGGATGGGGCTCGGCGATCGGAGCCGGAGGGGGCGGCGGCGCGACGGCCTCCGCCGCGGGCGCGGTCTCGGTCGGCGGGACCGCGGGGGCCGGGGTCGGAGCCGCCGCGGGCGCGGCGACGGGCGCCTCGTGATGGCGGCGGTGGTGGTGGTGCTGCGCGCTCACGGCAGCGGGGAAGCACAGGGCGGTGAGCAGGATGGGGTACCTCACGGTCGGGCCTTTCAGTAGATGGTCTGCTCGACCGTGGAGAGGGCGTTGGTCCCGGTGCTCGAACCGCCGACCACGAAGAAGTAGGCGCTCGCGAGGGCGAGGCCGAAGTTCTGCCGCGGGCTCGCCATCGAGACCGAGGCGTTGGAGAAGCTGCCGGGGACGCCCGATGAGGCCAGCGTGGAGAGGTTGGTCGAGTCGAGGCCCGCGCCCGTCGGTCCCATCCCGCTGGTGCCGCCCATCGCGTAGAACTCGCCGTTGACGACCATGGCGCTGAGCGCGCCTCGGCGCAGGGCGAAGGAGTTGGTGTCCGCCGGGGTGGCGAGCGCGCCGCCGGACCCGACTCGCGCGGACTCCGTGGTGCGGAGCGCGCCGGAGGATCCGAAGCCGCCGGTGACGTAGACGAAGGTTCCGGCGGAGACCGCTGGGGCGGAGAGGGGTGAGGCCACCGCCGCGGCGGCGTACTCGCGCGCCGTCGGGAAGGGCGACGGGCCCGCGGTGAAGGCGCCGAGCCTCGATCCGTCGGCGCTCAGCGAGGCGTACTCGTAGGTCGCCACGGGACCCGAAGGCCCGCGGCCGGTGAGGGCATAGACGAAGAGGTTGCCCGAGGGGTCGGGGGCGATCGCCGCGGCGACGGTCGCCCTCGCGGTGCCGAGCGGAGCGCTCAGCGCAGACCACGCGCCGGTGCTCCCGACCGAGAGCGGCTGGTGGTCGATGTCCGCCGCGGACGGGGTGGCGGTGCCGTCGTCCACGAAGGTCGTCTCGCCCGCGGCGACGGTGGCCAGGAGCGTCTCGCTCCCTGAGGCGCCGTTGACCGTGGGCGTGCGGTAGACGCGGTAGCCCGTGGCGCCTGCGATGGCGCTCCAGCGCAGACGGACGGTGCTGTTGAAGACGAAGTACGCAGTGACCTCGTCGCTGGAGAGGGTCTCGCCGCCGGGGTTGTCGGCGTCGGTGGAGGGCATGGTGGCGGCGACGCGGTAGATCCATGCGCCCGAGGCGAGGGCCCCGGTGCCTCGTCGGGTGATCTCCGGGTCGGCGATGACCGGAGCCGTGGTGAAGTCGAGCACCTTCGCGCGCAGCACGGCGGCGCGGGGCGCCCCGGAGGCGTCGGCGCCGCCGAGGACGTAGACGTAGCCGTTGCGCTCGATCGCGGCGCTGGCGATGCCGGTGAGGGGGGAGGGGAGGCGGTAGCGCTGCACCCGCCAGGTTCCGAGGCGGCCGAAGAGGTCGACGCTCGCGAACTCCACGGTGGCGTGCGTCGGGCCGCCGGAGCCTCCGTCGCCGCCGATGGCGTAGAGGAAGCGGGTGACGGCGTTGACCTGGCTGGCGACCACGGCCTCGCCGCGGCGAGCGGTGGTGAGCGCCGAGGCGCCGGAGAAGGGCCCGAGCTTCACCGAGGGGTTGGTCACCACGAAGGACCCGAAGTCGGCGTAGGTGCCCTCGTCGGGGTCGGTCACGCGCACCCCATAGGCGCCGGTGGTCGTGGTGTTGGTGGGGAGCGTCACGGTGATGCTGGTCGCGGTCGACGCCGTGACGGTGCCGGTGGCCGCGAGGCCCGTCGGCGTGCGGAGCGTGACCTGCGGCGCGCGGAAGTTGGTGCCGGTGATGGTCACCGTCGTGGGCGACTGGGTGGTGCCCGCTCCGGGCGTCACCGCGGTGATCGTGGGCGGAGGCATCACCGTCACCCGGAAGGCCCCGCGGATCACTCCGCCGCCCCCGTCGGGGTTGATCGCGGCGAGGTCATAGGTCCCGGGCGGAAGGCCCGAGGGGACCACCGCCGAGACGGTGGAGCCGTTGATGAAGACCGGCCGCGACAGCGGGCGCATGCGCGGCATGAGCGAGGGCACGATGATGTACACGCGCGGCGTCGAGGCGAAGCCGCTGCCCTGGAGCACGATCGGCGTGGTGCCGCCGGTCCATCCGAAGGGCGGCGTGACGCCGGTGATGGTGATCGCGGGCGCGTCGCTGATCGTGTAGGCGCGGGGCAGCGTGATCGGGCACCCGACCACCGTCGAGACCAGGTCGTAGGGACCTCCCGCTCGCCCGCCGGCCGGGACCGTCGCGTTGAGCAGGTCGGAGCCGACGACCGAGATGTCCGTGAGCGCGAGGTCGCCGCCGCCCGTCGCGGCGCCGCGGAGCGACAGGCCGGTGAGCGTCGCGAGCCCGGTGCCCACGATGGTGATGGGCATGTCGATGCCGTTCCAGCCGCGCGTGGGGATGACCCCAGCGAGGGTCGGCGTCACCAGGACCGCGGGGTTGTACGCGAAGGGCGTCGACACCGCGGCGCAGCCCTCGGGCATCGCGACCCGCACGGAGTAGCTGCCCTGCGGGAGCGTGGTGGGGAGGTCGGCGACGAGGGTCGTGGGCGAGTCGACCCGCACGGCGGTGAGCACCGTCGGCGTGGCGGTGTCGAGCGTCACCGTGGGCAGGGTCGAGCCGGTGGCGTGGAAGCCGGAGCCGGTGATCACCAGCACCGGGTTTCCACCCGAGCAGGAGGCCTGCGCCGCGGCGGCGGTCACCGTGGGCGTGGCGTAGTAGGTGAACGCGCGAGGGAGCGTCGCGCCGCACGACACGGGGCTGGTCACGGTGACGTCGTAGGGACCGCCCGGTGGCGTGCTCGTCGGCAGGTCGGCGGTGAGCATGGTCTCGGACACCACGCGGACGTTGGTGAGCGGCGTCGGCGGCGTCGAGCCGAGCACCACGGTGGGACCGGCCGACTCGAAGGTGTGGAAGTTGGTGCCGGTGAGGGTGATGGTCCGGCCCGGTTGGTCGCCGCACACGGAGCCCGGGCGAGCCGCGGTCACCGTCGGCGGGGGAAAGAGCGTGAAGCCGCGGGCGAGCGTGCCGGCGCAGCCTTCGGGCACGGTGACCGAGACGTCGTAGGGCGTCCCGAGGGGCGTGCCGGCCATCAGCGACATGGGCACCTCCGCGGTGAGCGTCGTGGTGGAGGAGACCTGCACGTTGGTGAGGGCGACGCCGTGGATGCGCACGTCGGGCTGCACGCCGTAGGTGCTGTGGAAGTTCATCCCGGTGACGGTCACCGGCATCAGCGCCGCGGTGCACTCGCCTCGCGGCATCACCGAGGTGACCACCGGGTCGGCGTAGAAGGTGAGCGAGCGGGGACCCGTGCCCGAGGAGGTTCCGACGGTGCCCTGGCACTCGTTCGCGGCGCCGGTGGGGGTGGTCCCGATGGGGCACTGCGGGTCGAGCGTCACCGCGCACCCGTCGGCGTTGCGCACGGACAGCGAGTAGGCGCCGCCGACCGCCACGGAGGCCGCGGGGACGGTGAGCGTGAGGCTGTCGAAGTCGTTGGTGCTGCCGGTGGAGCTCGCGTAGGCGATGCCCGCCAGCGGGATCACGAAGGGCACGGCCGAGCCGACGGTGGCGACCAGCCCGTGGCGGAAGTGGGCGCCCCGCACGACGAAGCGCTGCTCGCGAGAGCTGCACGCGGAGACGGGCTCGACCGAGCGCACCTCCGGGGGGGGAACGGCCGTGAACAGGGAGACGGCGGTGGCGTGGCAGCCCTGCGGATACTGCGTCCCGGAGAGGTCCGCGCCGCCGTCCCCGGCGCCCGCGTCGCCCGCGAGGGGGCCGGTCGACGAGGCGCCGTCGGGGTTGGTCACGCGGAAGCCGTAGCGCCCCGGGGCGAGCCGACGCGCGGGGTCGATCGCTCCTCGGAGGGTCACCCGGATCTCCGTCGCGGACACCACGCGCACGTCGAGCTCGGCCACGCGGCGGACGGCCGCGCCGCGCGCGTCGACGACCTCGACGACGGGCGTCGGGTCCGTGGGGCGGAAGTTGGTTCCGGCGATGGAGACCGAGGTGTCGAAGGCGTTGCAGACGGTCTGCGCCTCGTCCGGATCGACGCCCGGCGCCGTCGCGGCCGGGTCGATGCGGGTCACTCCGGTGACCGTCGGCGGCGGCACCACGCGGAGCGCGCCGACCATCGTGAGGGCGGAGGTCCCGTCGGGGTTGACCACGGAGAGCGTGTACGCGCCGGGCGTGAGCGCGCTGCCGTCGGAGCTGGTGCGGGTCACCCAGAGCGCCATCTCCCGGGCGGAGACGAACTCCACCTGGCGCACGGTCACCTCGCGCCCATCGGCCGAGCGCAGGCTCACCCTCGGCAGCGAGAGCGAGGCGTCCGGGGTGAGCGTGTCGATGGGCAGCGGCGCGAACGATCCCCCCGCGGCGGCGTGGAGCACCACGCGCGTCTGGAGGCCCTGGTTCTCGGCGTCCGACGCGTTGCAGACCGTGGAGGGAGAGACGCCCGGGTCGAGCGTCAGGGGAGGGCCCTGGATCTCCTCGGCGCAGCCCGCGAGGAGCGCGGCGTGGAGCAGGAGTGCGAGCGGTACGTGGGCAGTCTTCATCAAGTCTCCGGCGTTTGGGCGCCCCGCCCCGTCGGGGCGATGCGGCTCAGGTCGCGTGGGCCCTACGCAATCGCTACGCCGCTCGACTCCGCCGCGCCCTGCAGCACCGTGAGGCGTCCGCTTGTGCGCCGGGTGCACAGCGCACTGCCCGATCCGTTTACAGCACACCCTGCGCGGCGCCCGTCGCTCGTCCCCGACTTGACCGCGGTCAAGTGGGGCCTCGCCCCGGAGGTCCACCGTGGGCCTCGCGAGGTCGATGGATGAAGCGTGCACTCCGCGGACTGATCTTCTCTCTCCTGATCGCGGCGACGCCGGGCCAGTCGGCCCCGACGCTGGAGGCGCCCGCGTTACAGGGCCCTCGCGTCTCGCTCGATCGCCTCCGAGGTCGGGTGGTGGTGGTGGACTTCTGGGCGAGCTGGTGCGAGCCGTGCCGCCGGTCCTTCCCTGCGCTCGATGAGCTCGCCCGTCGCTATGCGTCGCGAGGCCTCACCGTCGTCGGGGTGTCCGTCGACGACGAGGCCGCCAACTGCCAGCGCTTCGTGCGCGAGCTTCGGCCGACCTTCCCTGTCGTACACGACGCCTCGCACCAGATCGCCGATCGATGGGGGCCCTCGTCGATGCCGACCACCTATGTCATCGGACGCGACGGGGTGATCGCCGCGGTGCTCACGGGCGACGGGGTCCAGCAGCTCGAGTCCCAGGTCCGCGCCGCGCTGGAGAGGTGACCGCATGCGCCGTCGAACGATGATCCTGCTTCCGTTTGCGATCGCCGGAGGCGCCGCCGCCGCCTCGCTCTCTCGCCGCCGCGACGAGGCCATGGCGGACGATGCCGCGCTCGGGTCCGGGTTCACCGCGCAGCGGGTGGCCATGGGCACCCTGTGGCAGGTGGTGCTCCCGGCCGGGACGCCCGCCCACGCTCCGGCCGCCGCGTCGCGGGCGCTCGACGAGGTGCAGCGCCTCGAGGACGTGCTCTCGGAGTTTCGCCCGCACACGGAGGTCTCGCGCATCAACGCCTCCGCGGGAGGTGCTCCGCTGCCGGTGTCGGCCGACACCTGGTTCGTCACCGAGCAGTCGCTCCGCTACGCCGCTCTCTCCGACGGAGCCTTCGACCCGACCTGGGCCGCGATGCGATCGCTCTGGGATTTCCGCTCGCAGGCGCCCGCTCCTCCCGAGGCCGCCGCGGTGCAGGCGCGGCTGCCGCTGGTCGACTGGCGAGCGGTCGAGCTCGACCCCGAGGCCCGCACGGTACGGCTCCGCCGCCCCGGCATGGCGCTCGGATTCGGAGGCATCGCCAAGGGCTACGCGCTCGATCGCATGCGAGCGCTGCTGCTGGAGGCGGGCGTGCGCGACTTCGTCCTCTACTCCGGCGGTCAGGTGATGGCCGAGGGCACCCGCGGCGGGCGACCGTGGCGCGTGGGAGTGCAGCACCCGAGGGACGCCGACGCGCTGCTGGGCGCGCTCTCCATCACCTCGGGTTCGGTCTCCACCGGCGGCGACTACGAGCACTTCTTCCTCCACGGCGGGCGTCGCTACCACCACGTCATCGACCCCCGCACGGGATGGCCCGTGGAGCACACCAGCTCGGTCACCATCATGGCGCGCACGGCGCTCGAGGCCGACGCGCTCGACACGGCCCTCTTCGTGATGCCCCCGGAGCGAGCCATGGCGAAGGCGAGGGAGCTCGGCGTGGCGATGCTCCGCACCGACCCGGAGCTGCGCCGCGAGATGACCCCCGCGATGCGCGCGGTCTTCGAGGCGAGAGCGCCCATGGAGTCGCCGGGGCTCACGTGAAGGGCGCGCCGTGGTCCGCCCTGGTCGCTCCCCTCGCGCTCGCGGCCGCGAGCCTGGGCGGCTGTGACGACGGATCGCCGCGCTCCCGCTTCGCCGAGGAGGTCGCCCCGCTGCTCGCGCGACGCTGCGGAACGAGCGCCTGCCACTCCCTCGGCGCCAGCGGCCGGTCGCCTCGGCGGCTTCAGTTTCGCCTCGACGCGGACGGGCGCATCCCGACCGACGCCATGGATGCGGCCTACGCCTCGGCGAAGCGCGTCATCGACACCACCGAGAGCGCTGATCTCTCCTCGCTCCTCCGCAAGCCGCTGCGCCCCGAGCTCGGCGGCCTCACGCACGGGGGCGGCGTGGCCTTCTCCGACCGACGAGACCCCGCCTACCAGACCCTTCGCTCGTGGGTGGCGAGCGAGCGGGGAGGCGGAGAGGACGGCGACCCGTCTGCGCTCACCGAGGGACAGCGCTTCTTCGCCAGGGAGGTTCAGCCTCGACTCGCGGAGGGGCAGTGCATGGCCGCTCCCTGCCATGGAGAGCTGTCGGCGATCCCGCTGCGCTTCGACCCGGGCGTCGAGGGAAGCTTCGGCGTCGCGGCCACCCGCAGCAACTACCGCGAGGCCCTGGTGCACCTCTCGCTCGGCGGACACCCCGAGCTCTCGCGCCTCGCTCGCAAGCCTCTGCGCGACGTGGCGACCGCCCTGCCGCACCGCGGAGGCAACGGGATCAGCGCCTTTCCGGCGACGATCGACGACCCGCTGCCGGGCGCGATCGTGGCGTGGGCGCGACTGGAGCGTCGGCTCCGTGTGGCCGAGGGCGACGGCGGCGCGTCGGAGATCGTCTTCGTGGGCGGCCCGGTCGGAGCGGCGCGGGTGGTCGAGCACGACGACTTCGTCCCGGGGAGCGACGTGTATCTGCTCGATCGGACGGAGCCCGGAGGCGTCGCTCGCAACCTCACCGCGGCGCTGCACCGGACGCCCGCCGACCTGCGCGACCCGGCGGTGGACGACACCGGCACCCGGCTGGCCTTCTCCATGCGCTCGGCGCCCGATGCGCCTCGGGTGCTCTGGGAGCTCGACCTGCGCTCCGGGGAGGTGCACGCCGCGACGCAGGCGGTGCGACTTCCCGATGGTCGATGGTCCGCCGACCGATGGCCCGCGTACGGACCGGACGGTCGGCTGTGGTTCGTCTCGACGCGAGCGGGCATGCTCGCCGAGCACGCCGACGGCTACGACACGGACCTCTACGTGATCGAGCGCGACGGCTCGGTCACGCGTCGCTCGTCGACGCCGAGCCCGGAGCTCGCGACGACCTTCTTCCGCTACGGCCACGAGACCAGCGGCTCGGTGGCCTTCACCGCCATCCGCAGGCTCGGCGACGGCCACAAGGGCGTCGTCTACCGCTTCCCCAACGACCTCCACAGCGAATACCACCAGCACGTCGGGATCACCCTCGGCGACGACCTCACCTGGCACATGCGAGAGACGCCCGACGGCAACTACGTCGGGCTGCTGCTCGACCGCGACGCCGTGTGGTCCGCCGGGGCGCTGGTGCACGTCGACCGCAACCTCGGCATCGAGCTCCCCTCGGCGCTCGTGCCGAGAGGCTCGCTCCCCGGCTACCTCCACCCGGCGAGCTTCCTCGGACCCTACGGCTCCCACGCCGAGGCGATCGTCAACCCCTACGCCCCGGAGAGCGCCGCGGGGCCCGCTCGCCGGGTGCAGAGCGAGGGCGCCTGGCGCGACCCGCACCCGTTGCCCGACGGGCGGATCGTGGCCTCCTGGGCGGAGGGCACCGTGCGCCTCTGCGATCGGTCCTCGACGCCGGACTTCGGGCTCTACGCCGTCACACTCGGGCGCGATCCCAGCAGCGGAGCGCTGAGCGTCGCGCGTCGCGAGCGCCTCGTCGATCTGCCCGGCGTCTCCGAGACGCAGCCCGTCCCGGTCTTTCGCAACGTGCCCGGTCAGAGCGTGGAGCCGGCGCCCCGAGGAGCGCGCGGAAACCTCCTCCACGGCGGCGTCCCGATGATCGAGGGGATGCTCCGCCAGGTGGGCCCCTACGGCTCTCGCTCGCTCCGCGACGACATCCGCTCCGTGCGCATCCTCGGCTGGAGCCCGCGCTCCTCCGACCCCTCGCTCCCGGCCGCTGCGGGCCTGCCCTCGGAGCTTCGCCGCAGCGGCGTCGGGCCGCACCTTCCCTCTCGCGTGCTCGCCGAGGTGCCGGTCGAGGCCGACGGGACGCTCTACGCGTCGATGCCCGCGGGCACGGCGTTCAGGCTCCAGTACCTCGACGCGCGCGGCATGGCGGTGGGCACGCAGCACAACCGATGGTTCGACATCCAAGGGGGTCAGGAGCTGCGCCAGGGCGTCTCTCCCGTCACCTACGACGTCCGCTGCGCGGGCTGTCACGGCGCTCGCACCGGGCGGATCATCGACGCCTTCCAGCCCGTCGACGTCACCGCTCGTCCCTCTCGCTCGCTGGCGCGCTTCGTCGACGACGACCCCGACTCGCCGAGAGAGCCCTACCGCGTGGAGGCTCCGCTTCGGGCCGACTGGAGCGCCGACGTCGCGCCGATGCTGGAGCGCTCGTGCGCCACCGCGGGCTGTCACGACGAGCGCACCAGGGCCGCCGGGCTCGCGCTCACGGCGACGCGCACCGCTCGCTACGACCTCGCCTACGAGTCGCTGGTGTCGATCGGCGAGGGCTCGCTTCACGGGTTCCGCTACCTCGACGTGACGGGCACCTCGGCGAGAGGGAGCTACCTGGTCGAACGGGTGCTCGGAGAGGAGCTCGACGCCCCGCGCTCGCTCGTGGGCCGAGGGCCGCACCGGGGGGAGCCGCCGCTCGACGACGCGGCCCTTCGCACGCTGGTCCGATGGATCGAGTCCGGCGCCACCTGGCGCGCCGAGGAGCTGAGCCCATGAAGCGCGTCCTCGCCATTGCACTCGTGGCCCTCGCGGGCTGCTCCGACCCCGCCCCGGCGCCCGTCGACGCCTCGGTCGACGCGACGCCCTACGAGCTCTCCATCGCCGCGCCGCACCCGCTCGGGTACGCCCCGTATGCGCCCGACGCCGCGGTCGAGATGCGCCTCGGCTTCCAGAGCTTCCGCTACACCCGGGTGGTGCTGGTCGCGAGGGGGCAGGTGCCCGCGAGCACGCCGGGCCTGATCCGCCTCGACATCGAGGGCTTCGACCGAGCCGAGCAGCGGGTCAACGCGGTCACCTTCCGAGAGGGCAGTCAGGGCGAGTTCTACAGCCCGCCGTTGATGGTCTTCGCCAACGACGTGCCGCTGGCGGGCGCCGTGGGCCATCGCGCCACGATCACCATCGAGCTCGACGACCGGCGCCACCGGGCCTCCGCGGTGTTCAGCGGGGTGGTGAGCTGGGACCCCAGCTGCGTCGAGGACTCCGAGTACCGCTGCCTCCCCACGCAGACCGACGGGGGCTCGCCGTGAGGCCGCTCGCCCTCGCGCTCGGCTCCCTCGCGCTCATCGCGTGCGAGGAGCCCGCGCCCGTGGGCGACCCGGGGCGACGGGTGCTGCAGCCCTACGCCTCGTCCTTCGGTCCGGGTGATGCGCAGTGGCGGCCGCAGCCCCATCGCGACCGACCGCTGCGGGTCGCGGTCACCCCCGACGGGTCGCGCGCTCTGGTGACGCTACAGGGCCTCGAAGACGAGCCCGGACATGAGCTCGCCTTCGTCGACGTGGCGTCGAGGCGGGTGCTCGGTCGCGTCGTCGTGGGATCGAGCCCCACCGGCGTGGCGATCCACCCGGGCGGCCGCTTCGCCGTGGTGACCACGCGCTACGAGAACCGCGCGGCGGTGATCGACCTCGCCACCCGGCGGGTGGTGAGCACGGTCCCGGTGGACTTCTACGCGACGGACGTGGCCTTCACCCCCGATGGGCGCCACGCGTGGGTGTCCAACCGATGGCGCAACGAGGTGGTGCGCTGGGACCTCGACGTGACCGCCGAGCGCTGGTCCGTCACCGACGCGAGGGCCCGGGTGCTCCCGCTCGGGACGCATCCTCGCGACCTCGCGATCTCCGCCGACGGAGCCCGCCTCGCGGTCGCCGCGCTCGACGGGCTGGTGGTGTCCCTCTTCGCGCTCCCCGAAGGGCGCCGCGTGGCCGACTTGAACCTGCGCGCTCCCGTCAACGACGTGGTGTTCGCCGGTCCGTGGCTCTTCGCGCTCACGCAGGGCCCGGGGTCAGGGCACCCGCCGCTGGTCGGCCCGGACACCGACGGCGACGGCCGCCCCGGCGACTCGACCGCGAACGTGAACTTCCAGGACCAGCAGAACGACATCGCCGTCATCCGAGCGGGCGACGGCGCGCTGGTGCGTCGCTACACCAGCGACACCACCTGCTGCCGCGACTGGCGCGACGTGCGCCCCGAGGACCCGGCGCTCGGGGCCTTCCTCCCGTCGCGCGATCTCTGGATCGTCGGCGGATCGATCCCCGAGTCCGCGGCGGTGTGCGGCGACCGGCTGTGGGTCGCCTACCTGGGCTCCTCCGAGGTCGAGACCTTCGCCATCGACGCGCTCGACGGCACGCTCCGTCCGCTCGCCCGCGGCCCCACCGGGCACGGACCCACCGCGGTCGCCTGCACCCCCGGCGGCGCGGCGGTGGTGGCCTCGCTGGCCGAGTCGCTGGCGCTCTTCACCACGCCCGACGCCCACCGGGAGGACGTCTCGGTCGGCGACCTCCGGGGCGGCGCCTTCCCGGCCACCGACCAGGAGATCGGCGAGCTGGTGAACATCGCCTCGGCCCCCTTCTCCGTCGACGGCGACCAGTCCTGCGTGATGTGCCACCGCGAGTTCGGCGACCCCGACAAGGCCTTCTCCATGCCGCTGCTCACTCACCCGGAGGGCACGCGCATGACCATGCCCCACCGGGGCCTCGCGGACACGCGGCCGTGGTTCTTCGAGGCCGCGATGGACGAGAACAATTTCTTCCCGGTGCTCAACGAGTTCGCTCGCGTCGAGAACTTCTGCTGCACCGACCCCTCGCTCTGGACCACCGAACACCCGGCCCCCGCCGACTGCGAGACCTCTCCTCCGCCGGTGTGCGCGACGCGCCCGTGGCCCCGCAGCCTGCCGAGCCGCAACGCCTTCTATGTCGAGGCCTCGCGCCGGGTGCTCGGCCGCACCCGCACCATTGGCGACGCCTTCGATGTCCCGCTGAACTTCCAGGGCATCACCCGGGTGATCGGTCTCTCCCTGCTGCATCGCTCCCGCCTGCTGCCCAATCCCAACCCCGGCGACACGGCCTCCGTGCGTCGGGGCGCGGCGCTCTTCCGCTCGGTGCAGGTCGGCTGCGGCGGGTGCCACGACGGCCCCGGCCTCGCCGCGTCGATCTCCGATCGCCTCGGGGTTCGGCTGCGCTTCGGCCCGGTGATCTCTCCGCTCCGCTCTCCCGACGGGCGCAACCTCGACCTCGTCAACGAGGGCTTCCGCCGCTCCTTCCCGGACACCTCGCAGGGCGAGCGCACCGTCGAGTTCGGCGTCCCCACGCTGCGAGGGATCTGGGCGCACGCGCAGCTCTTCCTCCACGACGGGCGCGCGCGATCGCTGCGAGAGGTGATCCTGCCGCCCGGGCACGTCGCGCTGCGCGAGGGCGAGCGAGGCCACAACGAGACCGACGGCGTGCCCGACACGCACGGCGCCACCTCGCAGCTCTCTCGCGCGCAGATCGACGACCTCGTCGCCTTCCTGGAGGCGCAGTGATCCGCGGCGCGGCGCTGATGGCGGGCCTCCTCGGCTGCGTGGGCAACGCCCCGTTGGAGGCGCCCTCGCTCGACCCCGCGACCTTCGCGACGAGGGTGCAGCCCGTGCTCGCTTCGCGCTGCGCGAGCCCCGCGTGCCACGGCAGCGACCGCCGCCGGCTGCGCGTCTACGCCTCCGGCTTCTTCCGCAGCGATCCCAGCCGGGTGCATCGCGACGAGGGCATCACCGCCGAGGAGCTCGCCGCCAACGAGCGCTCCGCGGCGGCCTTCGCGCTCGACGCTCCCTCCGCCGAGGAGAGCCTGCTGGTGACCAAGCCCCTCAACCGCGTGACCCACCTCGGGGGCCAGGTCTTCTCCGCCTCGGACGACGAGTACGCCGCGCTGGTGGCCTGGATCCGCACCGGGGAGCGACAGTGAAGCTCGCCCTGCTGGCGCTGATGCTGGCCTCGCTGGGCTGCGTCACGGTGCGTCCCTGGCAGCGAGAGCGGCTGGCGCGCCGCTGCATGGAGCTGGACGCCCCGGCGGGGATGGCCTCCTTCGAGGCGCACGTGAGGGCGGTGCGCAGCGGCGAGGTTCCGGCCGCCGGAGCGGGCGGCGGAGGCTGCGGATGCAACTGAGATCGCTGGCGTTGCTGGGGCTGCTCTGCGGCTGCGGGCCGGCGCCGGTGCGCCCGTCGCGCGCGGAGGTCTCGCTGCACACGGGCTACTACGGCGACAGCGACCGGGTGTCCGTGTGGAACCCCTCGGTGCGAGCGCGGGTTCCGCTCTCGCGGCGGCTCACGGCCACCGCGGGCTACGGGCTCGACATCATCTCCGCGGCCTCCATCGACGTGGTGTCGAGCGCGTCGCGGGTGCTCGAACGACGGCACGAGACCAACGCGGGCGTGCAGGTCGCGCTCGACGATCGCACCACCGTGGGCGCCTCGGGTCGAGACTCGCGAGAGCCCGACTATCTCTCCGACGGCGTGAGCCTCACGCTCGACCGCGAGAACCCGACCCGCGACACGGCCCTGCACCTGGAGCTGCGAGGCCGCTGGGACCGCGTGGGCCCCGGCTGGACGCTGGCCGATCGCGCGGACCTGCACGCGGGCACCGCCGCGGCCTCGCTCACGCGGGTGATCGACCGGCGAACGCTGCTGCGCGTGGGGGTGCAGGCCGACCTGCTCGTGGGGCTGCAGTCCTCGGTCTACCGCTACGTCCCGGTGGGCGAGCAGTGGTACCCGGAGCGGGTGCCGGAGCTGCGGGCGCGAGGCGCGGCGACGGTGCGCCTGCAGCACTCGCTGCGACCGTCGCTCGCGGTGGTGGCGGAGTACGGGCTCACCGCAGACACCTGGGGGCTCGTCGCGCACGCGGGCGAGCTCGGCCTGCGCTGGGAGCCCGCGCCCTGGGCGCTCGTGGACGTGCGGGCGCGCGTGGCGATGCAGCGCGGCGCGGAGTTCTATCAGGGGCGCTACGAGTCGCTCACCGAGTGGCGCACCCGCGACCGGCTCCTCGGGGCGATGGCGACCTTCTGGCCCCAGGCCTCGGTGCGCTTCACCTGGCCCTCGTGGCCCGCGCCACCGAGCTGGGAGGTCGGCCTTCGGGGCGCGTGGATGCACCAGCAGTTCGACGACTATGTCCCGCTCCGTACTCGCGACGCGGGCACCGGCGAGCTCTGGTTTACCCGATGGTTTTGATGCACACAGGGTGATCGCTACGGCGATGTCCGCACTGCGGGGGAGAAGCCCCCGCGGCTTTGGTGTATCCCATCAGGGGACATGGCGCGGATCGCACCGGGGAAACCTCTCGGCCCGTGGGCTCTCGCCCGTGGCCTGGTGTTGTGCGCTGCGGTCATGGCCTGCCGCTCGGAGGAGCCTCGCCCTCCTGCGCCCTCGAGCCTGGGCGCGGGCTTCGTGGACATCACCCCCTCGATGCCCGCCGCCTATCCGCGCGCGGTGGGCCGCGAGGAGGATCCGATGGGCACCGCCGGGCTCCTCGCGGACCTCGACGGCGACGGGCGGACCGAGCTCCTGCTCTCCGTGGCGAACGACCAGTCGCCCTCCGCCGGGGCCGCGCTCGTCTACCGCTTCGACGAGGGCGCGTCGCGCTTCGTGGCGGGCGAGGGCGTCCCGGTCTCCGACCGCACGCTGGTGCTCGCCGCCGCGGACCTGGACGGCGACGGCGTCATCGACCTGCTGACCGGGACTCCGGACGCGAGGGTGCTGTGGGGCGATCCAGCGGGCGCCTTCCGGGCCTCGACCCGCCTCGACTCGTCGGCGCTCATCCAGGGCAGCACCTCGATCGGGACCGCGGCGCTCGACGACCTCGACGACGACGGCTGGCTCGACGTGCTGCTGGGCAACCAGCGGTGCTGCGCGACCTGCCAGGCGCTGCACCCCTTCCTGCGCACGGGCCCGCGCACCTTCACCGACCGCCCCGACCTCGTGATGGACAACCCCGTCGGGGGCCTCTACGCCGTGATGGCCACGACCCCGCGTCCCGGCGCCCGATTGCTGGGGGCCTTCGGCGTCGGCTGCGGCGAGCGACCGCCGGCCTTCTTCCGCGCGATGTCCGTGGGCGAGGAGGGACTGCCCCTCTTCGCCGCCTTCGACCCGACGCCTCCCGACGCGGTCTATCGTCGCGAGGCGAGCCCCGAGCGCCCGTGCCCCTCGATCGACTGCCGATCGCCGATGGGCGCGGCCTGGGGCGACCTCGACGGCGACGGCCAGCTGGACCTCGCCATCAGCCTCGACCCCCTGCACGCCTTCTTCCGCGGTGGCTCCGAGTGGATGCTGGCCGATCGGAGCGAAGGGTCGTCGATGGAGGAGATCCGCTCCGACGGCGGACGGCCGATGCTCCCATGGGGCAGCGCCCTGCTCGACCTCGACCTCGACGGCCGCGCCGACGTGGTGACCGTGCACGGCGACGACCACGAGGCCGCGACCAACCCGGCGTCCTACATCGGTCCGCAGTACGCGACGGTGCACTGGAACGGCGGTGACTTCCGCTTCGCCGACGTCACCGCGCTCGCTCACCTGGGGCGTCGGGGCCAGTGGCGCTCGCTCTTCGTGGGCGACCTCGACCGGGACGGAGACCCGGACCTGGTCGTCGGCGGCCTCGGCGAGGCGCCGCGCGTCTACCGTAACGCGATCGCCACGGGCAACGCGGGCCTGGCGCTGCGGCTGCGCGGCTCGACGAGCAACGCCCTCGGGCTCGGCGCCCGGGTGGCGGTGTGGCCGACCGGGGCGGGCGCGTCGCAGTCCTTCGTGGTGGGCGGCAGCGCGTCGCCCTTCGTGGTGTCGGACCCGCTGGTCTTCGTGGGTCTCGGCCGGGCGAGCTCCGCGGCCCGGGTGCGCGTGACCTGGCCCTCGGGGACCATCCAGGAGCTGCGCGACCTTCGCTCCGGAGCGGTGCACGTCATCGAGGAGCCCGCGCTCTTCGACCTCTCTCCCGCCGCGAGGCACCTGCCCGCCGACGGCCGCTCCGAGGCGGTGCTCCGCGTCACGCCTCGCTCGCCCGACGGGTCCGTGCGCGCCGAGGCGAGGGTCGAGGCGCAGGTCGTCTACGGCACCGGTCGCATCGCGGCGCCGCCGACACGAGAAGGCGACGCGTGGGTGGTGCGCGTGGTGGCCCCGACGGCGCATGGATCGGGCGTGGTGCTCGTGCGCGTGGACGGCGTCGCGTCGGGCATCCGGCCCCGCCTCTGGTGGGACTGAAGACGCCCTCGGATCATCCCCCTCACCAGGACACCGTCGCGCCCCGGGCGTGCACCATCAGCACCCGCATCGTCACGGCCGTGCCCGCCGCGTCGTAGGCCGCTCGCATCGCCGCGGACACCCGCTCGGCGCGCTCCCGGTCGTCGCGCACCAGCGCGATGGACGACGACCCGGCGCCCGAGAGGAAGGCCCCGATGGCGCCCGCCTCGTGCGCCGCGGAGATCGCCTCGGAGAGCCCCGGCAGCAGCGGCGCCCGGTACGGCTGGTGAAACGCGTCGCGGAAGGCCCACGCCAGCGCGTCGGTGCGCCCGTCGCGCAGGGCATGCGAGAGAAACACCGCGCGCCCCAGGCTGGCCGTCGCGGCCTTGTGATCGAGCGTCGCCGGGAGCGCACCCCGCGAGGCCTTGGTGGGGAAGACCCCCTCCGGCGAGGCCACCACGGCGCGCACGTCCGCGAGGCTTGAGATGCACGCCGCGTGGACCTCGCGGTCGACCACCGCGCAGCACAGGCCCCCGAGGATCGCGGGCGCGGCGTTGTCCGGGTGCCCCTCGACCTCCGTGGCGGCGCGCAGCACGTCCGCCGGGTCGTGCGGGCGCCCCGCGAGCGCGTCGGCGGCCATCACCCCGGCGACCACCGCGGCGGCGCTCGACCCGAGGCCTCGGCCCGTGGGGATGGCGCTGCGCAGCGCGGCGGCGAAGGGCTCGTCCGCGAGCCGGAGCGAGGAGCGCCGGTGCGAGAGCGCGCGCAGGAAGAGGTCGTCGGCGTCGGTCACCGCGGCGAAGAGGTCGTCGCCGTGGCGGGTGACGAGGCGCCGGTCGGAGGGGCGGAGCTCGACCTCGAGGGTGAGCGAGAGCGCGAGGCCCAGGCTGTCGAAGCCGGGGCCCAGGTTGCTGGTCGAGCAAGGGACGCAAATGCGTATCATTGGCGCCCCACTGTAACGCCGGGCGAGCATCGCGGGACACCCCACGGAAGGACCCCGAGGCACCCCATGACGACGTACTTCGACGACGCAGACCTGAGCCGCTTCGGCAGCGTGGGCGACCACGCGAAGGAGCACTGGAAGCGCTTCATGGCCTATTACGGTGGGGCCTTCGAGGCGGGCGTGCTCTCCAAGCGCGAGAAGCTGCTCATCGGCTTCGCGGTGGCGCAGGTCGAGCGCTGCCCCTACTGCATCGACAGCTTTACCCAGCAGTGTATGGAAGCCGGGATGACCATGGAGCACCTCACCGAGGCGCTGCACTGCGCGGCGTCTCTGCGAGCGGGCATCACCATGGCGCACGGCCTGGTGGCGAAGAACGTCGCGGAGAAGATCGGGATGTAGCGCGGCCTTAGGGGCTCGGAGCGGCGCTCTCGCGGAGGTGGCGCTGCCCGGTGAGGCAGAGCCCCTTCCAGCCGCAGCGGGCGCAGTCGCGGGAGGGTCCGCGGTCGCTCCGGGCGATGCGGTCGGCGAGGTCCGCGAGGCTGTCGTAGGTGGCGCCCGGGTCGAAGGGGTCGGTGAGCGTGACCAGCGTCCCCGCCGCGGGGATCGCGAGGTGGCGGCCGAGCACGGGCATCCCCGTGAGGCGGTGCAGCGCGAGGGCGTAGGCGTCGAGCTGCGGGCGGTAGTAGCCCGCCCAGCGAGGCAGGTCGGCGCTGCGCAGGGGGTGGGTCTTCAGGTCGATGACGTGGAGCCCGTCGCCCGCGCGCACCACGAGGTCGACGATGCCGTAGAGGGTGGTCCCTCGCAGGTCGAGCACGAAGGGGATCTCCCTCGCGGGCTCGGCCACCGCGCGGAGCTTGTTGACGCAGGCGCGAAGGCTCACCAGCGTGTCGACGATGAGGAGCGAGAGCGCGGCGCGGTGCTCGCTCTGCCCGTGCTGGGTGAGCACGGCGTCGGCGAGCTGCTCGTCGGTGGGGTCGTAGGCGCTCGGCGCGAGGAGGCTCGCCCGGCTCACCGCGGCGTGGACCAGCAGGCCCACGCGCGAGGGGGCCACGTGGTCGCGCTCGATCGCGAGGCGCGAGGCGTAGGCGTTGGGCACCCCCACGCGGAGCACCTCGGCGCCCTCGCTGCGGGCCATCAGGTGCTCGCCGTGGTGGACGCGGGCGAGGGTGAGCACCTCGGGGCAGTCGGCGATCTTGCAGAGGTCCGTCGGGGTCACGCGAGCGAGCAGGGCGACGGTGCTCCGCGGAGCATCCGTGACCGGGGGCACCGAGGGGTCGTCGACCAGGGCCCGCCAGGGAGCGAGGTCGACCGGAGGGGCCGCGACGGAGGCCGACCCGGTACCCGCGTCGGAGGCGGTGAAGACCCGCACCGCGGCGTCGATCCACTGCGCGTCGGCGCCATCGGGGTGGCCCTCGGGCAGGTCCGGGAGCAACGGCCCGAGGGCGTCCCGCAGCAGGTGGCGGCTGCTGTTGGCCGCGAGCGTGGGCCACGTCACCAGCAGGTGGTCGCGCGCCCGGGTGATGCCCACGTAGAGCAGCCGCAGCGACTCTCGCAGCTCCTCGTCGAGGTCGCCCAGGCGCACCCGGAGGAGCTCGTCGACGGGCGGCATCCCCGTCTCGGGGATGCATCGCACGGTAAAGCTACGGAGCGCGTCGGCCTGTAGCAGCGCCGCCGGATCGGAGGGCCGGAGCACGTCCACGCGCGGCACCCGCACCTTGAGCTCGGCGTGCAGCAGGTCGACCAGCACCACCGGAAACTCCAGCCCCTTGGCGCCGTGCAGGGTCATCAGCCGCACCGCGTCCACGTCGTCGTGGAGCGCGACCGGCTGCCGCGGCTTCTCGAAGGAGAGCGCGTCGAGGTGCAGCAGCAGGTTCTCCAGCGTGGCGCCGGTCGCGCCTCCCAGCTCCAGGGCGTGGTCGCGCCGGCCGCCGAGCGCGTGCGCCTCGGCCACGAGCCACCCCAGGTTGGCGGCGAGCTGAGCGGCCTGCGCGGCGTCGCAGCGCAGCGCAAGGCGCTCCCGGAGGCCCACCCGCTCCAGCACCAGCTCCGTCGCCTCGCCCAGCGGGAGCGAGCGGAGCGCGTCTCGGCAGGCCCGCAGGTCGGCGTCGCAGCGCTCGAGGGCTCGGCGCTCGAAGGCCGTGAGCGGCAGGCGCTCGGGGTCGCTCTCCGCGAGATCCAGGGCGCGGCGGGGAGAGCCGCTCAGCTTCTCCACCGAGAGGGCGACCACGGTCCGCTGGCGCAGCCCGTAGAGCTCGGAGAGCAGCACCATGGCGCTGGCCGATCGGTCCCTCGGCGAGGCGAGCATCGCCAGCCACGCTCGCGCGAGGCGGATCTCCAGCGTGTCGAAGAGGCCGTCGGCCTCCTGCAGCACCGGGAGCCCTCGGGCTCGCAGCGCGTCGCCCCAGTGGGCGAGCTGAGCGCGCTGCCGGCCGAGCACGGCGATGTCGCCAGGTCGGATGGGGCGGAAGGCGCGGGTCGCTCGGTCGAGCACCGGCAGGCCGGAGCGCAGCAGGTCGCGGATGCGGTCGGCGCCGAGCTCGATGCGCGGCGCGTTGCGGTGGCTCGACGGGACGCGGAGGATCTCCACCGCCCCGTCGCGGCCTCGCGCCTCCGGGCGGGTGTAGTCGTTGTCGGCGACCAGCGGGTCGAAGGGGATGCCGTGCCGTGGCAGCACCCGGGAGAAGAGCGCGTTGGCGAAGCGCACCAGCTCCGGGCGGGAGCGGCGGGAGCGGTCGAGCACCTCCGGGGGCGATCCGGCGGCGGCGGACTGGGAGAGCAGGGCGCTGAAGAGGGAGGAGTCGGCGCCGCGGAAGCCGTAGATGGCCTGCTTCAGGTCGCCCACGTAGCAGACCTCCGCGCCCGCCGCGCGCAGCACCTCGAAGAGCCTGAACTGCAGCGGGCTCGTGTCCTGGAACTCGTCCACCACGATGTACGGCAGCTCCGCCACGACCGAGCGCGCGTAGCGGTCATCGGGCTCGGTGAGCAGCCCGAGGGCCCGGCGCTGCATCTCCTCGAAGTCGAGCGCTCCCCGCCTCTGCTTCTCCTCCCGGTAGCGCCCCGCGGCCGCCGCGCCGAGGCGGAAGAGTCGCTGCACCGTCGCGTCGATGCGGCCCCTCGCGCCCGGGTGCAGCAGCGCCATGGCCTCCGCCGCCGGGAGCAGCGCGGGCAGCTCCTTGGAGAAGGTCTTTGTGGGCTTCGCGGCGCGCAGCACGCGGACCGCCGCGTCGATCAGGTCGCCCGGCATGTTGCGCCGCAGCAGTCGCAGCTCTCGTCGGATGCCGTCGTCGCCGACCCGAGGTTTTGCCCGGGCGTCGAGCCAGTCGAAGGCCTCCTCGAGGGCCGCGCGGAAGGTCGAGTCCAGGGTCTCGCCGTCGAGCGGCGGGGAGAACGCGCTCGCGATCCAGGCCGCGGCGAGCGGGGCCTCGCGCTCGAGGTCGTCGCCGTCCATGCCGAGCGAGCGGGCCTTCTCCACCAGCGTCGCGATGAGCAGCGCCGTGTCCTCGTCGAGCTCCCCCTCCTCGGCGCGCAGGGCGGCCTGGAGCGCCCGGTGGAAGAGCGCGGCGGCCTCGTCCTGCTCCAGCACCATCGGGTCCGGCGGGAGCGCCGCGGGCAGCGGGAAGCGACGCAGGAGCGTGAGGGCGAAGCGGTGGATGGTGCAGATGTTCGCCCGCTCGACCCTCGCGGCCTCGGCGGCGAGGCCACGCTGCTGGAGCCCGGCGCGGATGCGGTCCTGAAGCTCGCTCGCGGCGGCCTCGGTGAAGGTCACCGCGGCGATGTGGTCGAGCCCGAGGCCCGCCTCCACGCGCGCGACGACCTCCTGCACGATGCGCCAGGTCTTGCCGCTGCCGGCGCCCGCGGAGACGAGCCGCAGCGAGCTCACGAGCCTCCTCCGGCGAGGCCCACGCGGCACCCGAGCCGGGCGTCGCAGCGGGGGCAGGGGAGCGCCTTCACCTTGTCCAGGCTCTCGGCTCGGTCGGGGTCGATCGGGGCGAAGAGCCCGTCGCTCGCGTCGATCTCCGCGAGGGCTTCGGCGAGGCGGGCGCTCGCCGCCGCGGCGTGGTCGTCGAGGGTGAGCTGGGCCTTGTGGATCCACTCGTTGCGCACCGCGCCGCCCACCATGGCGTCGAGCGCGGCGTCAGCCTCCGGCGCCTGCTCGGCGGTCATCACGTCGACCATGGAGGAGGAGAGGTTCAAGCGCAGCACCGCCCCGGCGCCCCCCGACGGGACCTGCGCCAGCAGCGCTCCCTCCACGTCGAGCCCGAGGTCGCGCCGTTGCGGCAGCGAGGCGGCCCGGGCGCGGGTGAGCTGCACGAGAACCGGGGTCTCCACGCCGCCCGGGTGGGGGATCCGAAGCGTGGTGGCGGCGGGCATCTGGACCAGCAATGGAGAGCCGTCGTCGAGGTTGAGCAGCGGGCGGATCACCGCGTCGGCGACGGGTTCGAGCGAGGCCCCGGGGAGGACGTGGCGCAGCTCCAGGTAACGGTCGGCGAGGTCGATGCAGTCGGCGACGAGCTGACGGCGCTCGTCGCGCTGGTCGGGCCGCTGCGACCACGGGGCGTGCTGCTGGACCACCGACTCGACGGCCTCCTCGACGGTCGCGCGCGGCACCGAGGGACCGAGCGCGAGGGCGTCCTCGAGCCTCGCCATCACGGTGCGACCGACGGCGTGGCGCACCGACTCGCTCAGGCGGGGGCGGCGGCGCAGGGGCGCTGGGCGGAGGTCGAGGAGCGAGGTCATGAGGTAGCGGTAGTGGCAGGTGAGCAGGGCCTCGAGGTCCGCCGCGCTGTGCTCTCGCGAGCGCACCAGCGAGCGCACCAGGGCACCGACGGAGAAGCTGGTGTCGGGGCGCAGGCGGGCGGCGAAGAGGTCGCGCCAGGAGAGGTCCGCGAGGGCGATCGCGGAGCCCGAGGCGAGCGCGGCGGAGACGTCCCCGCGGCCGAGGGCTCGGATGGTCGAAGCGGCGCGGGAGCGCACCGCAGACGAAGGGAGCTCGTCGGTCGAGGCAGGGGGCGAGGGCAGGCGGTCGAGCAGGTCGCGCAGCGCGAGGGCCACCTCGCCGTGGTCGCCGTCGGCGGTGCGTCGGGGCGAGAGCAGCACCAGTCGTCGACGGGGAGAGGCCAGCATGCGGAGCGTGGCGCGGCGGGCGAGGGCGTGGAGCACCTCCTCGTCGGGGAGCGCGCCAAGGTCCGTCGAGAGCGAGGCGAGGAGCTCGCGCTCGGCGGGTCCGAGGAGCAGCGAGGGCCCCGGAATGCGCGGATGGCGGCCGCGGAGGAAGCCCGTGACGATCAGGACGCCGGGGTGGTCGCAGCGCCAGGAGTCCTCGCCGATGAGCGAGACGCCGTCGCGGCGGGCCGAGGGGGCGCTGTCGCGCAGCACCGGGAAGGTGGCCTCGAGGTCCGTGAGCAGGCGCTCGACGTCCTGGAGGCGGCGCGCCCGGTGCGGGGCGCTGGCGAGGCGTCGGCGCACGAGGTCGAGGGCCGAGCGGATGGCCTCGGCCGCGGCGATCCAGACGGCGCAGGCGCGGGGGTCGTGCACCGCGCGGGCGATGGCCACCGTGTCGAGCATCGGGTCGAAGTCGCCCTCGTACACCTCCGGCAGCATGTAGGAGCGCTGGTC
>CBIHPK010000106.1:0-28500 GCA_966211675.1 uncultured Myxococcaceae bacterium
CGCGTCGGTCGCATCGGCGACGTCCTCGGCGTCCATCGCGTCGGTCGCATCGGCGGCGTCCTCCGCATCCGTCGCGTCCGCCGCGTCGTGGGCGTCCATCGGGTCCGCCGCGTCGTGGGCGTCCGTCGCGTCGGAGGCGTCGACCACGTCGGAGGCGTCCGCCGCGTCCATGCCCACGGGGACGTCGCTCGCATCGGGCGTCGCGTCCATCACCTCGGCGGCGTCCGCGGGCAGATCGCCGAGCGCGGGGACGTCCATCAGGGCGCCGCCGTCGCGCGAGGCCGGCAGGTTGGAGCGGCTGAAGTCGAGCGCGATGGAGCAGCCGACCGAGGCGATCGCGGCGAGGCCGATGAGGCTTTCACGAAGGCGGCGCACCCGGAGGGGGTCCTTCTACTCCCCGTGCCCGCTGACCGGGCGCGGCTTCAGTCCGTGGCGCTCCATCTTGTAGATCAGTCCGCGGCGCGAGATGCCCAGGTTCTGCGCGGCGCGCGACTGGTTCCATCCCGCGGCGTCGAGGGCCGCCAGGATGGACCGGCGCTCCAGGTCGTCGACCTTGGTGCGCAGCCCCGAGGGCTCGTCGGGCATGGTCGGCTCGGCGTCGCCTCGCACCGCCGCGGGCAGGTGCTCCACGCGCAGCTCGGACCCCTCCGCCAGCGCGATGGCGCACTCGATGGCGTTGCGCAGCTCTCTCACGTTGCCGGGCCAGCGGTACGACTGCAGCACCGCCGCGACGCCCTGCCCGAGGTGCCAGCCGCCGCCCCGCTCGGCCAGCACCCGCTCGGCCATGGGGACGATGTCCCTCGGCCGCGACCGCAGCGGCGGCACCGCCACGGTCACGCCGTTGAGCCGGAAGTAGAGGTCCTCGCGGAAGCGCCCCTTGGCCACGTCGACCAGCAGGTCGCGGTTGGTCGCGGCCACCACGCGCACGTCCACCGGCACCGCGCGCGTGCCGCCCACGCGGGTGAGCGTGCGCTCCTGCAGCACCCGCAGCAGCCTCGCCTGGTTGGAGGACGACAGCTCGCCCACCTCGTCGAGCAGCAGCGTGCCGCCGTCGGCGCGCTCGAACACCCCGCCCTTGCGCGCCTCGGCCCCGGTGAAGCTCCCGCGCTCGTGGCCGAACAGCTCGCTCTCCGCCAGCGACTCCGGCAGCGCCGCGCAGTTGACCCCCAGGAACGACCGCCCCGCCCTCCGGCTGTGCCGGTGCAGCAGCCTCGCGACGACCTCCTTGCCGCTGCCGGTCTCGCCCTGCACCAGCACCGGCAGGTCGCTCGCGGCGAGGCGTCGCACCAGGGCCAGCAGGCTCACCATCGCCGGGTCGACCGCCACCACGTCGCTGCCGCTGGCGACGGTGCCCACCACCGGGCCGTGCGTCTCCGGGCGCACGCTGTCTCGGCTCGACGCCACCACCACGATGCGCGTGCTGCCGATCATGATCACCGCCCCGGCCTCCGCCGCGCGGGTGCCGGTGATGCGCGCGCCGTCGACGAAGGTGCCGTTGCTGCTGGCCTCGTCGCGCACCAGCACCGAGCGCCCGTCGAAGCGGATGACCGCGTGCTCGCGCGACACCCTCGTGTCGTCGAGCGAGACCTCCACCGTCGCCGAGCGTCCCACGCGAACCTCGGCCCCGATCGGGACCACCACCACCCGCGGCGGCCGGCCGGTCTCCTCGACGAGCAGCCTCGCGGAGGTGGCGCTGCCCGGCTGCGATCCATCGAGGACGGAGGTGTCGGTGCGGAGTGGATCCAAGGTGCCTCGATCATAGCCTCGCGAGGGGGCCGTGTGCACTCCCGCTACACTGTGCAGTGACCGTACACCCTACTGAACGAGCCTCTCGCGAGGTGACCGACGTCACACCGCCGCGGGGATACGATCGGCCGATGCCGCTCCCCTCGATGGACAACCTCCGGTGCTTCGTCGCCGCCGCGGAGACCCTGAACTTCCGCGCCGCCGCGAGGGCCGTGGCGCTCACCCCGGCCGCGCTGGGGCAGCGCATCCGGCAGCTCGAGGACGAGGTGGGCCACGCGCTCTTCGCCCGCACGACGCGCTCCGTGGCGCTCACCGCCGCGGGGCTCGCGATGCTCCCGGAGGCGCGGCGCACGCTCGCGGCGGCGGACACCTGCCTGCGCGCGGCGCGAGGCGAGCTGGGCCCGACGCCCTCGGAGCTGGTGGTCGGCACGAGGCACGAGCTCGGGATGAGCTGGCTGCTGCCGCAGCTGCCGCGCCTCGCGAAGCAGCGGCCCGACCTGACGCTGCACCTCTACGTGAGCTACTCCTCCGACCTGCTGCTGCGGGTGCGCACGCGCGAGGTCGACTGCGCGGTGCTCTCGGCGCGCTTCAGCGACCCGGCGCTCGACGCGGTCGCGATGCACCGCGAGGACTACGTCTTCGTGGCCTCGAAGGCGCTGCTGGAGAAGACCCCTCTCTCCAGGCCCGAGCACGCCGCGGCGCACACGCTGGTGGACATCTCCCCGGAGCTGCCGCTCTTCCGCTACTGGCGCGAGGAGGCCGGGGCGATGGGCGCGTCCATGCGCTTCGCCCGCGTGCTGCGCATGGGGACCATCGCCGCCATGGAGCACCTGGTGCTGCGCGGCGAAGGGGTGGCGGTGCTGCCGGAGTACCTCGTGCAGAGGCGCCTGGAGTCCGGCGCGCTGAAGGTGGTGTTCCCGAAGGTGAAGCCGGGCTCGGACCACTTCCGGCTGGTGTTTCGCGGGGACGACCCGAGGCGCTCCGACTACGAGGCGCTGGCGGCGATGCTGCTGGAGTCGCCGCTGCGCTGACGCTCACATCGTCGGCACCGTCGCCGTCGCGTACTGCCGGGTGAAGTACTCCCCGTAGGCGCCCGCCGCCGCGGCGTCGCGGATCCACAGGCTGTTCTCGTTGTTGGCCCACGCCGCCGCGGACCAGTTGGCCGAGCCGGTGATCACCGTCTGCCCGTCGAGGATGAGCAGCTTGCTGTGCACGTCGCCGGAGCGCACCGGCACCCCCGCCGCCAGCAGCGCCATCGCCGGGGCGTCGTTGAGGTACTCGCGCGCCACGATGCCCCGCACCATCACCCCCCGCGCCCTCGCGGCGATCATCGCGTCGGAGAGCTCGGTGCGCGTCCACGCGGAGATCACGAAGTCCACCGAGGTGCGCGCCTCGTTGATGGCCCCGACCATGTCCGTGAACCACCGCGCCGGGCTCGACGTGGGCGAGCGAGGGCTGAAGTACGCCGCGTAGCGCCCCGCGGTCACCGGCGACGACGCCACGATGGGCCCGAAGGCGTGCTCGCGAAACATCCGCTGGAACTCCCCCTCGAAGGCCGCCACGATCGCGGGCTCGCCGATGAGCACGGCGTCGTTGGCGTCGCGGCAGTACGACTGCTCGCTGCTGTTGGCCGAGCCCACCCAGACCTGCTCGCCGTCGACGACGAAGAACTTGTGGTGCATCAGGGCGCTGCGCCCGTCGGGCAGCAGGCTCACCCTCGGGTGACCGTCGAGGCGGGCCAGCGGGCACATCAGCACGCCCGCCACGCGGGGGCAGGTCTCGTCGTCGTACACGAGCTGCACCGTGAGCGAGGGGGCGGCCTCCAGGCGAGCGAGGATCGCCTCCGGCACGCAGCTCCAGAGCGTCTCGTAGAGGGCGACGTGGAGGCTCGTGTCGGCGCAGGCGATGAGCCCGATGAGCTGCCCCAGCAGCGCTCCGCCAGCGCTGAAGGAGGGCGCGTCGAGGGCCGGCAGCGAGCACGCCATCGGCAGGGCCGGGCAGGCGCACGAGCGCCCCGCGTCGGGCACCCTGGCGTCGGCGCGGGCGTCCACGGGCGTGCCCGCGTCGGAGAGGTCCGAGGCGTCGTCGGCGGTCACGGCGTCGTCGGCGGTCACGGCGTCGTCGGCGGTCACGGCGTCGTCGGCCACGGCGGCGTCCATCCCCGCCGGGGCGTCGAGGGCGACCGGGGCGTCCACCCCGAGAGAGCCCACGTCGTCCGGAGCGATGGGCGTGGCGGCGTCCCGGCAGCCGCTGTTGAGGGCGAGCGCTGCGACGAGGGCTGCGATCCATCGGGCTGGGGGGCTCATCGAGCGGGAGGGTACGGTCGCCGCGCGTCGGCGGTCCACCGCTTGGGTCTGGCGCGCATCCTGGGTCATGATCGGGGCCGTGCAGGGCGACGGCGTGGACCCCGAGGGTGACGGCTTCGACGACGAGCGGCTCAGCGGCGTGCGCGACCTGCGCCCGGCGCGGCTGTCGATCCTGCTGCCCTGCCGCGACGAGGCGGCGAGGCTCGCCGAGCTCGTGCCTCGCTTCGTGGCCGCGATGGACGCGCTCCCCTTCGCGAGCGAGCTGGTGCTGGTCGACGACGGCTCCACCGACGGCTCGTGGGCCCTGCTGGAGGCCATCGCCCGCCGGGAGTTTCGCCTGGTGCTGCGCCGTCACCCTCGCCCCCTGGGCGTGGCCGCGTCGTGGCGCACCGCCGTCGAGGCCGCCCGGGCGCCGCTGGTCTGCGTCACCGACGGCGACCGACGGCACCGGCCCGAGGACATCGCCCGCCTCGTCGCCGCCCGCGAGTCCGCGGGGGTCGAGGTCTCGCACATCGCGCTGCGCTACGAGGGGCCCGAGCGCGGCGGCCGCTACTGGGCCTCTCGCGGCTTCAGCGCCCTGGTCAACGGCGCCTTCGGGATGTCGCTCCCGGAGCACCCGTCGGCCTTCCTGGTGTGCCGTCGGGAGGTGTTCGCCGAGGCCCTCTCCTTCCGCGGTCGCTACCACGCCTGGCAGGACCTGGTGCTGGTCGGCCTCCACGCTCGCGGCCATCGCTCGGTGAGCATCGAGGCGGCCGCCTCGCCGCCCGGCGCGGAGCCCTCGCCGGCGCGGGAGCACCCGGTGCGCCGGGGGGTGCTGTCGCTGCTCGACGTGGCCACCGCGCTGCGAGAGTACCGCCGCGGTTGAGCGCTCCCTCCCTCGCGGTTGTGCTACCCATCGCCGCCATGCGCTCGATCCCGGTCGTGGACCTTCAGGCGTTCACCCACGGTGACGCCGCCTCCCAGGAGGATTTCGTCCGTCGCTTCGGCGACGGTCTCACCGAGTTCGGCTTCGTGACGCTCGACCGACACGGCGTCCCCCAGGAGCTGATCCGCCGCGCCTTCGACGTCACCGCGCGGCTCTTCGCGCTGCCCGACGAGTCGAAGCAGCGCTGCGTGGTGCCCGCCTCCAAGGGCAACCGCGGCTATGTCCCCTTCGGCCGGGAGCGCGCGGTGGGCGCTCGCCTCGCCGACCTCAAGGAGTTCTGGCACGTCGGCCAGGAGGTGATCCGCCCCGAGCACGCGGCCTTCTACGACCCCAACGTGTGGCCCGACGACCCCTCCGTCGCGGACTTCCGCGAGGTCTCGCTCTCGCTCTACCGCGCGCTGGAGTCCGTGGCGCTCACCTCCCTGCGCGCCGTCGCCCGCTACCTCCGCCTGCCCGACGCGCACTTCGCGGACATGGCCGTGGACGGCAACAGCATCCTCCGGCTCATCCACTATCCGCCGGTGCCCTCGGACGTCCCCGCCGGGGCCGTGCGCGCCGCCGCCCACGAGGACATCAACCTCCTCACGCTGCTGGTCGAGAGCACCACCGGCGGGCTCGAATTGCAGACCCGCGACGGCGCCTGGCTGCCCGTGCACTCGCTCTCCGGGCAGATCGTGCTCGACGCCGGGGACTTGCTCCAGCGCGCCACCAACGGGCTGATCCCCGCGACGACGCACCGGGTGGTCAACCCCTCGGGGCCCAACATCACCCGCTACTCGCTGCCCTTCTTCACGCACCCGAGGCCCGAGGTGCTGCTCGCGCCAGCCGCGACTACGGTCACCCCCGAGCGCCCGGCGCAGTACGAACCCATCACGGCGCAGGCCTTCCTGGAGGAGCGGCTGCGGGCGATCACCGCGTGAGCACCCGGCACGACGTCCCCCTCGCGGCGTACACCACGCTCGGCCTCGGCGGCCCGGCGAGGACCTTCCTCGAAGCGCGCACCACCCAGTCCCTCATCGAGGCGGTGAGCGCGGCCGACGAGGCGAAGACCCCGCTGCTGCTGCTGGGCGGCGGCAGCAACCTGGTGGTCTCGGACGAGGGCTTCGACGGCACGGTGGTCCGGGTCGCCACGAGGGGCCGGCAGGTGGTGGAGGCGGGCGACACCACCCGGGTGCTGCTCTGCGCCGGAGAGCCCTGGGACGACTTCGTGGCCTGGTCGGTGTCGCAGGGCCTCGCGGGGGTGGAGTGCCTGTCGGGCATCCCCGGCTGCGTGGGCGCCACGCCGATGCAGAACGTCGGCGCCTACGGCCAGGAGGTCTCCGAGGTCATCACCGCCGTGCGAGTGTGGGACCGGCGCGACCGCTCGCAGCGCACGCTGCACCCGGGGGAGTGCGCGTTCGGGTACCGCGACAGCGTGTTCAAGCGCGAGGCGCGAGGGCGCTACGCGGTGCTCTCGGTGGCCTTCGCGCTGCGCCGCGCTGGGTCCGTCGCGGTGCGCTACGGCGAGCTGACGAAGGCCCTGGGCGACGAGGCCCCGACGCTGGCGAGGGTGCGCGAGACGGTGCTCTCGCTGCGCCGCGCCAAGGGCATGGTGTGGGACCCGGGCGACCCGGAAGGGCGCACGGCGGGGTCGTTCTTCACCAACCCCCTGGTGGCGCCGGAGACCGCCGACGCGGTGGCGGCCGCCGCGAGGGCCATGGGGGCGCTGCGAGAGGGCGAGTCGATGCCTCGGTGGTCGACCGCCGACGGCCGGGTGAAGCTGGCCGCCGGGTGGCTCATCGAGCGCTCGGGCGTGGAGAAGGGATGGACCGTCGACGGCGCCGGGGTCTCGCGCCGCCACGCGCTGGCGCTGGTGAACCGCGGCGGCACGACGCGCGCCCTGCTGGCGATGGCGGAGCGGGTGCGGTCGCGGGTGCGGGAGGCCTTCGGGGTGACGCTGGAGATCGAGCCCGAGCGGGTGGGCTGAATCACCGGCCCCGTGAACGCGATCACAGGGCCGGTGAACGGGTTCACTGAGGGTGTGACTCGCCGGAGCGGCGGCGACGACGCGACGAGAGCGCCGCCGCGAGCCCGAGGAGCAGCGCCGCGCCGCCTCCGCGGGTGGTGGTCCTCGCGTCGCCCGCCGTGTGGCAGCTGCAGCCGCCTCCGGCCTGAGCGGGGTTGACCGACGCGTCCATGGAGCCGCCGTCGACCACCGCTCCGCTGTCGACCGCGCTGTTGCCGCCGTCGACCACCGCGCCGCCGTCGACCACGACGCCCGCGTCGGGGATCACGTCGCCCACCATGATCGGAGCGGTCGCCTCGGCCATGTCGAAGGGCGCCGCGCGACCGGAGGCGTTGTAGCGCCGCAGCAGCTCTCGCCCGCGGTCGTCGGTGTGGTTCTCGCTCGCGAGGAACTCCACGTACTCCCGGGTGGTCGTCTGGTAGCGCGCCCTCACCCGCAGCGTCGCGGGCCCCCGCACGCTCGCCGGGAGGGTGATGCTGTAGCGAGCGTCGTCCCAGTGCCGCAGCGCGCCGCCCTCGCCGCCCGAGTAGTCGATGCCGACGGGCTCGTGGCCGGGCAGGGGGTGGTAGCCGCGCGGCGGAATCCGGGTGTCGTGGATGATCGTGTCGTGCAGCGCGATGTGCTCCTCGTGGCCGACGCCGATGCGCCCCTGGAGCGACTCGTAGACGCGCAGCTGGGTGTCGGTGGTGTCGAGGTGCGCCTCGGCGGCGTCGTAGGCGCCGGAGAGCACGGTCGCCCGGTTGGCGGAGTCGACGATCGCGACCTCGAGCCAGACGCGGCGGCCGTCGGTGTAGCCCGTGGGGACGCGGTGGCCCGTGCGGTTGGTGATGCGAGCGACGAGCTCGATGCGGTCGCCCGGCTCGGCCCGCGAGGGCGCCGAGCGCAGCTCCAGGCTCACCGCGGTGCGCAGCGTGGCCTCCGCTCGCCGCGCGCCCGCCTCGTAGAAGGGCACCGCGTCGGGGTCGTAGAACTCCCCGGAGGCCACGTCGTTGCGCATCGCCGCGAGCACCCGCAGGCCCCAGGCGTTGGCGCCGTTGAAGTCGTGGCGGCGCGGGTTCTCTCGCATCATGGCGGTGCTGTTGGTCGACACGAAGCCCGGCGCCCCGGCGCGCGGCATGTGACAGTCCTGGCAGGTGGCGGCGTCCGGCGACCCGGCGACCGCGAAGGCCGAGCGGGACCACTCGCTGTAGGTCGTGTCGAGGGGGAAGCGGCGACCGGTGTCGGTGCCGTCCGCGAGGCGGTGCGGCTGCGCGGGGTTGGTGACCTCGTGGCAGGTGCCGCAGAGGCGCGAGTCCGCGGTCCACGTCGAGGCCTCGCCCGGGTGCCGGATGCTCTCGATGACGGCGTAGGGACCGAAGCGGGTCTCCGTCGGGGAGAACACGTACTGGGCGTTGCCGAGGTTGGGCGTGGCGACCATCCGGTGACAGCTGTCGCAGGTCACCCCGTCGAGGTCGGAGGACTCCAGGTCGGCGCCTCGCGCGGCCGCCGCGGAGCTGCGGGTGCGACCGCCCACGAAGCCCGGCGGGGTGTGGCAGCGGAGGCAGTAGTCGCCCGCGCCGGGGACGTCCTGCTCGGCCACGGTGAGCGCCGCGAGGAAGAGCGGGTCGCGCATGGTGTTGCCCATCATCGAGCCGGTCCAGCCGTCGTAGGGCATGGTGCTGGGCATCGTGGCGTCGCGGGAGAAGTGGCAGGTCACCCCGCAGGCGCGGGCGTTGTCCAGCGGGGCCCCGTCGGCCAGGCCCCCGGGCTGAGTGCCCGGGAGGTTGATGTACTGGGCCTGCGCGACGCTCGAGCTGAGCATCACGCCGGCGAACAACAGGGCCCTGGGGCGCATCCAGGCGGCGCGGTTTCGGGTGGTCATGGATCGGGCGGCGACCATAGCCCAATCGCCCCGCCGAGGCGGAACGACAATTCCGCGGCGGGATGTCCCATGTCGCCAATCGTGAGCCCCGGCTCTTTCCCTATGCTCGCGACGCCCCTAAGCTCCGCGACCATGCGTGCTGCCCTCGCCCACCGGATCCACCTCCTTTCTGCCACCCTGCTCGCCTCCCTGGCCGGCTGTTCGGACGACCCGACGCCCACGCCGGTCGATGCTGGCGTCGACGTCGTCACGACGGATACGCCCATGGCGACGGACACTCCGACGGACACCCCCGTCGTGACGGACACCCCGAAGACCACCTCGGACGTCCCGAGCACCGCGACCATCACCCCCGCCGTCGCCGCCCACGTGACCGCGATGTCCACCATGGGCTGGGCCGCGCTCAACCGCAGCCACGGCATGATGATGTTCGGCTGCGCCGGCGCCGCGAGCCCGCGCGACTGCCTCGCCTCGGTGCCGCTCGTCGCCGAAGGCGACATCGGCGCCAACCGCTCGGCCATCCCCGCCGCGCACCTCCGGCATCTCTACTCCGCCACCACGCGCTCCAACTTCTGGACGCGCAGCTCCGCGGACGGTCGCTTCGTCGGCCGCGGCACGCACGTGCACGACCTCTCGCGCGACGTCGAGATCGCCGCCACGGGCGCCATGTACGACCCGGCCTTCTTCCCGGACAACAGCGGCTTCATCTACCAGCCCGGCGGCCGGATGTGCCCGATGAGCGCGCTCTCCACCGGCACCCCCTCGGCCATCATGATCACCGGCGCGGGCTCCCCCTGCGCGGGCAGCTCCGTGGGCCTCTACCAGCACCTCGGCGCCTCGCTCGACGGCAGCGACTACTGGGCGACCTCCGCGGGCACCGCCGCCTGGGACGACGGCGGCCACGCCGCCACGCGCACCGAGACCCCGCGCAACGAGCGCTGGACCGCGACGGCCACGACCTCGCTCTCGCTCATGGCCAACACCGGCGCCGGCTTCTCCGCCGTCGGCACCCGCAACGTCCCCACGCCGCTCCAGGGCGACGCGGTGATCTCGCCCTCCTCGCAGCTCCTCATCACGCGCTTCGTCGACGACGCCGGCGCCTACCAGGGCTACATCCTCCACCGCCTCGAGGCGAGCCACACCGGCGCGGCCATCATGGCCTCCACCACCGAGATCGCTCGCTACCTCGTGCAGGGCGCCAAGCCCGCGTTCTCCTTCGACGAGCGCTGGATCGCCTACCACCACTACGTGGGCGGCGGCGCGGGCGTGGAGGACGACGCGACGGAGCTCGGCTTCACCGGCAGCGACGACCCCGCCTTCGCGGAGTACACCAGCCGCGGCGCGTCGAACATCTACATCCTCGACCTGCTCACCGGCCGCCGCACCCGCGTGACCAACATGGCCCCCGGCCAGTACGCGCTCTACCCCCACTTCCGCTCGGACGGCTGGATCTACTTCACCGTTCGCACCCTCGGCACCACCACCGAGCACGTCATCGCCAGCGACGCGGCCCTGCTGCAATGACCCGCGGCCTCACGCGGAGCGCCGTGGCCCTCGCGCTGCTCGCCTCCGCGTGCGGCTCGACCCCGCCCGCTCCTACCCCCGCCGCCTGCGAGGGCATCGAGTCCCAGACCATGTCCGCGAGCGCCCAGGGCCGATGGCTCCTGGGCCTCGCGTCGCGCTACCCCGCGGACACCTCCCTCGGCGCCCGGGCCGACGAGCTCCGTCGCTCGCAGCGCGCCCGCCGCGCGGCGGCGTGGGAGGCCGTGGCCCGCGCCCTGGCCCCGGTGCCGCTCGCGCACCCGACCGCCGCGGCCGGAGCGACGGTGCCGCGCTTCCAGACCTGGTACGACCGAGAGGACGTGAGCCGCACCTTCCAGCGCCTCTACGGCTCGCTCGGGCCCGCCGGGCGCGCCGCGCAGCAGCGCTTCGACGACGCGGCGCTCGACGAGGCCTTCGGCTTCAACGCGGGCTTCGTCACCACGCTGCCGGAGTGGTCCGCGTCGCGCCTCGACGCGTACACCGCCTCGCTCTCCGACGCCGCCTCCGTCGCGGGCGTCTCCGGGGTGCTGCGCATCGCGCTCAGCCCGGACGCGGTGCGACACCTCGTGAGCAGCTACCCCGAGGTGCTCCGCTGCATCGCCGACGGAGCGCCCCCGACCTTCGCCGACGGCCCCGCCGCCCCGCAGCAGGTGGCGCGCGAGCCCGTCGCCCTCTCCCGCTGCGGCGCCCGCGTGCTGGGTCCCTTCTTCGTCGCGACCGGCGGTGAGCTCACCGCGCGCCTCGCGGACGCCGGCGCGGACACCGAGCTGCGCGTGCTCGACGGCGTGACCCCGACCGCCGCCACCCGCTGCGCGTCGCCCGCCGCGACCGGCTGCACCGTGCAGGGCCCCGGGCTCTTCATGGTGAAGGTCTCGACGCGCGCCCCGAGCGAGAGCGGCATGCTCGACGTGCGGTACACCCCGCCGTCGGAGCGCGCCGCGGCGTGCCTCCAGGGGGTCTTTCCCCCGGCGGCGGCGACCGTCGCCCTGGAGTGGCGTCGCACCGACCTCGGGATGCCGCTGCCCACCTACGACACCTCGGCCTCGGGCCTCGCCCGACGCCTCGCGCCCGGAGCCGACGCCTCCTGGGGCACCGGCGACGGAACCGCGGAGCCCCGCGAGGCCGAGGCGTACACGATGCGGCTGCCCGCGGGGAGCTCGTTCCGCCTGGCGGGGATGCACCTGCGCACGCGCGAGCTCGACCACTGGCTCAACATCACGCTCTGGTGGTCGCCGAGGCCCGAGGAGGACTTCGGCGCCGATCGCCCCGCGTCCATCCGGGCGCTGGGCGGCCCGTGGTCGTCCTACAAGATGTGCGTCGCGACGGACTTCGACGAGCAGGACGCCGACCCCGCCGGAGGCTTCGCGCAGGACGCCCCCACCCTCGCCGCCGCGCTGCGCACGGTGCACGAGGGGCGCGGCGGTCCGTCGTGGTGCTCCAACCCGTACATCGACGCGGGCCCCGGCCTGGTGCGCTCCAACTGCGTGGGCTGCCACCAGCACGCCATGAGCGGCGTGCGCCCCGCCGACGTGCAGACCGACCCCGCGCGCTACCCCGCCAACGGCCGCGCTCAGGTGCGCAACAACCAGCCCTCGGACGGCTTCTGGGGCCTCGACGGCGGCGACCACCTCGCGTCGGTCTTCTCCGAGACGGTCGAGTACTGGCGCTCCTCACCGTCTCGTTGATGCTCCTCCCCCGCCGCTCGCTCCTCCTGCTCTCGCTCTCTCCGCTCGCCTGCTCCCGGCCCCCGGCGCCCGCCCACCGCGTCGCCGTCGCCGCCGCCTCCGACCTGCGCTACGTCCTCGCCGAGCTCCTCGCCGACCTCCGCTCGACGCGCCCCGAGCTCCACGTCGAGCTCTCCTACGGCGCCTCCGGGAGCCTCGTGGCGCAGATCACCCAGGGCGCTCCCTTCGACGTCTTCCTCTCCGCCGACGAGTCGCTCGCACGCGACCTCGTCGCCCGCGGCCTCGCCGACCCTCGCTCGCTCTTCCGCTACGCCCGGGGCCACCTCGCGCTCTGGGCGCCGCGCGCTCTTCCCCTCGATGTTCCCTCGCTCGGGCTGCGCTCTCTCCTCGACCCTGCGGTGCGCCGGGTGGCCATCGCCAACCCCCGCCACGCCCCCTACGGCCGCGCCGCCATCGCCGCGCTCTCGGCCTCCAACCTCACCGCGGCCGTCACCCCGAAGCTCGTCACCGGAGAGAACGTCGCCCAGGCCATGCAGATGGCCCAGTCCGGAGCCGCCGACGCCGCGCTGGTCTCGCTCTCGCTCACCTTCGCCCCGGGCGTCGCCTCCAGCGGGCAGCGCTACGTCGTCCCCGAGGCGCTCCATCCCCCCATCGAGCAGGGCGGCGTCGTGCTGCGCCGAGCGCTCGACCCTTCCTCCGCCGAGGCCTTCGCGGCCTACCTCCGCTCCGCCTCCGCTCGTGGGATCTTCGCGCGCCACGGCTTCGACCCTCCCGCTCCCTGATCGACGCATCCCCCCTCCGACGATGGACTGGACCGCCCTCGCGCTGAGCCTCCGCCTCGCCGCCGTGACGACGGTGATCCTGCTCGCGCTCTCGGTGCCCCTCGCGTGGTGGCTCGCGACCACGCGCTGGCGATGGCGCCACGTGGTCGACGCCCTGGTCGCGATGCCCATGCTCCTGCCTCCGACGGTGCTCGGCTACTACCTCCTGCTCGCGCTCGGCCCGCGCTCCCCCGTCGGCGCGCTGCTCACCCGCCTCACGGGCGAGTCGCTCCCCTTCACCTTCCCCGGGCTCGTCGTGGGATCGGTGCTCTACAGCCTCCCCTTCGCGGTGCAGCCCATGCGCGCCTCCTTCGCCCGCGTCGACCGCGAGCTGGTCGAGGCCGCCTGGTGCCTCGGCGCCTCGCGCGCTCGCACCTTCGCGAGGGTGGTGCTGCCCCTCTCCCGCGCCGGCGTCGTCGCCGCGGCGGTGCTCACCTTCGTGCACACGCTCGGCGAGTTCGGCGTGGTGCTGATGCTCGGAGGCAACCTCCCGGGGCGCACCCGCACCGTCTCCGTGGCCATCTACGACCAGGTGCAGTCGCTCGACTACGCGGCCGCCAACCGCACCGCCGGGGTGCTGGTGGCGCTCTCCTTCGCGCTGCTCGCGCTCACCTACCACGCGCAGCGCGAGGGGGCCTTCCGGTGGCCGACGACCTGATCGCCCGCGTCGAGCTGCGCCCCGCGCACGGACCGCCCCGCTCGGTGGCCCTCTCGCTCGACGAGGCGGCCTTCCCCATCGCCGTGCTCTTCGGACCGTCGGGCGCGGGCAAGAGCACCCTCCTGCGCTGCCTCGCGGGCCTCGACCGGCCCTCCGCCGGGGTCGTCCGATGGCGGGGCCGCGTGTGGTCCGACGCGTCGACCTGGGTGCCTCCGCAGCGCCGCGACGTGGGCTTCGTCGCGCAGCACGGCGCGCTCTTCCCCCACCTCGACGTGGACGGCAACGTGGCCTTCGGCCTCGACGCGCTCTCACCCCCCGAGCGCGCCCGCCGGGTCGACGAGTGCGTCGCCCGCTTCGACCTCGGGGCCCTTCGCCGACGATCCCCATCGACCCTCTCGGGCGGTGAGCGGCAGCGCGTGGCCCTCGCCCGCGCCATCGCCCGTCGGCCCTCGCTGCTGCTGCTCGACGAGCCCTTCTCCGCGCTCGATCACCCCGCGAGAGAGGCCCTTCGCGCCGACCTTCGGCGCTGGGTGAGCGAGCTCTCGCTGCCGACGCTGCTGGTGACGCACGACCCCGCGGAGGCCATGGCCATCGGCGACACGCTGGCGGTGCTCGACGGAGGCCGGGTGCGACAGTGGGGTCCCGTGGGCGAGGTCTTCGAGCGCCCCTGCGACGCGGCGACGGCGCGCATCCTCGGGGTGGACACGCTGGTGGCGGCGACGGTGCTGCGCGCGGCGGAGGGAGGCGCGGTGGTGCTCGCCGCAGGGCGCGAGCTGGCGGTCTCGGCGCCGCCTGGGATCGCCGGTCGGGTGAGGGTGTGCGTCCGGGCCGAGGACGTGGCGCTGCTGGCCCGCGAGCCCGACGGGGGTCGCAACGGGGCGCCGGGGCGGGTGCTGCGCGTCGCCGACGAGGGGGCCTTCACGGTGGTGTCGCTCGACTGCGGCTACCCCCTGGCCGCGAGGATGCCCAGGCGGGTGTTTCGCGAGCTGCGGCTGGGGGAGGGGGACGGGGTGTTCGCGGCGATCGACGCGGGCGCCGCGTGGGCCGTCGCGGAGGGGTGACGTCCCGGGCGCAGGGGGTGTTGTTGTGCGAGGGGTTGCGTTACACCGTCGGGTGCGCTCGGGCGGGCGCCTCGACCCGACCGGCGACGAAGGATGGGAAGCGATGAGAAGCATGCTGAAGCTGGTCGGGACGTTGTGCGCGGCGTTGCTGCTGAGCGGCTGTAGCAGCGACAACGGCGCGCTCGACGACACGTTCACCTGCACCGGCGGAGGCATGACGCTGCGCTGCATCGCAAGCGCCCAGTACTGCGAGCAGGCGACCAACGGCTCCGTCGCGACCGGCGCCGCGTGCCGATCGCTGCCGGCGAGCTGCTCCGGCAACCCCTGCAACAACTGCCTCGCCAGCGGCACCAGCGGGATCATCCTCTGCAGCTCCATCACCCTCGGCAACGCCCGCGCGACCACCGTCAACGTGCGCAACAACTGACGGACTACGAGCGGCCCCCCGCGGCCTCTCGCCAGCGCTTGAACACCGGCGCGATCGCCGCCGGGTCGTCGGTCATGATCCCGTCCGCGCCCAGCGTCAGCAGCCGCCCGGCCTCCTCGGGGTCGTTGATGGTCCAGTAGTCCAGCCGCAGCCCCAGCGCGTGGCTCTTCTGCACGAAGCCCGGCGTGTCCAGCCGCAGCCCGCGCGCGCTCGGCGGTACCTGCACCGCCGCCCCTCGCAGCGGCGCCGCCCGCAGCGCCGGGAGCGGCATCGCGTAGAGCCTCAGCACCTCCGCCGGCCCGAGGCCCGTGCGCCCTGGGTACCCCGCCGCGCGCACCGCCCGCAGCGTCGCGCCGTCGAAGCTCGCCACCAGCACTCGATCCTCCGCGCGCTTGCGCCGCAGCAGGTCGAGCACCGGCCCCACCATGGAGGGCGACCGCTGCTTCACGTCGACGTTCAGGGGCACGCCCGGAAAGGCGTCGAGGATCTCCTCCAGCGTCGGCACCCGCACCCCGCGTCCCTCGAAGGGACGGCCCCCCTCGCGGTCGACGAAGCCCCAGCCCACGTCGCAGCGACGCAGCTCGTCGAGCGTCGCACGGCGTATCGCCACGGGCACGCCCGCCATGCGAGCGAGCGTGGCGTCGTGCGAGGCCACCACGTGTCCGTCGGCGGTGAGGTGCAGGTCCGTCTCGAGCGCGTCGGCCCCGAGCTCCAGGGCGCGGGCGAAGGAGGCGAGGGTGTTCTCGGGCTGCTCGGAGGCGGCCCCTCGGTGGGCGTGGAGGAGTGGCACCCGCGGAGAGTATCGCCGGAATGGCGGTGCGCGCCCGCCGCGCGTTGCAGTAGCTTCGCCGCCGATGCGCGGTCTGGTCGAGTTGGGGTTGCGCGCGGGGCCCGCGCTGCTCGTCCCGCTGCTCGCCGCCCTCGCCGCGCTCTCGATGCTCGCGCTGCGGGCCTCCATGAGAGCGCGCCTCCACGGCCGACTGGGCGCGGCGCTCGACGCACTGGGCGCACCGACGCCCGACCCCTTCGCGACGCCCGACCGGGTGGTCACGATCGATGGGTCCTACGCCCGCGACGCGGCGGTCGAGGGGCGAGCGTGGCTCTCCGTCGACGGGCAGCGGGTGCTCCTCGAAGGCTCGCGACGACTGCTGGTAGGAACCATCGAGCCCTGGCACCCCGCCGGCCGCCGCTCGCTCGCCCGCGACGCCCGGGTGCGAGCCCGAGGCGTGCTCCGCCGCGTCGACGAGGCCTGGACGCTCGCTCCCGACGGAGACGCCATCGCCCTCGCGGCGCTCGCCCCCTCGCAGCTGCGCGACCTGCCCACCGCCGCCTGGGGCCTCGCGACCTTCGTCGCCGCGGCGGGGCTCCTGGTCGTCGTGATGCTGGGCGGACGCCACGCCCTCTCGCAGCTCGACGCGCCGCCGCACCCGATCGCCATGACCCCGCGCGGCCTTCGCTGGGAGGTCCGCTGGACCCCGCGTGAGCGAGTGTGGCTCCTGCTCGCCCACGTGAGCCCGCTGCATCACCGCGCCGCGAGGCGACGCCTCGACGCCGGCAGGGCCCACGAGGTGCGCCTCCCCTGGCTCGATGTGCGCGAGATGCACCGGGTGCGCGAGGCGATCCACGCCGAGGGGGACTGCGCGCTCGAGGCGGAGTTCCTCCGTCGCACCGGGCAGGAGCCGCCGCCCGACGACCGCTGCGGTCTGCGCGCTCGCATCGACGCCCACCCCCTGGCGAGGGCCCTCCGAGAGGAGACGGCCCGCACCGCCGCCGTGCCCGACGGACAGCTCGCCTGCATGGAGCGCCTCGCGCCCACGCTGCGCTCCTCCATCGCGGACGCGGCGCTGCCGACCCTGCTCCGAGACGCGGTGGGCTGCGTCCGCGACGCGGCGGCGGTGTGCGCTCCGCTGGGCTGCCCCGACGCCGTCACCGAGGACCTCGCCCGCCTGGTGATCGAGCACCGCGTCGCCCTGCGCGCCACGACGCACGGAGCGGCGCTGCGGCCCGTCTGGTGGCGTCGCCCTTCGGTGCTGCGCGCCAACCTCCGCCGCCTCGCCTCGGTGGCGACCTCGCTGGCCGTCGACACCCTCGACGCTCGCTTCTCCCAGGCTCAGGACTGGCCTCAGGGCTTCACCTGGGCCTCCGTGTCCGAGGTGATGCGCTCGCAACCCTCCACGTCGCGCAGCTACCGTCCCATCCTCGCCCACTTCCCCGGCGTCGGGGTCGAGCCGGTGGAGCTCGACAACCCGTGGGCCTCGCCCGAGCTGCGCGCTCCGTCGTCCAACGCCCGCCTCGCGGCGCTGGTCGAGTGGTGGCGCCTCGGCGAGTACGCCCCCGCGCGCGACGCCCCCGCCCGAGAGCGATCGGAGCCGGTGCTCCGGGCCGTCGCGGCCGCGAGCGGTCGCCGCCTCGGGGCGGTGATCGAGGCCCTCGGCGACCCCACGCTGGAGTCCGTGGAGGCCCTCGCGCTGGTGGCCTATCGGATCACGGGAGAGCGCGACGCGGCCGACGCGTGGCTGCGCGCCGCGGGGGGATTCCTCCCTCCCGACCCGGGCGACCGGGCGGCCCGCTGCCGGCTGCGCGCGGCGCTGCGACAGGCGGCCCAGAGGCTGCGGCGGAGGGAGTTCCTGGAGGCGACGCCGTGGGTGGCGATGAGCTCCCGGGCGTGCGCCTTCGGCGACGAGGCCCCGGTGAGGGAGAGCCCCGCCGAGGCGTCGCCGTAGGGCTCAGCGAGCGGGCGTGTTGGCGGGGGTCGCGGGGGCGTTCACGTCGAGCTCCACCCCTCGGATGGTCTCGACCAGCCGCACCCGACGCTCGCCGATCTGCGTGTCGAGCTCGACGATGCGCCGGATGGTCTGGTCGATCTCCGTGGCGGTGCGGGCGAGGCGCGCGGTGAGCTGAGCGCGCAGGTCCGCCGCGGCCGGGTTGCGCTGGATCGCCGTGAGGTTGCCGCGGGTCTCCTCGGCGTTGCGCTGGAGGTCATCGCGCCGGGTGACCTGGTTGTCTCGCTGCTGCGTGAGCTCGGCCATCTGCCGTCGCAGGTCGAGGGCGGTGCGCAGCGTGGTGGCGATGGCGTCCGGCGGATGGCCGTCGCGGAGGTACGCGGTGAGCGCGTCGGCGGCCTGCTCGTTGGAGAGGTCGGCGTTCACGGTGAAGGGCGTGCGCGCGGTGACCACGACCTCGGTGCGGCCGTGCGCGTCGATGGCGGTCGGGACCAGCGCGTTGCCGTTGCTGGTCTCCGACCCGGCCGGGGGCTCGAAGAGCTGAGCGCCGTTGAGCGCGTGGCGGTAGAGCAGGCGCACGGAGTGGTCGAGCCCGTTGCGGGCGCGGTAGGTGGTGCGGGTGACGCTGTAGCGCTCGAGGGTGAGCATCTCGCGCACCATGCGCACGAGGCGCGAGCCCTCGACCGCGGAGGTCTGCGACGACTCGACGGCGATGCCTCGCTCCAGGGAGAAGGGCACCGTGGTGGTCGCCCCGTCGGGCAGCGACTCCATCATCCCCTGACCGAGGAAGGCGTTGTGCTCGAAGATGGCGATGGGGCCGCGCTCGAGGGTTCCGCCGGTGCGGTTCTCGAAGCGGGCGACGTGGAAGGGGTGAGCGCCGGAGTCCCCCACGCCCTGGTCGGGCGCGTAGAGGTACATCTGCTCGCCGGGGACATCGCGGGCCGCGAGCATCACCATGGTCGCGCTGCGATCGGGGATGGTGACCCGCTGCGGGAGGTCGTAGCGGGTCGAGCCGCCCTGCACCGCGAGCGCGGCGAGCGAGGCGAGGTTGCGCGGTGTGGAGCTCGGCGGCGGCGGCGGCGGCTGCTGCATCGAGGGCGCGGGCTGGGGGTAGTAGCCGCCCGCCATCGGGGCCGCCGGGGCCGTGGTGGCCGAGGGGCGCCGGGGTGCGCGCGAGCGGGTCGCGCCGGCCGCGTGGCGATACCCGCTGCCTCCCTCGTCGTCCGCCGCCTCCGCGGCCGGCGCTCCGGTCGCGGGCGCAGGGGCGCCGCCGGGCGCGGCGACCTGACGCTGCTCCTCCTGCGCGAGGGTGGTGTCGCTCTGCGGCACGGCGTCGATCACCGCGCCCCGGTCGGTCACGATCGGGCGCACCGGGATCACCGGCGTCGCGAGCTCCGAGCGGAACGACACCGGCGAGCCCGACACCAGCGAGAGGTTCACGTCGGTCCAGTCCTCGCCGGAGAGGTTCTGCACGATGCCCCAGGCCTGCACCTGCGGCTGCGTCCCCTGGAAGACCAGTCGATAGGTGGGGCGCCAGATGGGGGTCTCGACGGTGTAGCCCACCACGAGGTCGTGCTCTCGGCCGTCGAGGGCGAGCCTCACGCTGCGCCGCCGCTCCGGGGTCGGGGGCGCGTCGCCGACCTGCTCCTCGGGCATCGGGAAGGCGGCCGATCGCACGCTGCTGCCGCCCTGCTCCATGACCGCGAGGGTGGCGAGGAAGTCCCCCACCTCGGACTGCGCGACGCGGAAGTTCACGGCCTCGCCTTCGACGTGGCCCTGGCGCTCGAAGTAGCCGACGCCGTTGCGGTAGACCACCACCCGGCGCAGCGGGAGCGTGGGGCCCGTCTCCACGGCGGGCCGCCGGGCGCAGCCGAAGGCGCCGAAGAGCGAGAGGGAGAGGATGGCGGCCGCGTGCGTGCGGCGCGAACGGTGCGTGCGGGCGATGGGCATGTCGAGAGGCCTCCGATGGGCGAAGAAACCCGCGAGGTCGCGTGGACCTTTGGGGTGCCGCCGGCGGTTGGTCTATCAAACAATGCCCCGCCGCTGGGGGGGGCCAGTGGAGCGAAGGGCGCTACTGCGTCTCGAACACGAAGGACCCGGTGACGTGCTGCTCGCCGCTGGGCCCGGCGAACTTCGCGTCGAAGGCGAGCCGCCGGGTGTCCTCCGTCGGGCCCGCGGAGACGTCGACGATGACCTCCTCGGCGCTGCGATCGTAGGTGTACGAGTTGAGCCTCGGCCCCGAGCAGCCGAGCGCGGTCACATACAGCGCCGGCGCCCCGGTGGCCGATCGGGGCGCTCGGGTCTGCGAGTTGAACACCAGGTGAGCGCCCGGGACGAGCGACGGGTGGCGCAGCGACCCGGAGACGCTCAGCTGCGTCATGGCCCACCACTGGGCCGCGGTGTTCTCGGCGTCGATGCGCACCGAGCTCGTCGTGGTGCCGTAGTCGCTCCCGGCGATGGTGGCCCCGGCGCCGTCGAAGCCCTGCACCCGGCCGAGGTCACCTCGGAAGCTCTCCGTCCGGCCCGTCCATCGGACGGCGGTGGAGCCGGGAGCGCCCCCGTAGCTGCTCGACGTCGACGGTGGCGTCGAGTCGCGGTCGTCGCCGAAGTCGTAGTAGCAGCCGCCCATCGCCAGCGCTCCGACAGGGAGAGCCAGGGTGCAAACGATCCATCGCATGTGCGTCATCGTGTCCTCCGCCGCGCCACGGTAGCGAATGTGGTGCCAGCTGTCGCGCCAGGCGCCCCAACGCTCTTTCAGGCCCTTCGGCTCACTCCCGCATGGCTAGTGCAGCCGCCGCCGGGTCCAGGTCGAACTGCCACCGGCCCGGCCGGTCTTCGCCCTGCAGGGCGACGGCGAGGGCGTCGAGGTACTGCTGCCGACCCCACGAGATGGCGCCGAAGCGCACCAGGTGGTCGGTGCGCGTCTGGCAGTCGACGAAGTCGAAGCCCCATCGGTGCAGGTTGGCCAGCAGCGTCGCGAAGGCCACCTTCGAGGCGTCCGGGGCGCGGGCGAACATCGACTCGCCGAAGAAGGCCCGCCCCAGCGCGAGGCCGTAGAGCCCGCCCACCAGCGTGCCGTCCTGCCACGCTTCGATGGAGTGGGTGTATCCCATCCGATGCAGCTCGACGAAACCCTCGCGCAGCTCCGGGATGATCCACGTGCCCTGCTGGCCGGGGCGGGGCACCTCGGAGCAGGCGTCGATCACCGCCTCGAAGGCCGTGTCGCAGCGCACCTCGTAGACCCCGCGGCGCATCTGCTTGCGGAGGCTCTTGGGCAGGTGCGCCTCCGAGGGGATCACCACCCAGCGAGGGTCCGGCGAGAACCAGAACAGGGGCAGCGTGTCCGAGAGGGGCCACGGGAAGATGCCGCTGCGATAGGCGAGCAGCAGCCGGGCGGGGGAGCAGTCGCCGCCCACGGCGACGATGCCGTCCGAGTCGGCGCTGTGGGGGGAGGGGAAGCGCAGGGCGGGGCCGAGCCAGCGGATCGCCATCAGCGCAATTCAATAGCGCGGAAGCGGCTGGCCGCGCACCCGGGCGAGCACGCTGTTGTAGACGTCGCGGAGATAGATCGCGGCCTCCGGGCCGCCCGCGCCGCTCGAACGGATGTGCCGCACCATCTCGATGTCGGTGGTGTTGGCGTCGACCTGGCGGGCGACGATGTCGCCGCGCAGCACGTCGATGAAGGTGCTGCCGAAGGTCTTCTGGTAGACCGCGCTCACCGCGGTGGGCGCCGCCTCGGAGCCGTCGTTGGGCCCGAGGCGCCAGGACATGTCGAACTCGATGGTCACGAGGTCGTGGACGATGTTGTGCACCCGGTAGCTGAAGGGATACTCCGGCTCGCTGTTGAGGGTGACGCTGTACTCCGAGACGCGCCGACGGTCGGTGGTGATGTCCGGGTCGCGCAGGGCCTCGTAGACGCGAGCCAGCGGGGCGTGGACGTAGCCTCGGCCCTGGGCCCACTCGTAGTCCGCCCCTTCGCCCGCGCGGGTGACGAACACCTCGGGGAAGGCTTCGCCGGCCGTCGCCGCGGGGAGCGGGACGGTCACGGGCTCGAAGGGCTGCAGCCCCGGAGGGAAGGTCGTCGCCTCGTCGCCGCCGCAGCCCGCGGCGAGCCCGAGTAGGACGAGACCAGAGAGAGCGAAGGACCGCCGGTGCATCGCGCAAGCTATACCGCAGGTGCTTCGCGCCGACGATGGAATGACAACGCCCCGGTGGCCGAAGGTCAGCGCGGCGGGGGCTGCGCGGTGCCACCGTCCCGACGCACCGCCGGTCCCGAGGGGACCTCCATCGGGGCCGTGTCGCTGCCGCCGAGCGAGGCGCACGAGGTGGCGCGGTCGACCTCGACGGCCGAGCCGCCGGGCCCGAAGCAGACGTGCGTGGGGGAGGGGACATCCGAGACGGCGGAGCCCGCCGCGGACGCATCGGGAGGAGGACGATGCGCCCTCGACGGGCACGCGCTGAGGAGGAGGAAGACGACGAGGGAGGAGCGAGGCACGGGCGCGACCGTGGCACAGGTCACGCGCCGGGGTCACGAGGCGTTGCGGGTCTTCACCTCGATGGTGCGGGGCTTGGCCTCGGCGCGCTTGGGGAAGCGGATGGTGAGCACGCCGTCGGCGTAGCTGGCCTCGGCGCTCTCGCTCGCCACGCGGCCCGGCAGCCGGAAGGTGCGGGTGACCTCGCCGTAGCCTCGCTCGGCGAGGTGGTAGACGGTGCGGCCGTCGTCCGCAGGCGCGGCGCGAGTGGCCTTGATGGTCAGCACGTTGTTCTCGACGCCGACCTGTACGTCGGACTGGTTCACGCCGGGGAGGTCGACTCGGAGGGTGATGTCCTCCTCGTTCTCGAAGACCTCCGCGGGCGCCTCCGGGCGGGGGCGGTGGGCGAAGGACTTGTCCTGGAAGATCCGCTCGACCTCACGGTCGAGGCCACGGAGCGAGGAGTCGATACCGAAGGGACGCCAGAGGGTCATCATGGTGGTTTCTTCCTTTCCAGCCGAAGCGTGTTTCAGGTCTGTGCTTCGGCGACATCCCCAGCAGAAACACCGCGCTGGGAGCGTCAAATGGCCTCTGCATTTTTTGTCCGGGTCGCTGTGATACTGTCGCGCCGCCGTCGGCCGCGAACCCTCCGAACGAAGACCACGAAGGCGCCTTTCTGATGTTGGCCCTGCTCGTCCGCGTCGATAATTTCCAGGACAACACCTCCCGCTCGTTCGCGTTCGCCAAGACGCCGGTGCGCATCGGGCGCAACGCCCTCAACGACCTGCCGCTGACCTTCCCCTTCGTGTCCCAGTGGCACGCGGTGGTGGCCTTCGACCAGAGCAACGCGGCCTACTACGACCTCGGCTCCACCAACGGCACCACGGTGCAGGGGCAGCGCCTCGCGCCCAACCAGCCGGTGGGCATCCCGGGGCCCGAGTACGAGTTCCGCATCGGGGCGCTGCGGCTGACCTTCCAGCTGGCCAACGTGCCCGAGCAGATGATCACCCAGTCGGCCTCGGCCAACGCCGACTCCACGGTGGTCTCCGCGGGCCTGCTCAAGAGCACCCAGGCGAGGCTCCCCGGAGCGGGCCACCCCTCCATCGAGAACGACGTCTCCTCGACCATGATGATCGACTCGGCGTCCATCATGGCCAGCCAGGGGGCGGCGCCGCAGACCGCGCGGCCCTCGATGATGGGCCCGGGGCGCAACCAGATCCTGGCGCTACGGCCCCTCTACGCCGCGCACCGCCGCGCGTGGCAGGACCTCCAGCAGGGCCTCGTCAACGCCATCTCCCAGGTGCCCGCGGCGCAGGTTCCAGCGGCCGTCGCGCTCTTCGCCGAGACCTACCCCGAGGTCACCTCCGAGCCGCAGTTCAAGGCCCTCGCGCAGTCGCAGAACGTTCCCCTCGCGGGCGACCACGACGGCTCCGGCGGGGCCGCCGGGCAGCTGGTGCAGCAGCTCGCCCAGTACCTCGTCCCCTCTCGGCCTGCGCCGCAGTCGCCGCAGGAGATGGAGGGGTTCCTGGTGCGGGCGCTCGCGGCGCTGGAGACCTTCGGCACCGCGTACGTGAGCCTGCGCCGCAGCCAGGAGGAGTTCGGCACGGAGATGGTGGGCTCGCAGCGCCGCAGCGCCGACCCGACGCCCATCGAAGACGCGCAGGACCCGCGGCCCGTGCTCGAGTACCTCCTCGACTGGACCGGCGACGGCGACGCCCGGATGCAGCAGCTTCGCGGGCAGTACGCGGAGATCATGACCCACCAGGTCGCGCTGCTGGGCGCGGTGATGGAGGGCGTCCGAAAGCTGCTGCAGGTGCGGCTCTCGCCCGCGGGGATCATGCGCCACGTCGAGGGCGAGGGCGGGGCCTTCAGCTTCGGCCCCTTCAAGGCCGCCGCGGCCTGGAGGCGCTACCTGGCCCTGCACGACGAGCTCACCGAGGACAAGGAGATCACCTCCGCCATCTTCGGCCGCGACTTCGCCCGGGCCTACTCCGCCGCGCTCGGAGAAAACTTCGCTGACAACGATCCGAGGCGTGTACCATCCGGCCGGGGCCACTGATCCGGCCCTGTAAGCTCTTCTGTCTTCTGGCGCGCAGGGGTTGTCGTTCCCATGAGAGTGCTCTCCACCCACGGGGTTGTTCGTTGGTTCGGGCTCTGCGCCGCGCTGGGCCTCGCCGGCGCGGTCGTCGCGTCCGCGTGCTCGAGCAACCGCCCGCCCCCGGCCGCTCCGCTGCCCGTCCCCATGGTGTGCGCCGTGGACGCGCCGCCAGCGGTCGTCGGCGCCGTCCCCACGCTGCGCGCCGACGCCTGGGCCCGGCTGCTCATCCGCGGCTACACCCCCGGCGTGGCGCAGGGCAACGTGCGCGACTGCACCGACCAGCCGGTGGCGTGGCGCGAGCCCACCATCCGCTGCCGTGAGTCCGCCGAGGCCAGCGCCCCGGTGCCGCAGCGCCCGCTCACCGAGGACGACGTCGTCGTCCAGCGCCTCTCGCCTTCCCTCCGCCTCGTGTGGATCATCGTCGACCGCTTCGACAACGGCGAGGCCGTCGGCCCGGTGGCCCTCGCGGAGTTCACCGACAACCGCGTCGGCGTGCGCGCCATCGGCACGCTGCGCACCTTCCCCCGGCGCGCGCGGCTGCGGCTCGAGGCCATCGGCGCTCGCCGCGTGCTCATCGGCGAGGGGGAGGTCTGCACCGACGAGAACAACCCGCTCACCTGCCGTCGCCAGGCGCGGCTGATGATGCTCCAGGGCGACCGCTTCGTGGCCGAGCCGCTGCGCACGGCGAGCGGGCGATGCCTCGGCCCGGCGCGCTTCGAGTTCAAGAAGGAGTACTCCGTGGTCGTCCCGGAGACGGGCTGGGAGCGCACCTTCGAGCTGCAGACCTCGCTCCAGTACCGCGCCGAGGGCGTGCAGGTGAGCGAGCAGGTCACCGTCTCGGACCGCGACCGCGCGAGGCCCCAGGTGCCGGCGCGCATCTTCCGCCGGGCGGCCGCCGACCGGGCGATCTACGTGATCAACAACGCCTTCGTGGCGAGCGACCCCTCCCTCTGGAACCGCGTGCTCCGCGTCGACGCCCGCACCGGCCTGGTGCGCGACGGCGGCCTCGGGGACGCGAGCAACGACGCCCCGGACGCCGACGACGAGGCCGACATGGACCTCATCGGCTCGGGGCTCTGACGGTTCCCTTCGCAGACTCTTTCCTGATCCCCCCTCTGAAAGTTCTGGAGTGACGGTGATGAGCACAGACGACAAGACGGGCGTGCGGGTGCGTTGGCTCGTGGCGGGCGCGTTCACCGCGACCCCCTCCGGGCGGCGCTTCACGGTGTCTCCCAACAGCTACGCGCCGACCCTCGAGGCCACCGCGCTGAAGGTGAACGCGACGGTGCCCGATCGCCTCGGCGATGGCGCGACGCGCTCCTACGCGGTGGCCTTCGGGTCGCTCAAGGCCTTCCAGGCCAACGAGGTCATCGCCTCGGTGCCGACGCTCGCGGGGCTCTCCGCGCTGGGCGCCGCGCTGGCGCAGACCGACGCGGCGAAGCGCCCCGACCCGGTGACCGCGGTGGCGAAGGTCATCGAGCTGGTGGGCGACGGCAAGCTGGCCGCGGCGCTCAAGACGAAGCTCAACGTGGTGGCGCCCGCCCCGGCGGCGGCGCCCGCCCCGGCGGCGCCTGCGGCGACCACGCTCGACTCGCTGCTCTCGGCGGACAGCGCCCCGGTGGCCCCGGCCTCCGCGGGGAGCGCGGTCGATCGATTCATGAAGGCCATGCGCGGACCGTCGTCGACGGCGACGCAGCCCGCGGCGGGGCGCGGCGCGAGGGACGTGATCGAGGCCGAGGTGTTCGGCACCGCGGTCGACCTGCTGCGCTCGGCGGAGGTGTCGAAGCTGGAGTCGGCGTGGCGAGGCCTCAAGCTGCTGGTGGACCAGTGCCCGGAGAACGCGGGCATCCACGTCGAGGTGCTGGACGTGGACGCGGCCGGAGCGCTCGACGCGATCCGCGCGGCGCTCCCGGAGGTGCCCGAGGACGAGGCGCCGGACGCGATCTTCGTCTTCGACGCGGTGGACGACCCGGCGCGGCTCCAGGAGCTGGCCAACCTCGGCGCGGACAACGACATCCCCGTGGTGGCGGGCGTGACCTCCGGCCTCTTCGGCCAGAAGGACCCGCACGTGGTCTCGGCGCGCATCGAGGACGACGACGGCTCGCTGCCGTCGGCGTGGAAGGAGCTTCGCGCCGACGAGGCCTCGCGCTGGCTCGCGGTGGTGAGCAACCGCCCGGTGCTGCGCACCGAGGGGACGGGCGCGGCGCGGCGGGTGGTGTTCGGGTCGCCGGTGGCGGCGCTCGGGGCGATGCTGTCGGCGAGCTACCACAAGAGCGGGGCCTTCGCGCGCATCATCGGGCCGCAGGGGGCGCTCAAGGCGGCGGGCTCGTACGAGCTTCCGAGCGGGCGCGACGCGGGCAACCTGGTGCCGACGGAGACCTTCTACTCCATCCGGGCGCAGAGCCGCCTGGCCGAGCTCGGGATCATCGGCCTCGGCAGCGGTCGCAACAGCGACGCGATCATCCTGTCGTCGATGCCGACGGCGAGGAAGGGCGACGACGTGGTCCCGCTGTCGGCGCAGGTGCTCACGGGGCGCGTGGTGCGCTTCGCTCGCTGGGTGCTGGCGCAGCTCCCGCCGGGCGCCGAGGAGCCCGAGGTGAAGCTGCTCTTCGAGCAGGCGGCGTCGGTGTTCCTCTTCCCGACGGCGCAGGAGGCGGCGCGGCTGGAGGCCCAGGTGGTGACCCAGGGCGAGCAGCGCAGCGTGGTGCTGTCGGTGTCCGCGCGGGCCGACCTGGCGGGCATCCCCTTCCACCTGGCCTTCGGCCTGCCGCTCAAGTGATCGTGCGCCGGATGGCGCCCGCCGCCGCGCTGCGCTAGGCCCACCGCCATGCACCCCGTGCTCACCTACGCCCTGGTCTTCCTGGCGATCGCGTCCTTCCTCGCGGCGTGGTGGGTCGACGGTCGTCCCGACGGTCACCGCCTCGCGGGCTGGCGTCGCTACACCCTCGTGGCGCAGGCCGCCGCGGTCGCCCTCGCGGTGCTCGTGCTGCGCCCCGGCCACGGAACCCACGACGCGCCCGCCGCCTTCGCCGCGGCCATCGGCAATGGAACCCCCGCGCTCATCGACGTCTACAGCAACTGGTGAGGCCCCTGCCTGGTGGCCCGGCCGTCGGTCGACGGTCTCGAACGAGCGCTTCAGGGACGGATGGCGGTGGTGCGGGTGGACATCGAGTCGCCCGCGGCGCAGCTGGTGGTGCGACGCTACGGCCTGAGGGCGACGCCCACCTACGTGCTGGTCGACGGCCAGGGCCGTGAGGTGTGGCGTCAGGTCGGGGGATCGCCCGACCGAGCCGTGATCGAGCAGCGCCTCGCGGGCCTCAGCCCTCGCTGAGCTCCGCTGCGCTGGCGCAGCGCGCGGAGGAAAGACGGCGCGCCGCGGTTCCGCGGCGATGTATCGTGGCCGCATGGTGAGCAACCGTTGGGTGAGGTGCTTCGCGCTCGCGGCCGTGTTGTCGACGGGCTGTAGCGACGGCGACGCTCCGGTGGTGGAGCCCGACTCGGGCATCTTCGAGGACGACCTCGGCGCCGTCGAAGACGTCGGCTCCGCGGGCGAGGACGTCCAGGCGACGGACGTCCCGGTCACTCCGACGGATGTTCCTGCGGTCGATGTCCCGGTCAGCCCGACGGACGTCCCGGTGGGGCTCGATGTCCCCGCGGCTCCCGACACCGGAGCGCCCGTCGACCTCGGGGTCACGACCGATGTCCCGGCGGCTCTCGACACCGGCGCGCCGATGGACGTCCCTGCGTCGATGGACGTCCCTGCGTCGATGGATGTCCCGGTGGTCCCGATGGACGTCGCTCGCGTGGACGCGGGCGCGGCGGTGGACGTCCCGGTGGACACCGGCCGCCGCGACACCGGCTCCACCTGCGGCGCGCCGGGACAGCCCTGCTGCGGGCTGCGCCTGTGCGAGGCGGGCTCCGAGTGCACGGGCAGCATCCTCGGGTTGAACGTCTGCCAGCCCTGCGGAGGCGCGGGCGAGCGGTGCTGCCAGCGCACGAGCCCCGTGTGCGGCGCGTCCCTGACCTGCGGCCGTGACGGCGTCTGCCAGGCCTGCGGAGCGCCCGGCCAGCCCTGCTGCGGGGGGAGCACCGCGGCGCGGTACAGCGTCGAGGGGGGCCACTGGTGGTCGTGCGCGGGGGCCTTCACGGGGTGCGGCGGAGGAATAATCT
>CBIHPK010000107.1:0-28443 GCA_966211675.1 uncultured Myxococcaceae bacterium
CGCGGTCGCCCCGTCGCTTCGCGACGGTGAGGCGCATCGGGCTGACGCCGCGGTCCCTCCCCAGGAGGAAGTCAGCCACGGGAACCTGAGAGGGGAGGAGCGGAGCGGCGAGGGGAGGGGAGGGAGCGGAGCGGAGCGGCGGACTACGCGATGAGCGGGGCGATGAGCAGCGAGACGACGCTCATCACCTTGATCAGGATCGCGATGCCGGGCCCCGAGGTGTCCTTGAAGGGGTCGCCGACGGTGTCGCCCACGACCGCGGCCTTGTGCGCGTCGGAGCCCTTCTTGTGGCCCTCCAGGCCGCCCTTCTCGATGTACTTCTTCGCGTTGTCCCAGGCGCCGCCCGCGTTGGCCATCACCAGCGAGAGCGTCGCGCCCACGGCCAGCGCGCCCGCGAGCACGCCCGCGAGGGCCTCCGGGCCCGCGGTGAAGCCGACCAGCGGCGGGGCGAGCACGGCCACGGCGCCCGGCAGGATCATCTCCTTGATGGCGGCCTTGGTGGCGATGTCGACGATCACCTTGGGCTGGGGCTCGACGCCCTCCTTGCCCTCGAGCAGCCCCGGGATCTCCCGGAACTGACGGCGGATCTCCTCGACGATCGCGCCCGCGGCGCGGCCCACGGCGGTCATGGTCGCGGCGCCCACCACGCAGGGGAGCAGCGCGCCGAAGAGGATGCCCAGCAGGATGGGCGCGCGGGTGATGTCGAGGTTCATGACGGCGACGCCGTTGCGCAGGCGCACCGCGTTGACCTCCATGTTGAAGGCCGCGAAGAGCGCGATCACCGTGAGCACCGCCGAGCCGATGGCGAAGCCCTTGCCCACGGCGGCGGTGGTGTTGCCCACCGAGTCGAGCTCGTCGGTGATGTCGCGCACCTCCTTGCCGAGGCCGGACATCTCCGAGATGCCGCCGGCGTTGTCGGCGATGGGGCCGTACGCGTCGACGGTCATCACGATGGCCGTGCCGGCGAGCATGCCCACCGCCGCGAGGGCGATGCCGTAGAGGTCGAGGTAGTGGTTGGCCACCCAGCCCACCGCGACCAGGGTGATCAGCGGGATGACCGTGCTCTCCAGGCCCACCGCGAGGCCGCGGATGACGTTGGTGCCGGGGCCCGTGAGCGAGCTCTCGGCGATCTTCCGCACCGGGTGCATGGACGTGTAGTAGTCGGTGATGAGCCCGAGGATGGCGCCGCCGAGGGCGCCCGCGCCGAGGGTGATCACGGCGCCGATGCTGAAGCCCCAGGCGGGCAGCAGCGCCAGCGCGGCGCCCGTCACGAGGAAGGGCGGCACGATGAGCGCGATGCGCAGCACGCGCGCGGGCGGCATGTTCTTGAGCGCGCGGGTGATGAAGATGCCGACGATGGAGACCGCGAGGCCGATGGTGGCGAGCAGCAGCGGGAGCGCCACGGCCATCACGCGCAGGCGGGTCTCGTCGGTGACGCTCGGGGCGAGCTGGTGGAGGCTCTCCATGGGCATCGTGAGGCCGAGGGCCATCGCGGAGACCACCGCGGCGACGTAGCTCTCGTAGATGTCCGCGCCCATGCCGGCGATGTCGCCGACGTTGTCGCCCACGTTGTCGGCGATGACGCCGGGGTTGCGGGGGTCGTCCTCGGGGATGTTCGCCTCGACCTTGCCCACGATGTCGGCGCCGACGTCCGCGGCCTTGGTGTAGATGCCGCCGCCGATGCGCGCGAAGAGGGCGATGGAGCTCGCGCCCACCGCGAAGGAGTGGATGACCGTGCCGAACAGGTGTTTGTGGTCGGCGCCCGCCATCAGGGTCATGTCGCCGGCGTGGTAGAAGCCGTAGAGGCCGCCCATGCCGAGCAGGCCGAGGCCCGCGACGCAGAGGCCCATCACGGCGCCGCCGTCGAGGGCCGTGACCAGCGCCTCGGCCATGCCCTTGGTGCGGGCCGCCTCGGCGGTGCGGACGTTGGCGTAGGTCGCGGCCTTCATCCCGAGGAAGCCGGCGCCCAGCGAGAGCCCCGCCCCGCCCAGGAAGGCCAGGCCCGAGGCGATGCCGAGCTTCGCCGCGAGCAGCCCGAAGACCACCACGGCATAGATGGCCAGGACCTTGTACTCCGTGACGAGGAAGGCCATCGCCCCCTCGCGGATGTACCGGGCGATGCGAGCCATGGACTCGTTGCCCTCAGGGCCGCTCTTGACCTTTGCGTAGAAGAACAGCGCCACGACGAGGGCGAAGGCCCCGGTGCCGAGCGATTCGATCGTTAGAGACTCCACACGTTGCTCCTTGCGGCTCTCAGCGCGCGGCCCAACCCGCACGCCATCTCCGCGCGAAACACCCTCCGCTGGCCGCGACGATCGCGCTTCCCGGCTGTGCTCCGTTGGACCGGTGCCTTTACATCACCCCGCGCCGGGTTTGTAGTGCCTGGCCAAAGAGAGTCGCGGCGCCCCTGCGATCCCCCTTACGCGGCCCCAGTGCCGTGAAGGCCCTCATGGCACAGCCGATGGCACAACCCGGGGGGAGGGCTTGGGGGAGGGCTTTCCTCCGCAGAACAAGCCGGATATGTCCATCGGACGGCGGGGACGCGCCCTGGCACGCGCCTCGCTGAAGGATCCCCCTCGACGACCGCGACCGTGCGGTCCTCTACACGGAGCGACGACCATGAAGCCTTGGATCTCGGTGCTGGCCCTCGGGGCGATCGGTTCGGCGGTGGCGCCCTCGACGGCGCTGGCCTGCGGCGGCTGTTTCGCGCCGCCGGGCGCGGTCCAGGTCGTCACCGACCACCGCATGGCGCTCTCCCTCTCGGCCGACCGCACCATCCTCTGGGACCAGTTCAAGTACAGCGGGCGGCCTTCGGACTTCTCGTGGATCCTGCCCATCCGCAACGGGCCCGACGTGCGCATCGAGGTGGCCGACAACCGCTTCCTCACGGCCCTGGACAACCTCTCGGCGCCGGTGCTCAACGCCCCGCAGCGCCCCTACTGCGAGACCGAGGCGGACTCCTCCTTCCTCAGCGGCGCTCGCGGCGCGTCGGCCCCCACGGCGGCGGCGGACGCCGGGGTCGCGGTGCTGCAGGAGCAGGTGGTCGGCCCCTACATGACCGCGGTGGTCCGCAGCGAGGACCCGGCCGCGCTGCGCACCTGGCTGCGCGACAACGGCTACAGCGTGCCGGCGGCCATCGAGCCGGTGATCGACTACTACGTGGCGCAGCACATGGATTTCATCGCCCTGCGGCTGCGCATGGGCGAAGGGGTCGAGCAGATGACCCCGATCCGGGTGACGACCCCGGGGCTCAGCCCGACGCTGCCGCTTCGGATGATCGCCGCGGGCGTGGCCGACAAGGTGGGCCTGCTGCTGATGGTGCTCGCGCCGTCGCGCTACGAGGCGATGAACTTCCCCAACGGCGAGATCACCCCGTCGCAGCTCACCTACGACTTCAACGCGCCGACCACGCCCGCGGACGACTTCCGCCGGGCCTTCGAGGCCCTCAACCGCTCCAACGCCAACCGGCTCTGGCTCACCGAGAGCTCGGGGCAGGTCAACCGCTTCACCGTCGAGCGCGCCTCGCAGATCGGCGGCGGCCGGGGCGGTCCCATCGGCGGGGCGATGGTCACCAGCGACGACGCCCAGGTGGCCTTCCAGGGCATCGGCCAGGACGCGACGCTCACCCGGCTGCGGGCCGACCTCGGCGCGAGCTCGCTCGACCGCGACCTGCAGCTCATGGCGAGCGACCTCGGCGTGAAGGACCGGGTGCACACCTACGGAACCGTTCGCAACATGCCCCCGCCCTGCGGCTGGGAGTCGGGGCCGAGGGCGGAGTTCCTGGGGTGCGCGGTGACGCCGGGGATGAACGGTTCTACGGGAGGAATGCTGGCGCTCGGCCTCGCGGGCCTAGGGCTCGCGTGGCGGCGCCGTCGCCGGTCGCCGGTCAGCGCCGGCGGCGTCGCATCGAGGTGAGCACACCGGCCATCGCGGCCAGGGCCCACGCGCCCTGAGCCCGCGATGAGCTCGAGGGCTCTGGCACGCGGCAGCCGCAGCCGCTGTCGGGCGCGACGTTCATCCACACCGCTCCGCCCGTGTCGACCGCCGTCCCGGCGTCGTCGGCCTTGAGCGGGCCCGCGTCGGTCATGGCCACCACGCCGAGGTCCGCCGTCGGCAACCCGGCGTCGACGCTCACGCCCACGTCCACGCGCACGCCCACGTCCGGAACCGCCACCCCGCTGTCGATCGGGAGCGTGGTCCCGGAGTCCATGACGCAGCGGTTGGTGCCCGGCACGCAGACGGTCTGACCCGAGGCGAGGCGGCCGTTGCAGGCGTAGCCCCTCGGGCAGGTGCAGTCGTCGGTGCAGGTGCGGGAGCAGAACGCCGTCGTCGCGCTGCTGCCCACGCAGAGGCTCCCGGAGGAGCAGTCCGTCGGGGTGGTGCAGGGCTCGCCGAAGGCGGCGGTGCCGCGGGAGCAGTCCGCGACCTGCCAGGCCCAGCCGCTGGCGCAGGTGCCCACGTTGGGTCCGGTGGCCGAGCCGAGGCGGCAGCTGTTGCTGGCGCCGCACCAGCCGCAGCCCGCGTAGGGGGTGCAGGCGCCGCACGCGGTGAGGCGGGAGCAGGGGTCGGTGGCGGGGCCGGCGTCGACCGGCGGGGGCATCCCGGCGTCGACGGGCGACACGGTGGAGCAGTCACGCGGCTGCCAGACGAAGCCCGCGCCGCAGGAGCCGCCGACGGGGCCCGAGGCGGTGGAGGTCACGCACTGCCCGGTGGCGTTGCACCAGCCGCAGTTGTTGACCGGCGTACAGCCGGCGCAGGACGTGTAGCGGTTGCAGGGATCCTCCGGCGTCACGGTGCCGGCGTCCGGGGTGCCCATCCCGGAGGGGTAGAGCTGGCAGACGCCGCCCTGGTCGTCGGTGGTGAGGGTGCGCTTGATGCCGCCGGAGTACGACGCGTACATCACCGCGCTCGGCTGGGCGGAGTGGTCGAGGCCGAGGAAGTGGCCCTCCTCGTGGGTGGCGATGGACTGCGTGTCGACGGTGCGAGCGCGGCCGTCGGTGCTCCAGGTGAAGCCCACGTTGTTGAACTGGATGTCGGCGTCGATGAAGTAGCCGCCGCTGGTCCAGACGGGGGTGGTGACGCCGATGACGCTGTTGACGGGGCCGAGCTCCGCGGGCCAGGAGTTCGAGATCCAGAGGAAGGTGTTCTGCCGGTCGCCGGACTGGGCGCGGGCGACGGAGGTCGCGCCCGCGTTGGTGGTGCGCCAGCGGGTGCACACCGGCGCGGCCCAGCTCGCCATGCCGGCGTCGAGCGCGGCGACGGCGGCCGCTCCGCCGATGGTGGTCGGCGCCGAGGAGGCGTTGACCAGGTAGCGGATGGGGAGCTGCGAGGGGTTCCAGTGCGACTCGCTGAGGGCGTAGCCGGAGGCGAGCGATGGGGTGATGGAGAGCGCCGCGAGGGCGATGCGGCGGAGGTCGCGGGCGCGCATCAGCGGGCGCCCCCGGCGAGCGTGCGGACGTCCACGCGCAGGTGCTGGAGCGTCTCCGTGGGCTCCGCGGGGGCCTCGTAGAGCTGCATCGGCGCGCCGGAGCTGATGCGCGCGAAGGTGAGCCCGGTGAGGTCGCGGCGGACGACGGAGACGCCGGCCACCGGGGGGGCGACGTAGAAGACCGCCTGCGCGAGGCCCGTGAGGTAGACCACGTTGGGGCCGCGGCGGAGGAAGAGCACGGCCTCCTGCCCGGGGGTGAACACCGGGTTGCCGGCGATGCGGGAGACGAGGCCGTCGACCTCGCCGCCGAGCTGACGGAGCACCAGCTCGGACTCGACGTTATCGCCCTTCACGACCTCGCTCACGCGCAGGGTGGTGAGGCTGATGATCTGCGAGTGGTCTTCATTCCAGCGGCTGGTGACGCCGGTGACGGTGGCGCGCACCACGAGGTCGGACTGGGCCACGAGCTCGGCGCGGGAGAGCTGCACGGCCACCGTGGCCTCCGCAGGCGCGGCGAAGGAGAGGGCCAGGCCCAGGGCCAGCGTGGCGCTGCAGCGCCGCCAGAGCGATGTCGTGTTCACGGTCAGAAGACCTCCAGCGTATCGGTAGGGGAAAGAGCCTGACGGGGGGCGATGAGCCCCGTCGGGCGCGCGTAGTTACAACGCTCGCCCATGGTGGCGTCAACCACCGGGCTGATCGTGGTTGTGCCCGCAGGTTGAAACCCTGATCCTTCCCGGAAGGTTCACGACGGCTCACGCGAGGTCGTCCTTGAGCTGAGCGTCTCGTGAGAGAGCGCCCACTCCGCGGTTGCGGTCGGCCCGCGAGCGGGCCTGCAACCGCTGAAGTGGGAGCCTGGAACTGGGCGCCCTGCCTTCGCAGGGCTTCCTGAAGGAGCGCCGGTTGCTGGCGCAACCGTCGGGAGGTCGCAGGCCGCCGCGATGGAACTCCATGCGACGCTCAGTGGCTTGTCCCTCGGCTGCGCGTGAGCATCTACGTCCTCTTCATCGAGCGCCCCAGCGCTCGATGCTGTCTCGATGGCGTCCACACCCGAAACGCCCTTGCTTGGGCTCACCGAAGGATTCCGGGAAGGATCAGGGTTGAAACCTGCGGCAACGATGGCTCCACTGTGGAACCCGATGGAAGTCCGCATGCGGACTTCCATGGGCAGTGCCGGGAGGCCGCAACGTTGCCGCAGGTTTCAACCTGCGGGCACGGTGTCGGTGTGAGAAGGAGAAAGAGGAGTCGAGGCGGAGGGAGCGGAGGCCCGCGGCCTACTGGTTCATCGATTCGAGGAACTCCCGGTTGGACTCGGTGCGCGTGACCTTGTCCAGGAGGAACTCCATCGAGTCGATGACGTTGAGCGGGTGCAGCAGCTGGCGCAGCAGGTACACGCGCTGGAGCGTGAACTCGGGGAGCAGCAGCTCCTCCTTGCGCGTGGCCGACTTGTTGATGTCGAGGCAGGGGAAGATGCGCTTCTCCATGAGCTTGCGGTCCAGGTGGATCTCGCTGTTGCCCGTGCCCTTGAACTCCTCGAAGATCACCTCGTCCATGCGCGACCCGGTGTCGACCAGGGCCGTGGCGATGATGGTGAGCGAGCCGCCCTCTTCCAGGTTGCGGGCCGCGCCGAAGAAGCGCTTGGGCTTGTGCAGGGCGTTGGCGTCGACGCCGCCCGACAGGATCTTCCCGGAGGCCGGCACCACCGTGTTGTAGGCGCGGGCGAGGCGGGTGATGGAGTCGAGGAGGATGATCACGTCGTGCTTGTGCTCGACGAGGCGCTTGGCCTTCTCGATGACCATCTCGGCGACCTGCACGTGGCGCGTGGCGGGCTCGTCGAAGGTGCTCGACACCACCTCGCCCTTGACCGAGCGCTGCATGTCCGTGACCTCCTCGGGCCGCTCGTCGATGAGCAGCACGATGAGCTTGGCGTCGGGGTGGTTGGTGCTGATCGCGTTGGCGATGTTCTGCATGAGCACCGTCTTGCCCGCGCGCGGCGGCGAGACGATGAGGCAGCGCTGGCCCTTCCCGATCGGCACCAGCAGGTCGATGATGCGGGTCGAGTTGTTCTTGCGGTCGTGCTCGAGGTTGAAGCGCTGCTGGGGGTAGAGCGGCGTGAGGTTGTCGAACAGGATCTTGTCCCGCGCGGCCTCCGGCGCCTCGAAGTTGATGCGGTCGACCTTGAGCAGGGCGAAGTAGCGCTCGTTGTCGCGCGGCGGGCGGACCGTGCCCACCACCGAGTCGCCGGTGCGGAGGTTGAAGCGGCGGATCTGCGAGGGAGAGACGTAGATGTCGTCGGGGCCGGGGAGGTAGTTGTAATCCTGCGCGCGCAGGAAGCCGAAGCCGTCGGGCAGGCACTCGAGCACGCCCTCGGCGGTGACCTCGCCCTTGCGCGCGGAGTGCGCCTGGAGCAGCGAGAAGATCAGCTCCTGCTTGCGCAGGCCGGGGGCGTTCTCGATCGCGAGCTCCTTCGCCATGGCGAGGAGTTCGGGCATCGGCTTCTGCTTCAGTTCGCGGAGGTTGATTGCGTCCATCGTCTCTCTTTCACTATCGGCCGCCGGCGGTTGCCGGAGCGGCCTTCGGGGGGGGAGTGTCTACCGCGCCGCGAGGAATCGCTGGTCTGGTCGACGTGTTCGGGGCCCACGTTCGCGCGTCATCGGGAGGGGAGTGCACCCTGCGTCATCGGATCGATGCATCTCTGGAGCTGTCTCGTAGAGGGATGTGACGGGGGAGTGAGGCATTGCCGGTGAGGATTGAGGGTCGATCGACCCGACCGGTGCCTGAGGATCGTGTGCGCAGGGGAGGACACTGCCGCGACGGACGCGACGAACGGGCGCGGAACCTACGGGCGACCCCGCGCGGGTGTCAAGCCGTGGGGCCCGCGGGTCAGAAGGTGTGCTCCCAGTGGCTGCCGGGGATGCGGTGGCCCGCGCCGTTGATGAAGTCGACGGTGAGCCGGCGGGTCATCGGGTCGGCCCTGAACTGCGCGTAGTTGTGCACGTCGAAGACCTTCACCGGCCACTGCGAGTCGCGCAGCGGGGGGCGGCCGTCGCGGCTGGAGCCCGCGGGTCCCATGATCACCTCCCAGATGCCGCTCCAGGGCCCGGTGTCCTCGACCTGGCAGACGCCGCCGAAGTGCACGTCGCCGGAGAGCCACACCACGCCCCGCAGGCGGTTGTTGGCGATGTGGTTGAGGATCTCCCGGCGCTGCGAGGCGTAGCCGTTCCAGTTGTCGCCGTCGCCCCCGGCTCGGTCGACGATGGGCACCGAGTTGACGATGAACTTGAACACGCAGGGCGAGGATCGAAGGCCCGACTTGAGCCAGTCCATCTGCGCTCGGGAGATGTACACCGAGCTGCGCGAGGGGTCGCCCGAGCGGGTCGAGGGCCGGCGCTCGCCGCGGCAGTCGAGGATGAAGACCTCCGCGGTGCGGCCCCAGCGGAAGCTGCGCCAGATGCGGTCGGGGTCGGAGGTGTTGCGCCGCGTGGCGCGGTGCTCGAAGAAGGCCGCCTTCGCCGCGGCGACGCGGGCCCGGCTGGTGGTCTCCGGGTTCCAGTTGTTGAAGACCTCGTGGTCGTCCCAGGTGAGGTACTGCCCGGTCGCGCCGTGCAGCGCGCGCATCCCCGACGCGGCCCAGCTGGCGCTGTACTTCGCGCGGTACTCCGGGAGCGTGACCGCGTTGTCGCCGTAGTCGGCGTAGATGTGGTCGCCGGCGTGGATGAAGAAGTCCAGGTTGTCCGCGGAGGCCGCCTGGTGCACCGGGTAGGGCCGCGCGTTCTGGTTGGTGCACGAGGTGCCGCCGAAGACGATCGGGACGAGCGAGTCGGCGGCGATGGCGGTCTGCACCCGGCCCACCGAGCTGCGCCCCGTCGGCGCGCTCGCGGGCCCCACCAGGAAGGCGTAGAGGTGCTGCTTGTTGGGGCGCAGGCCCGTCACGATGGCGCGCACGAAGCCCGCCCCGGAGGGCGTGACCCGGCCGTTGAAGCGCACCGCCGCGATGCGCGAGCCGTCCATCTCCAGCACGCGCAGCGTCACGGCCGAGTCGCCGTCGTGCTTGGTCCAGAACATCACCGAGGTGTCCGTGGCGTCGCCCGCCATCACCCCGAGCGGAAACTGCGGCAGCCGCTCCGGCAGCCCTCGGAAGTCCGGGTGGGGGAGCGTGATGACGCCCGCGTCGCGCGGCGGCGGAGGAGGGGGCGGCTCCCGGGGCACGTCGAAGCCCACGTCGCGGGGCACGTCCCTGGGCACGTCGATGCCCGCGTCGCGGCCCGCGTCGCGGCCCGCGTCGGGCGCTCCCACGTCGAGGGCTCCCGCGTCGGGCGCTCCCACGTCGGGGGCTCCTGCGTCGAGCGCCCCGCCCGCGTCGGGCTCGCCCGCGTCCTTGTCGATCGCTCCGTCGAGGTCTTCGGGGCTGGCGTCGAAGGTCTCGTCGGGACCGGAGTCGTAGTCCGGCGGGAGCTCGGCCGCGGGGTCGTCCCCGGCGCCGCAGCCCGCCACGCCCGCAGCCCCAGCGATCTTGATGAACGTACGACGGGTCAGCTTCATCGGACCGATTGGATAACACGCCCCCGGCACGGGGCGCGGATCACCCCAGGATCATCCGGACCGCCGTCACCACCCCGAAGATCGCCGCCGCCCCGGTCAGCACCGCGCCGGTGACCGCCAGGTTGGGCTGCCGGTCGATGAAGCGCGACCACGCTCCGCCCGCGCGCTTCATCCCGGTGCAGGGGCACTGCACCGGCCCTCGGCCCTCCAGCGCGGCCTGCACCCGCTGCGCGAGCTCGGCCACCGAGCCGAAGCGCTTCGCCGGGTCCTTGTCGAGGCCGCGCGCGATGATCCACGCGTACTCCGGCGGGATCTCGAGCCGGTGGTGCATCGCCAGGGCCCCCATCGGTGCTTCGGTCTTCACCGCCTGCAGCAGCTCGTCGAGGCTGCCCTTGGGCGTGAGGTAGTGCCGCAGCCCCATCAGCTCGTAGAGCACCGCGCTGAGCGAGTACACGTCGCTGCGCGCGTCGGTCTTGTCGTGCTCGCCGCGGGCCTGCTCCGGGGACATGTACGCCGGGGTCCCGATGGCGTGGCCCAGCATGGTGCCGTAGGCCGACGGCGCGGGGCCACCGGACGCCCCCGGCGCCTCGCTGCGGCCGACCTGCTTGGCGAGGCCCCAGTCCATCAGCATCACCTCGCCGAAGGGGCCGACCATGACGTTGGCGGGCTTGATGTCCCGGTGCACCCAGCCCTTGCTGTGCGCGAACTGCACCGCGCGGCAGAGCTGGATGAACAGCTCCGCCCTCGCCTCGACGCTGAAGCGGGAGAGGTAGTCGCGGTCCTTGGCGCGCAGCCGGTCGATGACGTGCTCGAGGGTGTCGCCCTCGACGTACTTCATCACGAAGAAGAAGCCCCGCTCGTCGAGGCCGACGTCGTGCACCGGCACGATGCCCGGGTGCTCGAGCTGCCCCACCGTCTGGATCTCGGAGGTGAAGCGGGAGATGGTGTCCGGGTCCTGCATGTCGGGCTTGAGCCGCTTCAGGGCGACGCGGCGCTCGATGTCGTTGTCGACGCAGAGCTCGACCTCGCCGAAGGCCCCTTCGCCCAGGCGCTTCACCGGCTCGTAGCGGCGCCGCGCGTGCTCCACGAGCTGCATGCCCTCGTCCGTCGCGACGGACCTCGGGAGCACGGCGCCCGCGCCCGCGCGGGAGATCGACGCCCGGGAGAGGGTGCTCACCGGCTGAGGCGCCGGGCTGTTGGTGGCAAAGGACGGGCTGGCGAGCGTCGCGCCCAGAGACTCGTCAGAGTGTTCGGCTGAACCCATGGAGGCGGAACATACCCCCGAAGCGGGGGGGCCGTGGGAGAGGGGGGTGAGGGCGCTCAGGCCTCAGGACAGGCTGCTGGCCGGGAGCTGCAGCTTCGCCGCGGCGGCCTCGGCGCCGGGCGTGAGGTGGTACTCGCGCTCGAACTGCTCGAGCTCGATGGCCACCGCGCGCAGCATCGCGCGCCGCTCGTGGAAGGGCAGGAACGCGCTCTTGAAGCCGTTGAGGATGATGCTCTTCAGGCTCGGCCAGTCGACGTCCATCTCCGTGTGCACGATGAACAGCTCCTTGCTCACGGTGGTGTCCGTGATGAGCCGGTTGTCGGTGTTGACCGTCACCCGCACGCCGAGGTCCTGGTAGAACTTCAGCGGGTGCGAGCGCAGGTCGCGCACGGCGCCGGTCTGCACGTTGCTCGACGGGCAGCACTCCAGCGGGATGCGGTGGTCGGTGATGTAGTGCAGCAGGTCGCCGTCCTCGCGGAGGCGGCAGCCGTGGCCGATGCGGTGCGCGCCGCAGACGTGCAGCGCCTGCTCGATGGACTCCGGACCGTAGGCCTCGCCCGCGTGGATGGTGCAGTTGATGTTGTTGTTGCGGATGAGCTGGAACGCGTCCTTGTGGTGCTTGGCCGGGTGGTCGTACTCGGCGCCCGCGAGGTCGAAGCCCACCACGCCGCGGTTCTTGTAGGCCACCGCGAGCTCGGCCATCTCCAGCGAGCTCTCCGCGGAGATGTTGCGGATGCCGCAGATGATCACGTTGGAGTGGATGCCGAAGTCGTCCTGGGCGCGGCGCAGCCCGTTGATCACCGCCTCGACGACCTTGGTCAGCGAGAGCGACCCTCGGGTGTGCAGCATCGGCGAGTAGCGCACCTCCATGTAGCGGACGCCCTCGGCGGCCGCGTCTTCGCCGAGCTCGTAGGCCACGCGGGTGAGCGCCGCCTCGGTCTGCAGCACCCGAAGGGTGACGTCGAAGGCCTTGAGGTACTCCGTGAGCGAGCCGGTGTTCTCGCCGACGTGCATCGCCGCCGCGAGCCCGGCCTCCGTGGTCGCCGGGAGCTCGATGCCGTCCTGGCGGGCGAGGTCGAGGATCGTCGACAGCCGGAGCGAGCCGTCGAGGTGCACGTGCAGGTCGGTCTTCGGGAGCTTGCGGATCTGTTCGAGGGTAAGCGTCGTCATCGTCGGGGCTTTATACCCGCCGTCCCTCCGCCTGTCCCACCGCGCGTGCGGATCTGTTGACGCGACCCCCCTCTTCGTCGGCACCCTTTCCAGGCCACGGCGCAGCTCGCGCCTCCACCCTAAGACTCCTCCACCGCGAGAGCCATGGACCACCGACGACTCGTGATCGCGCCCGCCATCGTCATCGCGCTCGCCGCGGTCGGCGCGGCGCTGGTCGGCACGCGCAGCCACGCCCCGCCCCGGCGGGCTCCGCCGGTGGCTCGCACGCCGTCGCCGAGGGTCGCCCGCCCGGTCGCCGCCCCGGAGCGCGCCGTGCTGCCCGCCTCGCTCGGAGAGCTCAGCGCCCGCCTCGACGCCCGCTACGTCCTGCGCCCGGACGCCCGCTTCGCCCTCGCGCTGCAGCACCTCGCCTCGCTCGAGGCCCCCGGAGCGCCCGCCCCGGAGCTGCGCCCGAGCCGCGAGGGATGGTCGGTGCTGGTGCGAGGCGCCCCGGTCGCGACGCTCGCGAGGGACGTGACCTTCGACGCCATGCTCACCGCGGCGGTGGCCTTCGCCACGGAGCGCGACCTGCCCACGAGGGTGGCGCTGGTCGCCGAGGCGCCGCCCCGGAGCGACGCGCTCACCGTCGCGATGCTGCGCGACCCCTGGGGCGCGGCCCGCGCCGCCGATGCCCGCTGGGTCGCCGGGGCGCACCGGTCGTCGGACCTCGCGGCCCTGGCTCGCTCGCTCTCGCTCACGGCGGCGCTCTCTCGCGACCCGCTGGGCTACGGCGACGCGGTGACGGCCAGGGCCCTCGCGGCGCTGGCCCTGGCGCGCGCGGCGGGCTCCCCCGACCCGGCGGCGGAGGCGCTGCTCTGCCACGCGATGACGTACACCGCCGAGGCGACGGGGCGCGCGGAGGCGCTCGCGCCGACGCACCGGGCGGTGGCCGCGTGGGTGCGCGGCGGGGTCGCGGACCTGGCGACGCGCGGCGACTCGACGGCGAGGCTGATGCTGGCCGCTCGCGGGGCCGAGGCGCCGCCGAGGACGGACCTCGCGGGCGCCCGAGCGGCAGCGCAGGACATACCGGGTCAGGTATTGACCTCGCTGGAGCGGGACGAGGGGGCGATGTCCGGCTCCGGGGCGGCGGCCTTCGCCCGCTTCTCGGCGCTGGAGTCCGCGGAGGTCGCGAGCGGGGGGTGGATCGATCAGGCCGTGACCGAGTCGCACCGCCGCTCTCGCTGGGGCGACGGGCTGATGCGGGTGCTCGCGGCGGCGCAGCAGGCGGCCTCGACGCCCGCTCAGGCGCAGGAGGTGCTCGCGCTGCTGGGCAACCCGTCGGACCCGATGGGCGAGGCGTGGCTCTCCTGGGCGAGGCGCTACATCGTCGCCTCCGCGAGCGCCTCGGCGAGGGCGACGCTGGCGCAGGACGTGGGGGTCGCCGCGGGCCTCGGGGTTCCGGCGTCGCTGCGGAGCCTGCGGGTGCTGATCGCCGAAGGGGGCGGAGGCACGAGCGCGGTGAGGGCGGCCATCGAGCGCCTCGTCCGTCAGATGGACCAGCGCCCCGCGCATCGGCTCTCGCTGGGCACGCTGCTGATCGACGGCGTGTACGACGTCCCTCGGGCGGAGGCCATGCTGGCCTCGGGCGTGGCGCAGGGACCGGGCGTCGACCCCGTGGCGAGCGCCCGGCTCTCGGTGATCCGCGGCGACCGGGCGGGGCTGCTCGCGCTGGCGGCGACGGGCTCGCCGGAGGGGCGCGTCGCGGCGCTCCGTCCGCTGGCGAGGACCCCGGGGGCGGACGCGGCGCAGCAGGACGCGGCGTGGCAGGCGCTGGTGGACGAGTCGGGCGGCGACGGCGAGCTGGTGGCGCAGTGGGCCTCCGCGCTGATGGCCCGCGGCGAGGCGGCGCGCGCGAGGGAGACCCTGGAGCGCTGGGCGTCCTCGCACGGGCGGGCCTCGACGGCGGCGAGGGTGGCGGTGGCGGCGGCGCTGGGCGAGGCGCTGCTGCGGCTGCGCGACCTGCCCGGAGCGTGGCGGGTGCTGGAGCCGTGGGCCACGTCGGACTCGGTCGCGGCGCTGTCCGCCGGGGCGAGGGCGCTGATCGAGCTGGAGCGCTTCGAGGAGGCCGAGCGGCTCGCTCGCCGGGCCTGGGATCGGGACGAGCACGCGCCCACCGCGGCGCTGCTGGCGGAGGCGTGCTGGCGTCGATCGAACCACGCGGCGGCGGCGGAGGCGCTGTCGTCGAGGGTCGCGGCGATGAGCGAGCCGACCTGGGAGGAGACCGTGGGGCAGAGCTTCGACGCGGTGTTCAGCGGGCGCTCGCCGACGGAGGGCAAGGCGGCGCTCGACGCGCTGGGCCCGGAGGTGGACGTGCTGCGGCGCTCGGCGCTGCTGCGGGCGATGCTTCGGGCGGGGCACGGGGGCATCGCGGCGCAGATCCACGAGAGCCTGCGGGCGGAGGGCGACGCGCACCTGGAGCTGCTGCTGGCGCGCTACGCGATGAGGGTGGCGAGCGAGGGCGAGCTGCCGGCGGGGGAGTGGCTGCAGGGGGAGGTCCCGGCGCCGGAGCGGGCGCAGCTCGCGGACGCGGCCTACGCGAGGCGGCTCGACGAGGTGCTGTGGGGCGTGGTGGAGCTACCGCCGGGGGGCGCCGCGGGGGACCGGGTGTGGCTGTTGCGGGCGGCGTCGTCGCTGCGGGAGGGCCCGAGCGACCCGCACCGGCCGGAGCTGCTGGAGCACCTGAGGGCCAGCGACAACGGCACCTGGGCGCACACGCTCGCGAGGCACCTGCTGGACCTGTCGCCCATGGAGGCGGTGCGAGCGCTGGCGGACACGAGAGAGCAGGAGTGGCAGACGGCGTACTACCTCGGGCTGAAGGCCCTGGCCGCGGGCGAGAGGGCGGCGGCATCGGACTGGTTCCATGGGGCGCTGGACCCGGGGGAGGGCGCGCCGCCGGAGGCGCGCTGGGCGATCGCCGCGCTGCGCGAGGAGGCCTCCGGCGACCGCGGCCTCGCGCAGCGGGTGGAGGCGGAGTGAGCGGGACGGTTGGCGGTTGCCCCCTTCCCCGCCCTTCGCCGCCGACCGCAGAGCCCTCCGCGGCCCGTGATACAAAGCGCCCACAGCCATGACCGATGCCGTGCGCGTTGACTCCTTCACCTACGAGCTCCACGGCGCCGACCTCGTGGTGCACCCCGACGCGCCCGTCGACGCGCTCCACACCGTGCGGCTCCCGCTGCCCTCGACGTGGCCCTCCACCGGCCGCCTCGTGGTGCGCGCCTCCGGCGTCTGCGAGCAGCCCTTCGAGGCCGCCCTCGCCGTCGACCGCGCCACCCTCTCCCCCTCCGTCTCCGCCACCGTCCGAGACGACCTCTCCTTCGACCTCGAGCTCTCCCTTCCCTTCGCCGCGCTCTCTGCGCTCGCGGGCGATCCCCGCCGCGTCGACCTCGTCGTCGCGGGGCGTCCGCTCCAGCTCGCCCGCCTCCAGCTCGTCCCCACCACCCTCTCGCTGGAGCCCGATGGCTTCGAGCTCCGCGAGGCCACCGACTCCATCCTGGTCAACGCCCCGGAGCGCCAGCTCTTCGACCTCCAGAACCCCGAGGAGGGCTTCTGGGTCGGCACCGGCCGCTGGCGCCTGCGCCTGCTCGTCGACTGGCGCCGAGCCCCCGACGACGCCCCCTTCTCGCTCGACGCCCGCCCCGCCGACGTAGGCCTTCGCGTCGAGCACCCGACCTTCGCCAGCGAGGCCGTGCGCGAAGACCCCTCTCGCCGCGCGGGCGGCCGACGGACCTACACCGAGCTCTACGTCGACACCTCGCACCCGTCGCTCAGCGAGTCCGTCCCCCCCGAAGGCGTCGACCTCCCGCTGCGCATCGCCGTCTCGCACCCGCTCTCCGTCGCTCCCGTCGAGGGCCTCGACCTCCCCTCGCTCCGCCTCACCTGGACCCGCGTCGTCGCCCTTCGTCTTCGCGACCCCCGGCCCTCGCTGCCGACCTTCCGCCGCCTCTCCGGCGTCGGCATCGACTTCGGAACCACCGCCACCGTCGCGGCCTTCACCCACCAGGGTTACCGCTCGCTGATGCGCCTCGGCTCTCCCCCCGACGCGCGCACCAACCCCGCGGAGAACCCCACCGTGCTCCTCATCGAGGACCACGAGCGCCTCTGGGCCGAGCTCTCCTCTCGCGATGGGACGAGGCGCTTCCCCGACCTCCTGCGCGTGGTGCAGGCCTCGCACGCGGCGCGAGAGAAGCTCAGCGAGTTTCCCAACGCGGTGGTCACGGAGATCAAGTCCTTACCCGAGCGGGTATTCGCCCTGGACCAGGCGCCGCAGCTCCGAGACCGCGAGAAGAAGGCCGACTTCCTCCTCGACGAGCCCCGCGTGCGGATGGTGGTGAGGGCCTACGCGTACCTCCTGGGCCGCGCCATCAACCGACCCGGGCAGGAGGTCTTCCTCCGCTACTGGCTGACCTACCCCGCGGAGTTCGACGAGCGGGCGCGGGCGCTGCTCATCGAGGAGCTTCGCGCGGGCATCCTCTTGTCCATCCCGGAGGGCATCTCCGCCGACGAGGTCTCGGTGCAGATGCAGGCCACGGAGCCCGAGGCCTACGCCGCGGAGGTGTGCCCCGAGCTCGCGGCGCACCCGGCCTTCGCGCCCCTCATCGAGAAGTTCGGCGAGCTGCGCTTCGCGGTCTTCGACTTCGGCGGCGGGACCCTCGACATCGCCTGCGGCCGCTACCGCCCCGCGACGCCCGAAGAGGAGTCCGCCTCGGGCTGCACCTCGGTCATCGAGACGCTGCAGGTCGCAGGCGATGACCACCTCGGCGGCGACTACCTCACCCACGAGCTCGTGTGGCTCGTGCACCAGCACCCCGAGCACCTGCCCGAGATGGAGGCGCGCGAGGTCCCGATGCAGCGCCCGGTGACCATCCCCGAGAACAAGCTCGCCCGCTCTCCGCAGCTCTACAAGCGCTCGCTGGCCGCGAGGCAGAACAAGGTGCGCTTCCAGGACGCGCTCGCGCTGGAGCAGGTGAAGTTCAAGCGCGCCAACGAGATGGCCCGCGTCGACTCGCTGGTGGCCCGCCGGCTCGACGAGTCCGAGGTGGCGCTGGAGTCCCTCAAGAGCGACATCCCCGGCGTGCAGAAGAAGCTCGGCACGCACCTGGAGGAGCGCATCCGCGACGGCGCGAGGCAGCTGGCCAGCATGATCGCGTCGACCCCGTGGGAGCCCGGCGCCGCGGGCTCGCTCGCCCCGGCGAGCGGGTGGAGGGAGCGGGGCGTGGTGATCCTGCTGGCGGGCAACAGCTCCCGATCGGACTACGTGGAGCGGGCGCTGGCGCAGAGCCTCGACACGCCCGACCTCAAGGTGTGGACCCCGACGGACGACTTCGCCCCGCAGGGGGTCGTCCGCTACGAGACGCCGTCGAGGGTCGAGCGAGGCGCGGAGATCCTCGGCGTCACGCCGAAGACCGCGGTGGCCCTCGGGGCGCTGCGCATCGCCAACCGCGACGTGCACCTGGTCCGAGCGGCGCAGGGCTTCAGCTTCTTCGTGGGCGACCTGCGGGGCTTTCCGCCGAAGTTCGCGGCGCTGCTCCCGATGGGGACGCTGCCGCAGAGCCCCGACGGCTTCGGCGACCACTACCTCGACTTCGGCCCATGGAACGGCCAGAAGCCCCTGCGCATCGCCAAGGAGTACGAGCCCGGCCGCATGAGCGCCAACGACCCGAGGATCATCTCCGTCCGCCCGGAGATCCCCCCCGACGCCACGGGGCGGCTCTACCTCTGCCCCTCGTCGCCCACCTCGGTGATGGTGCACCTCGTCCTCGGCGACGGGACGGCGGTGCGCGCGCCCCTCAACCTGGCCCCGTACTTCGCGTGATGGGCACTCCCCCCGACGATCCGATCGCGAAGGCCTGGACCGTCGCCCTGCGCTCGCAGCTCGACGCCGTGGTGGCGCAGTTCGAGGCGCAGCTGCGGCAGCACGTCGCGTACAGCAACGCCCAGCACGGGCGCGAGCTCGCGGGGCTCAACGCGCGCATCACCGAGCTGGACCAATCCCTGGTGGCCTCTCGCGCCGTGCAGTCGCAGCAGGCCGCCGAGCTGGCGCGCCTGCTGGGCGAGCGCGAGCGCTGGACCCTGGAGGCCCGGCAGCTCCAGGACGCGCTGCGGGCGCAGACCGCGGAGCTCACCCGGCTGCGCGAGGAGCTCAGCGAGCGCGACGACGAGGCCCGCGCGCTGGCGATGCAGGTGCAGTCGCTGGACGCGCAGTTCGCGTCCGAGCGCGAGCTGGTGACGGCGCTGCTGGGCGTGTCGGGCTCGCAGCTCTTCGACGCGGCGCAGGCGGCGCTGGGCGCGGCGCTCGACGCGACGCCCGGGTGCTACGGCGCGCTCAAGGCGAAGCGCATGGACGTGGTGCTGTCGGCCGCGATGCGAGAGCGGGGCCGCAGCGCGGTGCGCTCGACGCTGAGCGACGACGAGCGGCGAGCGCTGGCGAGGGCGGCGGCGGCGGCGGGCTGCGAGCTGGTGGAGGCGCCGGTGGGGCAGCGGTACAGCGCCGCATCGATGGACAAGGCGGGAGAGCGCGCGGAGCCGGCGGAGGAGGGCCTGGTGGTGGCGTGCGTGATGCCGGGGCTGCGGCTGGCAGGGAGCGCGGGCTCGCTGGTGCACCCGCGGGTGATCGTGGGGACGGGGTAAGGGGTCTCCACCGCGTACCGATCGCCTTCCCATGCCCGGCACCCTCGAAGCCATCCACGTCTTCCGCGAGCGCCGCGGGCCTCCGATCCTCCTGGCCGAGGCGGTGTTCGTCGCCGGGCGCGGCGTGCCCACCGATCAGCGCGACCGCCCCGGCGTGCCCCGCCCGGTGAGCGCCATCCGCGCGGAGACCCTCGACCACGTGGCGCGCTCTCTCGGCCTCGCGATCGCCCCCGGCTCGTCGCGTCGCAACCTCACCATCCGCGGCCTGGACCTCGACACCCTGCCCCTCGGCACCGTGCTCTCCATCGGCGAGGCGCGCTTCGAGGTGATCGGCCCCTGCGACGCCTGCACCCGCATGGAGTCCGCGCTCGGCCCCGGCGCCCCCGCGCACATGCAGGGCCGCGGCGGCATCGCGCTGATCATCGTGCAGGGAGGACGCGCCGCGTGCGGCGACGCCGTCGAGGTGGCGGCGCTGGGGACCGTGCCGCTCCACGAGCCGCGCGGCCGCCGCTGATCGTCAGCTCGCGGCGCGCTCGCGCCGTCGCCGGAATACACCGGCCAGTAACATCCCCGCGGCGAGCGCCCACCCCCGAGCCCCGGTCGCACCCGCGCCCGCGGCCGCGCTGCACTGCACGCCCCCGGTGAGCGCGCCGCCCTCCTCCGGGGCCTCTCCGGCGTCTGCGCCCGGCGTCGTCGCCGTCGGCCTCGACGTCGCGCCCGCGTCCGACGTCACAGGCATCGTCACGCCCGCGTCCGCCATCGGCACCTCGCCCAGGAACCACGGCCCCCGGTCGTAGCGTCCGTTGCGGTTCACGCCTCGGATGTCGTCGGTCACGCGGAAGGGCGCCACGGCGGTGTCGAGCCCCGACGAGGCCGCGGGGCCGTCGGCGCTGGGGATGAGCGAGGCGATGATCGCGGCGCGGTCGGTCATCGAGGCGGGCACCCGGATGCCCGGGTTGGCCACGAGGTGGCCGGGCTGCGCGGCGAGGTTGAGCAGGGGGGAGGTGGGGATGCCTTGGCCGTTGTTCCAGTAGAGGTCGTGCGAGACCACGAGGCCCGTGAGGCCGTGCGAGCTGCGGCGGAGCACCGTGGGCATGCGGCCCCGGGTGTCGACCACGAGGTTGTTGACGAAGGACACGTCCTCGCTGCGCTCGAGCGGACCGGAGCCCGCGCGAAACTCCACCACCCCGCCGGAGTTGTTGAGGAAGAGGTTGTTGGCGATCACCACGTTCTGGCCGTCGTAGACGCCCACCGCGCCGGCCACGCCGCCGATCACCACGTTGTTGCGAAACACGATGTCGATCGCCTCGTAGTCCGCGCCGCCGAGGAGCGACTCGTCGGTGGCGGCGCCGAGGCCCACCATCGGGTCGATGGCGCCCGCGCGCTGCGTGGCGATGACGTTGTGCTCGAACACCACGCCCTGCGAGCCGCCCTTGGCGTACATCAGCGAGTTGCCGCCGTCGTGGATGAACGAGTCGCGCACCACGATGTCGTCCACGTCGACGAAGTCGATGCACTCCTGCGAGGGGTTCTCGCTGCCGGTGCGCGCCCCCGGGAACGCGAACTCCGAGCCCTCCAGGTAGATGCTCCGCGCCTGGTTGACCTTCACCACGTCGCCGTCGACGCCCGCGTGGTGGGCGAACACGTTGCGCAGCCAGATGTGGTGCGAGTCGCCGTCGATGTGCACCACGTTGTTGCCCGCCGCCCGCAGCTCCAGGCCGTCGAAGACCAGGTACGAGGCGCCGTCGCCGATGCGCAGGGTCTCGCTGCCGCCCGCGATCACCGCGCGCCGCGGTCCGTCGATGGAGAGCACCGTGATGGGGGCCGCGGCGGTGCCCGAGGCGGAGATCCAGCCGCCGCCGGCGTAGGTGCCCGCGCGCACCAGGACGCGGTCGCCGGGGCGCGCCCGGGAGAGCGCGGTGGTGATGCGGTCGAGCGGCGCGGCGCTGGTGCCGGCGTTGCCGCTGCGGCCGTTGGGCGCGACGTAGAGGTCGGCGGCCGAGGCGCTCGCGGAGAGCGCGCTCACCACCACCGGGAGCGACAGGAAGACGATCTTGCGGCTCATCGCTGGTGCCCGGTTGTATGTCGCCCCGACCGTCGCTGCCAAGGGGCCGGCAGACGCTCAGGGCGCCGGGGCGATGGGGCGCAGCACCCGCTGCACCGGCCGCCCGGTGAAGCTCGCGGGGAGGCCGAGGCCCAGCGCGGAGAGCGCCGTGGCCGCGGTGTCGGTCGTGCGCACCGGGTCGGTGAAGTCTCCGCGGGTCACCTGCGAGCCCCACGCGACCCAGGGGATGTGCAGGTCCTCCGGGGCGTGCGTGCCGTGTCGGCGGCCGTGGCCTCCGTGGTCGGCCGTCGCGATCACCAGGAAGCGGTCGCGGTCGGCCCTCGCCTCGACCGCGGCCATCACCGTGGTGAAGCACCGGTCGCTGCGGGCGATGGACTGCAGGTAGCGCTCTCGCATCCACCCGAAGCGGTGCCCCGAGTCGTCGGGCTCGGAGAAGTGGATGAAGGTGATCCCCGGGGTGGCGGCGGAGAGGTACTCCGCGGCGGCCGCGGCGACGCGCTCGCACGACCAGTGCGGGAGGGACCAGCGGTCGAGGCTGCCCGGCAGCGCGATGTGCCGGAGCTTGGTCTTGGAGACGAACATCGCCGTCGAGAAGCCCGCGTCGTGGGCCACGTAGAGGGCGGTCGGGACCCGGATGAACCCGCGCTCGGGGCGGAAGTCGTCGAAGTCCATCCCGTGCGAGCGCACCTCGACGCCGGAGAGCATGGAGCTGTGCGAGGGCAGGGTGGAGGAGTCGCCCACGGTCTCCGCGCGCAGGGCCGCGGCGCCCTCGGTGCGCAGTCGGTGCAGCGTCGGGGCCTCGGCGCGCTCCATGCCGTCGGGGCGCATGCCGTCGAAGCTCACGACGACGACGTGGTCGTAGGGGCGGGGCGGCGCCTGAGCGAGGGCGGCGATGGGGCAGAGGGCGAGGGCGAGGGCGAGGAGCGGGCGCTTCATGAGGGCGGGGCGTCGAGGGGAGGCGGCAGCGGGGCGACGCCGGTGCGGAAGAAGGCCCCGGCGAGCGCCCACGGGGAGGCGCAGCCGAGCATCCACGCGACGGTGTGGCTGGTGGCGCAGCCCGGGGCGACGAGCGCGAGGGTGAGCACGGTCTGCAGGGCTCCGACGAGCAGCGCGGAGAAGGCCCAGAGGGTGGCGTGGCCGGAGGCGGCGGCGCGGTCGCGGGTGCGCCAGGCGGTGACGAGCCCGAGGAGGCCGACGACCCCGAGGAGCACGGCGATCTGCTCGGCGCGCGGGGTGTCGATGCACGCGAGGTCGGGCACCTCGAGCACGGGCGTCGGGACGAACTGCCAGCGGTGCACCATCGACGCGGCGCACCCTACCATCGGGCGCCGCGGCGTGGGAGGCGTTGCGCGGGGCGGATGGTTCCGTGCGAAGGTGGGCGGAGCGATGAGCGGAGAGGCGCCGAGCCTGCGGCCGTACCAGCGCGAGGCGGTCGAGGCGGTGCTCGCCGCGCGTCGCGCCGGGACGCGTCGCATGCTGGTGTGCCTGCCCACCGGCGCGGGCAAGACGGTGGTCTTCGCGCACCTCGCCCGCCTCGCGAAGCGCCCGGTGCTGGTGATCGCCCACCGCGAGGAGCTGCTCTCGCAGGCGCGATCGAAGCTGCAGCACGCGCTCGGCGACGAGGCCGTGGTGGCGATCGAGCAGGGAGGGCGGCGCGCGGAGGCCGACGCTCGGGTGGTGGTGTGCTCCATCCGTTCGCTGCGCACCGAGCGCCTCGCCCGGCTGGTGGCGGGGCGCGACGTGGGCCTGGTGATCTACGACGAGTGCCACCACGCGGCGGCGGAGGACAACCTCCGCGTGCTGCGCGAGCTCGGCTGCTTCGACCCCGGCTGGAGCGGCACCCTCGTGGGCTTCACCGCCACCACGGCGCGAGGCGACGGCAAGGGGCTCGACGACGTCTTCGAGCAGATCGTCTACGCGCGGACGCTGCCGGAGATGATCCATGACGGGTACCTGGTCCCGCTGCGGGGGTACCGGGTGGCGACCAGCGCGGACCTCACCCGGCTTACCAGCCGGGGTAACGATTTCCGAGAGGAGGAGCTCGCCGAGGCGGTGGACATCGAGGAGCGCAACGCCCTCGTGGCGCGCGCCATCCAGGAGCTCGCCCGCGACCGCCGCACCATCGCCTTCTGCGTGACGGTGGCGCACGCTCAGCACCTGCGCCGCTCGCTCCAGGCGCTCGGGGTGCGCGCCGGGACGGTGCACGGCGAGATGCCCTCCGACGACCGCGCCCGGGTGCTGCGGGACTTCGGCGAGGGGCGCCTCCAGGCGCTCACCAACGTGGCGGTGCTGACCGAGGGCTTCGACGACCCGGGCGTGTCGTGCGTGGCGATGGCGAGGCCGACGCGCTCCGAGGGGATGTACGCGCAGTGCGTGGGGCGAGGCACGCGGCTGTCGCCGGGGAAGAAGGACTGCCTGGTGCTGGACTTCGTCGACGTGTCGGAGCTGAGCCTGTGCTCGCTGCCGTCGCTCTTCGGGATGCCGCGCGACCTCGACCTGGAGGGCCGCGAGGTGGGCGAGGCGGAGCGCTTCTTCGAGCAGCTGGCCTTCGATCACCCGGCCTTCGAGGTGGAGGCGGGGGCGATCACCCTCGGGGAGATTCAAGCGAGGGCCGAGGCCTTCGATCCGCTGACGCAGGAGGTCGACGTGGAGGTGCGGGCGATCTCCCGCAACGGCTGGGCGTCGCTGGGACGGCACGGCCTCGCGCTGCATTTCGAGCGGGCGCCGGGGCGGTTGAGCGAGGCCCTGGTGGTGTCGCGAGGGGCGCGTGGGCGGCGCTGGGAGGTGAGCGTCGACGGCAAGGCGGTGGAGCGCTTCTCGACCATCGAGGAGGCGGTACAGGCCGTGGACTTCGAGGTGCACCGGATGGGCCGCGCCGCGGAGGCGTCGGCGCGGTCCGAGGCGGCGTGGCGTCGGATGACGGCGCCGAAGGGCAGGGCGGAGGCCGTGGCGGGCGTGCGACGGGGGGGCCGGGTGGCGACGGCGCTGGGCGACGTGGTGGCGCTGGAGGCGTGGGTGAAGGTGACGAGCGGGGCGAAGCGGGCGGGGCCGGTGAAGCGGGGGCGGTGAAGGGGCTACCAGGCCCCCTGGATGCCCTTCATGAACGCGTAGGGATAGCCCAGCTCGAAGTCCGACGCCTCGGTGAGCGCCTTCATCTGCGCGGCGCTGAGCGTGAGCTCCGCGGCCTTCACGTTGTCCTCGAGCTGAGCGATCGATCGCGCGCCGAAGATGGTCGACGTCACCTGCGGCTGCTGGAGCAGCCACGCCAGCGACACCGCCGCCGGGGTCGCGTGGGTCTCCGCGGCCACGGCGCGCACGGCGTCGAGGATCTTCCAGTTGCGCTCCTTGTCGAAGCTCGCCCAGCGCGACTGCATCTTGTCGAGGCGAGCGCCCGGCGGGGGCGCCTCGTGCTGGTGGTACTTCCCGCTCAGGAAGCCGCCCGCCAGCGGCGACCACGGCAGGATGCCGAGGCCCTGCGCCCGGCAGAGCGGGACGTGCTCGCGCTCCAGGTCGCGGGTCACCAGGCTGTACTCGGCCTGCAGCGTGACGAAGCTCGTGAGGCCCTTCGTGCGGCTCTGCCAGAGCGAGTCCATCAGCCGGTACGCCGCGTAGTTGGAGCAGCCCGTGTAGAGCACCTTGCCCGAGGTCACGAGGTCGTCGAGCGCGCGGAGGGTCTCCTCCTCCGGGGTGTCGAGGTCCTGCATGTGGATCTGGTAGAGGTCGATGCGGTCGGTGCGCAGCCGCTTCAGGCTCTGCTCGGCGCAGCGCACGATGCGGTAGCGCGAGGCCCCGCTGCGGTTGGGCCCTAGCCCCATGGAGAAGCGGAACTTCGTCGCCAGCACCACCTCGTCGCGCCGCTTGTCGCGCTCGAACCAGGCGCCGATCACCCGCTCGCTCAGCCCGTCCTGCCCGTACACGTCCGCCGTGTCGACGAAGTTGATGCCCAGCTCCAGCGCGCGGTTGAGCACCTCCATGGAGGTCCTCTCGTCGCTGCCGATCTTGTGCATGAACGACTTCTCATCGGCCTCGCCGAAGGTCATGCCCCCCAGGCAGAGTTCCGAGACCTTCACGCCCGAACCACCGAGCTTCTTGTACTTCATGGGTGCCCCGTCCACCTTCCCGACCACCATCTGGTCGGCGCGAACGCTACACCCCGCGCGCGCTCAGCTCACCCGAAGAGCGCGGGCAGCACCGCCCCGGAGCGCCCCTCGATCACCCGGTCGAAGGCCCTCACGTTGGCCGGCGCTTCGAGGTTGACCAGCACCGTCTCGGCGCCCGCGCGCTTGCACACCTCGACCAGCCCCGCGGCGGGATAGACCACCCCGGAGGTCCCCGCCGCGATGAACACCAGGCGGTGTCCGCGAGAGTCGTTGATGAAGTCCTCGATGCGGCGGAGGTCCGCCGGGTCGAGCATCTCGCCGAACCACACGATATGCGGCCGGAGCATCGCCCCGCACCGGTCGCACCGCGGGATCGCGTCGAGGTAGCGGCCCTCGTCGTGGAAGGGCGGGCGGTCGCACCCCGCGCAGCGCGTGGTGAAGAGGTTGCCGTGCATCTCCACGAGGCGCTCGCTCCCGGCCGCGCGGTGCAGCCCGTCGATGTTCTGCGTGGCCAGCAGGAACCTCTCCCCCAGCCTCGCCTCGAGCGCGGCGAGGGCGCGGTGGCCGGGGTTGGGCGCGCACTTCTCGGCGGCCTCGCGGCGCAGCGAGTAGAAGCGCCAGACCAGCGAGGGGTCGCGGGCGAAGCCCTCCGGCGAGGCGACGTCCTCCACGCGGTGGCTCTCCCAGAGCCCGTTGCCGTCGCGGAAGGTGGGGATGCCGCTCTCGGCGGAGACGCCCGCCCCGGTGAGCACCAGCACGCGGGTGTCGTCGTCGAGGCGGAGGGGTGAAAGGTCGGACATGGTGGGATTACCTTTCGCAGTAACGTCGCAAAGATCTTCGGGGACGGGCGCCCGCTCGTCTATGGTCGCTCCGGCGTCGGGTGCGCGCGCGGCGGTCTGTAGGAACTTCCGCCTCGCGGCGTACACCGAACGGCGGGTGACACACGATGCAGTTGAGAACAAGCACCGGGCTGCTGGCGTTGGGGATCGGGCTGTGCGCGACGGCGATGGCCGGGGAGGCGAGGGCCGATCCGGACACGCCGGGTGAGCGCTACACGGTGTTTCGGGTGGGGGCGGACGCGGGCATCGCGCGCATCGCGGGGGAGAACTGGTGGCAGATCAACGCCACGGGCATCCTGCGCCTCGGCCCGGTGCGCATGGACTTCGCGGCGCCGCTGCGCTTCGGCATGGGCGACTTCGCCTTCCGCGAGGCGGACTACTCCAACGGCCGCGACGCGCTCCGCATCCTGCGCTGCGTGCGGCTCGACCTCGGCGATTACCGCCGCCCGGAGGACCGGCACGACCCCAACTGTGACGCCTACGAGTCCTCCACCGGGCTGCACGATCGCGTGTACGGGAGCGTGCGGCTCTCGCCCCTGCGGGACATCTCGCTCGGCCACCAGACCCTGGTCGACGGCTACAGCAACTCGCTCGACCCCAACACCCCGCAGATCGGCGCGCAGGCCGAGGGGATCATCCGCGACCTCGGGCAGTTTCATTTCGTGATGGACGACGTGAGCGCGCCGCGGCTGATCGCGGGCAACGTGTCGCTGCGGCCGCTGCAGATCGCCGGGGAGAACTGGGACGAGACGCCGGACGACCTGCGCCTCACCGCGGGCATCGTCTCCGACCTGGCGGCGCCGCTGCGGGTGCACGGGGCCTTCGGGCAGCCGGTGCGCGACAGCGACGGCGCGGTGCAGATGGCCACCACTCGGCTGACCGCGCTCACCGCCGACGCGCACTACCTCTACCTCTGGTACTCGTGCATCGAGCCGGGCTCCTCGGTCTGCGAGGCCACCCGCGGCATCGGCCTCTTCGGCTTCGCGGACTACAACCGCTTCCTGGAGGTGGAGGACGCCGACGGCCTGCACGCGGGCCTGCGCTTCCGCTACCTGATGCGCCAGCGATACCGCCGCTACAACGGCGAGGAGCTGGAGGGCAACGGGGTGATGCTCCCGACCTGGGAGGTCGACGCGGGCGGCGAGTATCGCAACCTGGGCAACCGTTACCTGCCCGGGTATTTCGACGCCAACTACTCGGTGCAGAGCCAGTCCTTCGCGCTCAACCAGCAGGCCCGGCAGGACCTCGGCGTCGACGCGCTTACCACCACCAAGCTGGAGTACATGCTCTCGCAGCCCGGCGGCCGGCAGAACGGCTTCCAGGCCTACTTCCGCGTGTACTTCCCCATCCCCACGGCGGCGGGCGAGCCGCCCACCCGGATGCCCATCACGCTCTGGGCCGAGGACTCCGCCGGGCCGCTGCGCACCAGCGTAGGCGCCTCGGTGGGTCCCTTCCGCCTCGACCAGGTGGCGCTGAGCGCGCAGATCATCCGCCGCAACTTCGACGGCTGGGGAAACCTCTTCACCCTCGACGGGACGCAGATCCGCGCGGTGGGCTCGATCTACCTGTCGTCGCAGCAGTCGCGCCGCCAGTCGGACAGCTTCCTCAACAACCTCCAGGTGAACCTCGCGTACAACCGCCGCTTCCTCCGGGACAACGGCGGCGACGTGCGCACCACCAACGACTTCCTCGTGACCCTCGGGTCGACCGTGGGGGTGAACTGATGCGACGCGGGCGATGGATGGGATGGGCGCTCTCGGGCGCCCTGGCGCTGGGCGGCTGCGACCTGATCGAGCCTCCGCCGGCGCCGAGGTGCGTGGCGGTGCAGGGCGAGGCGACGGTGCCGGTGGCGCAGGTGTGCGCGAAGCTCGACGGGCTGAACTGCCGGCTGCCGGACTGCGCCCAGGCCTACGCGAGCTACCAGTCGCGGGTGTCGCCCGCGGAGTTCAGCCGGCTCACCAGCTGCTACGCGCACGCCACGAGCTGCGCCGAGGTGGGCGAGTGCGAGCTGGCCTGCGGGGCCGACGGAGGAATGATCACCGTGGCCCCACCGACGGACGCGGCGACGGACGCGGCGACGGACGCGGCGACGGACGTGAGCGTGGACGCGGCGACGGATGTCGGAATGGATGTCGGCAATGACGCCGGGGTCGATGCCGGGACGGATGTCGGCAATGACACCGGGGCCGATGTCGGGAGCGACGTGGGAGCCGACGCGGGGGCGGATGTGATGAAGAGCGAGGTCGGAGCGGACGCCGCGGACTGAGGGCGTGTGCTCCCATCCCCGCTGCCGCGCGCCCTTCCCCCACGCTGACGCGTGAGGGACGGGCTCCGGGTGCTGACAGCGTCGCGCTCGGTCTGAAGACGTCGGA
>CBIHPK010000108.1:0-28171 GCA_966211675.1 uncultured Myxococcaceae bacterium
GCGAGCGAGGGCGGCGAGGGGGGGGACCGTCGCCGGGTCGGGGTGCTCCTGCAGACCGCGGAGCGCCGCGAGGCGGACCTCCGGCATCGCGTCGTGGACGTGGCCCACGAGGGCGCGCGCGGCGACTTCTCCAGGGAGCGATCCCAGCGCCCGGGTGGCGGCGAGGCGCACCTCGGGGATGGGATCCTGCGAGATGCCCACGAGCGCGAGCGCGGCGCGCGCGTCGCCGATGCGACCGAGGGCGTCGGCCGCGGCGGCCCGCACGTCGCCCTCCGGGTCGTGCACCCGATCGAGCAGGGCCACCACCGCGTCGGCGCCCGCGCTGGCGAGCGCGAGCACCGCGTGCGCCCGCACGGCGGTGTTGCGGTCGGAGAGCGCCCGCTCGATGGCGCGGCGAGCGTCGGGAGAGCGGGTGCCCGCGAGGGCGTCGAGGGCGTCGGCGCGGGCGGCGACATCCGGGTCTTCGAGCACGTGCAGCAGCGCCGGGACGAGCTCGTCGGAGGGGTATCGCGCCGCCAGACGACGGGCGGTCTCGCGCACGTCCGCGTCGGGGTCGGCGAGGCCCGCGGCCATCGCCGCTCGCGCCTCGGGCTCGTGCGAGGGCGCGAGCAGGTGCAGCAGCTCCACCCGCCGCGGCGCGCCGGCGTGGGCGAACTCCGCGGCGCGCGCGGCCCCCTGGCCGGGCCAGTCGAGCCCCAGCAGCGCGAGCGACGCCAGCACGAGGATTCCGCTTCGTCGACGGCGCGGCATGACGGGGCGAGCATACAGCGCCCGCGCTTGACGGCCCCGGTGCGAACGCCGCACGGTGGGTGCGATGTTGCGATCCAGGCTGGTGCGGTGGGCGGTGTGCGGCGGGCTCCTGTTGGCGGCGATCCCCTCGCCGGCGACCGCCGACCCGCAGGCGGGCACCGCGAGGCCGGGCTTCCTGGGCGCCGGGCTGCGGGCGCTGCCGGGGGCGGCGGGACTGCGGGTCGAGCGGGTCGTGCCCGGGAGCCCGGCGGAGCGCGCGGGCCTCGTGGTGGGCGACGTGATCGTGCTCTCGCAGGGCGTGGCGCCCGGGTCCGTCGAGGGCTTCACGACCTCGGTGCGGGCCGCGGGCGCGGGCTCGGACTACGCGCTCGTGCTGCGCCGCGGGACGCGACGGGTGCCGGTGCGGGCTCGCCTGGAGGCGCCCCCGGAGGACGCGGCCCCGGGCTCGCTCCGGGTCGGGCAGACCCCGCCGGTCCTCGGGGCCAGCGCGGTGGCCATGGGCTCCGACCCGGTGGATCTCTCGCAGCTCCGAGGGCGCGTGGTGATCCTGGACTTCTGGGCGAGCTGGTGCGGCCCGTGCCGGATGATGATGCCCGTGCTCAACCAGATGGCCGACCGCTACCGCGCGCAGGGCCTGACGGTGCTCGGGCTCACGGACGAGTCCATCGACGTCGCCCGCTCGGTCGGGCTGCGCATGAACATCCGCTACACGCTGGCCTCCAACCCGACGGCGATGCGCAGCTACGGGGTGCAGAGCCTGCCGACGATGGTGGTGCTCGACCGCGGCGGCCACATCCGGGAGCTCACCATCGGCACCGAGTCGCCGCGGGTGCTCACGCAGACCATCGAGCGGCTCCTCGCCGAGCCCTCGCCCTAGGGCTGCGGCAGGGCCACCTGCCGGTAGCCCGTGCGGTGCGCGACGAGGAGCGGGATTCCCGCGCCCATGATCAGGGCGCCCAGCAGCGACAGCCCGATGGCCGCTGTCGGGCGAAGCTGATCGGCCGCGGAGACGCCTTCGATCTGCTGGGCGAGGGCCACCGAGAGGGTGGCGATCATCACCGTCGCTCCGAGCGCGGTGAGGCCGGTGCCGATGTTGAAGAGAGCGCTCGACGGGGCGCGGACCTCGATGGAGGTCGCCCCGTCGACGTCGATGTCGAGGTCCGTCGAGCGCAGACCGGGCGCGGTGCTCCTCAGCCGCAGCGTCCCGCGCGGCACCCAGAGCAGGCACGGCGTGTTGCAAGCGCCCGCGGCCCGGATGATCGGCCCGGGCTCCCTGGCCGAGGGGACCGCCGAGCGGGCCTCGATGACCACGTGCTGCGGCCGCGAGGGGGAGCGCAGCCGGAGCGGCACCCGTCCGGGAGCGGGCTGCTCGTCGAGCAGGAGGGGGCCCGCGCCGAGCGTCGCGGTCGGCCTCGCCCGAGGGAGCCAGGGCTGCGCCTGCGCGGAGCCGGCCGCGGAGAGGAGCAGCACGAAAGCGGCACACCGGGAGCGGAGGGAAGCCATCGTCGCGGGCAGCATCGGCGGGCGGCGCCCGGCGGCGCAAGGGCCGATCGCGCGCTCTTGACCCTGCGCACCCGGCAGAACAACCTCCCGCCCTTCATCCCCCTCTCCCTACGCCCGGAACCCATCGACCCATGAGCAAGCGCCTCGCCCTGGTGACCTTCGGCTGCCAGATGAACGTCCACGACTCGCAGCGGATCGAGGAGCTGATGCTCGCCGCGGGCTACGAGATCGTCCCCGAGGTGGAGGGGGCGAACGTGGTGATCCTCAACACCTGCTCGGTGCGCGAGAAGGCCGAGCAGAAGCTCCGCAGCGAGGCGGGCCGGCTGAAGAAGTCGGACGTGGTGCTGGTGGTGGCGGGCTGCGTCGCCCAGCAGGAGGGCGAGCGCCTCGTGAAGGATATGCCCTTCATCGACGTGGTGATCGGCCCGGACAACCTCGCCGAGCTCCCGGGGCTCATCCGGGACGCCGAGATGGGGGCGACCCCGTCGGTGCGCACGGTCTTCGACGTGGACGACCCGCGCTTCCTCACCAACCAGGTGCGCGAGGGGGGCGTCGGCGCCAGCGCCTATGTGACCGTGATGAAGGGCTGCGACGAGCGCTGCTCGTTCTGCATCGTGCCGTACACCCGCGGCCCGGAGCGCTACCGCTCGGCGGACGACGTGGTGCGCGAGGTGCGGGCGCTGGTGGACGGCGGCGCCCGAGAGGTGGTGCTGCTCGGCCAGACGGTCAACAGCTTCATGGACCCGACGACCCCCGCGGATCCGGACCGCGACCCGGACGAGTCGCAGTTCCCTGCGCTTCTGCGCCGCATCGCCGAGGAGGCCCCCGGGCTCGACCGGCTGCGCTACACCTCGCCGCACCCTCGCCACCTCACGGCCTCGCTGGTGCGCGCCCACGCCGAGCTCCCGGTGCTCGCCGACCACGTCCACATGCCCGTGCAGTCCGGCTCCGACCGCATGCTGAAGCGCATGATCCGCCGGTACACGCGCGCCGAGTACGTCGCCCGGGTCGACGCGCTGCGCTCGGCGCGGCCCTCGCTCACGATGTCCACGGACATCATCGTCGGCTTCCCTGGAGAGACCGCCGCGGACTTCGAGCTCACGCTCTCGCTGGTGCGCGAGGTGGGCTTCTCGGCGCTTTACGGGTTCAAGTATTCGCCCAGGCCCCACACCCCCGCGCTGCGCCTCGACGACGACGTGAGCGAGGAGGAGAAGCAGACCCGTCTGCTCGCGCTCTTCGAGGTCTCCGAGGCGCTGACCCGCGCCAACCTCGCGTCGATGGTGGGCTCGCGCGTCGAGGTGCTCATCGAGGGGCCGAGCCGCCCGGGGGCGAGCACCCGCGTCGGTCGCACGAGGCGCAACGAGATCGTGCACCTGCCGGGAGGCCTGGGCCTCGACGCCGGGGCGGTGGTGGTCGCGGAGATCGCTCGCGCCAACAAGCACTCGCTGGAGGGCCGGCTGGAGTCGGTGAAGCGCCCGGCGCCGCCGAGGGTGGTCCAGACGCACCGTCGCATCGCGCTGCCGGTGGTGCAGGCGTGAGCGGTCTCGTGCGGGCCTTCGAGGGCGTGACGCCAACGCTCGGCGAGGGCGCCTTCGTGGCCGACACGGCCGCGGTGATCGGGGACGTGGTGCTCGGCCCGGGGAGCTCGATCTGGTACGGCTCGGTGCTGCGAGGCGACGTCGCGCCCATCCGCATCGGGGCGCGCAGCAACGTCCAGGACCTCTCCATGGTGCACGGCACCACCGGGCTCTCGTCGACCACCCTGGGCGAGGAGGTGACCGTCGGTCACCGGGTGATCCTGCACGGCTGCACCATCGGCGACCGGGTGCTGGTGGGCATGGGATCGATCGTGCTCGACCTCGCCGTGATCGAGTCCGACGTGGTGCTCGGCGCGGGCGCGCTGGTGACGCCTCGCTCGCGGCTGGAGTCGGGCTGGCTCTACCTGGGGAGCCCGGCGAAGAAGGTCCGCCGGCTCAACGACGCCGATCGGGCGATGATCGAGGAGGGCTGGCGGGCCTACGTCGACCTGTCGGCGCGCCACCGCTGACCGGGCGCTCCGAGGCGCCGGTCCGAAGGGGTCTGAGGGGGAGCGGTGTCGAGAGGGGGGAGGGGAGCGATCAGGGGCAGGAGCCGAAGCCCTGCGCGAGCGCGCCGATGCAGCCGACGTAGCCCTGGAGGCAGGCGCCCATGCCGGCCATCGCCTCGGTCTGGAGGCGGTTCATCTGGCAGGTCTGCATCGCGGTCACCTGGCTCATGCAAGCGCGCTGGAGGCACGCCTGGTCGGAGCACGTCGCCTGCGCGTTCATGATGCAGGTCTGCAGCGCCATCGCCTCGGTCGGGCAGCAGGTGGCCTGGTTCTGCACGAGGCACTGGGCGCAGTTCATGTCCGAGGAGAGGGCCTGGCTCTGGCAGACGTTGTCCATCTGCCCGCACATGCAGACCTGACGCGCCACGGTCTCGCCGCAGGTGCCGAAGTTCGAGGTCGCGCCGCGGTCGGTGGTCGCGCCGCGGTCGGTGGTCGCGCCGCGGTCGGTGGTCGCGCTCCCCTGGTCGGTGGTCGCGCTGCCGCGGTCCGTCGACGAGCCCGTGTCGACCGAGGCGCCGGTGTCAGCGCCGCTGGCGGTGCCGCTGTCCGCGGCCACGATCATTCCGTCGTTGTTCGAGGCGCCACAGCCGGCAATCACTGCGCTGCAGAGCGCCGCCACGATCCATCGATTCATCGCACTTCCTCCAATGAGAGTTGGGAGACGTTCAGGTCGCAAACAGGTGAGCGATCAGGGCTGCGCTTCGCGAGGGTGGGGATTGGTGCCAGCGGGTCGCCCCCCGGCGGGCCGCGCCGGTCGAGCGCCGGCGTCCCCGGCCGCGGGGGCCGCCTCGCTGGAGGGCGGGTGCGCGCGGTTGAACTCCGCGATCACGCGGTCGGTGAGGTCGATGTGCGTGGGCGCCCAGACGATGCCGCTCTGGTCGAAGATCGCGGTGTAGCCCTCGGCGGTGCCGATCTGCCGCACCACGCCCTGCAGGTTCACCAGGATCTGCTTGGTGAGCTCGGCCTCACGCTGGGCCAGCTCCTGCTGGTACTCCATGTAGTTCTTCTGCAGGCTGACCAGCTGCTCCTGGTACTCGCTCATGCGCTTCTGGAGCGCGTCGCGGGAGAGCACCCGCTCCTGCTTCTCGAGGTCGGCCTTGAGTCGCTTGAGCGACTCCTGCCGGTCGTTGAGCTGCTCCTGGCGCGACTCGAAGAGCTTCTTGAGCTGGTTCTTGGCGCGGCGTCCCTCCTCGGTCTCGAGGATGGCGCGCTGCATGTCGACCACCGCGAGGCGCACCTGGGCGTAGAGCTTCGGCGCCGCGACCGCGAGCATCAGCGCGACCAGCACCGCCATCCAGCGGCCGCGAGAACGTTCTTTCGCAAGGGACAAACCGAGGCCGGATCGCGCGGGGGGACTCATAGGGCGCGCGACGGTTACACGCACGCTCCGCGAGGGTCAAGGCGACTCAGCGCCCCGGGTGTCGGTGGTGGAAGGGTCAGAAGCGGATGGAGTTGTCGATGCGGTACTTCACCCAGCGGTAGCCGAGTACGGCGCTCACGCCGAGGCCCACGGCGCCTGCCACCGGCGCGCCCGCGACGATGACCGCCACCGAGCCCGCCGCGGTCGCAGCGGCGACGATGCCCTTCTTCACTGCTTCCTTGTTCTTCTCTTCGCGCGCAGTCGCCATGGCTCAGTTACCTCCTTCAGCGGGTCGGACGCCTGGAAACCTACCACAGGCCCCCGGCTAGCGCCGACCCAGGCCAATACCCTCGTAGGTAAAGCCCAGCGACTCGGGCTCCAGCGCCGACCACACGTTGCGGCCGTCGATGAGCAGCTTGCGGCGCATCTGCGCCGAGAGCCGCTGGAAGTCCGGCGAGCGGTACTCCTGCCACTCGGTGACGAGCACCAGCGCGTCGGCGCCGACCGTCGCGTCGTAGGGGTGCTCGACGAAGATCACGCGGTTGGCGAGCTCGCCGAGGGCGGCCCGGGCGGTGGCGCGCGCGGCCGGGTCGTGCACCCGCACCTCGGCGCCGGCCTCGACGAGCTGGGCGATGAGCTGCAGCGCGGGCGCCTCGCGGACGTCGTCGGTGCGCGGCTTGAACGCGAGCCCCCAGACGGCGATGCGGAGGTCCTTCAGGGGCCCCGCCTGGCGCGAGAGCTTCTCGAAGAGGAGGCTCTTCTGGCGGGCGTTGATGGCCTCCGTCGCGCGCACCACGGAGAGGTCGATGCCGTGGCGCTCGGCGAGGTGGAGCAGCGCGGAGACGTCCTTGGGGAAGCAGCTCCCGCCATAGCCGGCGCCCGGGAACAGGAACTTCGACCCGATGCGCTGGTCGCTCCCGACGCCCTTGCGCACGGCGCCCACGTCGGCCCCGACGGCCTCGCAGAGCCGGGCGATGTCGTTCATGAACGAGATGCGCGTGGCGAGCATCGCGTTGGCGACGTACTTGGCCATCTCCGCCGAGCGCGGGTCGACGAAGAGCAGCCGGTCGTGGTTGAGCTGCAGCGGGGCGTAGAGCCGTCGCATGGCCGCGCGGCCTGACTCGTCGCGCACCCCGAGCAGCACCCGATCGGGCTTCAGGAAGTCGTTGATCGCGTCGCCCTCCTTCAGGAACTCCGGGTTCGACACGACCGAGACCCTCACCTTCGCGCGCTCGACGAAGAGCGCGTGCACCTGGTCGTTGGTGCCCACCGGGACGGTGCTCTTCAGCACGACCACGGTGTCCCTCACCAGCAGGTCGGCCAGCGACTCGGCGACCGCGAGGACGTGCTTCAGGTCGGCGCTGCCGTCCTCCTTCGGGGGCGTGCCCACGGCGATGAAGACCATCTCGGCCTCCTCGACCGCGGCGGCGAGGTTGGTTCCGAAGGAGAGCCGCTCCTCGGCGACGTTGCGGCGGACCAGCTCCTCCAGGCCCGGCTCGTAGATCGGGATGCGCCCCTCGAGGAGGGCGTCGATCTTCCCGCGGTCGCTGTCGATGCACGCGACGGTGTTGCCAAACTCCGCGAAGCCCGTCCCGGCGACCAGGCCCACGTAACCCGAACCTACGACCACGATGCGCATGAGCGCGCCGGTATCATCGCGATCGGGCGACCGCAAGCGCGAGGGCGATGGCGGCCAGGGCGATCAGCGCCACGAAGACCGCCGAACGCCTGCGCTCCGGCCTCGCCGCCTCGGCCAGGGCCTCGGAGAGCGCGGTCGCGTTGGGGTAGCGGTCTTCCCTCGCGCGGGCGAGCGCGCGCACGGTCCAGGCGTCGAGGCGCGGCGACAGGGACGGGTCGACGGCGGAGGGGAGGGGGATGGGCCGCGCAAGGATCTCCACGAAGAGGTCGGCCACATTGGTCGAGGGGAAGGGCGCCCGGCCGACCACCAGCTCATAGGCGATGACCGCGAGGGACCAGAGGTCCGCCCGGGCGTCGACCTCGCGCGAGGCCTGCACCTGCTCCGGGGCCATGTAGAGCGGAGTGCCCAGGAGGGCGTTGGCGGCGGTGAGGCTCCCGTCGGACAGCAGGTGCTCGGCGAGCTTGGCGTAGCCGAAGTCCAGCACCCGCACGTCGATCGCGTCGCCCGCGAGCAGGAAGACGTTGTCGGGCTTCAGGTCGCGGTGGATCACCCCGGCCGCGTGCGCGGCGTCGATCGCGGCGGCGATCTGCGCGACGACCGCGAGGGCGCTCGCCCGGGAGAGCGGGCCCCGCCCGAGGCGGGCCTCGAGGGTCTCGCCGTGAAGGAGTTCCATGGCGAGGTAGGGGCGGTCCCGGTGGTGGCCGTGGGCGATGACCTTCACCACGTGGGCGTGCTGGATCGAGCCGGTCGCCTGCGCCTCGCGCTCGAAGCGCTTCACCGCCACGGGGTCGTCCAGGAGGTCCGAGCGCATGACCTTGATGGCCACCTCGCGGCCGGTCTGCCGGTCGCGCGAGGCGAACACCTCTCCGCTCGACCCGGTCGCGAGCGCGGAGAGGAGCTCCCAGCGCTCGTCGATCACGGAGCCCGGAGTGAGGGAGGAGCTGCCCACGCGAGGGGTTCATAGTGGCCGACCCGCCGCGCACGCAACCTCCGCCCGCGCCGGAATGTCGCCCGCACCCCCGCCGCTCGGGTAAAGCCCACCGACCGATGGACGCACTGCTGCTCTGCGCTGGACTCGGCACCCGCCTGCGACCGCTCACCGACGAGCGCCCGAAGCCGCTGGTGCCCGTGCTCGACCGGCCCCTCGCGGCCTTCGCCATCGACCACCTCGCCGCGTTCGGCGCGCGGCGCGTCGTGGCCAACGCGTTTCACCTCGCCGAGCAGATCGAGCCCGCGCTGACGCCGCTCTGCGCGGCCCGCGGCGCGTCGCTCACCGTGCTCCGCGAGCCGACGCTCCTGGGCACCGGCGGCGCCATCCGAAACGCGCTCCCCCACCTCGGCGACGAGTTCGTGGTCTTCAACGGCGACGTGCTCGCGCGGCCCGACCTCGCCCGCGCGATGGAGGCTCACCGCGCGATGGGCGCGCGCGTGACCATGGTGCTGCGAGAGGACCCCCGAGCGAGCGCCCTCGGCGCCATCGAGCTCGACGCCGACGGGCGCGTGCGGCGGATGCTCGACGAGGGTCCGCCCGCGGAGGCGCCGACCCGGCGATGCGTGTTCACCGGGGTCTACGTGGTGTCCCGCTCGGTCGCCGACGACCTCCCGGCCGAGGGCTGCGTGGTGCGGCACACCCTGCGGCGCCTGCTCGCGCGCGGCGAGGTCGTCGCCGGGGTGCTCGACGACGGACCGTGGTTCGACCTCGGCACGCTCGCCAGCTACGCGGAGGTGAACTTCGCGCTGGCCACCGGGGCGCTGCGATGGGCCGGCGTCCGCCCTTCACCCGACGGGGTCTTCGCTCCCTCGCTCGCCGACCACGCCGGGCTGTCGTCGCCGGTGGTGATCGGGTCCGGCGCCGTGCTCGCCCCGTCGGTGACGGTCGAGCGCGCGATCGTGTGGGACGGCGCGAGGGTGACCGCTCCGGTGCGCGACGCGGTGGTCACCCGGCGGGCCCTGGTGCCGCTGCCCGCAGGAGCGGGAGCGTCTTGACGGCCCGATCGATCTCCGTATAGTCCGCGCCCTCCGAAGGTTTACAGGGCAACTCATGAACACTCTTCCTGGTTTGATTGGTAAGAAGCTCGGGTTTACGCAGGTCTTCGATGCGAGCGGCAACGTCGCCCGCGTGACCGTGGTCGAGGCTGGTCCGTGCGTGGTCGTGCGCAAGCGCACCGAGGAGAAGGACGGCTACACCGCGCTTCAGCTCGCCTTCGGCGAGCGCCGCGCCAAGCTGACCTCCAAGCCCCTCCAAGGGTATTTCGACAAGAGCAAGGCTCCCGCCCGCACCGTCAAGAACAAGCAGGGCCACGATATCCAGGTCTATCCCCGCACGCTCAAGGAGATCCGCCTGAGCGCCGACGAGGCCGCCAAGTACAACGAGGGCGACGTCCTCACGGCGGCCGACATCTTCAAGGAGGGCCAGTTCGTCGACGTCTCCGGCACCACCGTCGGCCGCGGCTTCTCGGGCGTCATCCGTCGCCACCACTTCGCGGGCTTCGTGTCCTCGCACGGTACCCACGAGTACTTCCGCCACGGCGGCTCGATCGGCACCAACATGACCCCGGGTCGCACGCTCCCGGGCAAGAAGATGCCCGGCCAGCACGGCAACACCCGCTCGACCATGCAGAACCTCAAGGTCGTCCGCGTCATCGCCGACCAGAACCTCGTGCTCATCGAGGGCGCGGTTCCGGGCGCTGCCGAGGGCATCGTCACGGTGCGCGGCGCGATCAAGAACGGCCGTCACGCCTGATCTGCCCGTCCCATGAAGCCCGGCGGTAAACCAGATCCCTACACCGCCAGGGCCCACAAAGAGGGCTTCGCCGCCCGCTCCGTCTACAAGCTCGAAGAGATCGACCGCCGCTGCAAGCTGCTGCGCCCGGGCCTCCACGTCCTCGACCTGGGCGCCGCGCCCGGCAGCTGGACCCAGTGGATGTGCTCGCGCATCGGTCCGAAGGGCCGCATCGTCGCGGTCGACCTCACGCCCCTCGGGGTCACGGTCCCGTCCTTCGTGCAGGCGGTCGAGCTCGACGTGCTCCAGGCGCCGCTGGAGTCCTTCGCCGCGCTGGGGCCCTTCGACCTACTGGTGTCGGACATGGCGCCGCACACCACCGGGGTGAGGGACGCCGACGCGGCGCTCTCCGCGGAGCTCGTCGACCGGGCCATGGCCATCGCCGGGCACGCCCTGCGGCCGGGAGGAAACTTCGTCGCGAAGATCTTCCAGGGGAGCGATTTCGAGGACGTGCGAAAGCGACTCCGCGAGCGCTTCGAGACCGTGAAGGTGATGAAGCCCGAGGCCTCGCGGAAGGAGAGCGTCGAGATCTTCCTCGTGGGCCTCGGCCACCGCGCGCCGGCGCCCGCTTTATCCGCCGGGTAAACCGCGCTTGCGGTCGCGTCGCGCGGGGGCTATCAGCGGTCCCCGCCATGACCACCGCCGACCCGAAGACCACGACCCCGACGATGGTGCGCGCCCCGCGGGGCGCCACGGTGCTGGAGATCGACTGGGCCGACGGCCACACCAGCGTGCTGCCCAACGCCTTCCTGCGCGGGTACTGCCCCTGCGCCGGGTGCCAGGGCCACTCCGGCGAGATCAAGTTCATCCCCGGCCAGAACGCCGAGATCAACGGCCTCGAGGAGGTCGGCGCGTACGCCCTGCAGTTCACCTGGGGCGACGGGCACGGCTCGGGGATCTACACGTTCCGCTACCTGCGCCGGCTCGGCGAGCTCGCCGCGGCGGAGGGCGGGGCGGACGCTCCCCGGCCCGCGATCCCCCGCTCGGTGACCTGAGCGCGCTCTGTTGGACACAGCCCCGCGGCTCTTCGGTATCGTCGGCCGCGTGGAGCGCTTCCTCATCGTCGAAGACTCGCCGTCGATGCGCGCGTTCATCTCCGCGGTGCTGGAGGGTGACGGCGTCGAGGAGGTGCGCGAGGCGTCGTCCGCGCTGGTCGCGTACCGCGAGGCCATCGCCAGCCCGCCGCGGTGCGTCCTGCTGGACGTGAACCTCCCCAACGTGTCGGGCCTGGAGCTGCTCGCGCTGCTGCGCCGCCACGAGGCCACGCGCTCGGTGCCCGTGGTGATGGTCACGACCGAGTCGGGCCAGGCCGACCGCGAGCGGGCCATGACCCTCGGCGCCAACGCCTGGCTGCCGAAGCCCTTCACTCCGGCGCAGCTCCTGGACGCGGTGCGACCGTTCCGCTGATGGGCGACGCCTCGCCGCTCGGAGCGCGCGCGCAGGAGGAGCTCTTCGCGGAGGCGCAGGACCTGGTCGACGCCGCGGAGCGCCACGCGGCCGCCCTGGAGGGCGCGGACCTCCGTCGACCCGCGGACGCCGAGCACCTGCACGAGCTCTTCCGCGCGGTGCACACCCTCAAGGGCCTGAGCGGGCTCTTCGGCATCCTCGCCATCGCCGACTTCGCTCACGCGCTCGAGGACCTCCTCGACGCGCTGCGCTTCGAGCGGGTGCGCCTCGACGCCGACGCGCACGCCCTGCTCGACGACGCCACCGCGGCGCTGCGACGGCGCGTGGTGGCCCTGCGCATGGGTGCGCCCGATGACGACCCGGCCTTCGATCGGGTGCTCGCCCGGCTGGGGGCGTGGCGCGCGTCGCCCGCCACGAAGCCCACCGAGGTGATCGACGACGCGGTCGCGCTGCCCGGCTGGCTGCGCTCGCTCACCGCCCACGAGGAGCACCGGCTGCGGGCGAGGCTGGCCGAGGGCGACGCGATCCTGGCGGTGCGGGTGCGCTGCCCCCTCGACGAGATCGACGCGGCGCTCTCCAGGGCGCGCGCGAGGGCGGCGGCCTTCGGCGAGGTGATCACCTGCCTGCCGACGGGCGAGATGCTCGGCGAGGAGATGGAGCTCGACCTGCTGCTGGCGTCGAGCGCGCCGGTGGTGGCGGTGCGCAACGCGCTCGAGCGGGTGGCGGTGGACGTCACGGCGCTGGAGCTCGCTGCGGGAGCGGGGGCCGCGCTGGTCCCGGAGGCGTCGGTCGCGCTCGATCGGCCCGCTGGCGAGGCGGGGAGGATGCTGCCGTCGGTGCGGATGGACATCCGACGGCTCGATCAGCTGCTGGCCGGGGTCGGCGAGCTCGCGCTCCTGCGCAACAGCCTCGCGGACATGGCGGAGCGGGCGAAGGGGGCGTCGTCGCCGGGCACGAGCGCCGCGGAGCTGGCGAGGCTTCAGCGGGCCCTCGGTCGCACGATCAACTCGCTGCAGCGGGACCTGCTCGACGCGCGGATGGTCCCGCTGGGACAGGTCTTCGAGCGCCTGGGGCGAGAGGTGCGCAAGCTCTCGCGGGTGCTCTCCAAGGACGTTCGGCTGGTGGTGACCGGCGCGGCGACCTCGCTCGACAAGCTCCAGGTCGACGAGCTGGGCGCGCCGCTGGCGCACGTGCTCCGCAACGCCGTCGACCATGGCATCGAGCTCCCGGAGCAGCGCGCCGCCCGAGGGAAGAGCCGCGAGGGGACCATCACCATCAACGCGTGGCAGTCGGGCAGCCACGTGGTGGTGGAGGTCGAGGACGACGGCGCCGGGGTGGACGCGGCGCAGGTGCGACGCGCGGCGTTGGCCCGGGGGCTGATCGACCGAGCGGCCGCCGAGGCCATGGGGGAGCGGGAGCTCCTGGGGCTGCTGTTCCGGCCGGGCTTCTCGACGAAGGCGGAGGTGACGGGGACCTCCGGGCGAGGGGTGGGCCTCGACGTGGTGCGCTCGGCCATCGCGCGGCTCGGCGGCGTCGTCGACGTGAAGACCGAGCTCGGCGTCTTCACCCGGGTGATCATCACGCTCCCGGTCACGCTCGCGATCGTCTCGTGCCTCGTGGTGGAGACCGCCGGGCGGCGCTACGCGATCCCGCTGGCGGCGGTGACGGAGGTCGTGCGCGTGGCCTCGTCGGCCCTGCCTCGCGTCGACGGTCGCTCGGTCGTCTCTCGCGAGGGACGGACCATGCCCCTCTTCGTCCTCGCCCGCTGGCTGGGGCACGAGGCGTCGGGGGCCGAGGGCTCCGTCGCCGTGCTCCTGTCCTTCGCGGGCCGCGTCGTCGGCGTGCTGGTGGACCGCATCGTGTCGCGGCGCGACGTGGTCATCAAGCCGCTCGGCCCGAGCCTGCGCGACGTGCGGGGCTTCGCCGGGGCCGCGGAGCTCGGCGACCACGGCGTCACCCTGGTGCTCGACCCGGCGGCGCTGCTCGAGGACCTGCTCGCGACCGAGCGCGACGAGGGCCTCCGGTGAGCGGCGGCGAGCTCGACCTCCTCGCCGGCAACGACCGCTCCCTGGCCGAGGGGCGACGCTTCGACGCCGAGCGCTACCTGGGCTTCGTGGTCGGGGCGGAGCACCTCGCGCTGCCCATCGCCTCGGTGCGCGAGGTCGCGCGGGTCCCGCCCATCACGGGCGTTCCGGGGGCGCCGCGGATGGTCCGGGGGATCATCGCGCTGCACGGCCGGATCGTGACGGTGATCGACCTGCGTCGCCGTCTGGAGCTGCCCGATCCGCCGCCGGGCGAGGCGGCCCGGGTGCTGATGGTGCCCTTCGGAGAGGAGGACGTGGCGCTGCTCGTGGACGCGGTCACCCGCATCCATCGCATCGCGGCGGACTCCATCGAGTCGGCGAGCTCTCTGCCCGGGGCGTCGCGGTCGCACGTGGTCGGGTTCGCCCGGGTGAGCTCCGAGCGCGACGGCCCTCCCGCGCTGGTGGTGCTGGCGGACCCCTCGGACCTCGCGAGGCCCGGGTGAGGCATGGGGTGGTCGTGGTAGCGTCGGTGAGGGTTCCATCTTGCCGGTGAATGGCGCGCGCTTGAGTTCGAACGAGATGCTCGCAACGGCGGGGCCCGCGTGAGCTTCGGGGGTGACGCCGCGCTGCGCGCGAGGGAGCTCGCGGCGATGGGCGGAGAGGCCGCGTCGGCGCGGCGCGAGGCGCTGCTGGGCGACATCGGCGACGAGGACTGGCGGGTGCGCAGGGAGGCGGCGCTGGCGCTGGTCCGCTCGCCCGATCGCGGGCTGGCGATCGAGGCGCTGCTCGACCGGGTGCTCGGCGATGACATCGAGGCCCGCAACGCGGCGCTCGACGCGCTCCGTACGCTGCGCGCCGCCGCCACCCCGCAGGTGCTCGCGCGGCTGGGCCAGGCGACCGGTCCTCGTCGGCGCTTCCTGGTGGAGGCGCTGCTCGAGGGCGTCACGACCGGGTGCCTCCCGGTGCTGCGCTCGCTGCTCGAGGACGCCGACCCGAACCTCCCCCCGGCCGCCATCGAGGCCGTCTCCGCCCTGAGGGACCCGTCGGCGATCCCGGTGCTCCTCGGGGCCCTCCGCCACCGCGACCCGGTGGTGCGCCTCGGGGCGCTGATCGCGCTGCAATCACGGCCCGAGCCCGCGCCCATCGAGGCCCTCGTGGAGTGCGTTCGCGATCCGCTCACGATGCGCGCCGCGCTCACGCTGGTCGCGCCGCGGCCCGAGCCCGAGGCCTTCGAGGAGGTGCTCCGTTGCATCGAGCGGGGCGACCGCCACGCGCTCACCGCGGCCGCCCGCGCGTGCGAGGCCGCCGGTCGGCCGGGCGATCCCGGGCTGCGCTCGCGGCTCGTGCACAGCGCCTCGCGGTGGCTGCCGGCGGTGCTGGGACTGGCGCGCGACCGGCGCGAGGAGCTCGTCGTCCCCGCGATCTGGATGCTCGGCCACGCGGCCGATTCCGCCGCCGCGGACGCGGTGCTGGGCGCCCTCGGCGATGCCCGGTCGACGGTGCGCTCGGCCGCGGAGGACGCGCTCGATGTGATGGTGACCCACAGCCCGCTCCTCGCGCTCTCCTCCGCGGCGGCGCACGGCGTCGCGCTCCACCGCGCGGCGCTACGGGCGATCGGTTCGTCTGCCTCCGAGGTGGGCGACGAGGTGCTGGCCTCGCTGGCCCGCTCGGTGGACGACCCGGTCGTGGGCCTCGACACGCTCGCGGCGCTCGCGGCGCTCGCGCCCGCGTCCCGACACGAGGCCGTCTGGCGTCGGCTGGGCTTCGCGATGCGCCGTTGGCCCGACCGCGAGGAGCCCGGAGCCATCGCGCAGACCCTCCTCTCCCGCGGCGCGGCGCCTGCGGTGCCGCCGGTCTTCGAGGCGACCGCGGCGGGCCTCTCGGTGGCGCTCTCGTGGGTTCGTGCGGGGGGCTCGCTCGACCCGGCGCTCGTCGACGAGGCGCTCGCCTCGGCGGACGCGGCCGTGCAGGCCCTGGGTCTGCAACTGGTCGAGGCCCTCGGGGGCGCGCGCTGGGCGCCGGAGAGCGAGGCGCTGCTCGATCGACCGTCGCTGCGGGGCCACGCGATCGGGGCGATTCGCGCGTGCGGCGTCGAGGCGCGGACGCTCACCGACTGGCTGCGCGACGAGCGGGCCGCGCACCGGATGGCCGCGGTGCTCTCGCTCGGCGACCGCTCGCTCCTCCCGCAGGACGAGTGCCGCGCGCTGCTCGACGATCCGGACCCCGAGGTCGCCCTCGCGGCGCTGCACGCGCTCGGCGCGGAGGTCCCGAGCGAGTGGCTGCGCGGACTGTTGCGCCGCGGTGATCCGACGCTGGCGCAGGAGGCGCTGGCGATGCTCCGCGCGGCCGCCTCGGGCCCGTCGACAGAGCTGGTCTTCGAGGCGCTGCAGCACGGCGACGCGGGGGTGCGGAGCGCGGCGCTCGCCTCGCTCGATGCGAGCGCTCAGGACGTCCGGGCGCGGCTCTACCTCCGGCTCGCCGAGGAGCGCGATCCGGAGGTGGCGATGTGCATCGAGCGGCTGCTGGAGGGCTGAAGGGGCGGCGGAGGCGGGGAAGGGTCAGTGACCCACGCGGACGCGCTCCATCCAGGCGGCGTCGGAGACGGTCCCGACGAGGCGGGCGCGGGTGCGCTGGAAGAGCGAGGCCCACTGCGTTCGCTCGGCCGGGGTGTAGACCACCTGCTGGATGCCTCGGGTGGTCATGGCGCGCAGGGCGCTCTCGTCGTCGCGGTTGACGTTGCGACCGATGAGCGTGTTGAACTGGTTGATCACCTCGCGGGTGGTGGTCTGCTGCTCGGGGGTGAGCGAGTCCCAGGCGCGGCGCGAGATGACGATGCCGCCGACGCCGTAGCTGTTGGCCCCCTCGGAGACGAAGCTCGCGCGGGTCGACCACTGCAGCGCGAGGGCGGCGAGCGGCGGCGCGACGAAGGTGTCGATGCGGTTGGTCTGCAGGGCCGAGAGCACCTCCGGGAGCGCGAGCGGCACGCCCCGCGCGCCGGCCTCGGTGTAGAGCGCGGGGAGGATCACGTCGTCGCGCCAGACCCAGGGGTGCACCTGCTGGAGGTCGGAGGGCGTGTGGATGGCGCGCTGCGAGAAGAGGCGCGGCGTGCCGCTCTCGCCCCAGGACGCGAGCACGAAGCCGTTGGTGTTGAACTGCTGCTCGACGAGGGTGCCGAGCGCGGCGCGAGAGCGGTCCATCGCGGCGCGGTCGGGGAACATCCCGGGGAGCATGAAGGCCAGCACCGGCCGGTGGATCTGCCCGAGGCCCACTCCGGTGAGCACCGCGCCGTCGAGCCGTCCCTGGCGCATCTTGCGCACGACCTCGGACTCGTCGCCCTGCACCCCTCCCGGGTAGAAGCGCAGCGCGACGGCGCCGTTGGTGCGGCGGCGAAGCTCTCGGTTGGCCGCGTCGAGCCCGCGCATCCACGTCGAGCCGCTGGGCGCGAGGGTGGCGACGGAGATCAGCCTCTGGGCCTCGGCAGCGCTGCCGATGGAGAGGGCGGTGAGCAGGGCGATGGACCAGCGGGAGATTGGCTTTGACATGGCGCGCGTATCCTTGGCCGATGCCCTGTTCTTCCGCAATAGGCTCATGACCGAGTCGTCGCCGGGCCCGCGACGATTGAATAGAACCGCTTCTCCCCAATGCATCCGGCGGGGGGCTCGCGCCGACGCTGGCTGTCTCCCGGGCCCGTCGTACGATCCGGTGCAACATCCATGGCGACCGACCAGAGCCCACCGCCCGACACCCGCGACGCGGCCCAGACCCTCGACGACCTCGAGGAGCTGCTGAAGCGCATCCCCGGCGCCCAGAAGGTGATCAACGAGCTGCGTGACCTTCGCGCCCTGCTCGTGGGGCGTCGCCCTCCGAGGGTCGCGGTGCTGGGCCGCCGGGGCAGCGGCAAGTCGTCGCTCGCCAACGCGCTCCTCGGCCGCGAGCTGCTGGCCGTCGGCCCGGTCGAGGACACCACCGCCGCCCCGGCCTGGATCGACCTCGCGGTGCAGGGGCGCCTGGTGCGCTGGCTCGACACGCCGGGACTGCGGGCGGGCGCCCGGCCCGAGCGTCGGGAGGAGGTCGCCAGGGCGCTGCGCTCCGAGCGCCCGGACGTGATGCTCTGGCTCTTCAAGGCCAGCCAGGTCGACGCGGGGGTCGATGAAGATCTCGCCGAGCTGGTTGCGCTGCGCGCCTCGCTCTCCGGCCTCGACCGCGCCGTGCCGGTGGTGGTCGTGATGACGAAGGTCGACGAGCTGCCCCCGACGGAGCGACGCGCCCCCCCCTACGAGGGCGACTCAGAGAAGCGCGCGGCCATCGAGCGGGCGAGGGAGGTCCTGCGAGGGCATGTGCAGCGCGTGACCGGATCCGAGCTGCCGGTGGTGGCGGTGTGCACCTGGCAGCGCTTCGTCGACGGGGCCGCCGCCGCCGACTGGCGCTGGAACCTCGACGCCCTCGCGCTGGAGATCCACCAGGCGCTCCCGGTGTCGGCGCAGATCGAGGCCGCGCGGGCCTTCGAGCGGGCACGCTCGGTGCGCCGCAAGGTCGCGATGCGCCTCGTGGGCACGGCCACGAGCGTGTCCTTCGTGGTGGGGGCGACCCCGCTGCCCATCGCGGACCTCGCGGTGTTGATCCCGCTGCAGTCGTCCATGCTCACGGGGATTGTGTACGCCTCGGGCCGCTCGCTCGGGCCGCGCGCGATCAGCGAGTGGCTCGCGGTGCTGGGCGCGAGCGTGGGCGCGGGCGTCGGGCTGCGCGAGGCGGTGCGCGCCGCGCTCAAGCTGGTCCCCGGGGTGGGGGCGACGATCTCCGGCGCCGTGGCGGCGACCGGAACCTGGGCCCTGGGCGTCGCCGCGGTGCGCTACTTCATCGACGGGGTGAGCGTCGAGGAGGCGAGGGCGGCGTTCTCGCAGGCCGCGGAGGAGGGGCCGCCCTCCGACGTCACCAGGCCCGATGAGGACTGACGCCCGCCGCGATCCCTTCACGGCGGCCCGCGAGATGGCCGTCGCGCTGGCCGAGCTCGCCCCGCCGGTGCCCACCATCGAGCTGTCCGTCGAGCGCTCGCCCGCGCCTTCGCTCGCTCGCTTCCGGCTGGGCCAGGTGCCCGCCCAGGGCTGGGTGCCCTCCATGGCCTTCGTCGGGCGACGCGCGGTGGGCAAGTCCACGCTGGCCCTCAGCCTGGCGGACTTCGCGTCCACGGGCGACGAGCTCGCCGTCTCGTGCGCGCAGGTCTCCTGGGGCGGATCGCTCATCGCCTACGACACCCCCGGGCTCCGCGCCGCAGGCCGCCCCGAGCTCCGAGCGCAGCTCCGCGACGCGCTCGCCCCCGATCCCCCCGACCTGATGATCGCGGTGTTCTCCGTCACCGAGGTCGACGCGGGCATCGACGACGACGTGGAGGATCTCCTCGCGCTCTCCCGAGGGTGGACCCTCCGGCGCCGCAGCCCTCCCGCGGTCCTGGCCGTGCTCCACCGCGTCGACGAGCTCCCGCCCTTCGACCGCCACTGCGCGCCCGACGACCCCGAGCGGGCGCTCGCCATCGAGACCGCGACCCGCGTGCTGCGCGCCCACCTGAGTCCGCTCGACGGCCGGTGCCCCATCGTCGCCACCTCGGCGGTTGGTGGAGCGCTCGCCCCGGCTGGCGCCGCCGCGCTCGGCGAGCACGCACGCGCGATGCTCTCGCGGCGCCTCGGCACGCCGGCCGAGCGGGCGGCCGCCTTCGAGCGCTGCCTCGGGTCGCTCCGCGCGGGGGACGAGTCCGCCTCGCGCTCGCAATTGCGCCGCCGATGGGCCGCCCTCGACGACGAGGCCCGCGCCATCCTGCTGCACCCTCGCGGGTGGGCCGCGGCGAGCGGCGGGCGCTCCGAGCGAGGCTGACGCGCGACCGCTCCGTGCGCGAGAGGGCGCTTGCGGGCGCACCTATCGGGAACCACGAGTGTCTTGAGACGAACTGGGGACCATGAAAGAGTCCCGCGTTGATAGGGCCCCTCACAGGCAGCGCATGCCTCCACCGGGCGCGGGAGCAGAGCGAATGCGGTTCCGAGCGAGTTTCTTCGTATCGCTGTTCGGGGTGTTCGCACTCTTCACTTCGCCCGCGCTGGCGATCATCAACCAGGTCGACGGGGTCATCGTCCCCCAGACCGACGCGCTCCAGACCTGCCTCGACAAGCGCGCCGACCTCGTGCCCACCGCGGGCAACCCCGCGCCGGGCGAGGGCCCCGGCGTGCTCAACGCGGTCGCCAACGCCGCGATCACCCCGCAGACCTTCGTCCCCTCGGTGCGCGCCGACGGCCGTCGCATCGCGCAGTTCACCATGGTCGGCGAAGGGGCCGGCTACCAGAACCGCTTCGGCTGGTACAACGTCGGCGACAGCCCCTTCGTGGCGGCGTCGCGACGGCAGATCTTCTCCTGCCGCGACCTCGTGGCCGCCTGTGACTGTCCCTGCCCCGCGGGGCCTCGCGCGGCGATCCCTGCGGACAGCGCCTGCACCCACTGGGTGAACCCCAACATCGTCGAGATCGACTTCGACTGTCAGCGCTCCCGCGGCGCGTGGCGCGGCGGGCCGATCGCCTTCTACATCGTGACCCCGGAGGCGCTGACCGACGCGCCGGACATCAACTGTCCCGCGGAGTCCGCCACCGACCGACGCGTGTACTCGACGGACAACAGCATCAACGACGACGGCGACTACGTGCACTTCCTCATCTACTCGTCGCGCACCTTCCGCGACGGGTACTACTTCGGCTGGGAAGACCTGTTTCGCGGGGGCGACAACGACTTCGAGGACGTGCTGGTGCGCACCATCGGGATGGTCCCCGCGTGCAACCCGGTGCCCGAGGTCTGCGACGGCCGCGACAACAACTGCAACGGCATGATCGACGACGGCTTGGGCACCTCGACCTGCGGCCTGGGCGCCTGCATGCGCACGGTGAACACCTGCCTCAACGGCGTGGTCGCGACCTGCACCCCGGGCCCGGCGACCGCCGAGGTCTGCGACAACGTCGACAACAACTGCAACGGCACCATCGACGAGGGCGTCTCGCGCGCCTGCAACGGCGAGTGCGGCGCGGGCACGCAGTACTGCAGCGCCGGGGCGTGGGGCGACTGCGTGAGCACGGCGCCGCTCCCGGAGGTCTGCGACAACCGGGACAACGACTGCAACGGGCGCATCGACGACGGCCTCTCGCGCCCCTGCACCACCAGCTGCGGATCGGGCCGCGAGGTCTGCGCCGCCGGCGCCTGGGGGAGCTGCTCGGCGCCGTCGCCCGCGACGGAGGTCTGCGACGGGGTGGACAACGACTGCGACGGCATGGTGGACGAGGGCGTGCCCGCGAGGCCCTGCGAGGCGAGCGAGCTGCGCTGCGGGCCGGGCATGGCGGTGTGCGTGGGCGGTCGCTTCGTCTGCAACGCGCCGCAGCCGAGGCCCGAGGTGTGCGACGGACGGGACAACGACTGCGACGGCACGGTGGACAACGGCATCCCCTCGGCGGGGACCTGCGGGCTCGCGCAGGGCGTCTGCCGCGCGGGCACCTTCGAGTGCCGCGGCGGGCGCTTCGTCTGCACCGCCGACGAGACCATGCGCCGGGACGAGACCTGCGACGGCCTCGACAACAACTGCAACGGGCTCATCGACGAGGGCAACCCGGGCGGGGGCGCGAGCTGCATGACGGGCGCGGACGGGGCGCCGCTCTGCCGGGCCGGGACGCTGCGCTGCCGCGCGGGGAGGCTCGCCTGCGAGGGGGGTGTGATGGGCACGCCGGAGCGCTGCAACTGCATGGACGACGACTGCGACGGGATGATCGACGAGGACGCTCCGGGCGCCGGCGGGCTCTGCCCGGGCGGCGGGCGCTGCGTCGCGTGCCAGTGCCGGACGCCGTGTCTGCCCGGGGAGTTCCCTTGCTCGGTGGGCCTGGCCTGCAACAGCGACAACTTCTGCGTGCCGCCGCTGTGCGGCACCGAGATCTGCTCGCCCACGCAGATCTGCCAGGCCAACCGCTGCGTCGACCAGTGCGCCGCCGTCACCTGCCCGGCGGGCCAGGTGTGCAACGTCCGCGACGGCCGCGCGAGCTGCGTGGAGAACAACTGCTACGGCCTCGGCTGCACCGGCAGCCAGCTCTGCCGAGCGGGCGCCTGCGTCAACAACGGCTGCGCCGACCGCACCTGCCCCGCGGGCCAGTTCTGCCGACCGGGCCCGACCGGCGCGGCCCAGTGCGTCCCGACCTGCGCGACCACGCAGTGCCCGCCCACGCAGTCCTGCCTCGACGGGGCCTGCGTCGCGGACCCCTGCCAGGGCGTGCGCTGCGACGTCGGCACCCTCTGCGTGGCGGTCGGCGGGAGGGGCGTCTGCCAGCCCGATCCCTGCCAGAACATCGGGGCCCAGCCGGGCCGCGTCTGCCGCAACGGCATGCTGGTCGACGACCCCTGCACGGGCGTCGTCTGCGGCGGCGGATCCAACGTGGTGTGCCGCAACGGCCAGTGCATCGACCCCACGCTCACGCCCCTCATCCGCGACCGCGTCGTGGGCTCCGGCGGGAGCTGCTCGGTCGCGGCACCTGGGGTGGCGACCTCGCGAGGGACCTGGCTGCTCGCGGCGGGGGCCGTGCTGGGCGCGCTCGGCCGACGGAGACGGCGTCGCTCCGCCGTCGCGGGAGGTGCGCGATGAACCGCCCGCTGCTCGCCTCGCTGGCGCTGCTCCTCCCGGTGCTGGGCTGCGACCCGGAGCCCTATTGCCTCAACTGCGCCACCGGCGACGGCGGCCTGGTCAACGTGCGCGACGTCGCCCCGATCCGCGACAACGGCATCACCCCGGTGGACACGGGCGTGTGCCTCCCGTCGGGGATGGAGGTCTGCGACCGCCGCGACAACGACTGCGACGGGATGACCGACGAGGGCTTCGACCTCACTGCCGATCCCCGCAACTGCGGCGCCTGCGGCAACGCGTGCGCCCCGGCCCACGCGATCCCGGCGTGCGCGATGAGCGTGTGCGGTTACCGCCAGTGCGACGTGGGCTTCGTCGACCTCGACCGGATGCCCGGCAACGGCTGCGAGTACGAGTGCTCGGTCACCGGCGCGGAGGTCTGCGACGGCATCGACAACGACTGCGACGGGATGACCGACGAGGGCTTCGACCTCACCAGCAGCGCGGTCAACTGCGGCCGCTGCGGCAACGCGTGCGTGTTCGACCGCGCCGAGGCGGCCTGCGTCGCCAGCGTCTGCCGCATGGGCGCCTGCCGCCCCGGGGCCGTCGACCGGGACCACAACCCGGCGAACGGCTGCGAGTACGAGTGCACGGCCTCGGGCCCGGAGGTCTGCGACGGCCGCGACAACGACTGCGACGGCACCACGGACAACGGGTTCAACCTGATGACCGACGTGGCCAACTGCGGCGGTTGCGGGCGGGTGTGCCCGGCGGTCAACGCCACCGCGTCGTGCGTGGGGGGCAACTGCGGCGTGGCGAGCTGCGCCCGCGGCTTCGTCGATCGCAACGGCGACCCGACGGACGGCTGCGAGCTCTCCTGCGGCGACGCCACCGGGACGCGAGGCCCGGAGGTCTGTGACGGTCGCGACAACGACTGCAACGGCCTCGTCGACGACGCGCCCGCGATGGTGGGCGCGGCGTGCGGTCCGAGCATGGGCGTCTGCCGACCGGGGACCTACGTCTGCGAGCGCGGGGCGCTGCGGTGCGTCGGCGGCTCGGCGCCCGGATCGGAGATCTGCAACAACCTCGACGACGACTGCAACGGGGTGGTGGACGACGCGCCCGCGGGCGGAGTGATCCCGGGCACCGGTCCGCTCGCGATCTGCGGCAACAACGTGGGGGCGTGCACCTTCGGGCGCTTCGCCTGCGTGGGCGGCGCCATCGTCTGCAGCGGCGGGACGGGCACGGCGACGGAGATCTGCGACGGCCAGGACAACGACTGCGACGGGCTCATCGACGAGGGGCTCGCGGCGCCCGCCTCGCTGCGCTGCAACCGCCGAGGGGCCGAGGGGCGCGGGGTCTGCTCGGCGGCGCGTCCGGTGTGCAACGGCGCGGCGGGCTGGGGCTGCACCTACCCGACGACGTACCGCGACCTCGACAGCGAGGCCTACTGCGACGGCCTCGACAACAACTGCGACGCCCGCGTGGACGAGGGGTGCCAGGGCCTCGCTCCGCCCACGGACGTGCGCCTCGACTCGAGCGTGCAGAACTCCATCCAGCCCTTCCTCGCGGGCGCCGGCAACAACATCGGCGTGGTCTTCATCGACCGTCGCAGCGGCGAGAGCGACGTGTACTTCGCTCGCACCACCGACGGCGGCGGCTCGTGGCTGCGCGACGTGCGGCTCGACACCAACGCCGCGGGCTCCTTCGCGAGCGTGCAGCCGCGGCTCGCATGGCCCAACGGCGGCGCCGGGCTCGTCGCCCTCTGGGGTGACTTCCGCCCCGCGTCGGGGACCCGGCCCACCGGCTACCGCCAGGTCTTCGGCAACGTGTCGAGCGCCTCCGGCGGTACCTGGGGAGCGGCGGACTTCCGCATCAACCCCGGACAGGACAACGACTCCTTCAACATCGAGCTGGTGCCCACCACCCGCGGCTACCTCGCGGTGTGGGAGGTGCTCTTCTCCAACCGCGGCCGTCACATCTTCGCCTCGACCTCGACCAACGGCACCGCCTGGTCGTCGCCGCTGCAGATCGACACCGGCGGCGGCTTCGCCAGCGTCGCCTCGACGCCCGACCTGGTGGCGGTGGGCAACCGCGCGTACCTGGTCTGGCGCGACAACCGCGCGGGCGAGGGGACGGACATCTACTTCCGCGCCAGCGCCGACGGCGGCCTGACCTGGCCCGGCCCGGAGGTGCGGCTCGACACCGACCCCGCCGGCACGCACGCCAGCGAGGAGCCCTCCATCGCCGCCGACGCCGCGGGCAACGTGCTCGTCGCGTGGCAGGACGTGCGCGCCAACGACGCCTACGACATCTACTCCAACCGCTCGACGGACTTCGGGGCCACCTGGCGCACCAGCGACGCGCGCGTCGACGCCGACCCCTATCCCCACGACTCCATCCGACCCACCACCCTGTCCCTGCCTGGTGGGGAGTTCTCGGTGGTCTGGCAGGAGTTCCGCTGGGGGCTGCCCAACGTGTACGCGTCGCGCACGACCGCGGGCGCCTTCCCTGCGCGTGACGTGCAGGTGATGGCCGGCCTCCCGGGCCAGTCGCGCGCCTTCAACGTCGTGGCCTCCAACGCGGGCCTCGCGGTCTACGCGGTGTGGGCCGACGATCGCAACGGATCGCTCGACATCTACGCCAACTACTCGCTCGACGGCGGCGGCCTCTTCCAGCCGACGGACATCCGCCTCGACTCCGCTCAGCCTGGCGTCGACAGCGCGACCCCCGCGGTGCTCGCCACCACCAACGGGGCCAACCCCGTCGCGCACGTCGTCTGGGTCGACCGCCGCGCCGGCATCAACGGCGACATCTACTACCGCTCGATCCGCTGAGCGCGCCTCAGTCCACGTCGAAGCCCCACGTCGCGAAGACGTCGGGGCCGGCGAAGTGGTCGAAGCGCGCGGAGGCCACCACGCGACGCACGCACATCACGAACTCCCCGGTGCCGCCGCCGCCGCTCACCCGCGCCGCGACGGGCCGACCGTCGCCGTGCACCCGCAGGCGCACCCCCACCCGGCCTCGCGGACCTCTCCCGCTCTCGTCCGTCGTGGCCTCGGCGCACGCCGACATCCGGGGCAGCAGCGGGTCCATCGCGCGGCGGATCTGCGAGGGCTCGAGGCCCATCGGCCCGGTCGCTCCTCCCTGGGTCATGTCGAGCTCCTGCGAGGGCGGCGGCCCGAGGTCTTCAGGCAACACCGGACCGGTCTCCGTGACCCTCGGACGCGGCGGCGCCGGACCCTCGTCGTAGGCCATCTCCGTCGGCTCGCTGGCGGCGACCGGGGCGCCGGGCGTCTGCGCGCTCGGACGACGTCGACGCCTGCGACCGGAGCGCGAGCGAGCGCCCGCGTCCACGGGCGAGGGGCGGACGACCGTCGCGGCGTCGACGGCCGCGGGCGGCGACGACGGACAGCCCGAGGCGGCCGCGCACGCGACCACCAGGAGGCACACGGACCACTGGGTTGGGGTCTTGCTCGCGGGCACGCACTGCTCCGTTGACGATGGGCGCGGGGCCGTGTCTACCATGCGCGCACGGTGAAAACGCGCGCTTTCCTCTTCGCGGTCGGGCTCGTCCTGGCTGCTGTTCCCGCCGCTGCGCAAGGGCTCGGCGATCCTCCGGCGCCCTCCAGTGGATGGACGGTGCACCCCAACGAACGCCACCTCCTCGTCCGAGCGGAGTTCGGCATCGGAGCGCGGCTGCGCGATCCGTTCTCCTACGGCGTGCTCTCGCCCCCGTCGGTGCTCGTCGAGGGGACCTACGCCTTCGTCCACCTGGGAAACTTCCTCCTCGGCCCGTCGCTCGGGCTGCAGGGAGGCATCGACCGCAACGGGATGCAGTTCACCGTGCAGCCGGGCGTGCAGATCTACCGCCGCTTCACCAGCGCCGTGTCCGCGCACGCGCGCGTCGACGTCCCCATGCTCATCACCCGCGGCGCCTGTCAGCGCTCCGCCGGCCTCGCCATCCCCGCGGGCAGCCCGCAGTGGGTGGGCAGCGGCATCGCCCCCAACCGCAGCGTCGTGTACCCGCCCGGCTGGGGCTACTGCCCCGAGCTCTCGGTGGGCTTCGAGGTCGCGGCGGGCGGCGCATTCTACATCCGCTCGGGCCTCGCCATCACCGCCGAGGCCATCTTCGACCTGTACCTGGGCAACGGCGGCTCGATCTATCCGATCATCGGCGGCGGCCTTGGCATCCTGGTGGACTACGAGGTGCTCCCGTGACGGGCTGGCAGAAGGACTCCACGGCGCTCCGGCGCCCCCGCTGGACGGCGCTGGCCGTCCTCGCCATGTCCGCGGCCTTCATCGCCGCGCCGACCCCGGGCGACATCGGCGGCTGCGGCAGCGAGAACGCCAACGTCGACATCCCCGGCACGCAGTCCGAGGCGGAGTACGACTACTTCGACCAGGGCATGTGTTCGCACCTCTGCTTCCGGCTGCGCGAGTGCGGCGTGCTCTGCCGCTCCATCTCCGGCGCGGGGCCCGACTGCACCAACGACTCGGAGCCCGCGTTCATCCAGTGCGTCCGCGGCAACATCCGGCAGGACCTCTTCGGCACCAACGCCTGCCCCCACTCGTGCACCACCTACCAGGGGGAGTTCTGCGGCGCCTTCCAGGGCGACATCACGGCGTGCGGCCACGCCATCGAGGAGACCTCCTGCAACAGCCTGCCGGACGTCATCCGCAACCCGCCCAACTCGTGCACCGCCCTCTGCCGCGACGTCGGCACGTGCACCGGCGCGCCCTGAAATCGTCGTAGCAACAGAGGTCCAGAGACATGCGTTCCAGAGATACGTTGAGGGCGGTGGCGATCGCGGCGATCACCGTCGCGGGCTGCCGCGTCGTGGCGTCCCGCGCGGACTACGCCGCCTACCGGAATTTCCGCTACGCCGCCGAAGGCTCCGACCGCCTCGCGGCCGCGAGCGAGTACCTCCAGGCGCAGCCCCAGGGGCGCTTCCGCCCGGAGGTGCAGGCCGTCATCAACGCCACCGAGGAGGACTACTGGGCCGACCACCGCGCCTCCCTCGACGGGCTCAACGAGTACCTCCGCGCCTTCCCGACCGGGTCGCACGTCGACGAGGCCCGGCAGCGCCTCGCGGTCTACGAGCGCACCCGCCAGGAGGGCGAGTCCGCCCGCCGCGCCTCCGAGCAGGCCGACCGCGAGCGACGCGAGGCCGAGCTGCAGGCCGCCGCCGCGCGCTCCCGCCTCTGGGGGCGCACCTCGTTCAACCGCTGGATCCGCCTCTTCGGCGGGCTCAACGCGTGGGGCCACGGCGTCGGCGAGATCGTCCAGGGCAACCCCGAGTTCAGCGCGGCCTTCGAGAACTCCCCGCCGCAGTGCCGCGCCTCCCACTGCCGCAAGGACTACGTCCAGGACTTCTTCATCCCGGTGCCCGGGCGCAGCGCCCTGCCGCGCCGCGCGACGCTGAGCCTCGACATGGTGCGCGTGGGCACCGAGCGCAACGTCAACCAGGTCTTTACCGTGATGCGTAATCGCGGCCTGACCCAGTGGTGGGAGCTGGAGACCCAGGCCGCCGCCGACCCGGCCGATCCGCAGGCGAGGGAGACCGCCGTCCGATGGACGATGGAGCAGCTCCGCGCCATCGTGGCCGTGGCCTTCCCCGGCGCCAAGGAGACCCCGGCGGAGCTGTACGGCCCGCCGCCCGAGGCCATGGTGATGGGCGCCGAGGAGGACGAGAACGCCGCGCCCGAGGCGGTCGATCCCAACGCCTGCGTCATCCCCTCGCAGCCCCTCGGCACCCGCTGGAGCGCCATCATCGGTTGCACCGGGGTGACCGCGCGACCCTTCACGGCCTCCGCCGAGGCGACGCAGGCCCACACGCAGGCGATGGCCAGCGACGAGCCCGCGGTGACGCCGCACGCCTGCCTGCGCCTCGACGCCTACGCCGCGCTCGACGGCGAGGGCATGTCCACCGACGAGGGCGTCGCGCTCTCGCTCATCCCCGCCTGCGCCTCGACCCCCGCGGCTCCCGGCCG
>CBIHPK010000109.1:0-27790 GCA_966211675.1 uncultured Myxococcaceae bacterium
TCGGAGCCCTGCCCTCGCGCCCTGAGCGCGGGGGTAGGGCGCGCGGCAGCGGGGACGGGGGCCCCGCGTGCATCCCGCCCATCGCTCGCTCTCGCCCTGTCCACCGAGCGGTGGACCCCCTCTCTCTCTCTCAGACCCCCGCGCCGAACTCGATCCCCGGGTCCGTCGCCCGCTGCATCTCCGCGAGCACCTCGCCCGGCAGCGGGAACCACCGCAGCGACTCGGCCTCCTCGGACAGCGCCACCTCGGGGATGCTCTGCGCGCTGGCGGCCCCGGACTCCACCTCGGCCACGATGCGCGCCGCCTCTCGGAGGTAGGTCTCCAGCGCCCGCTCGGGCTCGGTCTCTCGCCGCGAGTGGTACTCGAGCCTGCCGTTGCGGTAGCTGAGGTCGTGCAGTCGCATCGCGGGGGCGGGCCGGGCGCGCCTCGGGTGCCACTGCCCCGTCGCGAGGTCGAAGGTGTAGAGCGGCGCCAGCTTGTAGCCGTGCGTCGCGATGAAGTGCACCGCGGCCACGATGAACTGGAACACCCGCTCCGACAGGAAGTAGTTGAAGTTCACCCGCGCCCAGCCGGGCTTCAGCCCCTCGGCGCCGGAGATGAGCGCGCACCCGAAGCGGTCCGAGGTGCCCTCGTCGATGCCGAGGAGGCGGTGGCCGTAGGGGCCCGCGCACGAGCAGCCGCCGCGCGCCTGGATGCCGAAGAGGTCGTTGAGCAGCGCGACCACGAGGTTGTAGTGCAGCGCCCCGCGCTCCCCGTGGCGGATGACGAAGCTCACGATGGAGAGCCGCCACGCGCGGTCGTTGCCGAGGATGCGGATCTTCGGGTTCTCCCGCCACGACGCGATGGCGCGGGTGATGAACGACTCCTCGCGGGCGCGGATGGTCTCCGCCCCGACCGCCTCCTTCAGCTGGAACACCAGGCCCGCCCGGATCGACTCGATGATGGCCGGGGTGCCGCCCTCCTCGCGGTGCACCGGGTCGGCGAGGTAGCGGTGCTTGTGCGCGCTCACGAAGGCCACGGTGCCGCCGCCGGGCTGCGAGGGCACCCGGTTCTTGAAGAGCGATCGCTTGGCCACCAGCACGCCCGGAGTCCCCGGTCCGCCGATGAACTTGTGCGGCGAGAGAAACACCGCGTCCTTGTGCCCGGGCGCTCCCGGCCCCCCGGGGTTCATCTCGATGGCCACGTAGGGAGCGGCCGCCGCGTAGTCCCAGAAGGACAGCGCGCCGTGGCGGTGGAGGCACGCCGCGATGGCCGTGGTGTCCGTCGCGATGCCGGTCACGTTGGAGGCGGCGGAGAAGCTCCCGATGCGCAGCGGACGGTGGACGTGCGCGATGAGCTCCCGCTCCAGGTGCTCGATGTCCACGTGGCCGTCGGCGTCCTCCGCGATGGTGACCACGTCGGCGATGGACTCTCGCCAGGGCAGCTCGTTGGAGTGGTGCTCGAAGGGCCCGATGAACACCACCGGGCGCTCGGCCTCGGGGATGTGCGAGCGCAGCCCGTAGCGCGCGTCGAGGTCCGCCGGCAGCCGGAGGTTGAGCACGTCGACGAGCTTGTTGATCGCCCCGGTCGCGCCGGACCCGCAGAACACCACCACGTCGTCGGGACCGCCGCCCACCGCGCGGTGGATGATCTCTCGGGCGTCCTCCCGGAAGCGGGTGGTCTGCAGGCCCGTCTGCGAGGTCTCCGTGTGCGTGTTGGCGTAGAGGGGCATGACCTCGTCGCGGATGAAGTCCTCGATGAACGCGAGGCTCCGCCCCGAGGCGGTGTAGTCCGCGTAGGTCACCCGTCGAGGACCGAAGGCCCCGGTGAGCACGTGGTCATCGCCGATGATGGCGTCGCGGATCGTCTCGACCAGCCGCTCTCGGCTCTCAGCAGAACCGGCTTCCCACGGGGGGACCATCGCTGACGACTCCCTTCATCCGACAGGACCATCGCGTCCTACACCCGAAAGCTCCCCTCGACCAGGATGCGTGTGGCCGCTACGGTGGAGGCCATGACGAGACCTTGTGATGGCGTGCCTCTGCCCCGGGGACGCTGGCTGTGGCTGATTGCGCTCGGAGGGGCGACCGCGCTCACGGGCTGTCCCAACCGCGGTCAGCTGTCGACCGACGACGTCCCCGAGAAGGAGATGGACGCCGTCACCGACGAGGAGATGCTCGAAGACTCGGCCACCGTCGACAAGGGCGCGCCGATGGACTCCCCCGCCGAGGACGGCACCGTGGTGGTCCCCGACACCGGCGCTCCCGTCGACAACGGGACCATCGCCCGCGACGCCGATGCCTCCGACGCGGGCCCCACCGACGCGGGCCCGACGGACGCGGGTCGCGAGGATGCGGGCCCCACAGACACCGGTCCGGCGGACTCCGGCGTGACCCGACCGGGGTGCCCGACCGTCGCCGCTCCGACGCACCCGGAGCCCTGCCCCGGAGACGCCACCTGCGGCCTCCCCACGCACGGCGTGCTCACCGTCACCGGCGCCACCGCGGCCTACTCCGACCTGCAGGTGCGGGTGGTGCTGCCCGCGGCGGTGCGCTCGGCGATCGGACCGTCCTGCGACAAGATGGTCTTCCGCACGGCGGCGGGCGCGTGGGCGCCGCACTTCGTGACCGACTGCGCGATGGGCGTCGCGTGGGTGCGAGTGCCCACGCTCTCCGCGGGCGCCCCGGCCACGCTCACGGTGCACTACGGAGGGAGCACCCCCGTCCCCGCCGCCAACAGCTACGACGACACCTTCGACCGCGTGCCCCTGCACGCCGCCAACACCCTCGGCGCCTACGCCTTCGACGAGGGCACCGGCTCTCGGACCTGCCCCTCCGTGGGCACGGTCCCCTTCGATGCGTACATCCACCAGACGCCCTACGACGCGCCGCCGGTGGACGTCGCCACGCGCCCGCCGCTCTGGAGCAGCCTCTCGGCCCCGTCGCTGCTCAGCCCCACAGCGCACTTCACCCGCAACCAGCACGCGCTCAGCTTCCCCAGCGTGCCGGTGCTCAAGGCCTCCGGGCTCACCTCGCCCAACCGCGTGGTCAACTGGCAGTCCGCCACCTCGGCGCCCTTCAACACCGCGCGCACGCAGCTCACCGTGGGCGTGTGGGTGAAGCCCGAGTCCCCCTCCAACGCCTTCAACGACAACTTCCAGACGGTGGTCTGCTTCGGGATGCCCGACCAGACCGCGCGCTCGGCCTTCTGGCACCTGCCCGAGACCGATCACCGCATCGTCGACAACGCGATCTTCAACCCCTGGGCGATCTTCTTCCGCGGCGACGGCGAGGACGACACGCTCTACCAGGGCAACTCCTGCGTCGAGCCCTGCACCGACGTGATGCAGTACGCGCACGTCACGACCGTCGAGCCGCTCACCAGCGACGGCTTCGTCAACCAGTGGCACTTCGTCGCGCTCACCATCGACACCACCGCGCGCCCCCACACGATCCGTCGCAGCTACTACGACGGCCACACCTACGAGTACCCGCGCGACCTCAACCTCTTCCCGCCGGGCGGGCGCTACTGCCCGGCCGACCCGAACCCCGCGCACGGCCAGCCCGACCCCCTGGTCGGCCCCTGCTATCCCCCCGACCTGCCCGACGGCGGCACCGCGCCGTCGACCTGCTGGCAGCCCTGCAGCTACCTCTGCCCGGGCACCGTCGACGGGATGATCGCCCCCAACACCTGCGTCTATCCCCCGGAGGCGCCCATCCAGTACCCGCCCGCTCCGGTGGTCATCGGCGCCGACATGAACGACGGCGAGCCGCAGCTGGGCATCCAGGGGACCGTCGACGACCTGTTCATCCTGGGCCGCGCCGCGAGCCCCGCGGAGATGGCCGCCTACCGGGAGCGACGGCAGTACTGCCCCGACACGCTCACCGCGACGGTCACCCCGTAGCGTCGCATGAGCGCCCGAGCCCCCGGCGAGCCCGCGGCCCCGATGGAGTCGCTCCCCCTCCTGGGTGAGCTCGAAGCCGCGGTGATGGAGCACCTCTGGACCGAAGGGTCCGCCGACGCCCGGGGCGTGCAGCGAGCCCTCGGCGAGCCCCGAGGGATCACCCTCAACACCATCCAGTCGACCCTCGAGCGCCTGCATCGCAAGCAGCTCCTGCTGCGGGAGAAGCAGGGCCACGCCTACTGGTACGCCCCGGCCGTGACCCGCGAGGGCTTCCGCGCTCGCGCCATGGCCGACGCCGCCGGAGAGCTTCGCGGAGCGGCCGCCGAGGGGGTCATCGCCGCCTTCGTCGAGATCGCCGCCCGGGCCGACGGCGCCAACCTCGACCGCCTGGCGCGCGTCGTCGAGGCGGCCCGAGCGAGGCGATCGGGCGGTCGCCGGTGAGCCACCTGCCCATCGTGCTGATGGTGGTCGCGCTCGGGGCCCTCGCGCAGGGCCTGCTGCTCTCGGCCATCAGCCCCCACCTGCTGCGCGCCGTCGCCCGCATCGAGCCCGCGCTCCGGGTCCGCTGGGTGCTGGCGCTGCTCGCCTCGCCGATCGCGTCGGGGCTCTTCCTGCTCATGGTCGTCTACGGCCACTGCGTCGTGGAGCTGCGACCGGGAGCGGGCCTGGAGGACGGGTGCGAGCGACTCTGCCGGCTGTGCCTCTGGCGCTCGCCCCCCGCGACGCCCCTCTCCGCCGCGCTCGCCCTGGTCTGCGTGGCCCCGCTGCTCGACCGAGTCTGGAGGGTGGGCGCCTCGCTGCGCGCCTCCCGCCGCGCCGTCTCCCGATTGCAGCTGGTGGCCCGCGTCCGACGCGAGGGCCTCTGGTCCGTCCCCGGCGCGCTCTCCTTCGTCGCAGGCTGGCCACGAGGCGACGCCTACGTGGGCGAGGACATCGGAGCCCGCCTCGGGACGCAGGCCGAGATCGCCGTCACGGCCCACGAGGTCGCTCACGTCTCCCGCGGCGACGTCACCGTGCGCCTGCTGGGCCGGGTGCTCTCCGGCGCCCACCTCCCCTGGGTCGGAGCGCCCCTCGTGTCGGCGCTCGACCTCGCCATCGAGCAGGCCTGCGACGCCGAGGCCTCGCGCGTGGTGTCCGACCCACTGATCGTCGCGCACACGCTCATCGAGCTCGCGAGGCTCGACCCGGGCCCGCTGGCAGGCTCCGCGGGGAGCTTCTCCGACGCGGCCCTCGAGGAGCGCGTGGCCGCCCTCTGCGAGCCTTCCTGGGGTCCATCGGACCGATCCGCCTTCGCCTTCGCCGCGCTCTCCCTGGCCGTTGTCGGCGCGGGTGTGGCGCTCTACGACCCGCTGCACCACGCAGGGGAGGTCCTCTTCTCGCTCCTGCGGGTCTGAGACCGGGCTCACGGTTTCGATCACGCCGGTTTCGATGTAGTGGACGGTGGCGCGTCCGTCGCCCTCCTCCTCCTCACCGGCGTCCGACCCCTCGCGGAGAGTTTGCAGCCCGGCCATGAAGCGCCACGAGACACCGCTGCCCCGCCCGCCTGCGAGGCCTCGCCGCGCTCGCCGCGCGACGCCCGGCAGCTCCCCTCGGGGCGCCCTGCTTCGGCGCTCCCAGGAGCGCGTCACGCCCTCGCCTCGGCCGCTCCCTCCGCCGCCCCTCTGGATGCCGCTGCGCCCGTCGAGGCCGCCCGGTCGCCCTCGCGTCTCCGCGCTCGTCGCGCCGCCCGCGGTCCCCGCGCCCGCGCCGCTCCCGCTGGAGGGCTCCGCCGCGCTCGGGGCCCTCGTCGCCTTCGTGCTGGCGGGCGTGGTCGACGGCGTCATCGCGTACGCCCGCATGCCCCTCGCGTCGCGCAGCCCCGCGCTGCTCGGCTGGTGCGTCGTGCACTGCGCGGGCGTCTTCGCGGCCCTCGGCCTCGCGGTCGCCGCCGCTCAGGAACTCTTCGTCCGCGCCGCCGCCCGCCGCCCGCCGGTCCGGGCGCTGGGGGCGTGGGTGCTCGCCGGTCCGTCCCGCTGGTGGCGCCGCGACGAGCGCTCTGCGCTGGCCCTCGCCGCCGGGCTCACCGGCGCGCTGCCCGCGGGCGCCGCGCTGGTGGCCGTCGCCTCCTACGTGACCCGCACCTTCCAGTCGCGAGCGCTGATGGTCGCCCCCATCGCCGTGGCCCTTCCGGTCGCCGTCGGCATCGCCTCCGCCGCGGGCGTGGTCGCCTCCTGGCCGCTCGCCCCGCTGCTGCGCCGCGTGGGACGCCTCGCGAGCGTCGGCACCGTCGCCACCGTCGCCGCGGCGCTCGCCCTCCTACCCCTGGTCCGATTGCTCGCCCACCACCGGGACGCCTTCACCGCCCTCGACCCGCTGGCCTTCGTCCTCGGCGCGGCCCTCGTCGCGGCGGACGTCGCCCTGGTCGCGCTGCTGCTTCGCCTCGCCGCGCGGCCTCCCCGGCGCAGCCGCGTCCCCGCCGCGTCGCTCGCCTTCGCGCTCGCCTGCGTGGCGCTCGCCGCGGTCCCGGCCTTCGGGCTCGGTCAGCGGCAGGCCGTGCTGACCGCCGTCGTCAGCCGCAGCGCCCTCGCTCGCCGCGCCGTCGGCCCCTTGCAGCGCACCCTCGACCGCGACGGCGACGGCCACGGCGTGCTCTTCGGCGGAGCCGACTGCGACGACCACAACCCCCGCGCCTACCCCGGAGCGAGGGAGACGCCCGGCAACGGCGTGGACGAGAGCTGCTCCGGGCACGACGCGCCCGCCGCCCCGGCGCCGGGCCGCAGCGGCCGCTTCGCGACCCTCACCGGTCCGCTCGCCGAGCGCCCTCCGAGCGTGCTGCTCGTGTCCATCGACGCCGCGCGCCCCGACCGCATGAGCGCCTACGGCTACCACCGCCCGACGACCCCCAACCTCGCTCGCTTCGCCGAGCGGGCGGCGCGCTTCACCCACGCGTACTCCGTCGCGCCGGGCTCGCTGCGCTCCTTCGCCTCGACCTTCACCGGCCGCTACCCCGGCGACGTCGCGTGGGGCCTCGGCACCGACCCCCACTTCCCCTCCGTCGCCCAGGAGAACGTCACGCTCGCCGAGTCGCTGCGCGCCGCGGGCTACACCACGGCGGCCTTCACCAACACCTCGTACTTCTCCGGCACCCCCGGCTTCTTCCAGGGCTTCGAGGTGGTGCAGGACCAGGCCGCCTTCAAGGACGACGCCGCCCCCATCGTTCAGGGCGCCGCGGAGTGGATCGAGCGCCCTCGCGATCAGCCCTTCTTCGCGTGGGTGCACCTCATCGACGCGCACGCCCCCTACGGCGAGCACTCCTGGCCGCAGGATTTCGGGCGCACGGAGAGCGACCGCTACGACGCCGAGCTCGCGCGCGCCGACGCCTTCGCCGTGAGGGTGCTCGACGCCGCCGACCGCATCGAGCGCCGCGGCACCCCGGTGCTGGTGGTGGTCTTCAGCGACCACGGCGAGGGCTTCAACGAGCACGGCTCGCGCTACCACTTCTACGACGTGCACGAGGAGTCCATCCGGGTGCCGCTGCTGGTGCGAGGCCCCGGCATCGCGCCCGGCGATCGCGGAGCGCTCACCGCCCTGCTCGACCTCTACGCCACGGTGCTCAACGTCGCGGGCCGCCCCATCGCCACGGAGACCGCGTCGCGCTCGCTGGTGCCCGTGCTGCTGAGCCGCCACGGCGGCGCGCCCCCGGACTGGCGAGAGGAGGTCTACGCCGACGTCGCGGAGTACGGCGGCGGGACGCCCACCTCCATGGCGCTCGTCGCCCCTCCGTGGAAGATCGCCTTCGACGCGTCGCGGAGCGTCTGGGAGCTGTACAACCTCGCGCTCGACCCGGGCGAGCAGCGCAACGTCTTCGACGAGGAGCCCGCGCGCGCCCGCGAGCTCCGGACGCGGCTGCTGGACGGCGGCGCCGGGCGTCGCTGAGGGGGCTCAGACCAGCGTCGAGAGCAGCGCTCGAAAGGCCGCCACGTCGTCGACGCGGAAGCGCGCCAGCGAGCGGCCGCGGCCCACGCGCACGGTGACGGCCTCCGGGGGGAGGGCGGCGAAGAGGTCCTCGTCGGTGCGGTCGTCGCCCCCGGCGAAGATGGCCGTGCCCGCGGGCATGTCGGCGACCAGCGAGGTCGACACCAGGCTCTTGCTCACCCCGGGCAGGCGCACCTCGATCACGCGCGAGCCCTCCAGCACCTCGATGTCGCTCCTCGCCTCCGCGTCCAGGCGAGCCCGCAGCTCGTGCACCCTCGCGCTCGCCAGCGTCGGGTCGGCCGCCCGGTAGTGGAACGCGAGCGCCGAGGTCTTCTCCTCGACGAAGGCCCCCGGCGTGCGCGCGGCGAGGTCGGCCAGCAGCGCCCCCACGGGCTCCTTCCACCCGAGCGACCCGGTCACCCGCACCGTCCACGGACGCGACGGGTCCGAGCGGGACCAGTACCCGTGCTCGGCGTGCAGGCCCACCGGCTGGTCGCCCAGCAGCCGCTCGATGGAGGCGGGCGTGCGCCCGGTGAGCACGTGCACCCTCGCCCCCGGCCTCGCGGCGAGGCGCCCGAGCAGCGACTGCAGCTCCGTGTCGGGCCGCGCCAGCTCCGGCATCATCGCGTAGGACACCAGGGTGCCGTCGTAGTCCAGCAGCACCAGCAGGCTGGGCGCCTCCCGCAGGCGCGAGACCTCCTCGCCGAGCGATCTCCCTCCCTCCACGGCGCCTCGCGCGGGCAGCAGCGGGACGCGCTCGAGCTCGTCGACGAAGCGGCGGTGCCAGCGGGCGACGTCCCCGTCGAGCACGCGCGCGTGCAGCCGCTCCATGCGCAGCCGGCGCTCCTCCTCGGGCATCTGGAGCGCCGCGCCGATGGTGCGCTCGACCGCGTCGAGGTCGTAGGGGTTCACGATGAGCGCCTCGCGCAGCTCGTCCGCCGCGCCCGCGAACTCGCTCAGCACCAGCACCCCTCCGCCGTCCGTGCGGGCGGCGCAGTACTCCTTGGCCACGAGGTTCATCCCGTCGCGGATGGGCGTGACCAGCATGATGTCGGCGGCGCGGTAGAGCGCCACCAGCTGCTCGAAGGGGATGGAGCGGTAGAGGAAGTGCACCGGCACGCTGGTGGGCGTCCCGTGCGCGGCGTTGATGCGCCCGACGAGCTCGTTGGCCTCGCGGCGCAGGTCGGCGTAGCTGTCGATGCTCTCGCGCGAGGGCACGGCGATCTGCAGGAGCTGCACGCGCTCGTGGAGCGTCGGGTCGCCCTCGAGGAGGCGCTCGAAGGCGAGCAGCCGGCGCACGATCCCCTTGGTGTAGTCGAGGCGGTCGATGCCGAGGATGAGCCGCCGGCCCGCGGAGTTCTTTCGCAGCGTGGCGAGCTCCGCGTCGATCTCCGGCGAGTCGACGGTGAAGGCCGCGGCGTCGACGCCGATGGGGAAGGTGCCGAGGCGCACCGAGTGGTCGGCCCAGCGGATCACGTCGACGTCGAGGTCCGTCGCCAGCACCTGCGCCGCGGAGCGAGCGAAGTTGGTGAGGTACTCGCCCGTGTGGAAGCCGAGGAGGTCGGCGCCCATGAGCCCCCGCAGCACCTCCTCGCGCCACGGCAGGATGCGGAACACGTCCGCCGCGGGGAAGGGGATGTGCAGGAAGAAACCGATGCGCCCGCCGGGCACCAGCCGCCGCAGGTACTCGGGCACCAGCATGAGGTGGTAGTCGTGGATCCACACGAGGTCGCCCGGCTGCACCCTCGCGGCGATCGCCTCGGCGAAGCGCTGGTTGACGTGCTGGTAGGTGACCCAGTCCTCGCGGGCCTCGAGGCGCACCTTGTCGAGGCTGTAGTGGAAGAGCGGCCACACGGCGCCGTTGGAGAAGCCGTCGTAGTAGTGGGCGACCTCCGCGTCGGTGAGGTCGATGGGCACCAGGCGCCGCTCGGCGAGCTCGGCGTCGATGTGCGCTCGCTGCTCCGGCGTGGCCTCGGAGACGTCGCCGGGCCATCCGAACCAGAGCCCGTCACCCTTCGAGTGAGGGCCGCGCAGCGCCGTCGCGAGGCCCCCGGCGGAGGGCCGCAGCTCGACCCCCCCGCCCTCCAATTGGAGCGTGACCGGCAGCCGGTTGGACGCGATCAACAGCCGACTCATCGTGGCTCCTCCATCGATCCCCGTGGCATAGCTCTAGGGCCGTCGCCCCCGCGCCGACAGCCAGGGAGCGCGTCGACAGTGGAGGTCCCGGCGGGCTTCGTGCTAATCGCCCAGGGGACTCCTTGGAGGGTGCAGCCTCACCAGGCTGCAGGACCACGGATGGTCGGGCCGCCATCCCTCACCGGCAGCGATGGCTGCTCGGGAGCTCACGTCATGGCCAGCACCTCCAACGATCCACTGCCCCGACGCTCGGTGCCGCCCGAGGCGTGGCCCCCGCTGCTACGGCTCGCCCGCGCCGCGCGACGCCCGCTGGAGCGCTTCCTCCAGATCGAGGCCGCGAGCGGAATCCTGCTGCTGGCCTTCGCGGCGGTCGCGATGGCCTGGGCCAACTCGCCGTGGGCCGCGGGCTACTTCCGCCTCTGGCAGACCCCCATCGGTTTGCGCTTCGACGGATCGGTCTTCGAGCGCCCGCTCTCGTGGTTCGTCAACGACGGCCTGATGGCGATCTTCTTCTTCGTGGTGGGCCTGGAGATCCGCCGGGAGATGCACCACGGCGAGCTCTCCGAGTGGCGTCGCGCCGCGCTCCCGGCGGTGGCCGCTCTGGGGGGCATGGTGGCCCCGGCGCTGATCTACCTCGCGATCGCGGGCTCTCCCCCCACTCGCCCGGGCTGGGGCGTCCCGATGGCGACGGACATCGCCTTCGCGGTCGGAGTGCTCACGCTGCTCGGCCGTCGAGTGCCCGCGGCCCTTCGCGTGCTCCTGCTCGCGCTCGCGGTCATCGACGACCTCGGGGCCATCGTGGTGATCGCCCTCTTCTACTCCGCGGGCCTCTCGCTCGCGGGGCTGCTCGTGGCCTCGCTGGGCCTCGCTGGGCTCCTCGCCATGAGGGCCTTCGGCGTCCGGCAGAAGCTCCTCTACGTCCTCCCCGGGCTCGTCGTCTGGGGCGGAACCTACGCCGCCGGGATCCACCCCACCATCGCCGGGGTGATCATCGGGCTGCTCACCCCGGTGCGCGCCTGGCTCGGCCCCCGCGGCTTCGTGCAGAGCGTGCGGGGAGAGCTCGACCGCATCTCCTCGACGCCCTCCAGCGCGCTCACCGCGCACGAGCTCGCGGAGACGCTGAACCACGTCGCCGTGGCCCGCCGCGAGGCGATGTCCCCCGCGTCGAGCCTGATCGAGCTGCTCCACCCGTGGGTGGCCTTCGTCATCATGCCGCTCTTCGCGCTGGCCAACGCGGGCGTCTCGCTCCGCGGCGCCTCCCTCGACCGGGCAAGCGCGACGGTGGCCCTGGGCGCGGCGCTGGGCCTGCTGCTGGGCAAGCCCATCGGGGTGCTGGCGGCGTGCGCCCTCGCGCTGCGGCTGCGGGTGGCGACGCTCCCTCGCGGCCTCAGCGCGAGGCACCTGCTGACGCTGGGCGTGGTCGCGGGCGTGGGCTTCACCATGGCGCTCTTCATCGCGCAGCTGGCCTTCCGCGACCCTGCGATGCTGAGCGCCGCGAAGCTCGGCGTGCTCACCGCGAGCGCCCTCGCGGGTCTGCTGGGCCTCGCCCTGGGCCGGTGGCTGCTGCGAGAGGACACGCACCTCGGAGCGGCGCAGACCGCCGACGAGGCGGAGGGCTCGACCGAGCTGTAGAGCTACGCCCCCGGCGACGGCTGCGCTCCCCGCACGCAGCAGTCTCCCGGCTCGTCGGCCGCCGTCGACGGGCTCAGGGCGCTCGCGGCTTCGAGGGCCACGATCTGCTCTCGCAGCACCTCGACCTCCGAGCGCAGCCGCGCCGGGAGGGCGTCGAGTCGGCGCCGCGCTCGGATCTCCTCTCGGGCCTCGACCGGCAGCGACGCGAAGGTCTCCTCGGGGAGCGCGAGCAGCGTCATGGTGATCGGCGCAGCCGCGGTCGGGAGGAGCGCCTCGTCCGACGGGAGAGCGCGAGCGACGGCGGCGGAGAGCGCGGTGGAGCAGAGTGAGTCGAGCAGGGCCTCGGCCTCGGCGCGGTGCTCCGGGGCGAGGGCCTCGAGCGAGGCGGGCAGCGGCTCCATCAGGCTCAGCACCTCCGAGCGCATCCACCCGACGAAGGCCCGCACCAGCGCGTCGGCGTCCTGTGGAGCCGCCGAGGCGAGGGCCGACGGCAGCCCGACCTTCAGCTGTCGCGAGAGCTCGGACCAGGACAGCGTGGCCCTGGACAGGTGGAAGAGCACCGTCGACCCGGTGGGCCTCCGGCTGAGCAGCGCCCAGCCTCGGGAGCGCCCGGTCACCGGGTCGCTGGGGAGCATCGCCTCCCAGAGCATCGTCACCGGAACCCAGTGCGGCGGATACTTGAAGCGGGCCACGTCGAGCACCAGGGCGAGGTCGCGCCCGGCGTGCAGCCCGGCGACCGGGGAGAAGTGTCCATCGCCCGTCTGGTCCAGCGCTCGGCGAGAGTAGGAGACCGCCAGGGCCGGGCCCGAGGCGGAGGTGGCGGCCGCTCGCAGGTCGGCGCGGAAGGCCTCGATGGAGGACTCGTCGGCCCGACGCGCGTCGGCGCGCACGCCGTTGCAGCGGGCGAGGCAGGCGAACTGGTCGAGGGTGATCCCCTGGGTGCGCACGGCGTCGAGGGGGAGGCAGCAGTCGAGCAGCTCCTCGCTGTACCAGCGCCACGGTCCCTTCCAGAGCCGGCCCGGGTCGACGCCCAGCGCGTTGAGCGCGACCACCAGCGTGCCGAGCCCGCAGAAGGCCGGGTCGGCCTGCGTGTGGAACTGCTCCGCCAGCGCGAACCACCCCTCCAGGTTGCCCTCCGCGAGGGCCTCCCGGAAGAGCGTGCGCCCCTCCGGGCTCGCGAAGGGCACGAGCGCCTGGGGCAGCGGGCGACGATAGAATCCATGGTCGCTCATCGTTCTCGGCGAGGATGCCACGGGGCGTCTTGCGGTCCCGGGTCGCGTCCCTATATGCGGGACGAAATCGTCTGGGCGGGGTCCAGGCGATCGGGCGGGAGAAGCGCTCTTCGCCCATCCAACAGAAAGGGACACTGCCGTGCTGAACGCTGCACCGACGACCACCATCCTCCCGGTGAGGGACATGGGCCGAGCGCGCACCTTCTATGAACAGAAGCTGGGCCTGAAGCCCCTGGGCTTCGCCACCGACGGCAACTTCGTGTTCGCCTGCTCCGGGCGATCGACCATCGCCCTCATCCCCAAGCCCGAGGGGACCAAGGCCGAGCACACCGCGCTCAGCTTCGAGGTCGACGACGTCACCAGGGAGGTGCAGGACCTCGAGAAGCGCGGCGTGGTCTTCGAGGACTACGACCTGCCCGGGCTGAAGACGGTCAACCACGTCTGCGTGCTCGGCTCGGAGAAGGCCGCCTGGTTCAAGGACCCGGAGGGCAACATCCTCTGCGTCCACGAGACCCATCACTGATCCTGCGCCGCCGCGGGCGTAGACAACGCATCCCTGATCGACAACGATCGCGCCAATGCGGTCGAGGCTCTCCGGGTGTCTGCTCTTCATGGGTGTCCTGGGAGCGTGCTCGTCCGCGCCGGACGACCCCTCGGACGCCTCGACCCCGGTCGACGTCCCCCGCGACGTGCCGATGATCCCGAGCGACGCCGCCGTCGGGGCGGTGACGCAGCAGTGCGCGGGCCCCTTCGCCGCGTGCGTCCCGGCGGGAGGGAGCACCCGCTTCGTCCGCCTCCGAGGCACCGTGGTCACCCCCGACCGGGTGGTCTGCGACGGCGAGGTGCTCTTCTCCGCGGACACCGGCCGCATCGCCTGCGTCGGCCCCGACTGCAGCGGCGACCCCAACGCCCGCGGCGCCCAGGTCGTGTGCTCCGACGGGGTGATCTTCCCCGGGCTGATCGATCCGCACCAGCACGCCGACTACAACCACATGCCGGTCTTCCGGCACGAGCGCCGCTACGACAACCGCAACACCTGGCGCAACCACGAGCCGCTCTACGACACCTTCAAGATCCCTCACCGGCCCTTCAGCTCGACCAGCCGCACCAACCAGCGCCTCGCCCAGCGCTACGCCGAGGTGCGCCTCGCGATGGCCGGCACCACCTCCATGGCCGGCACCGCGGGCACGCTGCTCACCGACGACACCATCGGCGGCTGGGTGCGCAACGTCGACGGCTTCGACGTCGCGCAGAGCGGGCTCACCAACGCCTTCGTCGACCCGGACATCGACTCGGTGCTGGTCTCCTCCTCCACGGGAGCGCCCAACGAGACCACCACCGCGACGCACCTCGCCTCGGTGCGGATGCGCATGATGACCGACCGCGCCTACCGCGCCTTCCTGCCGCACATCGCGGAGGGCATCGACGCCAACGCGAGGTCCGAGTTCGACGTCGCCGACCGCAACGGGGTGATCACCGAGAAGACCGCCGTGGTGCACTGCCTCGGGTGCTCGACGGCTCAGCTCGCCCGCCTGTCGCGGGTGGAGGCCGACCTCATCTGGTCGCCACGGAGCAACATCGACCTCTACGGCGAGACCGCGGACGTCACCACCGCGCGCGCCCTCGGCGTCACCATCGCCCTCGGCGTCGACTGGACCCCCTCCGGCAGCCTCAACCTCCTCGGCGAGCTGCAGTGCGCCGCGCACCTCAACGACCGCTACTACGACCACGCCTTCAACGACGTGGAGCTGGTCGCGATGGCCACCGTCAACGGCGCCATCGCCATGAACCTCGACGACAGCCTCGGCCGCGTCGCCCCCGGCTTCCTGGCCGACCTCGCGGTCTTCGCGGGCGACCGCACCCGCCCCTACCGGGCGCTGCTCGACGCGAGAGCGCAGCACGTCCGGCTGGTGATCGTGGGCGGCCGGGCCATCTACGGCGACGCCCCGCTGCTCGCCGGGACGCTGGTGTCGGGCATGGGCTGCATGGCGGTCCCGGAGGGGATGTCGTCCGGCGGGATGTCGGGCGTCTGCGGCGTGCGCAAGGTGGTCTGCGCGCAGCCCTCGGACCTCGCCGGGCTCCGCGGCGCCCTCGCCGGAGCGCTGGAGACCGCTCGCTCGGCCGACGCCATGTGCGCCGGGGCGGGGTCGGGCAACTACTGCTACGCCTACGAGCTCTACCCCCTCTTCCGCTGCGGGGGCCCGGAGCTCGACCGCTGCGACTTCGGCCACCCGGCGATCGCGCGGCGGGCGACCGGCGGAGGGATGATCCCCGCCGTCCCGGGGACGCCGATGGCGGGCGTCGACGACGACGGCGACGGCGTGCCCAACGCGAGCGACAACTGCCCCCGGGTCTTCAATCCCCCCTTCGACCTCAACGCCACCCAGGACGACGCCGACGGCGACCACCTCGGCGACACCTGCGACCCGATGCCCTGCGTCCGGGCCGACGGCTCCGACGCCTGCCCCCGCGCGACGGCGATGCCCGACGCCGGGGCGATGACCGACGCGGCCGTTCGCGACGGCGGCGGCTGAGCGCTCAGCGCCTCGCGGGCTGGTCCGCCACCCGCCCGGAGGCGACGTAGCGCTGCAGCGTCCGCACGCTCACGCCCAGCCTCGCCGCGGCCTGGGTGCGGTTGCCTCCCTCCGCGTCGAGCACTGCCTGCACGATCGCTCCCACCATCTCGTCGAGGGCCTGGTCGAGCGAGAGCGTGAGCGTCTCCGTCGGGCCCCGCTCGCGAGCGATCTTCGGCGCGCCTCGCACCGCGTCGGGCAGGTCGGAGAGCCGGGCCTCGCGGCCGCCGCGCAGCAGGCAGAGCGTCTCGACGACGTTGCGCAGCTCGCGCACGTTGCCCGGCCAGTCGTACTGCAGCAGCGCCGTGCGGGCCTGGCGGGTGAGCCGGGGCTTCTCGACCCCGTGGCGAGAGGCGATCTGCGAGGCGAACTGCGCGATCAGCGGCGCGATGTCGGCGCGTCGCTCGCGCAGCGAGGGGACGTTCAGGGTGACGCCCTGGATGCGATAGAAGAGGTCCGCTCGGAAGCGCCCCTCTCGCACCTCCTGCTCCAGCGGGCGCAGCGTGGCGAAGACCAGTCGCACGTCGGCCTGCATCTTCTTCGCCCCGCCGACGCGCATGTACCGGCGGCTCTCCAGGAAGCGCAGCAGCTTGGCCTGGAGCAGCAGCGGCAGCTCTCCGATCTCGTCGAGGAAGAGGGTGCCTCCCTCGGCCGCCTCGACCTTGCCGATGCTTCGCTCGCTCGCTCCGGTGAAGGCGCCCTTCTCGTGACCGAAGAGCTCGCTCTCGAAGAGGGCGTCGGGGATGGCCGCGCAGTTGATCGGGATGAAGGGCCCCTGCCGGCGCCTGGAGAGCTCGTGGGTGCGCCTCGCGAGGATCTCCTTGCCGGTCCCGCTCTCCCCGATGAGGGTGACGGTGACGTCCTTCGGGGCGACGGTCTGCAGGATCTGGTCGATGCGGCGCATGGCCAGCGAGCGCATCACCGGCTCGAAGACCACGTCAGCCTGTCGTCTTGTTCTGGGCATCGGTGGCACCGACGCTACCTCGCTGTCGCGATCAGCGGATGCCCAGCAGGTCGAGGACGCCCTGCACGAAGGTGAGCGGGTGCGGCGGGCATCCCGGCACCAGCAGCGACGGGGCGTAGCGATCGAGGAAGGAGCGGTCGAGCTCCGTCGAGTCGGCGTAGAGGCCGCCGGAGAGCGCGCAGGCGCCGAAGGCGACGAGGAAGCGCGGCGAGGACATCGCGTCCCAGGAGAGCTGCACCGCCTCGGCCATGTGCCTCGACACGGGGCCCGTGAGCACCAGGCCGTCCGCGTGGCGGGGCGAGGCGACCCACTCGATGCCGTAGCGCTGCAGGTCGAAGTTCACGTTGGCGAGCGCGTTGAGCTCCAGCTCGCACCCGTTGCAGCCGCCCGCGGAGACCTGGCGCAGCTTGAGCGAGCGGCCGAACATCTTCCGCAGCGCCTCGGAGGTCGCCACCGGCGTGGGCTCGGGGCGCTCGGCGGTCACGAGGAGATCCTCCGGGCGAGCGCCGCTCATGCGGGGCTCCGGGGTGAAGACGATCTTCTCCTCCGGGCAGGCGAGCGCGCACTCGTTGCAGAACACGCAGCGGGCCAGGTCGAGGCGCACCGGCTCCGCGGTGATGGCGGCGGTGGGGCAGACCTTCACGCAGGCCTCGCACCCTTCGGGGCAGGGCGCGGCGCCGATGACGGGGCGGCCGCGATGGCCCACGGGCACGGCGCTGCGGAGGTCGCCGATGAACTGATCGCCCTGGGAGCGGAGGACTCGGAGTGCTTTGAACATCGAAGGGGCTCCTAGAGGTCGTGACCGCAGTAGGAGAGGTCGAAGCTCTTGTTGCAGATGGGGAAGTCGGAGATGTCGTTCTCCCTCAGCGCGAGCGCGAGTCCGAACCAGTTGCGCAGCGACGGGTCCTGCACCTTGTAGTGAGCGAGGCGCCCCTCCGCGTCGGTCTCCAGGCAGTGCACGACCTCGCCTCGCCAGCCCTCGCAGAGCGACACCACCAGCTGCCCCGGCGCCAGCTCGCCCACCGGCCGCTTCACCGCGTCGAGGGTCGACCTCGACTCCATCACCCGCGTCAGCCACGCCAGCGATCGATCGATCTCCTCGATGCGCACCATCGCCCTCGACCAGCAGTCGCCCGTCGCCGCGGTGCAGCGCTCCATCGGGTGCTCTCCGTACGCGCCGAGGCCGAGCGCCCGCTGGTCGAGCTCCACCCCGCAGGCGCGCGCCGGCAGGCCCACGAGCCCGAGGTCCCGGGCCTGGGCGAGGGTGAGCGCTCCTGCTCCCTGGAAGCGGTGCTTCACCGTGGCCGATGCGACGAAGAGCTCGTTCATCGTCGCGGTGTCCCTCGAGAGCAGCGCGAGGTTGGCCCGCACCGTCTCCATCAGCGCCGCGTCGGCCGTGGCGCGGCTCTCTCCGGGGCGGATCCACGATCGGCCGAAGCGGCTGCCGCAGAGGCGCATGGAGGTGTTGATGGCCGTGGTGCGAAGCCGTCCCCAGGTGGTGGCGCCCTGGAGGAGGCCGATGTCGCCCGCGAGGCCCGAGAGCCCCGCGAGGTGCATGGCCACCCGCTCCAGCTCCAGTCCGATGGCGCGACCGAGCTCCAGCGCCGGGTCGGCGTCCAGGCCGGAGAGCGCCTCGATGGCCGCGGCGTAGGCCCAGCCGTGGGCGATGCTGGAGTCGCCCGCGATGGTCTCTACCAGCTGGGCCTTTGCTCGGGGGTCGCCCTTCAACAGCAGCGCCTCCACGCCCCGGTGCTGGTACCCGAGCTGGATCTCCAGGTGATGCACCCGCTCCCCGAGGCACATGAAGCGGAAGGCCCCGGGCTCGATGACGCCCGCGTGCACGGGGCCGACCTGCACCTCGTGCACCTCCTTGCCCTGGACCTTGAAGAAGGGATGGTCGTTCATCGCCGCGGCGGGGGAGCCCTCGTAGCGCAGCGGCTTGAGCCAGGGGTGGGCCCCGATGCGCACTCCGGTCTGCTCGTGCATCTCGCGCTCGAAGCACTGCATCGCGGGGTGCGACGGGGTGAGCGCGTGGTAGCCGTGCGCCCGGTCGAGGCGGCCTCGCACCAGCTCCAGCTCGCCCCGGTCGCTCTGCAGCACCGCGCTCACGATGACGTCCGCGCCGTCGCTTCGGCCGAAGGCGGTGACGACGCGGTGGCCCTCGTCGAGCAGGTCCCGCACCCGCTCGGCCCAGCGCTCACCGCGCCGCTCGTCGAGCTCCGAGACGGACCAGCGGCGCAGCGGAAACGACCGGCTCACCGGCCACCCCCGAGGGAGGCCGCGACGTCCACGAAGAGGGCGCTCACGGGCCTCGGGAGGTAGACGCCCATGGTGACCAGCGCGGCGACGAAGACCAGCTTGATGGGCGCGGCCAGCAGCCCCTGCCTCGCGGCGGGCTTCTTCGGCTCGCCCCAGATCATCGGGAAGATCGAGCGGCCGGTGGCCACGAAGGTCACCGTCAGCAGCGCGCAGAAGGCCACGAAGACGAGCACGTAGCGGCCTCGCATCAGCTCCGAGAGGATGAGCAGCTCGCCCAGGAAGCTGCCGAAGGGGGGAAAGCCCAGCAGGGCGAAGGTGCCCACGGTGAGGAAGAGCCCGCTCACGGGCAGGTCCTTGATGAGGCCGGAGACCTCGCGCATGTCCTTGGTGCGGTAGTGGTCGTCGATCTTGCCCGCCGAGAGAAAGAGGATCGCCTTGATGAAGGCGTTGCTCACCACGTAGAGCACCAGCCCGTAGGCCGCGGGGCCGCCGAGGCCGAGGCCGATCGCGATCACCCCGCCGTGGTTGATCGAGGCGTAGGCCAGCAGCCGCTTGTAGTTGTGCGTGGTGATGATGCTGAAGGTCGACACGGCCATCGACGCGAGCCCGATGCCCAGCAGCGCCATGCTCACCAGCCTGGCGTCGCCCCCACGGTAGATCTGAAGGATGCGCAAGAGACCCACCAGGGCGCAGTTGAACTGCACCCCCGCCAGCATGGCCGTGACCGAGGGCGGGGCCTCGTCGTAGGCCGCCGGCAGCCAGCTGTACATCGGGGCGAGACCCAGCTTGGTGCCGTAGCCGACGATCACCAGGACGAGGCCCACCGCGCGCCACGGGTCCGACGCGGTCGGGCCCAGGGCGCGAAGGTGATCGAGGAAGAAGACGGGCTCCAGGCCCGAGTGCTCGAGGCTGCGGGCGAGGCAGGCGAAGCCGAGGGAGGTGATCCCGAGGCCCACGGAGGAGAAGAGGAAGTAGCCCCAGGCGGCGCGCACGGCGGAGGGCGTCCCGGGCCGGGCGACCATGGGGGCGGCGACGAGGCTGGTGGTCTCCAGGGCGAGCCATCCCAGCAGCAGGTGGTTGGAGAGCACCGAGAGGTTGGCCGCGGCCAGGAAGGCGAGCGCGAGGGCGATGAAGCGCTCGATGCCGAGCTGCAGCTCCGGAACCTCGCGGAGGCGGTTCCAGATGTGGCCCGCGACGCCGAGGAAGATGAGGTTGATCAGCAGGACGAAGAGCCGAGCGGTGGGGTCGACCGCGAGGAAGTCACGCCAGAGGGGCCCCGACGGAGCGCCCTGGGAGAAGGCCATCCAGGCCCCGAGGGCGGTGCCCGTGGCGGCGACGAGCAGCGCCAGCACCACCGCGCGGCGGCCCAGCGCCAGGGCCGCGAGGGACCCGAGCAGGGGCAGGGCGACGAGCAGCATCGCGGTGATCACAGGAGCCTCCCGGAGACGACGTCCGGCGTCGAGGGACGCAGCCGCCGGACGTAGTGCGCGTAGGTGAGGACGGTGCCGAGGAAGACCGCGACCTGACCCACCCGCAGCCCGAGAGGGAGGTGCGAGGGGCTGCCCAGCTCGAAGAGCGCGATGGCGTTCTCCAGCCGCAGCGCGCCCACGGCCTGGCTGAAGGTCCCGTTCTGCGTGGCCAGCACGAAGAGCCCGAGCAGCACGCCGGTCACCGCCACGGCGACGTGCGTGTGCTCGCCCGTGGGCTGCACCCACGCGGCGCACTGAAACGCGAGCATCACCAGGCCCACGACCATGGCCCAGGAGAGGAGGTTCGGAGGGATCACGTCCTCGCGAGAGGGCCGCTGCTGCACCCGCAGCACTCGCCGTAGCGCCAGCGGTGCGACGAAGCCTCGCACCAGGGCGAGGTCGATCAGCGTCACCACCAGGCCCGCGGAGAGGCTCTCGTGGCGGACCACGACCATCCAGGCCATGAGCAGCCCTTGCAAGGACAGTCCCGCGAGGCTGACCCGCCAGCTCGCCACGAAGAGCGGAAGCAGCAGCACCAGCATGTACGAGGCGAGGAGCGAGGTCATACGGCCCCTCCGGTGCGCCAGACGCTGGCGAGCAGCGCCAGCACCGCGCCGAAGAGGGCGACCAGGAGGTAGCGGGGCACGGCGCTGAGGCGAAGTCGGGCGATGGTGGACTCGGTGGTCCCGATGGCGACGGCGACGGCGAGCATCAGGGCGAGGTGGGCGCCCGCGACGAGGAGCCTCGGAGAGCCCGCTCCGAAGGGGTTGAGCAGCGAGGCGAGGAGCGCGCTGCCCACGGCGAGCTTCATCGCGGCGCCGTACTCCATCGCGGCGAGGTCCGGGCCGCTGTGGTCGAGGATCATCACCTCGTGGACCATGGTGAGCTCGAGGTGCGTCGTGGGGTCGTCCACGGGCATGCGGGCCGACTCGACCTGGAGCAGCACCGTGAGGGCGATGGTGCACCCCACTCGCACGACCACCATCGCGGGGTCGGCCCCGTGGAAGGCGAGCATCTGCGAGAAGCTGGTCGCTCCGGTCATGGTGGCGAGGGTCCCGAGCGAGAGGAAGAGCGCGGGCTCGACCAGCGCGGAGAAGGTCGCCTCTCGGCTCGCTCCCATGCCCTCGAAGGCGCTGCCGGTGTCGAGGGCCCCGAGCATCAGGGCCATGCGCCCGAGACCCCAGAGGTAGGCGAAGAAGACGAAGTCGAAGCGGAAGGCCATCGGCGACCCGACGCCCAGCATGGGGACGATGAGCCCGGAGACCGCGGCCGTCGCGAGCATCACGTAGGGGGCGACCCAGAAGACCGCGGTGGTGGTCTCGCTGTAGACCGGGAGCTTGCGGGTGAGGCGCACGAGGTCGTGGAAGGTCTGCACGATCGGAGGGCCCTTGCGGCCGGCCCAGCGGGCCTTGGTGCGGTTGATCACGCCGACCACGAGGACCGGCGAGGCCAGCAGGGTGACGAGGTGGGCGAGGGTCCAGGGGAGGTTCACAGCGCGCCCCCGGCGTGACTGGCCAGCAGGGCGACGATGACCACCAGGGTGATGAGCCCCGCGGCGAAGGCGTAGCGCGGCTCCTCGGGGACGCGGTCGGCCGCGTCTCGCACCAGCGCCTCGCCGTTGCCGAGGGACTCGAACATGCGCCGCTCCACCGCGTCGGCGTGGTGGGTGTGCACGTGGGCCCCGGCCTCCGGGAAGTAGCCTTCGGGGAGCTTCTCGCGGCGAAGCTCCAGCACGAAGGCCTCGAAGACCTGGACGAACTGCGCCGAGAAGGAGGTGCCCGTGTACTGCATCCGCGGGGTCGGGGCGGTGTAGCCGCAGCCCCAGGTGACGTGCCGCCTGGCCGCCCGACGGGCCCCGAGGGTTGCGAGGAGGAGAACGGTCAGTGCCAAGAGCAGCGCTGCGTTGCCTGTACGCAACGGAGCGAGCAGCGGGAGCACTCCGGGCCCGCTCGCGACGAAGAGGCGGGCCACCGGGGCGACGAGCCAGAGGCCCGCGGCGGGGAAGAGGCCGAGGGCGACGGTTCCGAGGAGGTGAAGGCCCATGGGCCAGGCCATGGAGGCCGGGGCGTCGTCGTGGGGGTGGACGTCCGGCGCTCGGGGGCTGCCGAGGAAGGCGAGCCCGAAGGCGCGCACCATGGCGAGGGCTCCGGTCGCGCCGACGAAGGAGAGGAGCGCGGCGACGGCGACGAGGACGATGCGCTCGACCCCAGCGGGGGCCTCTCCGGAGAGCAGGCCCGAGTAGATGAGAAACTCGCTGACGAAGCCGTTGAGCGGGGGCAGGGCGGAGATGGCGACGGCTCCGACGAGGAAGGCCACGGCGGTGCGGGGCATCTTGCGGGCGAGGCCGCCGAGGCGCTCGAGGTCGACGGTGTGCGTCGCGCGGTAGACGGCGCCCGCGGCGTAGAAGAGCAGGCACTTGAAGAAGGCGTGGTTGAGCACGTGGAGGGCGCCGCCGGTGAAGCCGAGGAGGGCGAGGGCGGGGCGGTTCCAGGAGAGGCCGAGGTAGCCGACGCCGAAGCCGAGGCCCGCGATGCCGACGTTCTCCGTGGAGGAGTATCCGAGCAGGCGCTTCAGGTCGCGCTGGCTGGCCGTGTAGAGCACGCCCAGCAGCGTCGAGAGCGCCGAGAAGGCCAGCAGGAACCACCCCATCCACGGCTCCGGCGTGCCCAGCATCAGGGTGAAGCGCAGGAGCGCGAAGAGCCCGGCCTTGTGGATCACCCCCGACATGAGCGCGGAGACGTGCGCGGGCGCCGCGGCGTGCGCCCGGGGCAGCCAGGTGTGGAAGGGGAAGAAGGCCGACTTGAAGCCGAAGGAGACCACCAGCAGGACGAAGACGACGTTGCGGAGCGTCCCCGGTCGGCCGAGGAAGCTCGCGAAGGAGGAGAAGGCCATGGACCCGGTCTGGCTGTGCAGGATCATGAAGGCCGCGACCAGCACGAAGAGCCCGACGTGGGTCGAGACCAGGTAGTTGAAGCCCGCGAAGCGCACCTTCTGGTTGCGGTAGTCCCAGATGACCAGCAGCCACGCGGCGACCGCGGCGATCTCCCAGCCGAAGAGGAAGATCAGCGCGTTCTCGGCTGTGTAGATGATGATGAAGGAGAGCGAGACCATGTTGAGCAGCGCGAAGTGCGCTCCCGCGTTGCGCCCCTTCTGCAGGTAGGGCGCGAGGTAGCCCACCGCGTAGACGGCGCCGAGCAGGGTCATCGGCAGCGACCACGAGAGGAAGAAGGCCCCCAGCGGGTCGAGCCGGACGCGCAACGCGTCGATGGGGTAGGACCAGGCGTAGGTGGCCTCGAGGGCCGTGCCGTGGGCGATCACCGGGAGCACCGCGGAGAGCACCAGCGCGGTCGCCGCGAGCTGCGAGGCGAGGGCGACGCCCATGCGCAGGGTGTTGGCCCGGGTGACCAGCGAGCCGACGGCGCCCAGCAGCAGCAGGAGCCCGGCGAGGCTGAGCAGGTTCATGGCCGCGCTCCGGTCGTCGTGGATGCGTTGATCACGGGGGTTTCAGGCTCTCGTGGTGTGGTTGCGGATCGCGTCGAGGATCGTCCACCCGAAGGCGGGCTTTGGATACAGCTGCGGGGTCACCGAGCGCCCGACGGGCCGTGCGACCTCCTGGAAGCGAGTCGCATCCCCGGTGACGATCAGCACCAGCAGGTCGGCCCGCTTCGCTCGGATCACCCGGATGAGCACCACCGCCGCGACGGCGTCGAAGCCATCGGGGAAGAGCACCACCGCGGCCCGGGTCGCGGTCACCATGGCCATCGCGTCGAGGCTGCGAAGTCCGCGAGAGACCAGGCCCGCCTCGCCCAGGTAGCCCAGCAGACCGTCGAGCGTCTCCGGGCTCTCGGCGATCACGGTCACGTCGTGCGTGGCGTCAGCGGACCTGCGGCGCATCGCCCGGGCCGTACAGCAACGCAGGTGCCACGCTCCGGAGCGCGGGCAGCAGCGGCGGGGCCGCGGGGCGATTCAGCGGAGAAGGGATGATCGGACAGATTGTCGTGGTGGTTGCCGAGAGGAAGGCCCGATGCGCCAGGGGTGATGGGCCATCGGCGCCTGCGGCGCCGGGCCTGCGTCCGCGGGTTGAAGACACTGATCCTTTCCGGAATTTTCACGGCGTTGCGCGTCAGGAGGACGAGGAAGGGGGACCGATCACGTCATCCCAACGCGCCTCACCCGGAGCGAAGCGAAGGGGGCGACCGACCACGCCCACGGTCGACCGCCTCCGCTTCACTCCGGACGCGTCGGGATGACGTGATCAGTCGCCCCGTCGCTCCGCGACGGTGAGGCGTCGTCCGCGGGCGTGGTCGGTCGCCCCCCTCGCATCGCGCCGGGGGGGGCGCGTTGGGATGGCCAGATCGGTAGCACCGTCGACCCTCTCGTTGCGCAGAGTCACCCATCAATTCCGGGAAGGATCAGGGTCTTCAACCCGCGGACACGCGCGCAGCGACCGGACAGCAGCACGAGCCGTCTGCATGAGCGGCCCATCACGGGCCCCGTGCGCCGCCTGATCACTCCTGGTTGAAGACGCCTCGACGGGCCTGGTCTCGCTCGATGGAGCGGAAGAGCGCGCCGAAGTTTCCTTCGCCGAAGGAGAGGTGGTTCTCGCGCTGGATGAGCTCGATGAAGATCGGGCCCACGAGGTTGCGGGTGAAGATCTGCAGCAGGTAGCCCTCGTCGTCGCCGTCGACGAGCACGTTGTGCTCGCGGATGCGCGCGTGGTCCTCCTTCACGCCGCGCACCCGCTCGAAGACCCCGGCGTAGTAGTCGTCGTCGATGTCGAGAAACTCCACCGGGGAGCCTCGCAGCGAGTCGAGCGAGGCGAGCAGGTCCGTGGTGAGGAAGGCCAGGTGCTGGATGCCGGGGCCGTTGTACTCCTCGAGGTACTCGTTGATCTGCGACTTCTTCTCGCTGCCCTCGTTGATGGGGATGCAGAAGCGCCCGCAGGGAGAGCGGAGCGCGTAGGAGGTGAGGCCCGTCTTCGCTCCACGGATGTCGAAGTAGCGCACCTCGGTGAAGCCGAAGACCTGGCGATAGAAGTTCGCCCAGCGCTCCATCGTGCCCTTGTGCACGTTGTTGGTGAGGTGGTCGATGACCGTGAAGCCCTTGCCCGGGACGAGCTCGGGAGCGTCCAGGGCCACGAAGCCGAGGGCCGCGTAGCGCGCGGCGAAGGGCTGATCGTAGCCGTCCACGAGGTAGATCAGGCTGTCGCCGATGCCCATCACCGCGGGCACGGGCTGGCCGCCGCGGGCGAGGTCGACCGTCGGGGCCGCGGTCGCTCCTCGGGAGAGCACGGCGTCCATCGCGGCGCGGGCGTCGCGGACCCGCCAGCCCATCGAGGAGATGGCCGGTCCGTGCAGGGCGCCGAAGCGCGCGGCGAAGGAGTCGGGCTCTCGGTTGAGCAGGAAGGTGATGTCGTTCTGCCGGTAGACGTCGATGGAGCGCGTGGCGTGGCGCATCACCCGGGAGAAGCCGAAGGCGGTGAAGAGCCTGTGGAGGCGCTCGGGGTCGGCGGAGACGAACTCGACGAACTCGATGCCGTCGAGGCCCGCGGGGTTGGTGGTGGTGCTCATGGGAGGTGTCCTTCAGCGGGAGCGCGGGATCACCGCGGCGACCAGCTCTTCCAGTAGTCGGCGCTCTCGACGCGCTCGGCGGCGGAGCAGGCGTGGAGGGGGTTGCGGGTGTCGAGCATCACCGCGATCTCGTCGGTGTGCGTGACGTCGGCGGTGCGGTCCACGGCGCGAGGCTGCGGGCCGTGGTGGATGCCCTGCGGGTGCAGCGTGAGCATCCCCGCGGTGATGCCCTCGCGAGAGAAGAACTGCCCGCGGTGGTAGAAGATCACCTCGTCGAAATCGATGTTGGAGTGATAGAAGGGGACCTTCATCGCGCGGGGGTCGCCGTTCTCCAGCGGGCGAGGGAGGAAGGTGCAGATCACCGCGTCGCGCATGACGAAGGTCGAGTGCGCCGACGGGGGCAGGTGGTAGCGGTCCGAGAGCACCGGGCGGATGTCGCGCACGTTGAGCTGCATCACCGTGAGCGTTCCCTTCCAGCCGACGGTGTTGATGGGACACGTTCGGTAGAAGACCCGGGTGAGCTCTCCGCGGCGCACGATGCGCAGCTCGTACTCGCCGTTGGCGTCGGGCCTCGCCGTCGAGGCCTCGCCGGGCGTCGGGACTCGCACCACCGCCGGGTCGAAGAGCGCGTGCTGGCCGAGCATCCCCTTCTCGGGGAAGCGCACCTCGCTGTAGGCCTCGATGGTGAGCAGGCGCGTGGGGGCGCTCGGGGCGAGGCGGTAGACCGTCCCGCGAGGCACCAGGAGGTAGTCGCCGGGCTCGTAGGAGAGCGGGCCGAAGTCGGTCTCGATGCGGCCGCTGCCCTGGTGGACGAAGAGCACCTCGTCGGCGTCGGCGTTGCGATAGAAGTAGGGCATCGCCTCGGTGAGCGTGGCCGTGGAGAGGGCCACGTCGGCGTTGGCGAGCACCCGCTGGCGGGCCGAGAGAAGGTCGCCGCCGGAGGGGGCCTCCAGGCGGTTGAGGTCGTAGGCGCGGGGGCGCAGCGGACCCTCGATGCGCGTCCAGGCCACCGGGGCCTCGCGGCGGTAGAGGTGGGCGTAGTGACCGGAGAAGCCGTTGCGGGCGTACTCCTCCTCGACGGTCCCCTCGGGGACGCCCACATGCGCCTGGAGAGCCACGCGACCACGAACGTAGGGGATGTCCATGGCGGCCACGATGGCGCCCGTGACGGTAGGAGAATAGCACGAAGATTGTACCGAGATGGTGCACGGGCGTTACCATCGGGCATGCCCGTGGAGGTCACGCTCGACCAGGCCCGCGCCCTCGACGCCCTCGCGCGGCACGGCACCTTCGCGAAGGCCGCGGAGGCGCTGCACAAGCAGCACACGGCGGTGCTCTACGCGCTGAAGGGCCTGGAGGCGCAGACGGGGCTCGCGCTGCTCGACCGCACGGGCTACCGCACGAAGCTGACGCCGGTGGGGGAGCTGGTGCTCGCGCAGTGCCGGCGGATGCTCGACGCCGAGCGCGACCTGGGGAGCCTGTGCGAGGTGATCCGCACCGGGTGGGAGCCGCGGCTGGGGATCGTCTTCGACGGCATCGTGCAGGCCGACCCGTTGCTGCGCGTGGTGGGCGAGCTCGCGAGGGAGCGGGTTCCGACGAGGCTCACGGTGACGGCGGAGTTTCTGGGGGGCGTGGAGGAGGCCTTCGTGAGGGCGGGGGCCGACGTGATGGTCTCCGTGCTGCCGCCGCAGACGGTGGCGCTGAGGTCGCAGGCGATGGCGCCGCTGAGGGCGCTGCTGGTGGCGCACAAGGGGCACCCGCTGGTGGCGAAGGGCGCGGCGGTGAGCGACGACGACCTGCGGGGGCAGGTGCTGCTGGTGGTGCGAGGGAGCGATCCGCGGCTACGGCTGAGCACCGAGGCGCTGGATGTGCCCACGGTGGTGAGCCTGAATGACTTCCATGCGAAGAAGACGAGTTTGATGGATGGGCTCGGCTATGGGTGGATGCCGGAGCACCTTATCGAGAGGGAGCTGCGGAGAGGAGTGCTGGAGCGGGTGCGGTGGAAGGCCGGGAGCACGCATAGGTATGAGCCGCATGTGTACACGCGGGCGGGGCAGGCGCCGGGTCGGGCCGCGCAGCGGGTGATCGATGCGCTGGTGGCGCCGAGGGGGCGCGGGG
>CBIHPK010000110.1:0-27622 GCA_966211675.1 uncultured Myxococcaceae bacterium
CCCTCCCCTGGAACATCTACGGCACCACCGGCGACTGGGAGACCTGGTCGACCCCCTCTCGCGACGCCCGGCTCAAGGCCGCGGTGCGCGAGATCCACGACGCCGTCGCCGCGTGCGCGAGCGACGGGGCGCGGCTCGCCCGGCTGCGAGACGCGTGGCGCGAGGAGGTCGCCCGCCCCGGCTGCGAGACCCGCTACGTCAACAGCGCCGGGGCCACGGTGACCCTATCGCTGGAGGCAGTGCTCGACCGGCTCTTCGCGATGTCCTTCGATCCGTACCAGTGCGTCGAGCTGCGCTGGGGCGCGCCGGCAGGGAGCGCCGAGCTCTCGACCTGCGCCGACGACCCGGCGCGCCGGGGCTGGTACCGGGCGGAGCAGAGACTCCGCAACCAGATCGACCGCAACTACGGGGTGGCGACGCCGCTCACGGCGGGCCCCGAGGCCTCGCCGGACGTCGACCCCAGGCGACCGCTCGGGCTGCTCCCATGACCATCGGCCCCGCGCCGGAGTGAAGCGCCGACCCGACGGGCGTACCGTCGGGCGCATGGAGACGGACGCGCGTCGCGGATCATGGGCGTGGGTGGGCGACCTCGGCCTCGCGTCGCTGCTGGCCACCGGCTACGGAGCGCCGGTCGGGCTCGCGCTGGGCGCCGGGCTGACGGCCGCCTTCGCGTGGGTCAATCCCCGCTGGGTGGGCGTGCCCGGGTCGCTCACCGGGCTGCTGCTGCTGGCCGGCTGGTCCATCGCCTGCCTCAAGCTCTACCAGGGCGTCCGGGACCGTGGCCGAGGGCAGTACCTCACCGCCCTCTACGTGCTGGTGCTCGCGCTGCTCCCGGCCTGGGGGCTCGCGATCAACTACGCCCTGCTCGACGGCGCCTGCCGCACCACGAGCTGCGACCCGGGGCCGTCGATGTTCCGGGTGCTGGGTGCTCGGGGCGTGGTGGGGCTGGTGACCCTGCACTCGCTCACCGCGCTGGCCTTCGTGCTCTCTCGCCTCCGCCCGGCGAAGCTCCGCGCGGTGCCGGAGCTGCTGGTGCACTCGCTGCTGATGGTGGGCATCGGGCTGCAGCTGGTGATCGCGGTGCAGTGCGCCGACCTGCTCTGGGGCCTCGTGGCCTTCCCCATCACCCTGCCGCTGGTGGGGCCCTTCGTGAGCATCGGGCTCTACGCCCATGAGCTCGCCGCCCGGCTGCGCCGACGCGGGGCCGACGCGCTCGCCCTGCCCGCCCCGCCGGAGAGCGTCTTTCGGACCTCGCCCGTGGCGGTCCCGGTGACCGCCGACGCGCCCGCGCACCGGCCCACGCTGCTCGCCTCGCTGGCCACGGCGCCCGCGCTGCTGGGCGCCTACGCCGTGGTGATGGCCGCGGTGCACCACCGCCCGACGGCCGCGCTCGACGTGTTCACCGAGACCTGCGGCCACGCGCTCTCCCGGCTGCCCATCGAGCACATCGTGGTGCACGACTGCCACTACCTCTGCACCGTCGCCGCGAGAGGGACCCCTTCGCTGGTGCGCCCCGAGCGCATGGGCGAGCGCAACGGCCACCCCATCGTGGTCAACCGACAGCTCGCGGTGGCCAACGCCTTCGAGGACCTGCTGCACGCCCGCTGGCCCCGCTTCGGCCGCCTCGCGCGCGCCACCTACGACCGGCTCGGGCTGCCCGTGAGCCGGTACATCACCCGCACCTGGATGGCCGACGCCGTCTACGTCGCGATGAAGCCCTTCGAGTGGGCCTTCTACGCGACGCTGCTGCTGCTCGACCGCGACGACCCGGAGCGCCGCATCGACCGGATGTACCGCAGGCCGATGAGCGGTTTGCCAATCGCCCCGACTGCGCGCGAACATCGGCCCTAAGCCATTCGAGAGAAGGGAAGAGTGCCCGATGACGCTCCGACGACCCCGCACCGCCACGAAGAGCAACGCGCTCCCCAGCCTCGCCGCCCTGATCGCGAGCGGGGTCGTCGTCGACGGCTGCGACTCGACCGCCGAGAGCGCCGAGCGGCAGCGAAGGCTCGCCGAGCACGGCCAGCAGGCAGGGCGCGAGCTGGAGGGCCACCAGCCCGGAAGGGCCGCGAGGGAGGTGGCCATCGGGCTCGGGCTCATCACGGCGCCGACGGAGACGCGCATCCAGAGCCCTGGGGAGGCGCCCGCGGTGGTGGTCGAGCCCCACATCGAGACCGCCGGGACCCCAGCGCCCATCAGCCCGACGCCGCAGGTGCTGCCTCCGACGCCCGTAGACGTGGACGGCGGCATCCGTCACGTCGACCCGACGCCCCCGCGGCCACCCCCGCCGCAGCACCGCGTGCAGCACCGGATGCAGCCCCGAGGGGGAGCGCCGAGGGTGCTCCCGCATCCGGGCGACCCCGACCTCACCGGGGGCTGAGGAGAGGGTTTCGCCCGCCCCGCGAACGAGGTAGAGGGGGCTCACCATGGCACCTCCCCTCAGCGCGATGGGCGGGCTGCTCGTCCGCCAGGCCGACGGATGGCGCTGGCGCGACGGCTCGCTCGAGCCCCGCGTGCGCGACCTCACCGCGGCGCAGGCCTTCGAGTTTCCCCGAGTGCGCTCCGTCGACCCGACCAGCGGCACCATCACCGCCTACGTCTCCATCTCTCGCGCGGCCCTCGACGAGGACGCGGACCTGCTCGCGGACGTCATCGCCTTCGCCGGTCCGAGGGCCATCGCCGTGGGCGGGCCCCGCGGCACCGTGGAGGTGCCCGAGGAGGTCTGGGACGTATGGGCCAGCGACCGGGTCATCGGCCTCGGGTGGGAGCCCTCCGACGAGGCCGCCATCCTCGCCCGCGCCGAGTCGCTAGGCGCCCGCTTCGGCTGAGAGCGTCCGCGTCTCGCCCACGTCCATGATCCACAGCCGCGACGGGTCGAAGGCCCGCTCGGCCCACAGCTCGCGGGTGCGCGCGGGCGGCAGGTGCAAGGGCTCGTCGGTCAGCTTGAAGGTGCCCCAGTGCATCGCCACGAAGGCGCGAGCGCCCAGCGCCTCGAAGGCCGCGACCGCGTCCTCGGGGTTCATGTGCTGCGGCTCCATGAACCACCGCGGCTCGTACGCGCCGATGGGGAGCATCGCCCAGTCGATGGGGCCGCAGCGCTTACCGATCTCGGTAAACCCGTCGAAGGCCGCGGTGTCGCCCGAGTGGTACGCGACGCCCTCCTTCGCCCGGATCACCCAGCCGCCCCAGAGCATGTCGTTGCGGTTCCAGGGCATGCGCATGGACCAGTGGCGCGCGGGCACGAGGGTGTACTCCACGTCGCCCTCGCGGTGCGTCTCCCACCAGTCGAGCTCGACCACGTTCGGGAGCCCAGCGTTGCGCAGCACCGGGCCGTTGCCGAGCGGCACCAGGTAGCGCGCCTTGGGACCGATGCGCTTGAGCGTCGGCAGGTCGAGGTGGTCGTAGTGGTTGTGCGAGAGCAGCACCGTCTCGATGGGCGGCGTCGCCTCGAAGGCCACGCCCGGCGCCACCAGCCGGGGCACCACCCCCTGGATGCGCTCGGACCAGATCGGGTCGATGGCCGTCATGCGCCCGCCCAGGCGCAGGGCGAAGCTCGCGTGGCCGATCCAGGTGAGCGAGGCGCCGGGGCCTCGCAGCGCCGAGCCGTCGTTCTCACGCCGCGGGGCGCCGGGAATCCCATCGGCCTCGCCGGCCAGGCCGACGCCGCGGAGCTTGTCGAGGCGCCAGCGGAGCAGGTCCCTCGGGCCTCGGGCGGGCCGCGTCGCCCGGTCGTCAAATCGTCCCATCGACCGCGAGGTTTGCCATCGACCCCGAGGGCGCGCCAAGATCCCGGCGTCGTAACGCGTCGAAGGGCAACCACCCGCATGAACCATCGTCGTCCCCGCACCGCCGCCCGGAGCACTGCGCTGCCCAGCCTCGCGGCGCTGCTCGCCAGCGGCGTCGTCATCGACGGCTGCGACGCTCCCGCCTCCGAGGTCCACGAGCGCCACGAGCGCCTCACCGACCACGGCCAGAGCGCCGCCAACGCCTTCGACGGCAGCCGCCTCGCCGACGGCCTGAAGGAGATCGGCATCGGCCTCGGGCTCATCACCCCGACGCGCGCGGAGATCGGTCCCGCGGGCGCGGCCCCGATCGTCGGCCCGCAGCCGCCTCCCGTGCAGCCGAGCGGCGCCGTCGCTCCGGTGCAGCCCACGCCCCCGCTGGATCTGACGCCGCATCCCGCAGGCGGTCCGATGTCGGTGCACCCGGTGCCGCCTCCGCCTCCGCCGGTGGTCCATCGCCCGGCTCCGCACGTGGCCGTCCCGGGGGGCATGCGGATGGTGCACCCGCAGCCGCCGCCTCCGGTCGAGACGCCGCCGCGCACCCCGGGCCGACGGTAATACACCCCACCGTAAACGCCCTCTCCCCTCCTCGGCTGAACCCACCATGGAACGCTGGCTCCTCCTCCGCGGCCTCGCCCGCGAGCAACGTCACAACGGCCGCTTCGCCGAGGTGCTCGCCGAGACCCTCGGCGACGCCACCGCGCACGGCATCGACTTCCCCGGCGCCGGCACCGAGCACGCGAGGCGCTCGCCCTCCACCGTCCGCGGGATCATGGAGGACACCCGCTCCCGCTGGCTGCGGCTGAGAGACCAACACCCCGGTCCGTGGAGCCTGCTCGGCGTGTCGCTCGGGGGGATGGTCACCATGCAGTGGGCCGCCGACCACCCGGAGGACTTCCGCCGCGTGGTGCTGGTGAACACCTCCGCGAGCGATCTCTCCCGCCCGTGGGACCGCATGGACCTCGCCATCGTCCCGCAGATCGTCGCGGCGGCGCGCACCCGAGACCTGGTCGAGCGAGAGCGCATCGTGCTGGGCTTCACCACCCGCCTCGCGCCGGACCTCGACCTCGTGGCGAGGGAGTGGTCCCGCTACGGTCAGGAGCACCCCACGCCGGTGGGCACGCTGGTGCGCCAGCTCGCCGCCGCGACGCGCTTCCGGGCGCCCGCTCGCCTCGCGGTGCCGACCCTGGTGGTGACCGCCGCGCGCGACCCGCTGGCTCACCCGGTCTGCGGCCAGCGGCTGGCGAGCCACTTCGGCGCCCCGCTGGTGGAGCACCCCCGCGCGGGGCACGACCTGCCGCTCGACGACGGACCGTGGCTCGCCGAGCGGGTGCGCGCCTGGCGCGAGGGTCACCGCGAGGGCTGACCGACTGACGGCACGAAAGCTGCGGTTCCGCGCTCGTGCGGAGCGCGATCTTACTCCTCCCGGTAATCGCAGCCCTGGCGTGGACCCCGTCGGCCCAGGCCCAGTGCACCTCCAACGCCTCGTCCTGCGTGAGCTGTCACGAGACGCACGGGTTGCGCCCGGTGCTGCAAGGCGCGCAGCCCTGGCACGTCGACCACGGCTTCGGTGACCTCTGCGCCTCCTGCCACGGGGGCGTCCCCGCCGCGCCCTCCCAGAGCGAGGCGCACCGAGGCCTCCGCTCTCCGCTGGTCGACCCTTCGGTCTCCTGCGGGGGCTGCCACGCGGCCGACGCCCAGGCCCGCGCCGAGCGCTACATCACCGTCCCGGCTCGCACCGCGACTCCGCCGCCTCCGCCGCCCGCTCCGCCTCCGCCGCCGGTGAGCCACGCGCCCGATCGCGTGCTCGCGGCCCTCGCGGCGCTGCTCTCGGTCGCGCTCTACCTCGTGCTCCGCCGGGAGCTCGCCGTGGCGCCCCGGCCCCTCGGCGAGTGGCTGCGAGCGAAGACCTGGAACCCATACGCCGCGGGCGCGCTTCTGGGCCTCGTCGTCGCGTACTCCGAGGTCTTCTGCGGCCGGCCGATCTCCGCCTCCGGGGCCTTCGATCGCCTCGCCGCGTGGCCCGGCCGCTGGCTCTTCCCCACGAGCCAGTACTACCGCTTCGTGATGAGCCCAGGCATCACCTGGCAGGTGTGGCTCATGGTGGGGCTGCTGATCGGCTCCTTCGCTTCCAGCCGGCTCTCCGGTGAGGCCCGCTGGCGCTGGCTGCCGGACACCCAGTGGGAGGAGCGCTTCGGTCCGAGCCGGGCGCAGCGGCTGGCGCTGGCCTTCATGGGCGCGGTGCTGGTGCAGCTCGGCGCGGGCATCGCGGGCGGGTGCACCAGCGGGCTCGCCATCTCCGGCGGAGCGGCGCTCTCTCCCGCGGCCTTCCTCTTCATGGTCGGGATGTTCGCCGGGGGCATCCCCACGGCGTGGCTCTGGTACCGGGGGAGGGCGGGCTGATGCCCGACGTGGTCAAGCCGCTGGTGCTGGGCTTCCTCTTCGGCTGGGCGCTGCACAAGGCCGGGCTCACCCACTACGCCCGCATCGTGAACATCTATCGCCTGCGCGACATGACCGTGCTGCGCTTCATGCTCACCGCGCTGGTGGTGGGCGCCTTCGCCATCCAGGTGGGGCTCGACGCGGGCTTCGCGACGAGCGCCCCCATCCCCTCGACGATGGTGCTCGCCAACGTGGTGGGCGGCGTGGTCTTCGGCGTCGGCATGGCCACCGCGGGCTACTGCCCCGGCACCATCGTGGCCGAGGCGGGCGAGGGGCGCCTCGACGCCTGGGTCGCAGGGCTCTCCGGGCTCCTCGTCGGGGCGATGGTCTTCGGGCTGCTGCAGCCGGTCGTGATGCCCGCGCTCACCCGCGTCGGATCGCTCGGCCGGGTCACCCTCGCCGGGCTCACCGGGGCCTCTCCGTGGCTGGTGCTGCTGGTCTTCGCCCAGGCCGTCGCGCTCGTGCTCCTGCTGGTCGGTCGCATCGGAAGGAAGTCCCCGTGAAGGTACCTCTTCGCCCCCGCACCCTCGACGCCAACGAGGCCGTCGCCGACGTCGCCTATCGGCTGAGCGAGGTCATCGCCATCTACCCCATCACCCCGGCCTCCGCGATGGGAGAGCACGCGGACGCCTGGTCGAGCGACGGCCGCGCCAACCTCTGGGGAGCGGTCCCGGACGTGGTCGAGATGCAGTCCGAGGGAGGCGCCGCCGGAGCGGTGCACGGAGCCCTCCAGGCGGGCGCCCTCGCCACCACCTTCACCGCGTCGCAGGGCCTGCTGCTCATGCTCCCCGACCTCTTCAAGATCGCCGGGGAGCTTACGTCGTTCTGTATGCACGTCGCGGCGCGCGCGGTGGCCACGCACGCCCTCTCCATCTTCGGCGACCACTCCGACGTGATGGCCGCGCGCCCCACCGGCATGGCCCTGCTCGCCTCCGGGTCGGCCCAGGAGGCGCAGGACCTCGCCGCCATCGGCCACGCCGTCACGCTGCTCGCCCGCGTGCCGGTGCTGCACTTCTTCGACGGCTTCCGCACCTCGCACGAGATCACCCGCGTCACGCCCCTCGACGACGAGACCCTGCTCTCGCTCCTCGACGCCGACGCCATCCGGGCGCACCGCGCCCGCGCCCTCGACCCCGATCACCCCGTGGTGCGCGGCACCTCGCAGAACCCCGACGCGTACTTCCAGTCTCGCGAGGCCATCGAGCCCTACTACGAGCGCTTCCCGGCGCTGCTCGACTCGGTGATGGAGCGCTTCGCCTCGCTCACCGGCCGCCGCTACCGGCCCTTCGACTACGTGGGCCACCCGGAGGCCGAGCGGGTGCTCGTGCTCATGGGATCGGGCGCCGAGTGCGCCCACGAGACGGTCGATCACCTCACGCAGCAGGGCGAGCGCGTGGGCGTGCTCAAGGTGCGCCTCTTCCGCCCCTTCTCCCTCGATCATCTGCTCGCCGCGCTGCCCGCCTCCGCCCGCTCCGTCACGGTGCTGGACCGCACCAAGGAGCCCGGATCGTCCGGTGAGCCGCTCCTGCAGGAGCTCACCACGGCGCTGGTCGAGGCCGTGGCCCGGGGCGATCGCGCGTCGCTCCCGAGGCTCTACGGCGGTCGCTACGGGCTCGCCTCCAAGGAGTTCACCCCGGCGATGGTGAAGGCCGTCTTCGACAACATGCTCGCCGACGCGCCGAGGCGGCGCTTCACCGTCGGGATCCGCGACGACGTGTCCGGCTCCTCACTCTCCGTCGAGGCGGACTTCGACATCGAGCCCGACGACGTCTCCCGCGCCCTCTTCTTCGGCCTCGGCGCCGACGGCACCGTCTCCGCCAACAAGGCCAGCATCAAGATCATCGGCGAGGAGACCGGCCGCTACGCCCAGGGGCATTTCGAATACGACTCTCGTAAGTCGGGAGCGACCACGGTCTCGCACCTGCGCTTCGGTCCGCGCCCCATCCGGTCGACCTACCTCATCCGGCGGGCGCAGTTCATCGCCGTGCACGACCCGGAGTTCCTCGAGCGGCGCGACGTGCTGGGCGCGGCCATGCCCGGGGCCACGGTGCTCCTCAACACCTCGCTCGCCCCGGAGCGGGTGTGGGCGTCGCTGCCCTGGGAGGTGCAGTCGAGGCTCGTCGCTCAGCGCTGCCGGCTCTTCGCCCTCGACGGCTACGGCGTCGCAGAGGCCGCCGGCCTCGGTCGGCGCATCAACACGGTGATGCAGATCGGCTACTTCGCGCTCTCCCGGGTGCTCCCGGTGGAGGAGGCGATGGAGCATGTGCGGCGCTCCATCGAGGAGACCTGGGGACGCCGAGGCCCGGAGGTGGTGCGCCGCAACGTCGCCGCCATCGAGGCCGCGCTGGGCGCGCTGCGCGAGGTCGCGGTGCCCGAGGCGGTGAGCAGCGAGCGACGGAGGGCCCCAGCGGTCCCGGCGAGCGCGCCGGACTTCGTGCAGCGGGTGACCAGGCTGCTGCTGGAGGGCCGCGGCGACGAGCTGCCCGTGAGCGCCTTCCCCCCCGACGGGACCTGGCCCGGCGGGACCAGCCGCTTCGAGAAGCGGGCGCTCGCGATGGAGATCCCCATCTGGCAGCCCGAGCTCTGCGTGCAGTGCAACTTCTGCTCGATGATCTGTCCCCACGCGGCGATCCAGACGAGGGTCTTCGACCCGTCGCAGCTCGTCGACGCGCCGCCGGGCTTCCGCTCGGTCCCCGATGAGATCGATCGCTCTCCCGAGGGCCGTCGCTACACCGTGCAGGTCGCCCCGGAGGACTGCACCGGCTGCGGGCTCTGCGTCGAGGTCTGCCCCGCGAAGGACCGCCTCCAGCCGCGTCGCAAGGCCCTCGTCTCGGAGCCCCTCGCCGAGCATCGTGAGGTCGAGCGCGAGGCCTTCGCGTTCTTCCAGACGCTCCGCTCGGGTGCCCTCACGGGGCTCCCCATCGACAAGCGCACGGCCCCGCTGCGGCTGCCGCTCTTCGAGTTCTCCGGGGCCTGCGCGGGCTGCGGCGAGACCCCGTACATCCGGCTGCTCACCCAGCTCTTCGGCGACCACCTCGTGATCGCCAACGCCACGGGCTGCTCGTCCATCTACGGGGGAAATCTCCCCACGACGCCGTACACGACCGACCGCGAGGGGAGAGGTCCCGCGTGGTCCAACTCGCTCTTCGAGGACAACGCGGAGTTCGGCTTCGGGATGCGCCTCGCCCTCGACATGAGGGCCGACCGCGCCCGCTCGCTGCTCACCTCCATGGCCTCTCGTCTTCCGCCCGCGCTGGTCGACGCGCTGCGGACGCCGGGCTCCGGGGAGGCCTGGATCGAGGCCCAGCGGGCCCGCCTCGCCGAGCTCTCGGCGCTCCTCGCGAGGGACCCGTCGCCCGAGGCGCAGGCGCTCTCCGAGGCCTCGGCCGCGCTGGTGCCTCGCAGCGTCTGGATCGTCGGCGGCGACGGCTGGGCCTACGACATCGGCTACGGCGGCCTCGACCACGTGCTGGCCTCGCACCGCAAGGTCAACGTGCTGGTGCTGGACACGGAGGTCTACTCCAACACCGGAGGCCAGCAGTCCAAGGCCACGCCGCTCGGCGCCGCGGCGAAGTTCGCGACCGCGGGCAAGGCCACCGCCAAGAAGGACCTCGGGCTGCTCGCCATGAGCTACGGCCACGTCTACGTCGCCGAGGTCGCGATGCAGGCCCGCAGCGCGCAGACCGTGGAGGCCTTCCTCGAGGCCGAGCGCCACCCGGGGCCCTCGCTCATCATCGCCCACAGCCCGTGCATCGCCCACGGCTACGACCTCGTGCACTCGCCCGCGCAGCAGAAGCGCGCCATCGACAGCGGGATGTGGCCGCTCTACCGCTTCGACCCCGCGCGCATCGGGCGGGGTGAGGCGCCGCTGGTGCTCGACTCCGGCCCGGCGAAGATCGACGTCGCGAAGTACATGGAGAACGAGTCGCGCTTCCGCATGGTGGAGCTGCGCTCCCCGGAGCGATACGCGGCGCTGGTGGCGGCCTCGCGCGCGGCCATCCGACAGCGGCGCTCGCTCTACGAGCAGCTCGCCCGCATCCAGCTTCCCACGGAGGAGCCCCATGCTTGACCTGTCCACCTCATGGCTCGGCCTGCCGCTCGCGAGCCCCCTCGTCGTGTCCGCGAGCCCCCTCTCGAAGGACCCCGACGCGGTCGCGGCGGCGGTCGACGCGGGCGCCGGGGCCGTGGTGATGCACTCGCTCTTCGAGGAGCAGATCGTCCACGAGCAGATGGCCGCGCACCGCTTCCTCGACGCGAGGATCGACCACGACGCGGAGACCAGCGGCGTGCTCCACGGGTCGAGCGTGTTCTCCGTCGACGTGGAGCCCTACCTCGCGGAGCTCGACCGGCTGCGCAGGCGCGTGGACGTCCCCATCGTAGCCTCGCTCAACGGCACCACGCCCGGCGGATGGACCGCCTACGCGCGGCGACTGGAGAGCGCCGGGGCGAGCGCCCTGGAGCTCAACCTCTACGAGGTGGCGACCTCCCCCGACGAGACCGGCGCCGAGGTGGAGGAGCGGCAGCTCGACGTGGTGCGCTCGGTGCTCGCCTCGGTGACGCTTCCGGTGAGCGTGAAGCTCACGCCCTTCTACGCCTCGGTGCCCTCCTTCGTGCGGCGCCTGGAGCAGGCCGGAGCGCTCGGCGTGGCGGTCTTCAACCGCTTCTACCAGCCGGACATCTCGCTCGACACGCTCGACGTCGACCGGCACCTGGTGCTCTCCACCGCGGCCGAGCTCCCGCTGCGGCTGCACGCGCTGGCGCTGCTCTCTCCGACGACGCGGCTCTCGCTCGCGTGCACGGGCGGCGTCCACTCGGGCCTCGGCGCGGCCAAGGCCATCCTGAGCGGCGCCCACGTGGTGCAGATGGCCTCGGCGCTGCTGCTCCACGGACCCCGGCACGTGGGCGTGGTCCGTGACGAGCTCGCTCGATGGCTCGACGAGAAGGGCTACCGCTCCAGCGCCGAGGCGAGAGGGGTGCTCGACCTGCGCGGAGCGCCCGATCCGCACGCCTGGGAGCGGCTCAACTACGCGCAGATGCTGGAGGGGTGGCGGCCGCCCAGGCGCTGATCAGGTGAGCGCCCCGGCGGGCTCGGTGACCTCGTCGTCGTCGACGAGCACCGGGGTGGGTTCGGCCAGGGCTCGGGCCTCCAGGGGCTGCAGCGGCGGGCCGTTGAGCACCTGGCCCAGGGCGTCGAAGCGGCCCCCGTGGCAGGGGCAGTCCCAGCTCTTCTCGGCGGTGTTCCAGCCCACGTGGCAGCCCATGTGCGTGCACACCGGGCTCATGCCGTGGAGGGTGCCCCGCTCGTCGCAGTAGACCGCGAGCTTGCGACCGCCGACCAGCACCACGTCGCCTTCGCCGGGGACGAGGTCCTCGGCGGAGCGGCTGGGCACCGCGAGCCGGTCGCCGATGAGGTGGACGGGGTAGTCCACGTTCTCGACCAGCATGTCCTTCACGGCCCCGAGCACCTTCATGCGGGTGGCCTCGTAGAGGTCCGTCCAGGGGTTGCTCCGACCGAGGGCGACGTCCGCGAGCATCATCCCCGAGAGGGTGCCGAAGGTCATGCCGTTGCCCCCGAAGCCGGTGGCCACGAACACGTTGTCCGACGCGGAGTTTCTGCCGATGTACGGCAGCCCGTCGGCGGGCTCGATGATCTGCCCCGACCAGCGGTAGATCGTGTCCTCGGAGCCGAAGCGCTCGGCCACGTAGCGCTGGAGGCGGGTGAAGGGCACCTCCGTGTCGTCGCACTGGCCCGTCTTGTGGTCCTCGCCGCCCACGATGAGCAGCGGGCCCCGCTCGTCCTCGTAGCGTCGGGTGTAGTGGTACGGATCGGCGGTGTCGAAGTAGAGCCCCGGCGGCGGCATTCGGGCGCCCCGCACCGCGACCGCGTAGGTGCGATAGGCGGCGATCTTGGTGTGCAGCGCCAGCAGGTTGAACACCGGCACGTTGGCGGTGACGAGCACCGTGCGCGCGGAGAGCTCGACCCCGGAGGCGAGCAGCACCCGGCAGGGCTCGCCGTCGTTGACCTCGACCACGCGGCTCTCCTCGAAGAGGTGGCACCCGCCGCCGGGCAGCTCCCTCGCGAGGCCTCGCAGGTACATCATCGGGTGGAACTGCGCCTGGCGCTCGACCTTGAGCGCTCCCGCCACGGGGAAGGGCAAGGGGACCTCCCGGGTGAATGTCGCGGCCACCCCGGCGCCTCGCGCGGCCTCGACCTCGCGCTCGAGCGCGTGGGCGTCCTCGCTGCCCTCGGCGTAGAGGTACGCGGGCACCCGCTCGAAGGCGCACGGGAACTCCGCCGACCAGGCCTCCATGTGGTCGATCGCGGCGCGGCTCGACTCGGCCACCAGCTTCGCGGCGTCGCGCCCGAAGTCGCGCTCGATGTCCTCGTAGCGCTCGTCGATGATCTCGGTGAGGTTGGCCGTGGTGTGGCCCGTCTCGCCGTAGCCCACTCGCTGCATCTCGACCACGGCCACGCTGGCCCCGGCCCGCTTGAGCAGCAGCGCCGCGGTCATGCCCGCGATGCCGCCGCCCACCACGACGATGTCCACGGTCACCGTCTGGGCGAGGGGGCTCTGGTGGGGGCGCGTCGCGGTGGCCAGCCAGAGCGACTCGTTGGGGGTGCGGCGCATGCGTTCAGCGCCCCCGCGCGGCGGTGGTCTCCGGCGCGTTGAGCGACGCGAGGATGGTGCGGGTGAAGGCCGGCAGGTCGTCGGGCTTGCGGCTGGTGATCCAGTTGCGGTCCTCGACCACGGCCTCGTCCCTCACGACGGCGCCCATCTGACGGAGGTCGTCCTGCACGGTCTTCCATGCCGTGAGCGTGCGCCCCCGCACGAGGTGCGCGGCGGCCAGGAGCTGCGGCCCGTGGCAGACCGCGGCGATGGTGCGCCCGGTGGCCTCGAAGTCGTTCACGAAGCGCACGAAGCGGGGGTCGGCGCGCAGCCGGTCGGGAGAGAACCCGCCGGGGATGAGCAGCAGGTCGTAGTCGACGGCCTTCACGTCATCGATGGCGAGGTCCGTGTGGGCGACGACGGTGCCCTTGTCGCCCCGCAGCTCCTCGCCCGCCCTCGCGCCGATCACGTCCACCTGGAAGCCGGCCTCGCGCAGCGCGTCGGTCGGAACCTTGTACTCGGAGTCTTCGAACATCGGCCCCAGCAGACAGGCCACGGTCTTCATGGTCGCCATCTCTCACCTCCGTAACGGGTCCATCAGGCAGGGCGTCCGGACACGCCGGACGCCAACGGTCCGCACGTAGCAGCCGATGTGCCACCGGGGGATGCGCGATGAAGCAGGAGGGAGGCGTCGGGGCCGTGTGTCCGGACGGCCCCGGTGTGGCGTTACGCCACCGCCGTGGTGGGCTCGGCGCTCGTGGGCTCGGTGGACTTCGGCTCGTCCTTGCGGACGCGGCGGCGCACTCCAGGCAGCGCCGCGAAGCGCTCGGCCCCGCCGTTGCGCAGCAGGAACTGCCCCGCCGCCCGAAGCTCCTCGTGGGCCGGGACGAGGAGGGTGTAGGCCTGCGCGAGGCGCGCGTCCCACTGGCCCAGCTCGTCGGACTGCGCGGCCTTGAGCAGCGCGGTGAGCTCGGCCGCGATGCGCCTCGCCTCGGCCACGTCGCCCGCGCGGTACCACTTGGGGTCGCGCTCGATCACGTCGCGCTGGGCCTCGTAGAAGCTCGCGAGGCGCTCGAGGTCGTCGCGCAGCTGCACGTGGCCCTTCTTGCGACCGATGCGCTTCAGCTCCGCGGCGTGCGAGGCGTCGTCCTCGAAGTAGTGAAGGGCGACCTTCAGCATCCGGGCGCGGGTGTCGTGCGCCTGCGTGGCGAAGTCCTCCGTCAGCAGCACGCCGGAGCCCTGGTCCTCGGCGGACTCGCGGCGCAGGAGCATGTGGCGCATCGCGCGAGCGACCTCGCGCAGGGTCTCCGGCACCGTCGGCGAGAACTCCTCCGCGGGCAGTCGAGCGAGGCGGGCGCGGAGCTCGTCCTCGTCGGCGAGGTCGGAGGTCTCCAGGGCCGTGCGCACCACGGCGCGGAGGTCCGGAGGCGCGGAGAGCAGCGCGGCCGCGTCGACGGCCTCGATGCGTGGCAGGAGCGCCTCGTAGGCGGCGGCGCAGAGGTCGGGGGTGTGTCGGGACTCAGCGGGGGTTCGTGCCATAGGGGGGGCGTCGTACTAGTGAACCCGTCGGCCCCGCGCCAGTTTCTTGTGAGGGGACGAGAGCGGGGAGCGGGCTCAGTCGGCCTTTCGAGGCCGCTCCCACCCGGAGTTCGGGCGCAGCGAGGCCTTCCAGAGCGCGTGGCGCGCGAGGCCGTACTCCTCGAGGTCGACGGGGATCGTCCCCAGCACCCGCAGCCCCTCGTCCGTGGGCGTCGCCCGAAGCGCGCGAAACCTCACCCCCACCGTCGCGGCCTTGCGCGCCGCCCTGCCGAAGTCCGGGTCGTGCAGGTCGCTCGGCCGCACCGAGCGCGCGTCCCCCCGCTGGACCACGAAGATCACCGTCGCCTCGACGCCGCGGCGCCGCTCCTTGATGAGGGCCTGCAGGTGCTTCGTGGCGCGGGTGCTCACCGAGTCGGGGAAGTACCCGCGGTGGTCGGGGTAGACCAGGTGGCAGTTCTTCACCTCGACGTCGTGCACCACGCCAGGGGCCGTCAGTCGGAAGTCCACGCGGCTCCCGGCCACGTGCGGATACTCCGGGCGCATCGTCTCGTAGGGGCCCATCCGGGGCAGCGCCCGCGCCTCCAGCATCGCCTTCACCAGGCGGTTGGGGAGGGCGGTGTCGACGCCGATGCGCACGCCGTCGAGCTCCGTGGCGCACCAGGTGTACGCGAGCTTCCGCGAGGCGCCCGCGGCGGCGCACACCCAGACCCTCGCCCCGGGGCGCACGAGTCCCTCCATCATTCCGCTGTTGACGCAGTGGGCGGTGACGGCCCGGCCGTCGTCGAGGACGACGTCCGAGAGGAAGCGATGGTAGCGGCGCACCAGGCGGCCGGCCTCCAGCGCAGCAGGCCAGGGCAGCAGGAAGTCGAGGTCCATTGCGGGGGCAGAGCGCCTGAGGGGTGCGGAAACTCTCCCGCGCAACACCCTCAGCGCAATGCCCCCGGCGGTCGATTGTCTCCGGCGCGCTGAAGACGGTGGCCCGCGGCGGTGGTCGCGAGGGCGAGGGCCACGAGCAGCGCCGCGCTCACCGCGGCCCCGGCGGAGTCCGTGGGCGAGCGCCAGAGCATCAGCGTGAGGGGCGCCTCGGGCGTGTCGGGCGCGACGCAGAGCAGCGGAGCGCACTCGGCGAAGCACCGGCCCAGGCAGAGGATCACCGCCGCCAGAACGCCCCTCGACGCGAGCGGGAGGCTCAACCGAAGCAGGGTCTGGGCGTGCGATCCGCCGAGCGCGAGGGCGGCCTCCTCCAGCTCGTGGGGGACGGCCCGCAGCGCCCGCTCGGCGAGCGAGGCCAGCCACGGGAGGTTGAGCATCGAGAGCACCAGGGCCATGGAGAGGGTGCTCCCTCGGAGACCGGGCGTCGCGGAGAGCAGGGCCCAGCCAGCGAGGCCGAATACGAGGCCGGGTAAGGCCGAGGCGGCGTCGAGGGCGCCGCGGACGGCGCGAGAGAGGCGGGAGCGGTCGGCGACGTGGGCGAGCCAGAGGCCGAGCGAGAGGCCGGGCGCGAAGGCGAGCGCGGTGGAGAGGGCGGCGAGGCGAAGCGAGCGGCCGAGGGCGGAGAGCGCCGGGCGCAGGGACTCCGGGTGAGCGCGGAGGCCGAGCGCTCCGGAGACGAGCAGCGCCGCGAGCAGGGCGGCGAGGCCGAGGAGGACCAGGGCGGTCAGCGACGCGAGGAGGGCCCGTCCGAGGGCCTCGAGGGAGCGGGCGGGCGAGCGAGCATCACCACCCCCGTGGAGAGGACCAGCAGCAGCAGGGACATCGCGAAGAGGGGGTGGTTCCATGCGGAGGAGGGAGGGGCGCGGGGGAGTTCGTCAAGGATGCGGGCGGAAAGGGTACGCGGGCCACCCCCTCGCGAGGCCAGGAGCAGCACCGCGGCGGTCTCTCCCGCCGCCCGGGCGAAGCCGACGCAGACCGCCGAGGCGAGGCCGCGCCAGCGCGAGGGCACCACGATGCGCCAGGCGGTCTGCCAGGCCGACGCTCCCAGCGCCTCGCCGGTCTCGCGCAGCTCCTCCGGGGCGCCGCGCAGCGCCTCGACGGAGAGCAGCGCCACCGTCGGGAGGATCATCACCGCGAGCGCGGCGCCGGTGACCAGGGTGTTGGCGCGCTCGACCCCGAGGAGCCCGAGGAGGCGTAGCGCCGCGAAGCCGAAGACCACGCCGGGGAGCGCCGCGCAGGTCTCCAGCAGCCGCAGTCCCCGCTCTCGCCAGGGCCCGGTGGAAAGCTCCGCGGCGTACACGGCGACGGCCACGCCGGGCAGCGCCCCGAGGAGGGTGGCCACGGCGGCGCAGGCGAGGGTGGCGAGCGCGGCGGCGTTCACGGGCGCGGGCGCTCGGAGCGACGGTGCCGCACGTCGACTCCGCGCACCATGAAGACCACCTGCTCGGCGAGGTTGGTGGCGTGGTCGGCGACGCGCTCGACGTACTTGGCGGCGGAGGCGACCGCCTGGCCCGCGGGGATCTCGTCGGGGTGCAGCCGCATCCACGCGAAGACCTCGCGCAGCACCCGGCCGTAGAGGGCGTCCACCTCGGCGTCGCGGCGGAGCACGGCCTCCGCGCGGTCGGCGTCGCGCTCGACGAAGGCGTCGAGGGCCTCTCGCAGCATCCCCTGCGCGGCGGCGCTCATCTCCGCGAGCTCCGGGTGCGGCGGCACCGCGGGCGCGAGCGCGATCTCCCGCACGCGCTCGCTGAGGTTGACCGCCTCGTCGCCGATGCGCTCGAGGTCCGTGACGCACTTGAGCGTGGTGGTGATGAAGCGCAGGTCGTCGGCCACCGGCTGCCGCAGGGCCAGCATGTGCAGGGCGAGCTCGTCGATCTCCATCTCGTCGCGGTCGATGCGCGCGTCGAGGGCCTCGACCTCCGGCACCCGCCCGAGGTCGCGCTCCAGGAAGGCCGTCACCGCCAGGTGGATGGCCTGCTCGCAGCGCGCTCCCATGGCGAGCAGCCGGCTGCGGAGCTCCCGGAGCTCGGCCTCGAAGTCGCGGGAGAGGTGTCCGCCGGAGGTGGGCATCCGATGGGTCCTATCCGTAGCGCCCGGTGAGGTAGTCCTGGGTGAGGCGCTCCCTCGGGCGGGTGAAGACCACGCGCGTGTCGCCGACCTCCACCAGCCGGCCGTCGTGGAAGAGGGCGGTGCGCTGCGAGACGCGGGCGGCCTGCTGCGGAGCGTGCGTCACCACCACCAGCGTGAGGCTCTCCCGAAGGTCCGCGAGCAGCCCCTCGATGCGCGCGGTGGCGATGGGGTCGAGCGCGCCGGTGGGGTCGTCGAGGAGCAGCACCTCGGGGCCGACGGCCAGCGCTCGGGCGATGCAGAGCTGCTGCGCGGCGCCGGGGCTGAGCGCTCGGGCGTCGACGGTGAGGCGGTCGCGCACGTCGTCCCAGAGGGCCGCGCGGCGAAGGGCCGTCTCGACCCGGTCGGTGAGGGCGCGGTGCTCGTCGACCCCGGCGGCGCGCAGCCCGAAGGCGACGTTGTCGAAGACCGACCCGGGGAGCAGCCGCGGCTGAGAGAAGATCATCCCCACGCGGCGGCGCAGCTGGCGCAGGTCCATGTCCGGGCGGTGGATGTCCTCGCCGTCGAGGGTGATGGTGCCGGTGACGCGGGTGCCGGGGCGCCGCTCGTCGAGGCGGTTGAGCGCGCGGAGCAGGGTGCTCTTGCCGCAGCCCGACGGACCGAGCAGCGCCGTCACCCGGCGCGGGGGGAGCGCGAGGTCGACGTCGAAGAGCACCTGACGTCCGTCGTAGAAGCAGCTGAGGCCGCGCACCGAGAGCTTCGCCGGCGCGGCCTCGTCGGGCGCGGGAAACGGCAGCACTCGGGGCTCGGGCACAGGTCTCGGCACGGGGATCGGAGGACGGTGACAGCTTGGCCGGGCAGCGCAACCGGAGTCCGGTGACGGTCCGGTGAACTGTGCGAGCAAAGTCCCCGCGGGCATCGCACGTCTGTTTCGAGACCGTAACGAGCGTGGGATAGTCCTTCCCGCCGTGAGCCAGACCCCGCGCGTGCTGATCGTCGAGGACGAGCCGGACCTCGTCCGGCTGCTGGAGTTCAACCTTCAACAATCGGGCTTCGAGACCCGCTCGGTGGGGCGAGCGACGGAGGCCGTGAAGGCCGCCTCGGCCTTCGGCCCGGACGTGGTGCTGCTCGACCTGATGCTCCCCGACGGCTCCGGCACCGAGGTGTGCCGGGCGCTCAAGACCGGCGCGGCGACCCGGGCGATCCCGGTGATCATGGTGACCGCGCGAGGCGAGGAGATCGACCGGGTCGTGGGCTTCGAGCTCGGCGCCGACGACTACGTCACCAAGCCCTTCAGCGTGCGGGAGCTCATCCTGCGCATCCGAGCGGTGCTCCGACGCAGCGACGTGGAGGGCGCCCCGGAGGACGTGATCACCTTCGGTCGGCTCCGCGTCGACCGCACCGCGCACCGGGTCTACGTGGACTCGGCGGAGGTGGTGCTGACGGCGCTGGAGTTCCGCCTGCTCTCGACGCTCATCGAGCGGCGCAACCGGGTGCAGAGCCGGGACGCGCTGCTGGCCGACGTCTGGGGGCTGCAGATGCACGTCGAGACGCGCACCGTCGACACGCACATCAAGCGCCTCCGGGAGAAGCTCGGCGCCGCGGGGGAGTACATCCACACGGTGCGCGGCGTGGGCTACCGCTTCGCCTCCGACCCCGGCGACCCCGGCGGCTGAGCGCGGGCGATGGCGCGCGGCGCTCGCACCCACCGGCGCTTCACCTTCGGGCTGCGCGCCCGGCTGCTCATCATCTCCATCGCCCTCGTGGCGGTGGGGCTGCTGCTCGCGCAGTGGTTCATCTCCGCGGCCCTCGACCGCAACCTGCGCGCTCACGCCGAGGAGCAGCGGCTCACCGAGTCGTCGCTCATCGCCGCCGCGGTGCGAGCCGTCGGCGCCTGGGACACCGCCACCGCCGACCCGCTGGTGCGAGAGCTCGCCGGGCGGGTGCACGACCGCGTGACCCTGGTCGCCCCGGATGGCCGCGTGGTGGCCGACTCGGCGATCCCCGCGTGGCGTCTCCCGAGGATCACCAACCACGGGGCGCGCCCGGAGGTGCTGGCCGCGCATCGCACGGGTCGCGGCGTCGCGCGGCGGCAGAGCGCGACGATGCGCCGCAACCTCACCTACGCCGCGACCTCGCTCGACGGGCCGGGCGGGGTGTGGGTGCTCCGCGTGGCCGTCTCGTCGGCGCTGGAGGAGGTGGCCCGCGCGGCGGTGTGGCGGCTGCTCGCGGTGGGCGGCGCGCTCGGTCTGCTGGTGGCGGCGGGCATGTCCTGGCTCGCGGTGGCCCTCGCGGCGCGCCCCCTTCGGCGGCTCACGGACACCGCCCGGGCCATGGTGCACGACCTCTCGGTGCGCACCCGCATCGACCTCGACGACGACGTGGGCTCGCTCGCGGCGGCGCTCGACGAGCTCGCGGACAACCTCGCCAGCACCCTCGGCAAGCTGGAGCGCGAGCGCGACCGGCTGGGGGCGATCCTGGAGTCGATGGCCGAGGGGGTGCTGGTCACCGACGCGCGAGGCCAGGTGGTGCTGGCCAACCGGGCGCTGAGGGAGATGTTCCTGCTGGGCGGGGAGGTGGAGGGCAGGGAGCCCATCGAGGTGGTGCGCAACGCCGACCTGCACGAGCTCTTCGCCGAGGCGGCGAGCTCCTCCGAGCCCAGCACCCGCGAGCTCTCCATCGAGGGCGTGCGACCCCGGCGGGTGATGGCGCGCGTGGCCCCGGTGGAGCAGCCCGGGGCGGGGGCCGTCGCGGTGCTCTCGGACGTGACCGAGCTGCGGCGGCTGGAGACCGTGCGGCGCGACTTCGTGGCCAACGTGTCGCACGAGCTGCGCACGCCCGTGGCGGCCATTCGCGGCGCGGCGGAGACGCTGCTCCTGGGCGGCGCTCAGCGGGCGGAGACGGCCTTCGAGTTCGCCACCATGATCGACCGCCACGCCGAGCGCCTTCACCGGCTGGTGGAGGACCTGCTGGAGCTGTCGCGCATCGAGGCGAGGGAGCTGCGCATCGACCTCGCCCCGGTGGAGCTGCGCGCCGAGGCCGAGCGAGCCGGGGAGCTCCTGAGCCTGGCGGCGCAGGCCCGGGGCACGGAGGTGCGGGTGCGGGTGGAAGGCGGGTCGCTGGAGGTGCTGGCGGACCGCAGCGCGCTCGAGCACGTGCTCACCAACCTGCTGGAGAACGCCATCAAGTATTCGCCCGAGGGGGCGGTGGTGACGGTGCGCGCCGAGCGCCGCGGGGCGACCGTGCGGACCCTGGTCGAGGACGACGGTCCGGGCATCGAGGCCCGCCACCTCCCGAGGCTCTTCGAGCGCTTCTACCGGGTCGACGCGGGGCGCTCCCGGCAGGTCGGGGGCACGGGGCTCGGGCTCGCGATCGTGAAGCACCTCGCCGAGGCGATGGGGGGATCGGTCGGCGTCGAGAGCACCGTCGGCCGGGGGTCGCGCTTCTGGATCGACCTGCCCCGGGCGCCCGCTCAGAACTCGTAGAAGAGCGAGAGCACCACCACCACCCAGACGATGGCGGTGATGCCCATGGCGGCCCAGGCGAAGCGCCGCGCGGTGCGGCCGCGGGCGCGGGCGAGCTCGACGCGGCGGTCGTTGGCCGCGGCGTAGGCCATGAGGCCGACGGTGATCCCGACGAGCCCGACCGGGTTGCAGCCGCCGAGCAGGGCCACGATGGAGAGCACGACGGAGAGCACGGCGCTGCCGGCGAGGTCCTCGTCGGCGACGAAGCCCGGGCGCGCGGCGGGGACAGCATACGAAGGCTGGTAAGCGGGCGCCTGGGGCGGTGGCGCCGGGGCGGATCCCGAGGCCCGCATCACCTGAGCGAGCATCGCCGGGTCGACGGCCTGCGTCGACGGGGTGAAGGCCGGCTGCGTCGGCGCGACGAACACCCGCTGCGCGGAGGGCTGCGTCGGAGGAGGGTGCTGCTGCGGATGGTGCTGCGGCGGCGGCGAGGGCGCGGCGGCGAAGGGCGTCCCGCAGCGGGGGCACTGCACCCACGGGGAGGCGGCGTCGAGGTCGAGCTGACAGCGAGGGCAGCGGGTGTGCATCGGTGGCGACTCCGCCGGACGCTATCACCTCCGCGGGGTAGCGCTTGTCCCGCGATCGCGCGGGGTGGTAGTGCCGTTGGGTCGTCGTGGGTCCTGCGTTGCTGCTGCTGGAGTTGGGGTCGATCGCGCGGGGCTACGTCGCGCTCGACGCCATGGCCAAGCGCGCCGTGGTCTCGGTGCTGCACGCCGAGCCCATCACCCCGGGCAAGTACTGGATCGCGCTCCACGGCGGCGAGGCCGAGCTCGACGAGGCCCTGGTGCCCGGGCTCGAGGTCGCGGCGGGCCAGCGGGTCGACCACGTGCTGCTGCCCTACGCGCACCCCGACGTGCTGCTGGCGGTGGCGGCCGGCGGAGGCGTGCGCATGGGCGCCCCGGAAGACGCCGTCGGCGTGCTGGAGCTGACCTCCCTCTCGGCGGCGGTGCGGGCCGCGGACGCGGCGCTCAAGGGCGCGGGGGTGCGCCTGGTCGACCTGCACCTGGGTCGGGGCATCGGGGGCAAGGGGACCGTGGTGCTCACCGGTCCGCTCGAGGACATCGAGGCCGCGGTGGCGATGGGCGCCGAGGCCGCGGGCGAGTACCTCTTCGCGACCGAGGTGCTGGCCAACCCCGACGCCGCCGTGGCCCAGGCGGCGGTGACCCGTCGCCGGTGAGTCGGCGCTGTGGTTTGATCCGCTCGTGAAGGGTCCAGTCCGGTTGCGGCGCGCGTGCGTGCCCTGGGTGGCCGCGTCGGTCGTGCTCCTCGCCGGGGCGCCTGCGAGCGCGCAGCCCCGGAGCGAGGCGGAGGTGCGCTACGAGCGCGGCGTGGCGCTCTTCACGGCGCACAACTACGAGGGGGCGCTGCTGGAGTTCCAGCGCTCGCTGGCGCTCTCCGGCGGCGTCGACCTGCTCTTCAACATCGGCCGCACCTGGCAGGCGATGGGGCGCTACGCCGAGGCCGCGGAGACCATCGACGAGTACCTCCGCCGCGCGCGCGACCTCGCGCCCGAGCGACGCCAGGAGGTCACCCGGATGCTGACGACGCTTCGGGGCTTCATCGCGCACCTTCGGGTGCAGGTGACGCCCGCCGACGCGACCGTGACCCTGGACGGCGAGCCCGTGAGCCGCTCGCGCCTCGCCTCGGCGCTCACGGTGAACCCCGGGCGTCACGTGGTGGCGGTGCAGCGCGCGGGCTACGCGGTGCGCGCCGAGCCGGTGGTGGTGGCCTCCGGCGAGACCCGGGACGTGGTCGTCGCGCTCTCCCCGGCGCCCGCCTCGCTGGGCGAGGGGACCCTGGAGCTGCGCGGCGCCCCGGCCTCCGCGGTGCTGCGGGTCAACGGCGCGGTGGTGCGATCGCCGGTGCGGCTGCCGGTGCGGACGCACCACATCGAGCTCGGCGCCCCGGGCTTCGCGTCGTGGCAGGGCGAGGTGCTCATCGAGCCGCAGCGCTCTCGCGTGCTCACGGCGCACATGGACCGGCCGCGCGGCTTGAGCCCCCGGTGGTTCATCGCCGGGGCGTGCGCCACCGGGGCGGCGCTGCTGGTGGGCGGGGTGTTCGGCGGGCTCACGCTGGCCGCGCGCTCGGACTTCGACGCGCAGCCTCGCTACGACGACAGCGCCGCCGACCGGGAGCTCGCGGCCCGGGGCGACACCTTCCGCACGGTGGCCAACGTGGGCTTCGGCCTCGCCGCGGCGCTGGGCGCGGCGACGGTGGTGCTCTTCACCCAGACCCGCTTCGGGGCGAGCGCGACCACCGTCGACGTGGCCGCGACGCCCGGCGGCCTGCAACTGCGATTCTAGCGAGGACCCCGTCATGCGAGACCATCGACGACGCCCACGGACCCTCCTCGCCCTCGCGGCCTTCGCGCTGCTCTCGGGCGGCTGCACCACCGGCTTCGACCTGCTCCCTCGCGCCGCGGACGCCTCCACCGAGGCCTCCACCGACGCCTCCGCCGACGCCTCCACCGACGCCTCCACCGACGCCCCTCCGGACCCGGACGCCGCCGCGGGGCTCTGCCGCCAGGCCGGCGATCGATGCTGCATGGAGGCCGCTCGAGGGGCCTTCTGCGTGGGAGGCCTCGTGTGCTCCGAGGGCTACTGCGCGCCCTGCCCGGGGAGCCTCTTCCCCTGCGGCAACGCTTGCGTCGACCTGCGGACCAGCGCCTCCCACTGCGGCGCGTGCGGCGTCGCCTGCCCCGAGAACCAGCGCTGCGCGGGCGGCGGCTGCGTGCTCGACTGCCCCCCTCCGGGGATCATCTGCGGCGGTCGCTGCGTCGACCTGCAGGCCGACGACGCCCACTGCGGAGGCTGCGGCCGCTCCTGCGCTGGCGCGGCGGACAGCCACAGCGTCGGCCGCTGCGTGCGCGGCGCCTGCGTCCGCTCCTGCGCCCCGGGCTACGGCGACTGCGACGGCAGCGCCGCCAACGGCTGCGAGGTGGACACCCGCACCAGCGCCTCGCACTGCGGCGGCTGCGGCCTCGCGTGCTCGCCGCCCCGGGCGACCGGCGGGTGCGTCGCGGGGGCGTGCACGGTCGCTCGCTGCAACGCCGGCTACGGCGACTGCGACGGCTCGGCGGGCAACGGCTGCGAGGTGGACATCCACCACGACATCGCCCACTGCGGCGCCTGCGGGCACGCCTGCGCCGCGGGCCAGACCTGCCGCGACGGGCTCTGCCTCGCGGTGATGGTGACCTGCTCGCCGGGCAGCGCCGACTGCCGCTCCGACGCCCCGGGCTGCGAGACGGTCACCCTCAACGACGTGATGAACTGCGGCGGCTGCGGCCGGGTGTGCTCCTTCCCCGACGCCTCGGCGACGTGCGCCTCCAGCGCCTGCAGGATCGGGTCGTGCCGAGCGGGCTATGACAACTGCGACGGCGCTCCGGCCAACGGCTGCGAGGTGCGCACCGCCACGGACCTCGCCCACTGCGGCGGCTGCGGCCGGGCGTGCTCGGCCCCCAACGGGCAGGCGGTGTGCTCGTCGGGGCAGTGCTCGCTGGCCTCGTGCAGCCCCGGCTACGGGGACTGCGACCGCACGGCGGCCAACGGCTGCGAGGCGGACCTCGGGTCGAGCGCGTCGCACTGCGGCGGCTGCGGCCAGGCCTGCGCCCCGGCCAACGCCCGAGGGGTCTGCGACGGGGGGCGGTGCGTGGTCCGTGGCTGCACGGACGGCTTCGCGGACTGCGACGGCAGCGCCTCCAACGGCTGCGAGGTGACCCTCGCCAGCGACCCGGCGAACTGCGGACGTTGCGGGCTGGTGTGCCCGCCGGCGCAGAGCGCGGCGCTCCACACGACGACCTCGACCTGCAGCAATGGAGGGTGCTCCTTCGAGTGCGCGCCGGGCTGGGCGGACTGCAACCACGTGAGCGCCGACGGGTGCGAGGCCTCGCTCACCGACGTCGACCACTGCGGGAGCTGCAGCACCCCCTGCATCGAGGAGCGCGGGTCGATGCCCGTCTGCTGCCGTCAGTCGAACGGCGGCGCGACCTGCTGCCGCCGCGTCATGCTCAGCGTGATCTGCCTCGTCGGCACGGCCTCGACCTGCTTCTGAGGGAAGCGGGTCAGACGCTGAGCTCGAGCATGCGCTCGATGGGGCGCAGGGCCTTCACCCGGAGGTCTTCCGGGAGGGTGATCTCGGGCTCGAGGGTGACCAGCGCGCGGTGCACCGCCTCGAGGGTGTTCTTCTTCATGAAGGGGCAGTCGTTGCAGGCGCAGTTGGCGTCCGGCGGGGCGGGGATGAACTCCTTGTCCGGCGACGACTTGCGCATCTGGTGCAGGATGCCGCTCTCGGTCACTACGATGAACTCCCTCGCGGGCGACTCCTTCGTGTACTTGAGCAGCGCGCTGGTCGAGCCGATGAAGTCCGCCATGGCGAGCAGCTGCGGCTCGCACTCGGGGTGCGCGACCACCTTCGCCTCGGGGTGGCGCAGCTTCAGCGAGATGAGCTTCTTCTCCGAGAAGGTCTCGTGGACGATGCAGCTGCCCCTCCAGAGGAGCATCTCGCGGCCGGTCTGCTTGGCGATGTAGGCGCCGAGGTTGCGGTCGGGGGCGAAGATGATCGGCCGGCCCTCCGGCACGCTGCGCACGATCTTCTCCGCGTTGGAGCTGGTGCAGATGCAGTCGGAGAGCGCCTTCACCCCCGAGGAGCAGTTGATGTACGAGATCACGTAGTGGTCCGGGTGCCGCGCCGTGAAGGCCGCGAAGCGGTCGGCGGGGCAGCCGTCGGAGAGCGAGCACCCGGCGTCCATGTCGGGCAGCACCACCCGCCGCGTGGGGTTCAGGATCTTCGCGGTCTCGGCCATGAAGTGCACGCCCGCGAAGACGATCACGTCGGCCGTGGTCTTCGCCGCGGCCTGCGAGAGCTGCAGCGAGTCGCCGACGAAGTCCGCCACGTCCTGCACCTCGCCGTCGACGTAGTAGTGCGCCAGCAGCACCGCGTTCTTCTCTCGCTTCAGCCGCTTGATGTCCTCCGCGAGGTCGTCCACCACCGCCATCGTCCAATGCTCCTTTTCTGGCCGGGGCTTCCGTCGCCCGGCCGGTGCCCTCGGACCCTAGTGCCGCGCCCCCCGGAAGTCACCCGAAGGCCCCTCTGTGTCGATGTTGTTTGCGCGGGGGGCTTCGACTATCGTCCGCGCCGCCTCGCCGGGCGCCCGATGGTCTCGTATCGGGCGCCCGACCCTTCTCCCGCATGACCACCCCCGAAGAAGCACAGTGGCTCGAGCGCGCCCGCGGGGGCGACCGCGCCGCGTTCGGGTTGATCGTCCGCCAGCACCAGCGCCGGATGCACCGCCTCGCGATGCACCTGACCGGCTCCTCGGGCGATGCCGACGACGTGGTGCAGGAGACCTTCCTCCGGGCCTTCCGGGCCATCGACCGCTTCGACGGGCGGGCGGACATCTTCACCTGGCTCTACCGCATCTGCGTCAACGTCTCGCTCAACCAGCGCCGCCGGCAGCGCCGCGTGGTGGCCGACCTCGACGACCCGCGCGTCCCGGAGCCCGCGGCGGAGGGCAGCGACCCCTCGGAGAGCGCCGACCAGGCGGAGTCGTGGCGCGCCCTCGCGGCGGCGGTCGATCAGCTGTCCGACTCGCTGCGCACCACCCTGGTGCTCGCCTGCGTGGAGTCACTCCCCTACAAAGAAATCGCTCAGGTGCTGGGTTGTAGTGAAGGCACCGTCGCGTGGCGAGTCCACGAAGCGCGACGGCGGCTCCGGGATGCCCTGCCCAACGAGGCGATGGCACCCGACGACCCCGCAGTGAATCCTGGAGGCGACCGTGGACGACGCACTTAGAGAGAAGATCCTCGCGTCCCTCGACCACGGCCCGGATGGGCCGTCGGACCCGTCGTTGGCGCGGGCGATCGACCGTGACCCGGAGGCGAGGGCGTATGCCGCGTCGCTCCGCCGCGTCGACCGGGCGCTGCGCTCCTGGCCGGTGCGCACCCGGCCGGAGTCCGCCTGGGAGGCGTCCGAGGCCCGGGTGCTCGCGGCCCTCGAAGCCGACGCCAAGGTTCGCGGCGCGGCGCGCATCCAAACCGGCGAGGACGACCTCCTCGCGCCCCCTGCCTTCGACGACGACGCATCACCGATGGAGACACGACCTGCCATGTCCGAGCCCAACGAACACGACCCGGACCTCGAGAACCTCGCGGCCCTGACCCGCACGTCCCTCGCGCCCGGCGCGGTGCCGTCGGTTCGTCCGCACGCCCCGTCGCTCTCCGACGCCGCCGACGACACCAGCTCCGGCATCGTCGACATCAAGCAGCTCTCGGCCATGGCGCGCGACGCCGCGGCCGCGGCCCCGGCGCCCGCCGCGAAGGCCGCCGCGCCCGCCGTCGAGGCGAAGCCCGCGGAGCCCGAGGCCCCGAAGGCCGCGAAGACCGAGGCGAAGCCCGCGGCCAAGAAGGACGACGTGATGGTCACCGCGAAGCCCGCGGCCTCCGTCGTCGCCCCGGAGCCTCCGCGCCGCGCGTCCGGCGGACCGATGTGGGCCATCGGCGGCATGGCCGTCATGGCCGGGGCCTTCCTGCTCTACAACGCCAGCCGCGACAACGCGCCCACCTCGCCCTCCGCCGTCGAGTCCACGACGCCCTCGAACAACACGCCCGAGGCCGTCCCTCAGGCGGTCCCCGCGGAGCCCGCGGCCGCTGCGCCCGCCGCTCCCACGACCGCTCCCGCCGCCGAGTCCGCCGCGGCGCCTGCGCCCCCGGCCCCGCCGGTGGTAGCCGCC
>CBIHPK010000111.1:0-27435 GCA_966211675.1 uncultured Myxococcaceae bacterium
GACCACACCGACGACCTCGGCGCCGACGGCCGGGTGCTCTTCACCCGCGCCGACGCCGACTGGAACACCGTCCCCGAGCGCTGGGTGCAGTTCAACGCCCAGGGCCGCGAGACCGGCGAGTGGGTGGACCCGGACCAGGACACGATCCCCGATCGCTACCGGGCCTTCGACGCGCGGGGGAGGGTGACCGAGGAGGGCGTCGACGCCAACGGCGACGGGCTCTACGAGGTCAACCGGATCTACAACCAGCGCTGGCCCGTCGGGTCTCCCCCGGTGCGCATCGAGCGCGACGACGACCGCGACGGGGTCTACGAGCGCCGCGAGACCTACACCCTCGACGGGAGGCTCAAGGCCGTGCAGCTCGACACGGACGGCGACGGGACGCGCGACCGGATGACCCTCTTCGACCCCTCGGGGCGCGTCATCAAGGACGGCTCGGACGCGGACGGCGACGGGTACTTCGAGCTCTGGCGCTACCCCCAGGCCGACGGCTCCGTACGGGTCGCGCACGACGACGACGGCGACCAGGACACCGACTACTGGGACCGGCCCGGCGCCCCCGCGGGCTGGTGCGCGCGGCGGTGCGTGACGAGAGGCCCCTGAGGGTGGCAACGTGCTCGCGATGAACCCCGAGGAGGTCCGTCGCACCCTGGCGGCGTTCGACGCGTTTCTGGCCTACGCGCGGGCCGCGTCGGTCCCCCCGGCCGCGGCGGCGCACCCGCCGCTCACGGACGTGGCCACCGCGGTGACGGCGGTGCGCGGCTCGAACGCGGCGCCCGATGCCCCCGACGAGCCGCCCTCCGACGGCGACGTGACCCGAGTGACCGGGGCGCCGCTACCCCCAGCCGAGCGGGCGGCGCCCGCGGGCTCCGAGTGGGACGAGCCCACGAGCGAGCGCCCGGAGGTCATGCGGGCCCTCGCCGGGAGCGACGCGGCGCAGCCCGACACGGACGTGAGCATCGCGCTCCCGAAGCCTCCCGCGGCGGATCCTCGCGTCGAGCAGGCGTCGATCATCATCGAGGACGACTCGCTGACCGAGCCGGAGTTTCGCCGCGAGGACGTGCTGCGCGCCATGGCCGAGCACGCGCGCCCGCGACCCGAGGAGGCCCCTGCGCCGGTCGCCGCGCCGCCGCCCCCGCCGCCGCCATCCCCGGAGCCCGCGCCGGCGGCCACGACGCTGGAGGACTTCGCCAACGAGATGCTGGTGCTGGTGAAGTACGGCCACGCGGCGCAGGCGGTCGGGGAGATCGGTCGATGGGTGAAGGCGCACCCGGAGCACGCCAACGCCCTCGCTCCGGTGGCGCTCTCGGTCAGCCGCGCGGCATCGCGAGCCTCTCGGCGGGGATGATCTCCACCGGGTACTCGCCGGTGAAGCATGCCTCGCAGAAGCCCTCGCCGCCGGGGTAGCCCACCGCCTCGCGCAGCCCATCCTGGGAGAGGTAGGCGAGCGAGTCGGCGGTGATGTACCGGCTGATCTCGTCGACCGAGTGGCTGGCCGCGATGAGCTCGCGGCGGGTGGGGGTGTCGATGCCGTAGAAGCAGGGCCAGCGCGTGGGCGGCGAGGAGATGCGCAGGTGCACCTCGCGGGCGCCCGCGTCGCGGATCATCTTCACGATCTTGCGCGCGGTGGTGCCCCGCACGATGGAGTCGTCGACGACGACCACGCGACGCCCCTGGAGCACCTGGCGCACGGGGTTGAGCTTCAAGCGCACGCCGAAGTGGCGGATGGACTGCGCGGGCTCGATGAAGGTGCGCCCCACGTAGTGCGATCGGATGAGCCCCATCTCGAAGGGGATGCCCGACGCTCCCGCGTAGCCGATGGCCGCGGGCACGCCGGAGTCGGGCACGGGGATGACCACGTCGGCCTCGACCGGGCTCTGCGCCGCGAGGATGCGGCCCATGTGCTTGCGCGCCATGTAGACCGCTCGGCCGTTCACGGTGCTGTCGGGGCGGGCGAAGTAGACGTGCTCGAAGACGCAGAAGCGCGAGGGGGCGGGCTCGAAGGGGCGCAGCGAGCGGACCCCTTCGGGGCCGATGACCAGCACCTCGCCGGGCTCGATGTCGCGCACGAACTCCGCGGCGATGAGGTCGAAGGCCGTGGGCTCGCTCGCCACGACGTGGGCGCGGTTGAGGATGCCGAGGGAGAGCGGGCGGAAGCCGTGCGGGTCGCGCGCGGCGATGAGCGTGTCGCCCACGAGGAAGACCACGGAGTAGGCCCCGCGGGTCTGTCGCAGGGCGTGGATGACCCGGTCGACGATGGGACCGGCCGGGGCGCGCGCGAAGAGGTGGAGGAAGACCTCCGTGTCCGTGGAGGTCTGGAAGATGGCCCCCGCGGCGTCGAGGGCGGTCTTGAGCTGCTCGACGTTGGTGAGGTTGCCGTTGTGGGCGCAGGCCACGCCGAGGCCGCCGTGCTCGACCGCGAAGGGCTGGGCGTTGCGCACGTGCGAGGCCCCGGCGGTGGAGTAGCGCACGTGGCCGATGGCGATGTTGCCCGGCAGACCCGCGATGACCGTCGGGGTGAAGATGTCCTGCACGAGGCCCATCTGGCGGTGCAGGTGCATCTTGCCGCCGCCGTCGAGCGTGGCTATGCCGGCCGACTCCTGCCCGCGGTGCTGCAGCGCGTGCAGACCAAGGTAGGTCAGGTTGGCCGACTCGGGGTGGCCATAGATCGCGAACACGCCGCACTCGTCGTGAAAGTGGTCGTCGTCGTCCGGGGCGTCCTGGAGCAGGTCGGGGTCGATGTTCATAGGGGTTGTGGCGCTTGGCGTACCACAGCGGCTGCACCAAGGCAGGGAATGGGCTCCGCCGGTCGGGGGGCGTTCCGCTATGATGCGCCGCGATGAGATGGCTGGTCCCGCTCGCTGAGGCGCACGAGGCTGCGCGCTTCGGGCGCAAGGCGGCGGAGCTCGCGGTCGTCGGCGCTCTCCCCGGCGTGCGGGTGCCGGAGGGCTTCGCGCTCGACGCGTCCGCCTTCGAGTCCGTGCTCCGCTCGTCGCTCCCCACGTCGCAGTGGCCCGAGGCCCTCCTCGGCGGCCCCGCGGTCGACCGGCGCGCGGCCCGCCTCGCGGCGATCCGTCAGCGCTTCCTCGACGCGCCGCTGCCCGACGGCCTGGAGTCCGAGCTCCTCCAGGTGGCCCACGCGCTCGGCGGGCGGGCGCTCGCGGTGCGCTCCAGCGGGCTGCACGAGGACGCCACCATGGCCAGCGCCGCGGGCCTGCAGGAGAGCTTCCTCGGGGTGCTCGGGGCCGCCGCGCTCGTCGACGCCGTGCGCCGCTGCTGGGCCTCGCTCTACGCCGAGCGCGCGCTCACCTACCTCGCCCGGCAGCGCGGCGCCTCGCCGGTCGGGATGGCGGTCATCGTCCAGGTGATGGTCGACGCGGAGTGCGCCGGGGTGCTCTTCACCGCCGACCCGCTCGACGGCTCCCGGGGCGTCGCGGTCATCGAGGCGACGCGCGGCCTCGGGGTCGCGGTGGTCGACGGGCGGAGCACGCCGGAGGTGCTGCGGGTCCGACGGAGCGACGGGGTCGTGCTGCAGCGCACCGCGACCGTGGCGGCGGTGGCGACGGTGCTCGCGAGCGACGGCGGAATACACGAGACGGTATTGCCCGAGGCGTCGCGCGGGGCCCCGGTGGTGGGCGAGGCGCTGCTGCGCGACCTGATGGCGCTGGCCGACCGGGTCGAGGCGCAGGCGGGAGAGGCGCGGGACATCGAGTGGGCCCTGGAGGACGGCGCGCTCTGGCTGCTGCAGTCGCGCAGCATCGTGGGCCTCGCCGGGACGCCCTCCGCCGCGCGCGGACTCGACGACCGCCGCGGCTGGGTGTGGAGCAACGTCAACGTGGGCGAGGCGCTGCCCGGCGTGGCGACGCCGCTGACGTGGTCCATCGCGATGGCCTTCAGCGAGCGGGGCTTTCGCAAGGCCTTCGCGGGGCTCGGCTGCGAGGTGACGCCGGAGCTGGAGCTCGTCGGCATCTTCCACGGCCGCATCTACCTCAACCTCACCAACTTCGTTCGGGTCGCGCGGCAGGTGCCGCTGCTCTCGCCGCGCATGCTCATCGAGCTCGGAGGCGGAGGGGGCCTCGAGGCCGTCGAGCAGCAGGTGGGCCCCGGGTCGTGGTGGCCCTTCGTGCGCCGCCTGCCTCGCACCGTGGGAATCCTGGCGGCGGAGAATTTCGGCCTCGGAGACCGTCTGCGCCGCTTCGAGGCGGACTTCACCGAGGCGCGCTCGCGCTTCGCCGCGCTGCCCTCGGAGACCGCCTCGCGACCGTCGCTCCGTCAGGCGCTGCGGGACGCTCGCGCGCTCCTCGACCACACCGGCGAGCTGATGCTCACCTGCGCCTCGGGCTACCTCGCGAGCATCGTCGCGATGCGGGAGCTCCTGCGCCGAGTGCTCCCGGCGGAGAGCGAGCGCCTCGAGCGCGAGCTGCTCGCGGGCTTCGCCGACCTCGACAGCGCCGCGCCGGGCATCGCGCTCGTGCACATCGCGGAGATCGCCCGTCAGGAGCCCGCGGCGCGCGAGGCGATCATGGGGGCCGAGCCGCTCCGGCTCACCGTGGGCGACCTCCCGCCGGGGCCCACGCGCCGCGCCTTCGAGGCCTTCCTCAAGGCCTATGGCTTTCGATGTCCACGCGAGGCCGAGCTCTCCACCCCTCGCTGGCGCGAGGCCCCGGGCACCCTCTTCGCGGCGATGCGCGCGTACCTCCAGCAGTCCGACGACCGGCCCATCGGCCGCGTCGAGCGCCAGCTCCGGCTGCGCGCGGAGGCCGAGGACAGCCTCGAGCAGCGGCTGCCCCCGGTCGCCCGCTCCGGCGCTCGCCACCTGCTCGCGCGCACCCAGCGCTTCGCCCGGCTGAGGGAGCGGATGCGCTCCCGGGTGACCGAGGTGCTCGGGTTCATCCGGACGATCGCGCTCGCGGCGAGCGCCCGGCTCGCGCACGCCGACCCGCGAGGGGGCGCCGACGGGGCGTTCTTCCTCACCGTCGACGAGCTCGACGCGTGGCTGGGCGGCGAGCTCTCGGATGCCGGGGCGGTCATCGCCATCCGCCGCGCCGAGGTGGCGAGGGACCTCGCGAGGCCCGATCCGCCCGCGACCTTCGTCGGATCGCCCCCCTCGGTGGCCTCGTCGCCGGAGCCCGTGGGCGATCGCTTCACCGGCGTGGCGGCCTCGCCGGGCGTGGTCACCGGGCGGGTGCGGGTGCTGCGCGAGGCGGGCGACGGGGCGCTGCTCACGCCGGGCGAGGTGCTGGTGACGGCGGTGGCGGACGTCGGCTGGACGCCGCTCTTCCTGGTGGCGGCGGCGGTGGTGACGGAGCTCGGCGGCGCCCTCTCGCACGCGGCGCTCGTGGCCCGGGAGTACGGGGTTCCGACGGTGGTGAACGTGGCGGGCGTGACGCGCGCCCTGAAGACCGGAGACCGGGTGCGCGTCGACGGCGACCGCGGCGTGGTGGAGCGCCTCGAATGCGAGTGACCGAGGCGACGGTGCTCTTCGACGCCGACGACTGGATCGTGCTCGACAAGCCCGCGGGCCTGCTCACGACGCCGCGCTCCAAGGGAGAGGCCTCGCTCGTGGGCGTGGCGCAGCGGCTGCGGCCCAAGAGCACGCACTGGCACCCGCTCTCGCGGCTCGACGCGTCGGTGACCGGGGCGGTGCTCTTCGCGTTGAGCGACTGGGCCATCGCGACCGCGGCGGCGGCGAAGGAGGCCGGCGAATACCAGCGCTGGTATGCCGGGCTCGTCGCGGCGCCGGTCGAGGGCGACGCGGGCGAGTGGTCGTGGCGCATCGAGGACGACCCGAAGGACCGCACGCGGCGGCGCTGCGGCGACGGGCCGAGCTCCGTCGAGGCGCTCACCCGATGGACGAAGCTCGGGGCCGGGGAGCGCGCGACGGCGCTGGGCTTCGCGCCGGTGACCGGGCGGACGCACCAGATCCGGGTGCACGCGGCGAAGGCGGGGTCGCCGCTGCTGGGCGACGTGGCCTACGGCGGGGCGCGGCGGCTCACGTCTCCGAGCGGCTCGGTGCTGGCGGTCCCGAGGGTGATGCTGCACGCGAGGGCGGTGCGGGTGCCGGGGCGGCCGTCGGTGGTGACCTCCCCGTGGCCCGCGGACCTCGCGGCGCTCTTCGCGGCGCTGGTGCCGACGATGGCCCCGTGGCCGCCGTAGCTCAGGCGGCCGCGGGCTTCGCGTCGATGAAGGCGCGAAACCACAGCTCCAGCATCAGCAGGGTCCAGACGCGGTCGTAGCGGGGGGCTCGCCCGTCGAGCGTCGCCACCAGGGCCTCGACCTCGCGCGGCTGGAACAACCCCCGCTCTCGCGCGGTGCGATCGAGCAGCAGGTCATGGACCATCGGCTTCAGCGCGTTTCGGAACCAGTGCTCCAAGGGTATGCCGAAGCCCATCTTCTTGCGGTCGATGACCTCCGCGGGGAGCAGCTTCCTCGCCGCGGCGCGGAGCACCACCTTGCTGTCCCCATGAAGGAGCTGCCGGTCGGGAAGGCGCGCGGCGAACTCCACCACCTCGGTGTCGAGGAAGGGGCAGCGCACCTCCAGCGCGTGCGCCATGGCGGCGATATCGACCTTCACGTTGATGTCGTCGATCATGTACGTGTGCCAGTCGAGGTCGGTGATCCGGCCGATGGGCTCACGCCCGGCGCTGGCCGCGAGGATGCGCTCGAAGCGGCGCTGGCTCTCCTCCGAGCGCGCCGCGCTCATGCGCTCTCCATACAGGGCATCGCGTTCGGCCCCGACGAACTGCCCGACCAATACGAGGTAACGGGCCGCCTCGCCTTCGGACATCCGCCCGGCGTAACGACCGAGGTATGGATAGAAGGTCCGGCCGAAGGCCCCGAAGGCCGACTGCGCCGGGCCCTTCAACGCGCCCGGGAGGCGGTCGTAGATCTGCCCGATGCGGGCGGTGTTGTAGCGGCGATATCCGCCGAAGTTCTCGTCCCCGGCGTCCCCGGAGAGGGACACGGTGACGTGCTCCCGGGTCATCTGCGAGAGGTACCAGGTGGCCACGGCGCTGCTGTCCGCGAAGGGCTCTCCGTGGTGGCGGACGATCTGCGGCAGCACGGACACCATGTCCGCTCGCACCTCCAGCTCCTGGTGGTCGGTGCCGAAGCGCCTCGCCACCATGCGCGCGTACTCGACCTCGGAGTAGTCGGCCTCCGCGAAGCCGATGGAGAAGGTCTTCACGGGGCGGTCGCTGGCCTCGGCCATCAGCGCGACGATGGTCGAGCTGTCGATGCCGCCGGAGAGGAAGGCCCCGAGCGGAACGTCCGCGACCATCCGGCGACGCACGGCGCCGCGCAGCAGCCCGAGGAGCTCGTCGGCGAGCACCTCCGTGGACTCGGTGCGGAGCGGTCCGACAGGGCGGGTCCAGTAGCGTTCGAGGCGGATCGGGCGGCCGGGCTCGAGCACCGCGTAATGTGCCGCCGGGAGCTTGAAGGTGTCCTTGAAGGCCGATCGGGGCGACGGGACATAGGAGAGCGTGAGGTACTCGTCGATCACCGAGAGGTCGGCCTCCGGGGGGTCGTCCGGGAAGGAGGTCGCGAGCGCGTGGACCTCCGACGCGAAGGCCACGCCGTGGCGCAAGCGCCGATAGAAGAGGGGCTTCTTCCCGGCGCGGTCGCGGGCGAGCAGGAGCCTATTGCGGGGGCCGTCCCAGAGCGCGAGCGCGAACATCCCGTGCAGCCTCGCGATGCACGCCTCGCCCATCTCTTCATAGAGGTGAACCACCACCTCGCTGTCGGAGCGCGACCGGAAGCGGTGTCCCTTCGCGAGCAGCTCGTCCCTCAGCTCCTGGAAGTTGTAGATCTCTCCATTGACCACCACGGAGACGGTGCCGTCTTCATTGGGCAAGGGCTGCCGCCCCTCTGGAGAGAGGTCGATGATCGACAGTCGGCGATGACCCAGCACGCAGGGCCCGTCGGACATCACTCCATCGGCGTCCGGACCCCGGTGACGGAGCGCGTCGTTCATCCGACGCACCGACGCCTCGTCGCCCGGGCGCCCTGGATCGTGGGACAGGAAGCCGCTGATGCCGCACATCGGCGAAGCCTCTAGCATCGTCGCGAGAGACCCGGCAACGATCGCCGCGAGCGCTCGGCCCAGGCGTCCACAAACACCGTGCGCGCCGCGGTGTCCCGTGTTAGAGCCGCGAGCCCGCAGGGCGGTGTCTGCGCCCTCTCTCCCCCCTCCGCGATGTCACCCCCTCCCGACGCGACCCCTGTCGACAACAGCCTGCACCGCGAGGCCTGTCCGCTCTGCGGCGCGCCGGTGTCGCCGGTCGGGGTGATGCGGCTGCCGACGGCGATCCAGTTCTCCACGCACTGGATCTCGCTGCGCCGCCCCCCCGAGCTCTGGCGTTGCTCGAAGTGCGGGTCGGGCTTCACCCAGGAGGCGATCCCCGAAGGTGTTGCGCTCGGGCTCTATGGCAAGGGCGACGGCGGCGCCCGCTGGTCGAGCCACGCCCCCTTCGAGGCGACCAAGACGCGCGAGGCGCTGGCCACGCTGCGCCGCATGATCCGCCCCGGCACGCGGGTGCTCGACGTGGGCTGCAACACCGGCGACCTGCTGGATTTCGCCCGCTCCCTCGGCGCCTCCACCGCGGGCGTCGAGCCCTCGGACGCGAGCCGCGCCGCGGCCGTCGCCAAGGGGCACCGAGTGGTCGCGAGCCTCTCCGAGGCGGTTGGTCCCTTCGATGTGGTGACGGCCTTCGACGTGCTCGAACACGTCTACGACGTGCCGGCCCTGCTGGCCGAGGTGGCGACGAAGCTGAGCCCGGGCGGGCGCTTCGTGGCCCTCACCGGCGACATCACCTGCGCCGAGGCGAGGCGCGAGGCCGCCGACTGGTGGTACGTCCAGTGCCCCGAGCACGTGGTGTTTCCGACGCTCTCCGCGCTGGGTGGAATCCCCGGCTACACCGTGGAGCAGGCGGTCACCACCTTCGCCGACCTGGGACATGAGCCCCGGCTGCTGCGCCGCGCGTGGCTCGCCCTCACCGGCCGCTCTCGCTCCGACGTCCATGACCACATCCTCGTTGTCTTGAAGAAGGAGTGACGGAATGCTCGATCGCTGGATTGAACGCGCGGGGCTGCGCAGGGTCGTCGACTCGGCGCGAGAGCGGCTGGGCATCGACCTGCGGCCGCACGAGCGCTGGCTGCGCAACCTGAACTTCCGCACGGTCCTCGACGTGGGGGCCAACACCGGGCAGTTCGTCGCCGAGGCGCGCAAGATCGCGCCGGAGGCCTTCATCTACTCCTTCGAGCCGCTGCGCGAGTGCTACGAGGCGCTCTGCGCGCAGCAGCGGGGCGACGCGCGCTTCAAGGCCTTCCACGTGGCGCTCGGTGAGGAGCCGGGCGAGGTGACCATGCACCGCAACGACTACTCGCAGTCGTCGTCGCTGCTGCCGATGGCCGAGCTCCACAAGACGGCCTTTCCGGAGACGCGGCACAGCTCTCCGGAGAAGGTGCAGGTGAGGCGCCTCGACGACCTCGCCGGGGAGCTTCGCATCGAGCGCCCGATGCTGCTGAAGATCGACGTGCAGGGCTTCGAGGCCAAGGTCATCGCGGGCGCCGGGGCGCTGCTGCAGCAGGCCGACGTGATCATCGTCGAGACCGGCGTCGAGGCCCTCTACGAGGGTCAGGCGCTCTTCGATGACGTCTATCGGATGTTGTATGAGCGCGGCTTCCGATATCGCGGCAACCACAACCAGCTCCACTCTCCCCACGACGGGCGGGTGCTCCAGGCCGACGCGTTCTTCACCCCGGCGGGAGCCTGAGCGAGAGGGGAGAGCGAGCGCTCGTGAACGTCGTCGTCGTCGGGGACGAGATCGCCTTCCCTCGGGGCTTCGCCGCCAGCAACTACGTTCGACTCTTCGGCAAGGCGCTGGTGGGCGCCGGGGCCGGGGCCCACGTGGTCGCCCTCGACTACTCCGAGCGCACCGCGACGCCGCTCAACACCGAGGCCCGAGGCTCGGTCGACGGCGTCACCTTCGAGTACACCACCGGCGCGACGGCGCTGCCGTCCTTCCCTCTCGCCATTCCCCTCGGCCGGGCCCGCTCGCACGCTCGCTTCTTCGCCGACATGCTGCGCCGCTCGCGCGCCGGCAGGCTCGACGCGATCCTCTACTATGGCCGCTCGACCGCGGAGCTTCTGCACTCGCTCGCGGTGGCGAGGGCGGCGCGCGTCCCGCTGGTGGTCATCGTGGTCGAGTGGCGCCTCGCCTATCGCGACCAGACGCCCGCCCAGGTGATCGATGATCGCCTCTTCGTCCGGGCGCTCGGGCACGTCGACGGCGCCATCGTGATCTCCCGCTTCCTCGTCGACCGGGTGGCCCCGCTGCTCCCGCCGGGCGCTCCGTGTCTGCGACTGCCCATCCTGGCCGAGCCCTCGGTGTGGCAGGGCGCGACGCCCGCCGTGCGCCCGAGGCCCTACGCCGTGCTCTGCACCGACTTCGACTCCTACCCCGATGACGCGGTGTCGGTGATCCGCGCCGCGGCGGGCCTCTCGCCCCGAGCCCTGGAGGTGCTCTTCGTGGGCAAGGCCTCCGAGGCCACGAAGCGCAGGCTCCGAGAGGAGGCGCTCGCCCTGCCGCCGGGCGTGACGCTGACCCTTCAGTCCGACTACGTCTCCGCGGAGCGACTGCGCGACCTCTACGCGGGCGCCGCCGCGCTGCTCGCGCCCCTGCCCGACAACGACCGCTCTCGCGCCCGCTTCCCCAGCAAGATCGCGGAGTATCTCCTCTCCGGGCGGCCGGTGGTCTCGACGCGAGTGGGCGAGGTGGGGGAGTTCCTGGTGGACGAGGAGAGCGCCTTCCTCGCGACCCCGGGTGACCTCGCGGACTTCTCCCGAGCGCTCGACCGCGCGCTCTCCAGCGAGCGCGCCTCGGCGATCGGTGCCCGTGGGCGGGAGGTCGCGCTGGAGCATTTCGACCACGAGCGCCTCGGCCCTCGCATCGTGGCCTTCCTCGAGTCGCTCCCTCGCGGGAGGGCCCGCTGAGCGAGCCCGAGCAGTCGGCGAAGCGCGAGGCGGGCGGCGTCGGCGTCAACCTGCTCACGCTGCTGGCGCAGGCGTCGATGCCGGCGTTTCAGCTGCAGATCAGCCACGTGCTCGGCATGGGCGCCTACGGTCTCTACTCGCTGTGTACCTCCATCGTCGACCCGCTCTCGGGCATCACGATGTTCGGCATGGACCTCGCGACCACCCGCGCGGTCAGCATCGCTCACGCCGAGGGCGATCCCGAGCGGGCGGCCCGCGCCACCGGCGGGTCGCTGCGCGTCGTCGTCGCTTCGGGCGTGATCGTGGCGCTCTGCATCGCGCTGGCGGCCCCCTTCATCGCGGCTCGCAACCACGAACCCGCGCTGGTGGCCCCGCTGCGCATGCTCGCCCTGATGCCCATCGGGTACCACGTCGCGAGCGTCTTCCTCATCGCCACGCAGGCCAAGATGGTGATGAAGTTCGACTTCTGGGCGCGCGGGCTCTTCCAGCCGCTCGCGCTGCTGGCCCTCGCCACGGCGGCGATGCACCTCGGGGGCGGCGTGCTCGGGGTCTGCGCCGCCGTCGTCGCAGCGATGACGCTCACCGCCGTCCTCGCCGCGCGCTTCTTCGGCCGGGAGTTTCCGCTGGGCGTCGCGCTGCGCGCCGCGTGGGGTCAGCCGGTCGACCGCGCGCTCCTCCGCATGGGCGCCCCGATGGTCGTGCTCGGCCTCGTCTGGAACCTCCAAGGGGCCGTGGACCTCTGGGCCCTCGCCGGCAGCAAGACCGACGTCGCCGCGTACAAGGCCTGCCTCATCTGGGTGGTCAGCCTCTCGCAGGTGCGCAACACCTTCGCGCCGGTGATCAGCGCGACGCTCCCGCCGCTGCTGGCGCGCAACGACGTCGCCGCCGTCAACGCCTTCATCCGCCGTCAGAACCGCTGGGTCGCCCTGCTCGCCATGCCGCTCTGCGTGCTCTTCGCGGGCTTCGGCGAGGGCCTGCTATTCGTCTTCGGGCGCGGCTTCCTCATCGGCGTCCCGGCGCTGGCGATCCTCGCGGTCGGCAACCTCGCGGGCGCGCTCGCGGTGCCCGCCTACGTGCTCCTGCTCGGCGGCAAGGCCCGCTACAGCACCCTCGCGGGGGCCTCGTGCCTCATCTTCCAGCTCGTCTCGCTGCCCATCCTCGTGCCGCGCTACGGCATCACCGGCGCGGCGCTCGCCTCCGCCTCGGGCATGGTGCTCTCGCAGCTCGTGCAGCAGGGCTTCACCTGGCGCCTCACGCGCGTCCACGGCTTCTCCGTCGGGCTCGCCAAGGTCTTCGCCGCGGCGCTCGCGGGACTCGTCGTGGGCCGCCTGGTCTACGCGGCGCTGCCCGCGCTGATCCCGGTGCGCTTCTTCGGCGGCGTCGCCGTGGCCGCGGTGGTCTACCTCGCGACGCTCGTGGCGCTCGGGCTGCAGCCCGATGAGGTCGACGTCGCGCGCTCGGCGCTCGGCAAGGTGCGCGAGCTCACCGCCCGCCTGCGCCGCTAACGGCCCCGAAGCGCCGCTCGACCGTAGCCCTCGACGGACCTCGCCAGCGCCCGCGCCGTGCGCCGCCAGTCCCCGGACGCCAGGAACTGCGCCGCCGCCGCCGACATCACATCCCCGTATTGAACCGGGCTGTGGCGTCGAAGCAGGTCGAGATAGTCGGTGGCCTCTTCGGTGAGCACCACGAAGGAGCGGTATTGCCTCGGGTTGCCCCGCAGGTTGGAGAGCTTCCGGGAGGTGAGCCGGTCGTCGCCCTCGGTGTGATAGATGCGCAATCCCTGGTGGAGATAGTACCAGCGCGCCCCGGCGTGGATGCGCGTCCAGAGCACCGCCTCGCGTCCGGCGATGCGCTCGTCGAATCGGTGCTTCCCCAGGATGCGCCGATGGAACATGCCCCAGAACTCCCCTCTCGTCTCGGAGAGAGAGCGCGCGATGTCGATATACTGGTCGCCGCTGAAGCCCTCTCCGGAGAAGCGCCCCGTGCGCGAGTCGACGCAGTTGCAGGAGATGGCGTCGAGCGTCGGGTCGACCTCGGAGAGCACCCGCATGAAGGTCGAGAGCGCTCCCGGCGCCAGGGCGTCGTCGCTGTCGAGCGTGGCGATCCACTCGCCCGCGCTGTGGTCGAAGCCGGTGTTCTTGGCGGCGGTGACCCCGCGGTTGGTCTCGTGCACGACCAGCTTGATGCGGGGGTCGGCGTAGCGCCCGACGACCGCTCTCGTGGCGTCGGTGGAGCCGTCGTCGACGACGATGACCTCCCAGTCCTGCCAGTCCTGGGCGAGCACGCTGTCGAGGGCGCGGGGGAGGGTGTGGGCGCGGTTGTAGGCCGCCATCACCAGCGAGATCACGGCGCCGCGAGCCCCGGGTCTCGCAGCACCCTCGCGTAGACCTCCACCGTGCGCGACACCATGCGCCGCACCGCGAAGCGCTCCCTCGCCAGCTCGTACCCGCGCCGCCCCATGCTCGCTCGCTCCTCGGGGGAGAGCGCCACGAAGCGGCGGATCGCCCGCTCCACGCTCTGCGGGTCGGTGCCCTCGCAGACCAGGCCGGTGACGCCGTCGTCGACGAGCGCGTCGGTGTTGGCCGCAGGAGAGACGATGGGGGCCGTGGCGCAGCTCATCGACTCGATCACCGCGTTGGGAAGGCCCTCGTAGTGGGAGGGGAGCAGCACCCCGTCGGCGGCGGCGACCAGCTTCTCGATGGGCTTCACGATGCCGACGAAGCGCAGCGCGTCGCCGAGCGAGGCCAGGTCCGCCGCGCGCCGGACGTACTCGCCATAGAGCGGGGGAGAGCCCCGGCCGGCGAAGATCACCAGGAGGTCCGGGGGGAGCGTGCCCTCGCGCCTCATCGAGGAGAGCGCGCGCACGATGGCGATCTGGTTCTTCTGCTCGGAGACCCGGCCCGGGACCACCAGGGCGCAGCGGCCCTCCATCTTCCACTCGGCACGGAGGCGCTCTCGCTCGGCCTCGTCGATGGGGCGGAAGCGCTCCTGGTCGACACCGTTCTCGATGACGTCGATGTCCGAGAGGGGGATGCCCGCGCGGGCGTGGAGTTCGTCTCGGATGCCCACGGAGTTGCAGATGAGCGCGTCGATCATCCCGTGCGTGGCGCGCTCATAGAAGACATCCCTCCGGGGCATCTGGGTGCAGCGCACCGAGGCGACGGCCCGGCCGATACCCGTGTATCGCGCGGCGAGCCGTCCGAAGAGGTTTTCATAACCCATATAGGAATGGATGATGTCCGGACGCACCTCGCGCACCACGCGCACCAGCCTGGAGAACGAGCCTGGCGTCGGACCGAAGGTGGCTTCGATGGAGTAGGGCTCCCCGCCGGGGAGGGTGTAGCCGAGGTGGTCGGTGCGGTGGCAGAGCGCGAGCCGGGCCTCGAAGCGCTCCGGGTCGAGGCCGCGCATGAGCTCCACCATCTGCCGCTCGGCGCCGCCCTGCTCGAGCGAGGAGATGAAGAACAGGATCCGACGGCGGGCCATCGGCGGCGCTATATCACCGCGCCTTCCGGGGCGGCAAGCGAGCGGGGGCGGTGCGTCCTTCCACTGCGCGGGCGCTCGCTGTTACGGTGCCGCCGAGCCGACGCCATGACCCATCCGTACCTGATCCGCCGCGAGCGCTGCCCGGCCTGCGGCGCCGCCGGAGCGACGACCCTCTTCGCCTGCGGGATGACCGAGCCGCCCATTCGCGAGCACCTCGTCGCCCTCTATGAGCCGCAGGGGATGATCGAGCTCCAGTACCTCGAAGGAGGGGAGTTCAAGCTGCTGGAGTGCGGCGCTTGCGGAGTCCTCTATCACCAGGACGTCCCCGGCGATGTGCTGATGGAGCGGCTCTATGAACACTGGATCGAGCCGACCCGCGCCCTCGCGCAGCACGAGCTCCACGTGACCATGGACACCCGGATGATGTTCATCCGGGAGATCGTGCTGGCGCTGGAGGTGGTGCCGAAGACGGGCCCGAGGCTGAGGGCCTTCGACTTCGGCATGGGCTGGGGCGACTGGTGCCTGATGGCCAGGGCCTTCGGCTGCGAGGTGTCGGGCACCGAGCGCTCACCCAGCCGGGTGGCCAACGCGAAGGCCAACGGCATCGAGGTGGTGCCCTGGGAGGAGATCCCCGCGCGGCGCTTCGACCTCATCAACTGCGACCAGGTGCTGGAACACGTGGTCGACCCGCTGGAGACGCTCCGCTACGTGGCGGGCTCGCTCGAAGCCGGCGGGCTCCTCAAGGTGAGCGTGCCCGACGGCGCGGACATCAAGCGAAGGCTCGCCCGCGGCGACTGGATGGCCCCGGAGGGATCGGCCGACTCGCTGCTCTCGGTCACGCCGCTTCAGCACATCAACTGCTTCGATCACGACTCGCTGGTCGCCATGGCGAAGCGCGCGGGCCTGCGCGTGGCGGAGATTCCCCTCTCGGCGCAGGTCGCGAGCACCGTCGACCGCTTCACCCCGGCGCAGCTCCTCAACGGGCTCACCCGCCCGCTCGGCCGCCGGCTCTTCACCCGCGACACCTACCTCTTCCTCGAACGCGCCCCCTGAGCGGACGCGCGCTGTTGCCGCGGGGCGCTCCGCGGTGGTAGCCGAGCGGCTCCTCCTATGTGCGGCATCGCCGGGTTCATGGCAGACGACGCGAGCGCCGGGGTCCACCCCGACGACGACGCGGCGGTGAAGCGGATGCTCGACTGCATCGCCCACCGGGGCCCCGACGCCGAAGGCATCTGGCGCGCCCCGGGCGTGGTGCTGGGCCATCGGCGCCTCTCGATCATCGACCTCAGCGCCGACGGCAACCAGCCCATCGCCAACGAGGACGGCGCCGTCACCGCCGTGGTCAACGGGGAGATCTACGACTTCGAGCCCATCCGCGAGGCCCTCGCCGCGAAGGGCCACACGCTGCGCTCCCGCTCCGATAGCGAGGTGGTGCTCCACCTCTGGGAGGACCTCGGCGAGGAGCTGGTCCATCGCATCCACGGGATGTTCGCGTTCGCGCTCTGGGACGCCCGCCGACGCGTGCTGGTGCTGGCCCGAGACCGCGCCGGCAAGAAGCCCCTCTTCTACCGTCGCACCGGACGGGGCCTCGCCTTCGCGTCCGAGCTCCACGCGCTGGTGAGGGCCTTCCCCCACGAGCGCCCGGCGGTCGACCTCGGCGCCGTCGACGAGTACCTCTCGCTCCAGTACGTCCCCGCGCCCCGCACCGTGTACCAGGGCATCTTCAAGCTGCCCGCGGCGACCATCGCGGTGATCCGGCCCGGCGGCGACCCTGCGCCCCGGCGCTACTGGAGCCGTCCCTGCGGAGAGACGCTCGGGGCCCCGGAGGAGGAGCTCGCTCGCGAGCTCCGAGGGCTGCTCGACGGCGCCGTTCGGAGGCGCCTGGTGGCGGACGTCCCGCTCGGGGCCTTCCTCTCCGGCGGGGTCGACAGCTCGGTGATCGTGGCGCTGATGGCGCGCGCCTCGACCCGCCCGGTGAAGACCTTCTCCATCGGCTTCCCCGACGCGGACGACAGCGAGCTCCGCTACGCTCGCCTGGTGGCCTCGCGCTACGGCACCGACCACCACGAGCTGGTGGTCGCGCCCGAGATGACCACGGTGCTGCGAGAGATCGTCGAGCACCACGGAGAGCCCTTCGGCGACAGCAGCGCCGTGGCCACCTGGTACCTGGCGCGCATGACCCGGAAGCACGTCACTGTGTCCCTCTCGGGGGATGCGAGCGACGAGAACTTCGCCGGATACAAGCGCTACAACCCCGCCCGCCTGGCCTCCGCCTTCGACCGCCTGCCGGCCCCGGCGAGGCCCGTGGTCCAGTGGGCGATCGGTCAGGCGGGGAGGGTGATCCACCCGGACGTGGTGGACCTCGCCCGCTCGCTCGACGGGGGCGAGGCCGGTCGCTACCTCGCGCTGCTCGGGCACTTCAGCGCGGCCGACAAGCAGCGGCTCTATGGTCCGGCCATGGCCTCGGTGGACCCCACCACCACGCAGCGTCGCTTCGCGGCCCTGCTGGCGTCGAGCCGAGCGCCCGACGGGCTTCGGCGGCTGCTCGACCTCGACTTCCAGACCTACCTCGCCGACGACATCAACGCGAAGGTCGACATCGCGGCGATGTCCCACGCGCTGGAGGTGCGCTGCCCCTTCCTCGACACGGCGGTGGTGGAGTTCGCGGCGAGGCTGCCCTCGTCGGTGCAGTCGCGGTGGCGGGGCAAGCACCTGCTGCGCAGGGCCGTGGGCGACCTGGTGCCGAAGGAGATCCTCGAGCGCAGCAAGCGAGGCTTCGGCCTGCCGCTCACCCGCTGGATGACCCGCGACCTCGGGCCCATGGCGCGCGACCTGCTGCTCGACCAGACCGCCCGCGACCGAGGGGTGCTCGACCCGGTCGCGGTGGAGGCGCTCTTCGCGGACCTCGACGCGGGCCGCGGCGGGGCCGACCGGCTCTGGACGCTGCTGGTGCTGGAGACCTGGTTCCGGGCCTTCGCCGACGGCGGAGCGTGACGGGTGAACGCGCTGCCGGGGCGTGCGATAGTGCCCGGCCATGATGCACATCTTCGAGTGCCACCTGGTGGCCGGCAGCGACCCGTCGACCCTGCTCTCCGAGGAGACGCTGCGGGAGACGCAGGCGCAGGTGATGACCCCGGAGGAGGCCCTCGCGGTCGGCTTCGGGAGGTTCAGCCCCCCGAAGGACGGCGGCGAGGTGCGCCTCGTGGCGGTCGCCCAGCGCGACGCCCAGTGGATCCACCGGGTCATGGAGCGCTCTCCCATCGTCACGAGCTACAAGGTCCACGAGGTCGGGTGAGCGACTCGGGGACGACGCTGAAGGTGGTGGTCTCGTCCCGCGCCGAGGCCGCGGGGGCCCTGCGCCCGACGCGCGCGGAGATCGACCTCGAGGCCATCGCTCACAACCTCGGCGTCGTCCGGGCGCTCGTGTCCGAAGACCGCGACACGGCCCCGAAGGTCTTCGCGGTGGTGAAGGCCGACGCCTACGGCCACGGGGTGATCCCGGTGGCCCGAGCGCTGGAGGCGGCCGGGGCCGACGGGCTCTGCGTGGCGCTGGTCGAGGAGGGCATCGAGCTCCGTGACGCGGGCGTCTCGCTGCCCATCCTGGTGATGTCCGGGCTCTACGGCCACGGGCTCGGCGCGGCGCTCGACGCCCGGCTGACGCCGGTGATCCACGACGCCTCGCAGCTCGAGGCGCTGCAGGCCGCCCGCTCCCACGCGCCGGTGCGGGTGCACCTCAAGGTCGACACGGGCATGGCGAGGCTGGGCATCACGCTCGCCGCGCTGCCGGGGGTCCTCGACGCGCTGGCGGCGATGCGCCACGTGGTGGTGGAGGGACTGATGACCCACTTCGCCAACGCCGACTGCGACGACCCGAGCTTCACCGCGACGCAGCTCTCCCGCTTCGAGGCGGCGCTGGTGTCGTGCCGGCGAGCGGGCATCCACCCGGAGGTGGTGCACGCGGCGGCGAGCGCGGCGTCGTTCCGGATGCCGGAGACGAGGCTCGACATGGTGCGGGTGGGCATCGGCCTCTACGGCGTCGCCCCCTTTCCCCACGCGGCGCCGGGGCTGCTGCCCGCCATGAGGCTGCGCACCGAGCTCATCGCGCTGCGTGAGCTCCCGCCCGGGTCGCCCGTGGGCTACGGCGGCGCCTGGCGCACCGGGCGCACGTCGGTGATCGCCACGCTGCCGGTGGGCTACGCCGACGGCTTCTTCCGACGGCTCTCGTCGGAGGCGGAGGTGCTGATCCAGGGGCGTCGCTGCCGGGTGGTGGGCAACGTGTCGATGGACATGACCACCGTCGACGTGACCGAGCTGGCGCGGTCGACCGGGGTCGCGGTGGGCGACGAGGCGGTGCTGCTGGGCTCGCAGCGCGGTGCCGGGGGCTTCGACGTCATCCGCGCCGAGGAGATCGCCCGCCGTCTCGGCACCATCCCCTACGAGGTGCTCACCGCGATCTCCCGCCGGGTGCCGCGCTCCTACCGCGACCGATCGCCGGGCCGATGAGCGACGACGAGGCACCGAAGCCTCCGGGCGTGCTGGCCACGGTCTTCGCGCCGCCGCGGATGCTGCTGGAGGAGCTCGGCACCCTCGCGGACCTCGCGTTTCGCGCGGTGGTGTGGGGCGCTCGTCCCCCCTACCGGGTGTCGCTGGTGGTGACGCAGATGGAGTTCGTGGGGGTGCAGTCGATCTTCCTCGTGGGCCTGGTGGGCCTCTTCACGGGGATGGTCTTCGCGGTGCAGACGGTCTACGGCTTCCGCCGCTTCGGCGCGGAGAACATGGTGGGCGGCGTGGTGGCGCTCACGCTCTCTCGCGAGATGGCGCCGGTGCTCACGGCCATCATGGTGGCCGCCCGCGCGGGCTCGGGCATGGCCGCGGAGCTCGGCAACATGCGCTCCTCCGAGCAGATCGACGCGCTCGAGACCATGGCGGTCAACCCGATCCAGTACCTGGTGGTGCCGCGCATCCTCGCGGGCATCGCGATGGTCCCGGTGCTCGCGCTGATCTTCTTCCTGGTCGGCGTCGGCGGCTCCTGGGCCATCGGGGTGTGGGGCCTCTCGCTCGACCCTGGCATCTTCGCCGACCGCATCAAGACGATGCTGGTGCCGTCGGACCTCACGCAGGGGCTCATCAAGGCGCTGGTCTTCGGCTTCACGGTGACGCTCATCGCGTGCCGCCACGGGTACTTCGCCTCCGGCGGCGCGGTAGGCGTCGGGCAGGCCACGACCCGCGCGGTGGTCTGGAGCGTCGTGGCGGTCTTCGTCATCGACTACGTGATCACCTCGATGCTGACCCAGGTCTGAGGAGCGCAGCGGCCGATGCTCGACTCGACGGACGTGCACGTGGTGGTGGAGGGCCTGGTCAAGCGCTACGGCGACCGCACCATCCTGCACGGGCTCGACATGACCATCGGGCGCGCGGAGACGCTGGTGGTCATCGGCGGATCGGGCGCGGGCAAGAGCACCCTGGTTCGCCACCTGATCGCGCTCGAGCGCCCGACGGCGGGGCGCATCGTGATCGACGGGACGGACATCGCCTCGCTCAACGACGTGCAGCTGGCCAAGGCGAGGCGGCGCTTCGGGATGGTGTTCCAGAAGTACGCGCTCTTCGACTCGATGTCGGTCTTCGACAACGTGGCCTTCCCCCTGCGGGAGCAGACGAAGCTCTCGGAGAAGGACATCCGAGAGAAGGCGATGATCAAGCTGAAGGAGCTCGGGGTCGACCACGCCTCGACGCTGATGCCCTCGCAGATCTCCGGCGGCATGGCCAAGCGCGTGGGCATCGCTCGCGCGCTGGTGATGGAGCCCGAGCTGCTCATCTACGACGAGCCCACGAGCGGCCTCGACCCGGTGACCTCGCGCACCGTCGACGCGCTCATCGAGGAGATGCGCGAGCGCTTCGGGGTGACCTCCGTGGTGATCACCCACGACATGGTGAGCGCCTTCGACATCGCCGACCGCATCGCGATGCTCATCAAGGGCCGCGTCGTGGCGCAGGGGTCGCCCGCGGAGGTGCTCGCGGTCGACAACGCCGACGTGCAGGGCTTCATCAAGTCGAGCGGGGTGGACGTGAAGCGCTTCGAGCACCGCGGCAACCGCAAGACCGCGTCGGAGCTCGCGGGGCGCGCCCGGGAGCGCAAGGTCGGCCGCACGGAGTGAGGGGCCGCGGCGTTGCTGCGGTGCGAGGCGCTTGACGGGGGCGGTCCGGCGGGGACAATCCGCGCCGGCGCCGGGCGATGGTTTGCTGCGGCGCAACAAACCCCACGCTGGTAGATCGGCAAGGAGAGCGGCGATGTCGAAGGTCGAGGTGTTCATTTGCAGCGCGGTGCGCACGCCCATCGGGGCGTTCCAGGGCTCGCTGGCGGACGTGGCGGCGACGCGGCTCGGGGCGACGGCGGTGAAGGCCGCGCTCGAGCGGGCGAGGGTGGCGCCCGACCAGGTCGGCGAGGTCTACATGGGCAACGTGCTCACCGCGGGGGAGGGGCAGGCGCCCGCGCGGCAGGCGGCCCTCTACGCGGGGCTCCCGACGGACGTGCCGTGCACGACGGTGAGCAAGGTCTGCGGGTCGGGGCTGATGGCGGTGGTGCTCGGCGCCAAGAGCGTGCTGCTGGGTGACGCCGAGGTGGTGGTGGCGGGCGGCATGGAGAGCATGTCCAACGTGCCGTACTACCTGCCGACGGCGCGCAAGGGGATGCGCATGGGCAACGCGACGGTCATCGACGGGATGATCCACGACGGCCTGTGGGACCCGTACAAGAACTTCCACATGGGCGTGGCGGGCGAGCTCTGCGCGAAGGAGATGTCCTTCAGCCGCGAGGCGCAGGACGCGTTCGCGAAGGAGAGCTACCGCCGCGCGCTGGCGGCGCAGTCCGAGGGGCTCTTCGCCGACGAGCTGGTCGGGGTGACCATCGAGGGCCGCAAGGGCGCGGTCACGGTGCTGGAGGACGACGAGCCGAAGCGCGGCGACGCCGACAAGATGTCCTCGCTCAAGCCGGCCTTCGACAAGGCGGGCACCATCACGGCCGCCAACGCGAGCAAGATCAACGACGGCGCCTCGGCGCTGGTGCTGGCCTCCGGCGACGCGGTGAAGCGCCTCGGGCTCACCCCCCTCGCTCGCATCGTCGGCTACGGCAGCGCGGCGCAGGAGCCCGAGTGGTTCACCACGGCGCCCTCCAAGGCCATCGCGGCGACGCTCAAGCGCACGGGTCTCTCCGTCGGCGACATCGACCTCTTCGAGGTCAACGAGGCCTTCGCGGTGGTGGCGCTCGCCGTCGCGCAGAAGTCGGGCCTCGACCTCGCGAAGGTCAACGTCAACGGCGGCGCCGTGGCGCTCGGGCACCCGATCGGGGCGAGCGGCGCGCGCATCCTGACGACGCTCACGCACGCGATGGCGAAGCGCGGCGCGAAGCGGGGCCTGGCGACGCTCTGCATTGGCGGCGGCGAGGCCGTGGCGGTGGTGATCGAGCGGTAGGAGTCGGCAGGGGGGGAGCGTCGTCCCGGCGGAGGCTGCGAGGCCTCGACGCGGGGGCGGCCGCGCTACTGGATGTCCGAGAAGTCGGGCTGCGCGCCGAAGATGAAGCCGAGGCCGAAGGTGAAGATCACGGCCGAGTTGTCGACGTTGTAGTAGCCCGTGAACTCCGGCTGGAGCGCGAAGGCGTTGCTGATGCGGATGTTGGCGCCGAGCCCGAGGCGGGGGATGAAGCCGCTGCCGTTGTAGGTGGTCGCGGAGGTGCTGCTGGAGGACGACGAGCGGGTGCTGCCGAAGGCCACGGCGTAGGCGAAGCCCGGGGTCGCGATGAGGCTGAAGTTTCGCGACAGGTTGAAGCCGAGCACCGCCGGGAGGTTGAGGTACATGAACCCGACGCCCTCGTCCGAGGTCGCGATGAACATGCCCTGGATGCCCGGGTCGATGGCGAGGTCGAAGGCCCCGCGGAGCAGGTTGATCTTCACGTCCATGCCCGGCATCGTGAGGTTTCCGAGGCGCAGGCCGAGGTCGACGTTGTCGGCGACGCCGATGCGGAGCTGGTACGTGGGGGCCGTGGGAAACACGACCGTGCTGCCGCTGACCCCGGCGCCGATGACCTCGGCGGCCAGCGTGTGCTGGATCGTCCCCCGGGGGATCGTGCGGGCGGTGCCGTAGATGCTCGGCGAGGGACAGCCGGTGGTGAGGGCGCCGACGAGCGCGAGGCCGGTGAGCGGACGGGTCCATCGAAGGTTCATTGGATCTCTTGTTCTCCCCGCGGGTCTGCGCCGCGTCGGTCGAGGCTACATAGCTCCCTACGCCGACCACAAGGGATTGGTACAGCCGCCGCAGGGGTTGACGATGACGACGGCGGTGGACTACCCGCTTCGCCATGAGTGACATCGCGGTCTTCGGTGTGTTGGGCGCTGGGCAGATGGGGTCGGGCATCGCCCAGGTCGCGGCGGGCGCGGGCTGGACGGTGAAGCTCGCGGACGCCTCGCTCGATCGGGCGACGGCGGCGCGCGACAAGATCGCCGGCGGCCTTCGCAAGCTGGTGGAGAAGGGGAAGCTCGGGGCCGACGAGGCGGGCGCGCTGGTGGGGCGCATCGTCCCGGTGGGCTCCATCGAGGAGCTCGGCGACGCCGACCTCGTGGTGGAGGCGGTGACCGAGCACCTCGACACCAAGCTCGCGCTCTTCGCGAAGCTCGACGCCGCGGTGAAGCCCGGCGCGCTGCTCGCGAGCAACACCAGCTCCATCTCGCTCACCCGCATCGCGGCCGCGACGCGGCGTCCGGCCGACGTGGTGGGCCTGCACTTCTTCAACCCCGTTCCGATGATGCGCCTCGTGGAGATCGTGCGCGCCCTGCAGACGAGCGACGAGACCTACCAGCGCGCGCTCGCCGCCGTCGCGGGGCTCAACAAGACCGCCGTGACCGCGAAGGACAGCCCCGGCTTCCTGGTGAACCGCATGCTGCTCCCGCTGCTGGTGGAGGCGGTGTTCGTGCTGGAGAACGGCCTCGGGACGCCGCACGACATCGACCACGCGGCGAAGCTCGGGCTCAACCACCCGATGGGCCCGCTCGAGCTCTCGGACTTCATCGGGCTCGACACGGTGCTGGCCATCGCGGACGTGCTGCACCGCGAGTTCGGCGACGACAAGTACCGCGCGCCGGTGCTGCTGCGAAACTACGTCGCCGCGGGGTGGCTCGGCCGGAAGACCGGCCGCGGGTTCTACTCTTACGAGAAGAAGTAAAAGGGAGGCGCTGATGGACTACGAGACGATCCGGGTCGCGGTCGAGGGTCACGTGGCGACGGTGGTCATCCACCGCCCCGAGAAGCTCAACGCGCTCAACGCGAAGGTGATCGAGGAGCTCACGCACGCCTTCGGGGCGTTGGCGGCGAGGCCCGAGGTGCGCGTGGCGGTGCTCACCGGCGCGGGCGACAAGGCCTTCGTGGCGGGCGCGGACATCGCGGAGATGGCCGGGCTCGACAGCGAGGCGGCGGCGCGCTTCGCCCGCAAGGGCCACGCTCTGGGCGAGCTCATGGCGGCGGTGGGCTACCCCATCATCGCGGCGGTCAACGGCTTCGCGCTCGGCGGCGGGACGGAGATCGCGCTCGCGTGCGACCTCATCGTCGCCAGCGAGAAGGCGAAGTTCGGCCAGCCCGAGGTGGGCCTCGGGGTGATCCCGGGCTTCGGCGGAACGGTGCGTCTCGCGCGGCGCGTGGGCGTGGGCAAGGCGCGCGAGCTGGTGCTGGTGGGCGCGGTCATCGGCGCGGCGGAGGCGCTCTCCATCGGGCTCGCCGACCGCGTGGTGCCCGCGGAGGCGCTCGCGGCGGAGGTGAAGACCCTGGCCGACGCGATCGCGAAGAACGCCCCGCTCGCGGTGGGCCACGCCAAGCGGGTGATGAACGCGGCGGAGAACGTCCCCCTCGGCGTCGCCAAGGAGCTCGAGATCCAGGGCTTCGCGCTCTGCTTCGCCACCGCCGACCAGAAGAGCGGGATGCGAACCTTCGTGGAGAACCCGCGCGCTCCGCGCTCCTTCGAGGGGAAGTGAACGACTGATTTATTTCTTTGACAGTCCACCCGAGCCGGGAGTACACAGCGTCTCCCTTCGACGGGAAGCGGTCACAAACCGCGGACTGAGTGGGGTGGTAGCGAAGCTGGTTATCGCGCTGGCCTGTCACGCCGGAGATCGCGGGTTCAAGTCCCGTCCACCTCGCCTTGAATTGATCGAACGACGAACGCCCCGGTGAACCGATGAGGTTCCCGGGGCTTTCTCGTTTCTGGCCGCGGCGTCAGGGCGCCGCGGGCCTGAAGGGCTCAACGAACCCCTCCGCCGGCGCGCCCCCTCCGATCGACTGGGATCAGAAGAAGGTGACGGCGTCGCGGGCGGCGCGCACCAGGTCGTCGAAGGCGTCGCGCTCGTGCTGCACGGAGACGGCGAGCTCCTCGATCTTGCTCGCCATGGGCTCTCGCCGCTCGGCGGCGGGGTGACCCGCGGCGTGGCTCACGTCCTGTTCGAGCAGGCGGGCGCTCGCGGTGAGGCGCATCAGCGAGGAGCGCTCCCGCTCTCGCAGCCGGTACACCTCGAGCGGCGGGTTCTGGATCGACTCGATGAAGCTGTTGGGCGCCACGAGGAGCTCGGCCATCGGGCCGCGGTGGCACTCCGAGAAGGGCCTCGGGAGCGTGCCCCCGCGGACGGCGTCGGCGACGCGTCGGATGTCCGCCGAGGCGGTGGAGCCGAAGCAGCGGCGCAGGGCGGTGTCGATGTAGCGCTGGTGCGTCTCGTCGACGTGCTTCGCCCAGAGACGGCGAGGGTCGCGCGCCCGGCGCCACGCGAGGAAGATCCCGATGGCGCCCACGACGAGGGCGATGTTGATCCAGAGGGTGGCGCGCGACGCGCGGGGCTTCGGGGAGTCGGTGGTGTTGGCCATTGGGATGTCCGGTTCCGTGGTGTCGAGTCGTAGGTAGTCGATCCCTCGGGGCGGCGCCACGGCCGACGCGCGGAGAACCGTTGCGACGGCGCTTTACCTCCCAGGGTACTTCGGCGTAGGGTGCCCCCCGGCATCGCGTGTTCAGGGGTAATAGGGCCCTGGTACGTGGCGGTGTCCGCATAGAGTCGTCCAGCCCTCGCACGTGGCCCCCGAATGTTCGGGCGAGCGCGATCGCGAAGGGGCGGTCGACCATCGAACCGAGGATTCCAATGACGTTCACCGAGGCCGCTGAGGCCGTGCTGCGCAAGGTCGGCAAGCCCTTGCATTTCAAGAAGATCACGCAGATCTCGATCGACGAGAACCTCCTGTCGCACGTGGGCAAGACCCCGGAGGTCACCATGAGCACCCGGCTCGCGACGCTGACCCGCCGTGACGACGCCGCTCAGAACATCGTCCGCGTCCGCCCGGGCGTGTTCGGCCTGCGCGAGTGGGGCTCCATCGACGCCGCCGCGGTCGAGGAGACCGAGGCCGTCGAGACCACCGCCGAGGCCGCTCCGGCCGTCGCGCCGGTCGCCCCGGTCGCCGCTCCGGCGGCGGTGGAAGAGGCTGACGTGATGGCCGAGCACGCGGGCGAAGAGCTCAGCGTCGCCGAGGCCCCGAAGGCCACTCCCCACGCTCCGCCCCCGCCGGTGGTGATCGACGAGACGCCTCGCACCGCGGAGGAACTCGAGGTCCAGGCGCGCATGGCCGCCGCGGTCGAGGGCCTGTCCGAGGAGGACGACGACGACGAGCCCCTGCTGGGTGGTTCGGCGGAGAAGCAGGACGGCAACAAGCGCCGCCGCCGTCGCCGCCGCCGTGGTCGGGCGGGCGAGCGCGCCGATGGCACCCCCGGCTCCGAAGGGGAGGAGGGCGCGGTCGTGGCCGCCGAGGGCGAGACTCCCGTCGAGGGCGCCGCCGTCGAGGGCGAGGCGCCTCGCGAGGCGGGCGAGCGGCCCGAGCCGGCGCGCGCCGAGCGCGGCGAGGAGCGTGGCCGGGGCCGTCGAGGCGACCGGGGCGACCGGGGCGACCGGGGCGATCGGGGCCCGCGCGAGCCGAGGGTCGAGGGCCGCCGCGAGGAGCGCACCGAGGTGCGCGTCGAGGCGCCCGAGGGGCGTGACGAGGAGATCGGCCGCGACACGGCCGACGCCGTGGTGGCGATCCTGGCGAGGCGCGATGACCGCCAGCCGGTGGGCCTGCGCTCGCTGATCGAGGAGGGGCTCCGCTCGGGCAAGCTCGCCGGCGACCCGGCGCTGCTGCAGTCCACCGTGTCCGCGGCCATCCGGGTCGACGGCTCGCGTCGCGCGCTGCGCGGCGAGCGGGCCCGGCTGCGCCTCGCGGCAGGCCGGGTGGGCCTCCTCGACTGGACGCTCCCGCCGGACCTGGTCCGCGCCGAGGCCGAGGCCCTGGCGGCGCTCGAGCGCCTCCGCGACGCCTCCCGCCGCTACGTCGTGCGGCGCATCAACGAGCTCCCGCAGGCCTCCTTCGTCGAGGCGGCGGCGCTCCTCCTGGAGCGCATGGGCATCTCGTCCCTGCGCTCGACCCGTCGCGCCGGGCTCTCGCAGGTCGAGGCCCACCTCTGCGGCATCGCCCGTCGCGGCCCCGAGGAGGTCCCCGTCGCGATCGTGCTGCGCCGCGGCGGCGAGGTCGGCCGCGAGCGCGTGATCGAGCTCCGCGGCTCGCTCCATCACTACAACAACGCCCGCGCCGGCTGGCTGCTCACCACCGGCCAGGTGCTCTCCGGCGCTCGCGACGAGGCCTCGCAGGACGGCGCGGCCCCGGTCACCCTGGTCGACGGCGTCGGCCTCGGCCGCCTGCTCGACGAGCACAAGGTGCTGGTCAGCCACGCGACCGTGACGCTCCCCTACCTGGACATCGACCTCTTCGATCAGCTCCGCGGCGGCTGATCGCCCCTGGAAGGGGGGCCCCACCCCCCGGGGGGCGACCCCAGCCAGACCCCCAGAACCAGCCCCCCAAGCAGGACCCGGGGCGCGCGGCGCGGGGGGCGCCGCCGGCGGGGGGCAGCC
>CBIHPK010000112.1:0-27371 GCA_966211675.1 uncultured Myxococcaceae bacterium
ACGGACCGGCCGCGCTGTACGTGTAGCCCGCGCGAAATCCCAGGCGGAGGTGGGCTGCGACGCCCCAGAGGCCCCGCGCCGCGAGCTGCAGTCCGACCCGCGGCCCCTCCTGGCCGAAGGCCGCGAGGGCGTCGCGATAGGCCGACGGCGTGAAGATCACGGCCCCCAGCTCGCCGCTCGCCTCGAAGGGCGGCGGGACCGGAACGCCCCACGCCGACGACGATGCGGCGAGGAGCGCGAGCGCCGAGCAGAGGGAGGGTCGCCTGGGTGCCACGGCAAGCCCCATCACCGCCCTCGGGACGGGCGCGCGCGGACGGCATCCCCAGCCACGACGACCAGGGCCACCCGGCGGTTGCGCCAGCGTTCGCGCGGCGCGTCGGGCACCATCGGCTCGCTCGACCCGTGGCCCACCGCGCGGAGCCTCGCTCGGGGCACGCCGAGGCGGACCAGCGCCGCGATCACGCCCTCGGCGCGCGCTCGGGACAGCGCCACGTTTCGAGCCTCGTCGCCGGTCGCATCGGCGTGGCCGTGCACCTCGATCGTCGCCTCCGCGGGCAGCCGCCCGATGGCCCTCGCCGCCGCGGCCAGCCGCTGCGCGTCCCGCGCCCGGAGCTGCGCCGAGCCGGTGGCGTAGCGCGCCAGCCACGGGGCGGAGAGCATCGCCGTGGCCGGGTCGCGCGGCTGCGGCCGGGCGGCGCCCACGAACGAGGTCGCGTCGTTCATCGCCTCGCGGAGCACCGCGTTCGCCGCCTCGCTGGTCATCCGGCGAGCGCCCGCGTCGGGGCTGGTCGCCGACGCGGGCGCGCCGAGGGCCTCCCGCAGCACCGCCGTCGTCGCCGCGGTCGACGGGTCGGGCCCCGGGCGGTCGCAGGCCGCCAGCGTCAGTGTCGCGGAGAGCAGCGCTCCCCAGCGGCGTGGTCGTGTCCACTCGTTCATTGGCCCGGCCGACGATGGTACACGACGATCCATGGACGCGATGCCTGCCACCACCTCCAGCGCCGCGCCCTCGCGCGAGCCGATCGGGCGCACCCAGTTCGTCGAGGAGGTCTTTCCGCAGGAGATGAAGGACGTCGCCGCGCGCCGCGCCGCGCTCGACCCGGTCGCCCCGCCTCCCCCGCTGCAGGACTTCCCCACGGTGGACAACGCCCTGCTCGGGCTCGCCCTCTCCGGCGGAGGGATGCGCTCGGCGTCCTTCAACCTGGGGGTGCTCCAGGCGCTGCACGCGGCCGGGGTGATCCACCGGGTCGACTACCTCAGCACGGTCTCCGGCGGCGGATGGATCGGCGCCTGCTGGAGCGCCCTCAGCCGTGCGCCCGGGGCGCCCTTCCCCTTCGACCCCGCGGAGGCGGCCGGGCAGGAGGTGCTCAACCACGTGCGCGACCGCTCGGCCTCGCTCATCCCGCCGGGGCTGCGCGGCGGCTCCGGGACGGCGGCGCAGCTCATCCGGGGGATCTGCGCCACGCTGGTGCTGCTGCTGCCGGTGCAGGCGGCGCTGGCGCTGGCGTCGTCGCGCCCGGTGATCTGGATGCTACGCGAGCAGGTGAAGCGTCACGGCAAGATGATCGCTCAGCCGGAGATCGGCTGGTTCCTGGTGTACTCGCGCTGGGTCGCGCTGGGGGCGCTGGCGTGGCTCGGGTTCACGATCCTGCTGGCCTCGGCGGTCCGCCCGGGGCACCGCGCGCTGCGCTGGATCGACCGCTCGTTTCCGCTGGTCGTCCCCGTGGTGCTGCTGTCCGCGTGGCTCGAGCTCCAACCCTACGCCGTGCTCCGCTGGAACACCTTCGTCCGCACCTGGCGCTGGCAGACCCCGGACGGCGTGACGCCCGTCCTGCTGGGGTGCGCGGTCGGCCTGGCGGTGGGCTGGCCGCTCCTGCGCCGGGTGCTGCCGGCGGCGCGCGGCGCGGTGGTCGTGCTCGCGATGCTGGCGAGCCTGGCGGTGCCCTACCTCGCCTATCTGCACTTCGTCACCTACTTCGTCCGCGCGGAGATCTACGGCGACGCGGTCGCTCAGGCGATCCTTCGCCACCCGCTCTGCTACGCGCTGCCGCTGCTGATCTACGCGCTCACGGACGTCAACGTCTTCTCGATGCACGGCTACTTCCGGCGGCAGCTGGTGCGCTCCTTCGTGCTCCGCCCCGGGGCCGGCGGCGGCGTGGAGAGCGCCGACCCGCTGCAGCTGAGCGAGCTCGCGGTCGCGGGATCGACCGCCCCGGTGCACCTCATCAACGCGACGGTCAACCTGCTGGCGAGCGATGACCGGTCGCTGCGGGGACGCGCCGGGGAGGTGTTCATCTTCAGCCGGCGCTACTTCGGCTCGCCGCGCACCGGCTACTGCGACACCGCGGTGTACGAGGCGCTGGTCCCGGGCATGACGCTGGCCACCGCGGTGGCGGTCTCGGCCTCCGCGGTGTCGCCCAACATGGGCGTGATGACCATCCGGCCGCTGGTGCTGCTGATGACCTTCCTCAACCTGCGCCTGGGCTACTGGCTGCCCAACCCGACGCGGATGCGGCAGTGGCGGGGGTTCCGCTCGCTCGGGCTCTGGCGGGGCATCGGAGCACGGCTGCGGTGCATCCCGAGGATCGAGTGCTACCTCCGCGAGCTCGCGAGCTGGATGCACGAGTCCGGTCCGTGGGTCTACCTCTCGGACGGCGGGCACCTGGAGAACACCGGAGCCTACGAGCTGCTGCGCCGTCGCTGCCGGACCATCGTGATCAGCGACGCCGAGGAGGACCCGCGGCTGGAGTTCGGGGGACTGGTGGCGCTGATGCGCTACGCCCGCCTCGACCTCCGGGTCGAGATCGACATCGACCTCACGCCGCTGCAGCCCGATGCGCAGGGGCGCTCGAAACAGCACTCGGCGGTCGGGACGATCCGCTATCCGAAGACCGACCGCGCCCCCGCGGAGACCGGCCGGCTGCTCTACCTGAAGAGCTCGGTCACCGGCGACGAGCACCAGATCATCTCGCAGTACCGAGCGACGAACCTCGACTTCCCGCACCAGAGCACCGGCGACCAGGTCTTCGACGAGGCCCAGTTCGAGGCCTACCGAGCGCTGGGCGAGCACATCGCGAGCGAGGCCCTGAAGGAGGGCTTCGACGAGAGCCTCGGGGAGCACGAGGCCGACCGGCGACACGGCGCCGACGCTTGTTCCCAATAGCATTTCGTCGCTCTCATCCCATCTCGACTGGCTCCGCGGTCCGCATGATCCATTGCCAAATCCGGATTAGGCGAAGTCGGATTCATGACAAGCGACACTTTGCCACATTGGATTAGCGACCATATCGCCTCATTGATGTTGGGTTGTTGACAGTCGATTCGAGTCGTCATTTCCCACTCGAGCACCATATTGGACCTGCATCGGGTCGCGCGCTTTTCAGCGCTGCCCTGTCCGCGGAGAGGCCGCCCGTCGACATTCCCCCCCACTCCATGGAGTGCATCCATGTCCAGTCATTCGCCTTCCCATACCTTCCCGATAGCCCCGGCCAGGCCTCGCATGACCGAGGCGCTCGCGCGCCGCTACCTCGCTCGAGTGATCGTGTACGCCCGGCGAATGAGCCGCCGGCTCCCGGCGCACGTCTCCCTCAATGACCTCATCAGCGCGGGCCTGCTCGGGGTGGTCGAGGGCTTCCGTCGCTTCGACCCGGTGCGCGCCGAGACCCTCGACGCCTTCCTCGACCACTACATCCGCGGCGCCATGCTCGACGAGCTCCGCCGGGCGGACTCGCTCACCCGCGCCCAGCGCGACTTCGCCCAGCGCCTCGGCCGCGCCACGCAGGCCGCCGCCAACGACTCCGGCAGCGCCCCGGAACACTCGCTCGCGCAGGCCCTGGGCGTGAGCCTCGCGGAGTTCCGCTCGCGCGTCGCCCACGTCCAGGCCGCGGTGATGGTGCAGGCAACCGGCATCGAAGAGCGCCTGGAGGACGATGCCCCGAGGCCCGACGCCGAGGTCGCCCAGACGCAGGAGCGAAGGCGCCTCGCGACGGCCACCGAGCGCCTCTCCCCCCGACAGCGCGAGCTGCTGCGGCTGCACTACGAGGAGGGTGAGAACTTCCGCGAGATCAGCGACCGCTTCCGCGTCTCCCAGTCGCGCGTCTCGCAGCTCCACACGCAGGCCATCCAGCAGCTGCGAGCCATGCTCTCGGACTGACGATCGACCGCCCGAGGGTTCCCCCGCCCCCACCGCAGGTGCGACGATGGGCGCGAAAGCGGAGGGTGCCCCTTTGATGTCTGTACGCTGGTGGTCCGTCGGTCTCGTGGCGGTGGCGATGGGCGGCTGCTTCGAGGCGGAGATCGGGGTCCACCTCCCGGACGGAGGCGTCGCAGCGGAGGACCTCGGCGCCTCGCGCGCGGACGGCAGCACCCGCTCGGACGCCGCCGCGCCGACGGACGCCGCCGCGCCCATGGACGCCACCCCCAGCAGCGATCGCGTCGCCCCTCCCTCGGACGGAGCGGCGGGCTATCCCGATGGGAGCGTGGTGCTCGCCGACGGCGCGGTGCGCCTCCCCGACGGCGCGGTGGTCTCCGCGCCGGTCAACGGCTGCGTGCCGATGGAACTCTGCAACAACGGCCTCGACGACAACTGCGACGGGCGCATCGACGAGTCGTGCCCATGCCTGCCGGGGCACACCCAGCGCTGCTACCCGGGAGCGCCCGCGGAGGCCGGCCGCGGCGTGTGCAGCCTCGGCATGCAGCGATGCGACGGCACCGGGGAGTTCGGCTCGTGGGGCGTCTGCCAGGGGGCCGGGGCCCCGATGCCGGTGCGCTGCGGCGGAGGCATGGACTGGCGCTGCAACGGGGTCATCGACCAGGGCTGCGCGTGCACGCCGGGGATGACCCGCAGCTGCTACTCCGGCCCGACGGGGACCGCCGGGGTCGGCGCCTGCCACGCCGGGATGTCCACCTGCGCGATGACCGCGACGGGCGCCGCGTGGGGTCCGTGCGAGGGCGAGGTCACGCCCTCGGCGCGGCAGTGCGACGGCGTCGACCGAGCCTGCGACGGCCTGCCCGAGATGGGCTGCGACTGCATCCTCGGCCGCTCGCGCCCCTGCTACTCCGGGCCCGCGGGCACCGCCGGGGTCGGGGCGTGCGCCGCGGGCTCGCAGGTGTGCGGCCGCTCCGAGTCGGGTCGCACCGCGTGGGGCGCGTGCGTCGGCGAGGTGACCCCGACGGACGACACCTGCGACGGCGTCGACCGCTCCTGCACCGGCGCCGCCTCACGCTGCGCCTGCACCGCGGGCGCGACGCGAAGCTGCTACGGCGGACCGAGCGGGACCAGCGGCGTCGGGCTCTGCCGCGCCGGCACGCAGCGCTGCATCTTCACCGGCGGCGGATCGGTGTGGGGCTCGTGCGAGGGCGAGGTCACGCCGGAGACGGACCGCTGCGACGGCGTCGACCGGGCGTGCACCGGGACGAGCGCGGCGTGCACCTGCCTCGCGGGCGCCACGCGGCGCTGCTACAGCGGGCTGCCGTCGACGGACGGGGTCGGGCCCTGCCACGCCGGGTCGCAGCGCTGCGTGGTGTCCGGCGGCGCCTCCTCGTGGGGCAGCTGCGAGGGAGAGGTCACGCCGCAGACCGACCTCTGCGACGGCATCGACCGGTCGTGCTCCGGGAGCGCGACCCGCTGCGCGTGCGTCGCCACCACCTCCCGACCCTGCTACACGGGCGCCCCCGGCACCAACGGGGTCGGGGTCTGCCACGGCGGCACGCAGACCTGCGTGGCCTCCGGCGGAACCTCCAACTGGGGCGCCTGCGTCGGTGAGGTGAACACCAGCTGCCTGCCGTGCCTCACGGCCTCCGGGAGCCCGTGGCAGATCAACCGGTCGTCGGGGCCGGTGTGCTTCGGGCGCACCTTCTCCGTGCACGGCGACCCGGGGGAGTATGCGCTGGCGGCGATCCCCTCGGAGACCGATGGCTCGTGGGCGTCGGTGCCCCGCACGGACATCGCGTTCTCCGACTCGTCGGCGCTCTGCGGCCGCTCGTGCACCTGCCTCGACGGCGGCGAGTTCACCTTCTTCCAGACCTTCTTCGACATCCCCGCCGGGTTCACCGTCGCGACGCTCATCGTCCGCATCGGCAGCGTCGACGACGGCGTGCGCATCACCATCCACAACTCGCGCTACCCCACCGGCATCGTCGACCCGGGCTCCTACGTGCTCCTCGGCTCCGGCGGCGCCACCACCGACCTCGCTCGCTACATCGTCCCGGGGCGCAACCGCATCGTGCTCACGCACATCGACGACTGCTGCTCCGCGCGCTCCATCAGCGGCGTCTCCGTCGAGCTGAACGGCGGCTCACTCACCACCTGCCCCTGATCCTCGGCGCTCCAGGTCGCGCAGCGTCCTCGGCGCGGCGCCGCCCCGCTCGCAGGCCGCGAGGCGCCTCCGTACCGCGGCGGCGATCGGGTCGTTCGGGTCGAGCGCGTCGCTCCGGTCGAGGCAGCGCTTCGCCTCGGCGAGGTCCCCGCAGAGGAGCTCGGTCACGGCCCGGTTGCACCAGATGGTCGCGTCGTCGGCGAGGTACCCGGTCGCGGCGCGGTTGACCGCGCGGGCCTCCTCCACCGCGTCCGCCCGAAGCATCGCCAGGGCGGCCTCCCGCACGATGTCTCGCTCGTGCGGGTGCGAGGCGACCAGGGCGCGCCAGGCCTCCAGCGCCCCTGTGGCGTCACCGAGGGCGGCGCGACCCTTGGCGATCATCCACCGGGTCTGCCAGTGCTCCGGCGCGATGCGCTCGTGCGCCGCGAGGTCGGCCAGGGCCTGCACCACGACGGTGCGGGCCTCGGGCGTGTCCACGCGCACGGGCTTGCGCTGCATGAGGTCGAGGTAGGGCGAGAGCGCGCGGGAGGCCGCCTGGAAGAGGTCGAGGCGCAGGTCGAGGAAGCGATGGAGCTCGGCGGCGCGGGCTGCGCTCTCCTCGTCGACGGAGGGGAGCGCCGCGAGGGTGGCCAGGGCGCGGCGGGCGCGGTCGGGCGCCCGGTCCTCCACGGCGAGCTCGGCGAGCGCGAGGCAGGCGCGGGCGATGGGCGCCGCGAAGGCCTCGTGGGGTTCGCGCTCGTAGGACTCGACGGCCTCCTCGTACTGGGTGCGCATCCGCGCGGTGAGCCGGCGCTCGACCGCCGGGTCGAGGCCCTCGGAGCGGGCGAGCCGGGTGCGCGTGGCCTCCGCGAGGTTGATGTGACCGGGAACGTAGCCGGGCCAGTCCCAGGCGATGCGGGTGAACCACCACTCAGCGAGCGCGAAGTCTCCGGCGTTGCCGCAGCGCGCGCCCTCGCTGGTGAAGCGGTGGATCTCCTCCGCGTCGACCTTGCGGGGGTAGTGGAACACCCCGCACGTCACGCAGGCCCAGCCGTCGACGCACACGGGGACATCGCGCCAGACCTCCGAGTCGCCGAGCGGACCGCCCGACGTGATGAGCGCCGCGGGCATCGCTCGGCCGCAGCCGTCGCAGCTGCGCTCGGTCACGTCGCCGAAGTAGCCCTCGCGAGGGCGCTCCAGGTGCTCGGCGAGCTCGCGTCGGCGCAGCACGCAGACCCCGTCGCGCAGCTCGATGGGGCGAGAGCGCCCGAGGAGGCGGTCGAACCATCCCATCGTCGGCGCCCCCTACGAGAGCCCGCCCGGCCCGGAGGAGAGCGCCCGCCACGCCGCCACGCGACGCTGCTCCCTCACGCGCTCGGCCACCCGCAGCAGCCCCCGGTCGCGCACCCAGCGCGAGGCCTCGTCGTCGCCCTGCGCCGCGTAGCGCTCATCGACCTCGGTGGTGGCCCTCGCCACGGCGCGGAAGACGCCCGCGAGCGCGACGTGCGTGGCCGCGCTGGAGGGCGACTCGGAGGCGAGCGAGCGAAGGGCCACGAGGGTGGAGAGCAGCTCCTCTCGCAGCGCCTCGGGCCACGCGTGGCGCCTCGCGGCGGCGAGCAGGTGGCCGAGCGCGGCGCCGACGACGTGGAGGTCTTCGAGGGTGCGGAAGGGCTTGAGGTAGCGGTCGTAGCCGTCGCCCGGGAGCATGCCCGCGGCGCCCACCCGAACGTCAGAGAACACCGCGGCGGAGTGCTCGATCTCCGGGGCGAAGGGCGTCGGGGGGAGGGCCTCCAGGGTGATCCCCGGGGCGTCGGCGGGGAGCTTCACGAGGCGGAGCGAGTTGCGGCCCGAGGCGTCGGCCCCGACGGAGGCGACGACCAGCAGCGAGCGCGCCCGGCGCCCCAGCGTGACGAAGCGCTTGGTGCCGCTGAGGGACCATTCACCCTGCCCCATCGGGCGCAGCGTCGTGGCCATCGCCCTCGGGTGGCCTCCGCCCTCCTCGGTGGCCGCGAGCGCCGCGGGCTCGCCCGGCGGCAGCGACGGATCGAGCGACTGCAGGGCCTCGTGGTAGCCCGCGGCGAAGGCCCAGCCGAGGCGGTCGGCGGCGAAGCCTCCCGCGATGGCGCGGTCGATGGGGGACCCGAAGGGAGCGACCGCGGAGAGCAGCCGGGGCCACCAGGCGTCGACGGACTCGCACGCGACGGGGCGGGCGTCGGCGGTCAGCAGGTGCGCGAGCAGGTCGGTCATGGGCGCACCGTGGCATCGCCCGCCGGGGCCCGTCCACCCGTCGCGCGCGGAGGGCGCACGGCGCTTCCCCGACGGCGGAGGGGGGCGCCTGCGGTAGCATCCGCCTCCCCCACCGATGTCGCCCCTCGAGAAGAACTCCATCCCGCCGCCGCCCACGGCGAACCCGTCGGAGTTCCGCGCGCTGGCGGTGGTGGTCTCGCTGCTGGGGCTCGTGGCCACGGCCACGGTGCTGCACTTCCTCGCTCCGGTGATCGTCGCCGCGTGGTTCGCGGGCCTGACCGCGGACGTGCGAGGGCGCCTCGTGGCGCGCATCGGCGGTCGCCACCGGGTGGCCGCCATGGCGACCGCGGCGCTCGTGGTGATGATCGTCGCCCCGCTGGTGCTGCTCGCGGTGCCGCTGGCCGGGATGGTGCTGGAGTTCGCTCGCGGGCTCAGCCACGGCAACCTGAGCGAGGCGGTGACCCGGGTGACCAGCTCGGTCTCCGGGGCTGCGACGGGCCGCGCGGCGCACGGCGCGGGCTCCGGGCTCGTTCGGCGCGTGCTGCACTCGGGGGAGAGCTTCATCAGCGGGGCGGCGTCGTTCATGTCCGAGACCGTCGCCACGCTCTCCATCGTGATCGCGCAGCTCTTCCTGCTGGCCGTCTGCGCGTACTACTTCTCCGCCGAGGGCGGGCGCATGCTGCTGGTGATCGAGCGCGCCTCGCCGCTCTCCCCGCCGCACTTCGCGCGGCTGCGCGAGGAGTTCATGGCCGTCGCGAGGGCGATGCTCGTGGGCGAGCTGCTGACCGCGGCGGTGCAGGGCGCCGTCGCGGGGGTGATCTACTTCGCCCTCGGGCTGCCGAGCGCGCTGGTCCTCACGCTGCTCACCGCGGTGGGGGCGCTGGTCCCGACGGTGGGCAGCGCGATCGTGTGGGTGCCCGTCGCGGTCTCGCTCGGGCTCGCCGGGAGGGTGCGCGCCGCGGTGATCCTCGCGGTGCTGGGCGTCACGGTGATCGCGACGGTGGACAACGTCCTGCGCCCGGTCTTCTCCCGCATGGGGGCCGGGAAGATGCACCCGCTGCTGCTCTTCCTCGGCATCTTCGGCGGCCTCGAGGCCTTCGGCGGCTGGGGGATCATCCTGGGCCCGGTGGTCCTCGCGCTCTTCGTCGCGGCCTTCCGGCTCTACGCGAGCGAGGCCTCCGCGCGCCGGCATCCGACGGAGGGGTAGGCGGCGGTTCCCAGGTGGGCAGGGGACGACCTGACGCCGAAGCGCTACAGGCACCCGCCGCAGGTGGTGCAGCACGACACGCAGGAGGTGCTCCACTGGCACGAGTTCAGGCAGAACTGGAGCCCGCACCGGCACGCTCCGCAGTCTCGGTGGTGCCGCCCCGCCTGGTACTCGCACGCGTTGCCGGGGCGCAGCGAGCAGCCGCCCCAGTTGCAGCTGCCCTGGCAGACCTGGTGAGAGCACGGGTCGCAGCCTCCGCCCTGCGTCGCTCCGGGCGCGCAGGGACCGCTCCCCGAGCAGCCGCCCACGTTCTCCCATGCGCACGAGGCCGAGCACCGCTGGGTCTGCGACCCGCAGTTGCCGCAGGGCTGGGTGCGCGTCGCGCCCGCGGCGCAGCTCCCCTCGCCCGAGCAGGCCGACCAGGAGCACTCGCTGATGCAGCTCTGCGTGCCGCAGTTGCCGCACGCCCGGCGCGCCCCGGGGTCGCAGGTGCGACCGGGGAGCACGCCGCACCCGAGGTCCGTGGGGGGTCGGTCGATGGGCATCGGCCGGTCGACGGGCATGACGACGTCGAGGGGCGTCCCACGGTCCATGGGCAGCACGAGGTCGAGGGGAGCGACCGAGTCGGACGCGTCGCCGAGGTCGTCGAGGGCGGGACCGTCGTCCGCGGTGGAGGCGTCCATCGCTTCGCCGAGGTCGTCGGGGAAGCCCTCGTCGGGGAGGGTCCAGCGATCGGTCGGGGTGACGTAGCCCGTGTCGTGGAGGTCGGGGACGACCCCGAGCGCGCAGCCCATGGAGAGCGCAGCGAGGACGACGGATCGGCGAAGGAGGGTCATCGGTAGCTTCGAAGGGGAGAGAGGCCATACCTACCACCCGGCGGGGCATCGGCCCCGAAAGCGACTCGCGGACCTCCCCTCGACGAGAGGCAGATCGCCTCAATCGGCCCCCCGGAGACCGCCCGATTGTGGATCGCTGCCACAGCTCGATGGACCTGCCCAACGACCTTCCGGAGGGCCCTCCGCGGTACGCTTTCAGCGGTCGCGGGGGCGAGCAGAGCGGGCGGCACGCGGCGTGTAATCGGACGCCTGCCATGAAGACCTCGAAGTCTCCCTCCACCTCCCGCAAGAGCCCTTCGGGGCGAGCGGCGACCGCCACCTCCGCCCGGGGATCGACGAAGAAGCCCGCGAAGGCCACCTCCGCCCGGGGATCGACGAAGAAGCCCACGAAGGTCCAGGCGAGCGCGAAGCGCGTCGTGCGCTCGGTGAAGAAGGTCGTGAGGAAGGCCGCGCCCCCGAAGAACGACCTGACCCGGGTGCACGACCTGCTCGGGAAGTTCTCCACGGTGATGCTGGTCACCACCGAGGGCGAAGGCGAGAAGGCCGGCCTGCACGTGCGGCCCATGGACGTCGCGAAGCTCGACGACGACTGCACCCTCACCTTCGTGACCAGCCTCGAGCATGCGGCGTCGTACGAGGCGAAGCCGGACGCGCCCGCGTACGTCGTGGCGCAGGGCCGGTCGGTCTACGTGTCGCTCCGCGGGAGGGTCGAGGTCGTGCACGACCGGGAGCGCATCCACGCCGCGTGGAAGCCCCTGGACAAGGCCTATTTCCCCCAGGGCAAGGACGACCCCAACCTCTGCCTCGCGGTGCTGCACCCCGAGGAGGTCGAGTACTGGGACATGACCGGACCGAAGGGCATCCGCTACCTCTTCGAGGCCGCGAAGGCGCTCTTCTCCGGCGAGCCCGCGCAGCCCGCCAAGGACAGCGAGACCCACGACCGCATCGAGATCGGCGACTGGTCCGCGAGGGCGTAGCCCCTCCGTCCACGGGCGCGATGGTAGGCTCCCACCCGCCGCGGGGGTCCTTCATCCTCGCGGGCGGGTGATGCGATGAACGCGTGGTGGTATCGCAGGCGCTATCCCCTCCGCAGCGCGCGCGCGGAGAGCGTCCGCATCGCCCGCGAGCTGAGCCCGCTCGAGCGCGCCGGGGACGATCCGCCCATCGGCGAGGGCGACCTGCTCGAGCTCTCGCACTCCTCCCGCGGCGCCTCCCGCTTCCTCGGGATCTATGGTCCCGACGGGGCCCTCGCGGCGATGCGCGCCCACGGGCTCGTGGACCGCCTCGAGGCGCGCGGCTTCCACCACCTCGGGGTCGAGCTCGAGCTGTCCGACCCCTTCGAGCACACGCTCCGGGTCTACGACGGCGACCCCTCGCGGCGCCTCGGGGAGATCATCGCCGCGCGACGCCACGTGCAGGCCCTCGGACCCATCGAGCTCCCTCCCGGCAGCGAGGTCATCGAGATCGGCTGGCTCGCCATCCAGAACCCCGACGCCCACCTCACGGTCGCGCTCCCCGGACAGGAGCGCCCGGGCCTCGGGCTGCTCCGCGCCGTGATCGACATGGCCCTCGGCGCCGCGACGGTGCTGCGCCTCGCGGGCGTGGTCGGCCTCCCGGCGCACTACCACCTGGCGTGCACCTACCACCCGTGGTTTCGCCCGCTCGACCCGAGGGACGAGGGCACCTTCCTCGCGCTGCGACGCGCCACCCGCTCGCTCAGCCGGCGCGACGCCTCGTGGGCCATCGCTCGCGGCGAGGTCACCCTCGACGGAGCGCCGTGGCGCTGGCAGCCGCCGAGGATGTGCGCGCCCATCGACCCCACGCTCCGGGAGTGGATGACCTCGGCGGACTACGCCGCCGCCGCCGTGGCCTCCGCCGAGCAGGACTTCGCCCTCTCCCACAAGTCCATCGCAGCCCTCCCGGCGACCTGAGAGCCCGGCGGCGGACCGCGCCTTCAGGCGGTACGCGGCGTGCACTTCATCGGACCCGTGCCGATCCCCACAGCGCTCTTCAGCGCAGGGGGACGGTCACCGGCCGCGCCGGTGCGGCGAATGGAGGTCCCTGATGAAGCATGCGGAGATCGATGATCCGCCGGTGTCGGAGCTGTTGAGGGAAACCCTCAGCGACGTCCGCGAGCTGGTGAAGCTGGAGGTCGAGCTCGCGACCGAGGAGGTGCGCCGGGAGGTGCGCTCGACCCTGCGCGCCCTGATCGCCCTCGGCGTGGCGCTGGCGGCCGGGCTCATCGCGCTGGCGCTCTTCGCCATGGCGCTGGTGTTCGCGCTCGGAGGCACCGCGGGCGTCGCGGCGGCGGTGGGCGGAGGCTTCGTGCTGGTGGCGGTCGTGGCCGCGGTCGTCGGCTACGGCGTGGTGCCGAAGAACCCGATGGCGGAGACCCGAACGCGGGTCCTGTCGGACGTGCAACTGATCAAGGAGAGCATCGCATGAGCATCGAGGTACACAGCGACCAGGAGACCCACCGCGAGCTCATCGAGCGCCGGCGCAACGTCGTCGCCGAGCGACTGGCGAGAGCCCTCGACGCGCTCGATCGCAAGCGCAAGGCGCTCACCAACGTCGCCCACGACGTGGCCGCGCTCCTCCCCTCCTCCTCGCCCAGGACCTCGGTCCCGGAGGCGCCGTCGCCGAGCAACGACCTCGCCCGGAGCGCCCTCATCGGCGCGGTCGCGGGCGGCGCCGTCTTCGCGCTCGGCCTCCTGCTGGAGCACCGGAGGCGAGAGCGCAACCGGCCGCTGAAGGTGATCCAGAGAGCGTGGTTCAAGTACGCGATGCCGCCGCAGCCATCGCTGTTCAAGCGGCTGCTCACCGACGCGCTCGGCTCGCTGGTGTCCTCCCTCGCGCACGAGACCGCGCACGGAGGGCTGCAGCGGCTGCTCGAGGCGCACGCTTCGACCGAAGACATCGAGGCGCCCGAGCACGAGCCCGAGGGCTCGGAGCTCAGCTTCGTGACCGAGCCGGTGACCGTCGACCCGGGCTCGCTGCATCCCCGCGAGGCCACGCTGGCGCCGCCGGGCATCGCCCCGCCGGAGCCCATCACCCCTCTGCCGTCGCCCCTTCGCGAGTTCGCATGAGGCGTTGTGGCAACACTCCCCTCGGGCGCTCACCCAAGCGCGCCACGCTGTGGCGGGAATGCCAGCCGTGAGGGCCCCTTTGGCCGCCCCGAGGCGTCGGCACCATCCGTGCTGAGCAACGATCCGCTGCGACGGGCGATCGAGGCCCTCGCGGATCCATCACCACCCGAAGAGAAAGGCCGGAGGCACCGATGACCCCGAGCACCCCAGAGACTCCCCACGACCAGAGCCCCACCGAATCCATCCGCGATCGACTGGCGCGCGAATGGAGCCGGCTCAAGGACACGGTACGGACGACCTTCCACCGGCTCACCGACGAGGACGTGCACGCCGTCAACGGCCGCTACGACGAGCTCTCCAGTCGCATCGCGAAGACCTACGGCTACGACCGCGATCGCACCGACGAGGAGATCTCCCGCTTCGTCTCCGAGGGCGGCAACTCGGCCCCCTACGCCGCCCTGGCCGAGGAGGCGCAGTCCGGCGACCACCGCGGCATGGGCGCCGAGGCCGGCCGCAACGACAAGCCGCTCCCGCTCGTCCCGGAGCGACCCTCGCACCCCGAGGCCGGGTCCAACCGCCAGCGCTGATCGACTTCTTCCACCAACGGCACCTGCAACGCATGACCTGAACGGAGACACGACATGAACCTGAACACCGTGAAGTCCAATCTTTCCGACATCGCCGCCAGCACGCTCGAGTCGCTGAGCCACGGCCAGGAGGTCTTGAGCGACACCAGCAAGAGCGTGGGCAAGGACGTCTCCCGCTCGGCGTCGAAGCTCATGCACTCCAAGCCGGTGAACACCGTCTCCAAGCAGCTCTCCACCCTCGGCAAGGTGGTGGTCGCGGCGACGTCGGCGAAGGCGCTGTCCTCGGCGCTCAACCCGGAGGTCCCGATGCAGTGGATGCTCGGCGCGCTGAACCTCCAGCGCCGCCCCAGCACCTTCGCCCGCATCGCCACCGGCATCGGGCTGATCGCGGCGGGCGCGGCGGTGGGCGCGGGCGTCGCGATGCTGCTCTCCCCGAAGACCGGCGAGGAGAACCGCGAGATGCTCCGGCGCTCCATCCAGAGCCTGAAGCGCAACGCCCAGGATGTCGCCGAGCAGGTCGAGACGAAGGCCCATGACGTGGCGCAGAACGTCGAGACCAAGACGCACAACGTCATCGTCGAGGCGCGAGACATCGCCTCGGACGAGATCTCGAAGGCCACCGGCGGCGCAGGCACCACGGGAACCAAGCCGCGGATCCCGGGCCTCTCGCACCGGTCGCCCAAGCTCTGAGTCCCTGACCTCCCCTCGAAGAGCCCTCCAGCAGAGCCCTCGACTGGCCGAGCACGACGTCGTGACCCCCGCCGACAGTGTATTGCGCGGACCCAGGCTGAGCCTAGACTCCGCCCTGTCCATGCAACCTCCCGATCCCAGCATTGCCCCTGCTCATCCCCTGCGCGTCCTCGTGGTCGACGACAACGAGGACGTCGCCGAGATGACCGCGGAGATGCTCAAGATGTACGGCCACTCGGCGACCACGGCGGGCGATGGCCCGAGCGCTCTGGCCGCGGTGGAGCGAGAGCGCCCCGACGTGGTGCTGCTCGACCTCGGGCTCCCTGGGATGCACGGCCTCGAGGTGGCCGCGGCCCTCCACGCGAACCCCGTCGGCAAGGCCCCGCTGGTCATCGCCGTGTCGGGCTACGGCCGCCCCGAAGACCGCGAGCGATCCCGCAGCGCGGGCTGCGAGCACCACCTGGTCAAGCCCGTGGACTTCGACCGGCTGCTCGCGCTGCTCGCCACGCGAGCCCCCTCCCCCGACTGACCGCACCCTTCGGACCCGGACGATGACCCCTCGCTCGTGCCTCCTCGTCGCCTCGATCGCGGCGCTCTCGCTGGGCTGCGGCTCGTCGGTCACCACCGCCGGGGACGCGGGCCCGACGCCGGACGTGCCCGTCGTGGACTCCCCCCCGATGGACTCGCCCGCGGTCGATGTCCCGATGACCGGGAGGGTTCCGCTCCGTCACCGGGCGGCGGCGACGACGTGCCCGACGGTGCGACCGCCGAGCACCTGCGAGGGGGGCTTCGGCCCGCCGGGGACCTGCACCGCCGACCGCGACTGCACCACCGGCACCAACGGTCGCTGCGTGGGCAACCCCCACGACGGCTGCCGCTGCAACTACGACGTCTGCAACAACGACAGCGACTGCACCATGGGCGGGGCGTGCGAGTGCCGGCTGGCGTCGCGCGGCGCGGCGGGCGCCAACGTGTGCATCCCGGGCAACTGCCGCATCGACGCCGACTGCGGCGAGCGAGGGTACTGCTCTCCCACGCTGGGCTCCTGCGGCGACTACGGCGGGCTCGCCGGGTACTACTGCCACACACCCGAGGACGAGTGCGTCGACGACGAGGACTGCCTCGGGGTCGACGCGGGCTTCCTCGGACAACGGCCCTACTGCATGTTCGCGCGCGAGGTCGGCCACTGGCGATGCTCGAACCAGGGATGCGCCGGATAGTCCCGGCGCTCTGCCTCGCGGCGGCCTCCTGCGGCGACGTCCCAGAGGCCTCCGAGGCGCAGCGCTACCTGACCGACCCGGCGTTTCGCCGCGCCGAACTCGTCGCCTCGCTCACCACCACGGACAACGACTACGCCCGGCTGCGCCTCGCCCGCTACGACACCGGCGACGCCCTCGACTGGTCCCGCCTCCCGGTCTGGAACCCCGCCGCCGCGCCGCTCTCTCCCACCCCGACGGCGCTGCGTGCGCTCGACCTCGCGGTGGCCGATCGAGCGGCGCTGCTCCGCCTCGGCGAGGCCGCCTTCGCGCGCTACCCGGCGATGCTCGCGTCGCCCGCGGTCGAGGCCGCGCTCCGCGTCCCCGGGGCCGCCGCCCGCTACGGCTTCTGGACCGGTCCCGACGGCGCCCTCGGCGGCCTGGTGAGGGTCGCGCTCTCCGATGGCACCGTGGGCCTCGCCTGCTCCTGCGCCACCTGTCACAGCGCCGCAGGGCCCGGTGCCTCGCTCGCGGTCGGCGTCGCCAACGGAGCGCTCGATCTGGGAGCCCTGGGCGCCGACAGCAACCCGACGATCCCCCCATCGGAGGAGGGCCGCCTCCGACGCTGGGGACCGGGGCGCGTGGACGTCACCACCGACGAGGGCCGTGAGCCCGTCGCCATCCCCGACCTGCGCGTCGTGCGAGAGCAGTCCTACCTCCAGCGCTCGGGCGCGGTGCGGCGACGCTCGCTCACGTCGCTGGCGATCCGCATCGAGACGCTGCTCATCACCTCGCACCAGGAGGCCGTGCGGCCGCCCCGCGAGGTGGCCCTCGGCCTCGCGCTCTACCTCGACTCGCTGGCCGACGCGCTCCCCGTGGCTCGCTCCGACCACCCTGGCGCCGCGCTCTTCTCCTCGCGCTGCTCGGGCTGCCACTCGCCCCCGACCTACGGCGGCGGGCTCGTCGCGGCGGCGGAGGTCGGCACCGATCCCACGCTCGCCCGCTCGTCCACGCGAGGCACCGGGGCCTGGCGGGTCCCCTCGCTGCGAGGCGTGGGCGCGAGGCGGTGGCTCCTTCACGACGGCTCGCTCGCCGGCCTCGACGAGCTGCTCGACCCCGCGCGATTGAGGGAGGACTACCGGGGCGCTCGCGGCGAGGGGGCGGTGCGGGGGCACGAGTACGGGCTCGACCTGTCGGGCTCCGAGCGAGCGGCGCTGAGGGCCTTCCTCTCGACGATGTGACGGGCGCCACCGGGGCCGCGGGCGCTCTCCGATCGGCGGCGTACACTGCGGTCCACCCATCATGGCGAAGCTCCTCCCCGGCGCCGCGGGCGCACTGTTGATCGTGGCGGCCTCCGTCGCCGCCTCGGTCGCCACCACGGCCTACACCGCGAGGCCCGCGCCCTCGGCGAGCACCACCACCACGGTGGTGCGACCGACGCCCAACGTGCTGCGCTCGGTGCAGGAGCTCGCTCGCCTGGAGAGCGTGACCTTCCACATGGAGCGCGTCATCGACCTGCACGAGGAGCAGGAGCACGCCTTCGGACTCATCCACGCGGAGGACTCGATCCTGCTGGTGGCGGTGGGCGAGGTGATCGCGGGGGTCGACCTCGCCGCGCTACGGCCCGAGGACGTCCTCGTCGAGCAGGCCTCGCACCGGGTGACGCTCACCCTGCCTGCGCCGCAGATCTTCCTCGCCCGCCTCGACAGCGAGCACACGCACGTCCACAGCCGGAGCACGGACCTGATGGCCCGACGCACCGAGGCCCTGGAGGCGAGGGCCCGCCTGGAGGCCGAGCGCTCCATCACCCGGGGCGCGCTGGAGTCGGGCATCCTCGACCGGGCGAAGGCCAGCGCCGCGCAGACCGTCGGGAGCCTGGTGCGGGCGCTCGGGTACGGCAGCGTGGAGATCCGCTGGCGCTGAGCTACCGCTCGGCGCCGGAGTCGTCGGGCAGGAAGATGAACGGGTAGCGCACCCGCAGCGACCCTCGGCCCGGCGGCGGGCGGAAGGCCACGGTGTACATCGACTCTCGCAGGCAGGTGGCGAAGCCCTCGTCCGCGAGGCCCCCGTCGCCGGGCTGCACGCTCACCTCGTCGACCACCCCGCCCAGGCGGTCGTCGCCGAGGATCACGAACTCCGTCAGCGCCCTTCCGCTGGCGTTCGGCCGCCGTCCAAGGAGCTGCTCGTAGCAGGCGCGCGCCATGGGGACGAAGTCCTCGCGGATGCGCTCTCGGAGGTAGGCCGGGTCGACCGTTCCGCCATCGAGGACGGGCATCGGGAGCTGCAGCGCGAGGCCCGCGTCGAAGCCCGCGTCGACCTCCGGGAGGGTCGAGAGCCAGGCCGCCAGGATGCGAGCGCGGATGTCGTCGCGCACCGCGCGGTCGTGCACCGTCGCCGTCGGGGGACGGAAGCTCCCCGCGTCGCGGTGCGCCGTCGAGGCCGCCTCGGAGACGGACCCTCGATCGGCCGTGACCGCGGTGCTCTCCACGGTCGGGCGAGGCGTCGCGATCCCTCCGGTCGGGAGGGCGCCGGACCATCGCCACACCGCCGCGGCCAGCAGCGCGCTGGCGACGAAGGCGAACAGCATCCAGCGGCGTTCACGGGGCATCGGGCACGGAGCGTACACCCGCGTCGAGCGAGCGCTTCGAGCGCCGGGTGAAGCGGTCGAGCGCCAGGTAGATCACCGGCGTGGTGAAGAGCGTGAGCGCCTGCGACACCAGCAGGCCGCCCACGATGGCGATGCCCAGCGGGCGGCGAAGCTCGGCCCCGGTGCCGGTGCCCAGCGCCAGCGGGAGCGCTCCCAGCAGGGCCGCGAGGGTGGTCATCATGATGGGGCGGAAGCGCAGCAACGAGGCCTTGTGGATGGCCTCCTGAGGAGAGAGGCCCTCCTCGCGCTCGGCCTCCAGCGCGAAGTCGATCATCATGATGGCGTTCTTCTTCACGATGCCGATGAGCAGCACCAGGCCCACCAGGGCGATGACGCTGAACTCGGTGCCGGTGAGGAGCAGCGCCGCGAGAGCGCCCACCCCCGCGGAGGGCAGCGTCGAGAGGATCGTCACCGGGTGCACGAGGCTCTCGTAGAGCATCCCGAGCACCAGGTAGACGGCGATGAGCGCCGCGAGGATGAGCATGGGCTGGGTCTTCAGCGAGTCCTGGAAGGCCTGCGCCGTGCCTCGGAAGCTCGCCCTCACCCCGGCGGGCAGGCCGATGCGGCGCTCGGCCCCGGCGATGGCCTCGACGGCCTGGCCCAGCGACACCCCGGGCGCGAGGTTGAAGGAGAGGGTCACGGCCGGAAACTGCCCCTGGTGGTTGACCGACAGCGGCAGCACGCCGGGCGTCGCGCGAGCGATCGCCCCCAGCGGGACCAGCGCGTCCCCGGCGCCCCGCACATAGACCCGCTCGATGGACTCGGGGCCCTGCTGCATCGACGCGGGCGCCTCCAGGATCACCCGGTAGTTGTTGAGCTCCGTGTGGGTGATCGCGACCTGCCGCTGCGCGAAGGCGTCGGCCAGGGTCTCGTCGACGGCCTGCATCGAGACGCCCAGCCTCGCCGCGGTGTCGCGGTCGACCTCGATGGCCAGCGCCAGCCCGGCGCTCTCCTGGTCCGTGGCCACGTCGCGCAGCTCTCGCACCCCTCGCAGCGCCGAGAGCAGCCTCGGGGCCCAGTCTCGCAGCTCGTCGAGGTTCGCGTCCTCGAGCGTGTACTGGTACTGCGTGCGCGACGCCCTCCCCCCGATGCGGACGTCCTGCACCGACTGGAGGAAGACGGTGATCCCCTGCACGCGGCCGAGGGTGCGGCGCAGCCGGGCGATCACCTCGTCGGCGCTCGCGGTGCGCGCGGGCTTCTCGCGAAGCTCGATGAAGAGCGAGCCGGACGAGCCGCGGGCCCCTCCTCCGCCGCCGATGAAGGCCACCGCGTGGCGCACGTCGGGGTCCACCAGCGCCGCGTTGGCGACGCGCTCCAGGCGGTCGCGGGCGGTGAGGTAGGAGACGTCCTGAGGGGCCTCCGCGGCCCCCATGAGCTGACCGGAGTCCTGCTGGGGGAAGAGCCCCTTGGGGATGACGTAGCCGAGGTAGCCCGTGAGCGCGACCGCGCCGAGGGTGACCAGCAGGGTGAGCGTGCGGAAGCGCAGCACCAGGTCGAGGCCCCAGCCGTAGGCCCGGAGCATCGCCTGGAAGGCGCTCTCGGACACCCGGTAGAGCCGACCCTGGGAGTGCTCCGAGGCGGGCTTGAGGAGCCGGGCGCACATGGCCGGGGTGACGGTGAGCGAGACCACCGCGGAGAGGGCGATGGCCACGCTCAGGGTCACGGCGAACTCGCGGAAGAGCCTCCCCACGATGCCGCCCATCAGCAGGATGGGGATGAACACCGCGAGCAGCGACACGGTGATCGAGACGATGGTGAAGCCGATCTGCTTCGCTCCCTTGAGCGCGGCCTCGACGGGCTGGTCGCCCTCTTCGAGGTATCGGGTGACGTTCTCGGTGACCACGATGGCGTCGTCGACCACGAAGCCTGTGGAGACCGTGAGCGCCATGAGCGTGAGGTTGTTGAGCGAGTAGCCGAGCGCGTACATCAGTCCGAAGGTCCCGACGAGCGAGAGCGGCACGGCCACGCTGGGGATGAGCGTCGCGCGGGCGCTGCGGAGGAAGGCGAAGACCACCAGCACCACCAGCGCCACGCTGATGAGCAGCGAGTGCTCGACCTCGCGCACCGAGGCCCGGATGGTGGTCGCGCGGTCCACCGCCACGTCGACGCGGACCGAGGGCGAGATGGCCGAGGCGAGGCCCGGGAGCAGCGCGCGCACCCGGGCGATGACGTCGATGACGTTGGCGCCGGGCTCCTTGCGGATGATGAGCACCACCGCGCGGCGGCCGTTGGCCCAGGCGGCGGCGCGGTTGTTCTCCACGTCGTCGATCACGCGCGCGACGTCCCGAAGCCGCACCGGGGCGCCGTCGCGGAAGGCCAGCACCAGGGGGCGAAAGGCCGCCGCGCCGAGGAGCTGGTCGCTGGGCTCGATGGCCTGCCGCTGCGAGCCGTTGCCGACGGACCCGGTGGCCTGGTCGACGGTGGCGCGAGCGAGGGCGGAGCGCACGTCCTCGAGGGAGAGCCCGACGCCCGCGAGGGCCACGGGGTCGGCCTGCACCCGCACGGCGGGCTGCTGCCCTCCGCCCACCATCACCTGGCCGACGCCCTCGACGCGCGAGATGCGCTGCGCGAGCACCGTGTTGGCCTGGTCGAAGAGCTGCGGGAGCGGCAGCTCGTCGGAGGTGAGCGTCACGATCATCACGGGCGCGTCGGAGGGGTTGAAGTTGCGGAAGTTCGGCCGGTTGGGGAGCCCCGGGGGGAGCTCGCCGAGGGAGGCGTTGATGGCGGCCTGAACGTCGCGGGAGGCGTCGGCCACGTCGCGGCTGAGGTCGAACTGGAGCGTGACGCTGGTCGATCCGAGCGAGCTGCTGGAGGTCATCTCGGAGACGCCGGGGATGCGCCCGAGGCGGCGCTCGAGGGGCGTGGCGACCGCGGAGGCCATGATCTCCGGGCTCGCTCCGGGGAGCGAGGCGCTCACGGAGATGGTGGGAAAATCCACCCTGGGCAGCGGCGACACCGGGAGCTGGGTGTACGCCGCCGCGCCGCCGAGGAGCACCGCCAGCGCCAGCAGCGCCGTCGCGACCGGGCGGTGCACGAAGGGCGACGAGAGGCTCACGGGGACGACGCTCGCGCCGACCGCCACGGCCTGCGCGCGACCCACGCGCGGGCGCGCTCCATGAAGAGGTAGATCACCGGCGTGGTGAAGAGCGTGAGCAGCTGCGACACCAGCAGGCCGCCCACGATGGCGATGCCCAGGGGGCGGCGAAGCTCCGAGCCGGTGCCGTGCCCGAGCGCCAGCGGCAGCGCTCCCAGCAGGGCCGCGAGGGTGGTCATCATGATGGGGCGGAAGCGCAACAGCGAGGCCTTGTGGATGGCCTCCTGCGGGGAGAGGCCCTCCTCGCGCTCGGCCTCCAGCGCGAAGTCGATCATCATGATGGCGTTCTTCTTCACGATGCCGATGAGCAGCACCACGCCGATGAGGGCGATGACGCTGAACTCGGTTCCGGTGAGGAGCAGCGCGGCGAAGGCGCCGACGCCCGCGGAGGGCAGCGTCGACAGGATCGTCACCGGGTGGATGAAGCTCTCGTAGAGCACGCCGAGCACGATGTAGACGGCGATGAGCGCCGCGAGGATGAGCACGGGCTGGCTCGCCAGCGACTCCTGGAAGGCCTGCGCCGCGCCCTGGAATTGCGCGCGGATTCCAGCGGGCATGCCGATGCGACGCTCGGCCGCGGCGATGAGCTCGACGGCCTCGCCGAGGGAGGCGCCGGGCGCGAGGTTGAAGGAGAGGGTCACCACGGGAAACTGCCCCTGGTGCATCACCGCCAGCCGCGACGGCCGCTGCTCGAAGCGGCAGAAGGCCGAGAGCGGCACCAGCCCCCCGCCCTGCGCCCGCACGTAGAGCCGCTCCAGCGAGCGGGCGTCGCGCTGGTAGCGCGGGTCGAGCTCCAGGATCACCCGGTACTGGTTGAGCTGGGTGAAGATGAGCGAGGCCTGGCGCTGTCCGAAGGCGTCGTAGAGGGTGTCGTCGATGGCCTGCGCCGTGACGCCGAGGCGCGACGCGGTGTCGCGGTCGACGTCCACCGCCAGCGCGAGGCCGGAGCCCTGGAGGTCGCTGGTGAGGTCGCGCAGCCCGTGGAGCTCGCGCATGAGCCGCGGCGCCCACTCGGCGAGCTCGTCGGGGTCCGAGTCTTCGAGGGTGTACTGGTACTGCGTGCGCGCGGTGCGGGTGTCCACCTGGAGGTCCTGAACGGCCTGCAGGTAGACGCTCATGCCCTCGACGCGAAGGAGGTTTCGCTGGAGCCTGGCGATGACGGCCTCCGCGTCGGCGTCCCGCTCCCCCCGGGGCTTGAGCGTGATCGAGAGCCGGCCGGTGTTGGTGGTGGGGTTGGTCCCGTCGGCGCCGATGAAGGACACCACGCTGGCCACGTCCGGGTCGACGCGCACCACGTCCGCCACCGCCTGCTGCCGCTCGCTCATGCGCTCGAAGGACGACTCCGGCGCCCCCTCGGTCACGCCCACGATCAGCCCGGTGTCCTGCTGCGGGAAGAAGCCCTTGGGGACCGCCACCGCGAGCAGCGCCGTGAGCCCCACCGTCGCGACGGTGCTGAGCAGCGTGGTGCGCTGGTGCGAGAGCACCCACGTCAGGCCCGAGTCGTAGGCCGAGAGCGTGGCGTCCCAGACCCGCTCGGACCAGCGGAAGAGCCGCCCTCGCTGCTCCGGCGGGGCCTCCGGGCGCAGCAGCCAGGCCGCCATCATCGGGGTGAGCGTGAGCGAGAGCACCGCGGAGACGCCGATGGCCGCGGCGAGCGTCACCGCGAACTCGCGAAACAGCCGCCCGATGATGCCGCCCATGAAGAGCAGCGGGATCAGCACCGCCACCAGCGACACGGTGAGCGACACGATGGTGAAGCCGATCTGCTTGGCGCCCTTGAGCGCCGCCTCGAAGGGCGCTTCGCCCTCCTCGATGTAGCGGGCGATGTTCTCGGTCACCACGATGGCGTCGTCGACCACGAAGCCGGTGGAGATGGTCAGCGCCATCAGGGTGAGGTTGTTGAGCGAGTAGCCGAGCGCGTACATCACGCCGAAGGTGCCGACGAGCGAGAGCGGCACCGCCACGCCGGGGATCACCGTCGCCCGCACGTTGCGAAGAAACAGGAAGATCACCAGCACCACCAGGCCGATGGTGAGCAGGAGGGTGAACTCCACGTCCTCGACGGAGGCCCGGATGGTCTCCGTCCGGTCGCTCACGATGGTCACCTCCACGCCCTGGGGGAGCGCCGCTCGCAGCCTGGGGAGCAGCTCCTTGATGCGGTCGGTGACCTCGATGATGTTGGCGCCCGGCTGGCGCTGCACGTTGAGGATCACCGCGCGCTGCCCGTCGGCCCACCCTCCGAGCTGGGCGTTCTCCGCGGCGTCGACCACCGTGGCGACCTCCCTCAGCCGGATGGGAGCGCCGTCGCGGTACGCCAGCACGATGGAGCGGAAGCCCTCCGCGGAGGTGAGCTGGTCGTTGGTGGCGAGGGTGTAGTTCTGGCGAGGTCCGTCGATGTTGCCCGCGGGCTGGTGCACGTTGGCGGCGGCGAGCGCGGCGCGCACGTCCTCGAGGGTGAGGTCGGTCCCGGCGAGCGCGGCGGGGTCGACCTGCACCCGCACGGCGGGCTTCTGCCGGCCGTTGAGGGTGACGAGCCCGACGCCCACCACCTGCGAGATCTTCTGAGCGAGGATGGAGTCGGCCTGGTCGTCGACCTGCGTGAGCGGCAAGGAGCGGGACGACACCGCGAGCGTGAGCACCGGCGTGTCGGCGGGGTTGCTGCGGCTGTAGGTGGGCGGCGACGGGAGCGTGCGGGGCAGCAGCGAGGAGGCCGCGTTGAGCGCCGCCTGGACGTCCTGCTCGGCGGCGCCGATGGGGCGATCGAGGCTGAATTGCAGGGTGATCTGCGACGTCCCGAAGCTGCTCATGGACGTCATCTGCGAGAGGCCGGGCATGGCCCCGAGCTGACGTTCGAGGGCCGAGGTGACCGACGAGGCCATGGTCTCCGCGCTGGCCCCGGGGAGCGAGGTGGAGACCACGATGGTGGGGTAGTCGACCTGAGGCAGCGGCGCGACCGGGAGCTGACGGAAGGCCACGAGCCCCGCGAGCAGCAGGCCCACCATCAGCAGCGAGGTGGCCACCGGCCGACGGATGAAGGGCTCGGAGATGCTGCTCACGGCGCCCCTCGCGCGCCCGCGTCCCCTCGCCCTCGTCCCCCCTGGCGACGGCCGCCGCCCTCCCCCCTCACACCCCCATCTCCGCCGCCGTCCCCGCCGCTGGCGCGGCTCTGCACCCGGGCTCCGGCGCGAAGGCGGCTGGTGCCCTCGACGACGACGTGGTCCCCGGCGCCGAGGCCGTCGGCGATGATGGCCTGCTCGCCCTCGATGCGATCGACCCGCACCGGGCGCACGGACACCCGCTGGTCGGTGGAGACGAGGTACGCGAAGGTCCCCTGCGGGCCTCGCTGCACCGCCGCCGCGGGGACGACCAGCGCGCCTCGCAGGGTGGTGAGCAGCAGCCGGGTCTTCACAAATTGGTCGGGCCAGAGCGCGCGCGAGGGGTTGGCGAAGACGGCCTTCAGTCGCAGCGTGGCCGTCGCCTGGTTGATCTGGTTGTCGAGCACCGCGAGCGAGCCGACGCCGAGCCGAGCGCTCCCGTCGCGGCTGTAGACCTCCACGGGCAGCGTGGCGCGGGCCATCTCCGCGGCGATGCGCGGCAGCTCGTCCTGCGGCAGCGTGAACATCACCGCAATGGGATCGATCTGCCTCACCAGCACGATGCCGTTGGCGTCCGTGGGGCGGACGACGTTGCCCGGGTCGACCTGGCGCAGCCCGGTGACGCCGTCGATGGGAGAGGTGATGCGCGCGTAGTCGAGGTTGAGCCTCGCCGCGGAGGCCTGGGCCTCGTCGGCGCGCAGGGTGGCCTGCGACTGCTCGAAGGCCCCGAGGGCGGCGTCCACGTCGGCCTGCGCGCCGAAGCGCTGATCGAGCAGCGCTCGGGTGCGCTCCAGCGTGCGGCGGTTGGAGGCCACCAGAGCGCGGTCGCGGGCGACCACCGCCTCGGCCTGTTGGAGCGCGATCGAGAAGGGCCGCGGGTCGATCTGCGCCAGCACGTCGCCGCGGTGCACGGCCTGGCCCTCGGTGAAGCGCACGGCGTCGAGGCGGCCCTCCACCCTGGGGCGCACGGTGACGGTGTTGTACGCGGCGACGGTGCCGAGGCCCTCCAGGTAGAGCGGCACGTCCCTCCGCTCGACGGTGGCGACCAGCACCGGGACGGGGCGGTCTCTCGCGGCCGCGGCGTCGCGGGCGGTGGAGGCGCCCCGCTGAAGGGCCGCCGCGCGATAGCGCAGCACGAGCACCAGCGCCGCGATGGCGACCGCGCCCAGGAGCAGGATCCAGCCTCGAGGCCTGGGCACCGTCTAGAGCGCCCCGTGCGTGCTGAGGCCAGAAGGAAGGGGAAGCGGCGGAGGCGGCGGTCGGGAGGGCATCACAGGGGCTACGACGATCCTTTCACGGGACGCATGTCTGGTGCGGTCCTCACCGCGACGCCAGGGCGTCGGAAGACTATCGCCTCGGCGGCGTCGTCCAACGGATCATTCCTGCTACACGACGCGGTGCATGAGCCACACGGAGGGGATGCGGCGTGGCGGTCGCGAGGCCCCCCTCGCTGGTGGTACTCCCCTCGTGATGAACCGCACCCTCGACCTGGTCACCTCCAATCTCTCCGGCGTCGCCCGCCTCGGCCATGGCTGGTCCGTCGCCCACGCCGGAGCGCGGCCGGAGAAGGGCCTCGAGCTCTACGAGTTCGAGGCCTGTCCCTTCTGTCGCAAGGTGCGCGAGATGCTCTGCGTGCTCGACCTCGACGCGACGGTCTACCCCTGCCCCCGCGGAGGGACCCGCTTCCGCCCGAAGGTGACGGCGCTCGGCGGCCGAGCGATGTTCCCCTACCTGGTCGACCCCAACACGGGCGCCGCGCTCTACGAGAGCGACGACATCAACCGCTACCTCGCGAAGACCTACGGCGACGGAACGGTCCCTCTGGCGCTCTCGCTCGGCCCGCTGACGATGCTGAGCTCGGCGCTGGCCTCCGGCTTCCGCGCGGGGCACGGCCGCGCCGCGAGGCCCTCCCGGGCGCCCGCCCAGCCGCTGGAGCTGTACAGCTTCGAGGTCTCGCCCTACTGCCGCCTCGTGCGAGAGGCGCTCTGCGAGCTGGAGATCCCTTACGTGCTTCACAACGTGGCGAAGGGCTCGGCGAAGCGAGCGGCCTTCGAGGCGATGAGCGGGAGGATGATGGTGCCCTACCTGGTCGACCCCAACACGGGCACGTCGATGTTCGAGTCGGCGGAGATCGTGTCGTACCTGCGTCGAACCTACGGGGCGTGAGGGGGCCGATCCCTCTCAAGGTGCCGCTGGGCGCGTCCCCGCGTGCTGAAGCACTGATCCTTCCCGGAATGTTCACGACGACTCACGCAAGGTCGTCCTGGAGTGGGCGTCTCGTGGGAGAGCGCCCACTCCGCGGTTGCGGACGGCCCGCGAGCGGGCCTGCAACCGCTGAAGTCTGAGCATTGGTCACATCGTCGTGGAGAGGCCGCCCACTCCGCGGTTGCGGA
>CBIHPK010000113.1:0-26962 GCA_966211675.1 uncultured Myxococcaceae bacterium
GGAGCGCCGCCGCCACGAACACCCCCGCCACCGTGCCCGCGACCCCCATCGCCAGCACCGCCGTGGCCCGCTCCTTCGCGCGCCTCGCCTCGGTGAGCGCCGCGGCCGCGTCTCGCAGGTCGTCCGAGGCCAGCGCGATGGCCGTCTCGCCCCCGACGCCGCCCGCCGCCTCCAGCTGGATGCCCACGTCCGCCGCCGCCAGCGCCGCGCCGTCCCACCGGGGGCGACCCACCACCGCCGCGCCTCCGCCCACCTCCGAGAGCGCGCGCACCACGCCCGCCCGCTCCTCGGGACCGACCTCCGGGCGCAGGTTGCTCACGTCCAGGAGGGCGCCGATGGCCTCCACCGTGGCGCGCCCGGTGCCCGCGATGAGGGCCACCTCGAAGCCCGCGTCGATGAGCGCCTGCACCGCCGAGCGCGCCTCCGCCCGCACCGGGTCGTCGATGCCGAGCACCCCCTCGACGCGCCCGTCGATCGCCACCAGCACCGCGGTGCGACCGGCGGCCTCGATGCCCAGCAGCACGTCCTCCGCGGGCGCCACGCTCACGCCCTCGGCGAGCAGCAGCCGACGCTGGCCGACCACCACCGCCTCGCCCGAGGCGCTCACCGCGGTCACCCCCTGGCCGGGCAGCACCACCGGCCGGCGCACGCCCTCCAGCCGCAGCCCCCGCGACATCGCGCCCCGCAGGATCGCGCTCGCCAGCGGGTCCTCGCTCGCCACCTCCTCGGCGGCGGCGGCCAGCGCCAGCACCTCTCGCTCGCTGCGAGAGCCGAGCGACACCACCTCCGTGAGCTCCGGGCGACCGACGGTGACCGTCCCCCGGAAGCAGAGCGCCACGGTGCCCACCCGCGCCGCCTCCTCGACGCTGGCCGCGTCGCGGAAGACGATCCCGCGGCGAGCGGCCTCGACCAGCGCCTCGACGAAGGGCGCCTGCACCGCCGTCACCATGCGCACGAGCGGGGCGAGGGCCAGCACGCAGCCCGCGGCGCGCGCCGGGTCGCCGCCCAATACGAAGACGTGTAAGAGCGCCATGGCGAGCGCGGTGGCGGCCACCCCCGCGGGCGCGAGCAGCACCAGCCTCCGAGCGAGCCGCACCGTGTGCGGGCCCTCCCTCGGGGCGGTCATCCAGCGGGCCAGCCGCGCCCAGGCCACCGCGTCGCCGGCCCTCGTCGCCAGCACCCGCAGCGTGCCCGTCACCACGCGCGCCCCCGCGAGCACCGCGTCGCCCGGCACCCGCTGCCGGGTCTCCCTCGCCCCCGGCCAGAGGCGCACCTCCGCCTCGCCCGCTCGCGTCACCCCGTCCACCGGGATCACCTCGCCAGCCCTCACGATCACCTCCACGCCCGCTCGCAAGGAGGCGGTGTCCGTAGGGTCCGTCGGGGGGTCGATGGCGTAGCCCTCGTGGCCACGGCGCACGGCCCTCGCCTCGGAGGGCAGCGCGTCGCGGAAGACCTCCATCCGCGCCTGCCCCGCCGCCCGTCGCATGCGCGCGGCCCAGGCCGTGAGCGGCCCGATCGCCGCCAGCACCGCCGCGTCGCGAAGGGCCGCCACGGAGCCTCCGCCGGTGGATCGCAGCGCCCCGGAGAGCGCCAGCAGCGCCCCGGCCCAGCCCACGACGCCGCCCAGCAGGTCGCCGTCCTTCGGCGAGCGGAGCACCTCGCGACCGGCCACCGTGAGACCCACCAGAGCGGGCACCGCCACCAGCATGAGCTGGGCGAGGTGGGGCAGGCCCTCCAGCGATCCGAGGAGGGCGCCCACGCACGCGGCGCCCACGGCGAGGGCGGGGGTGGTCGGGTCTGGCGGAGGCGGAGAGAGGGCCGTCGCGCGGGCGAGCTCGAGGGCGCGAGGGTCGACCGGCGGCGCAGGCGGCGCGAGGGCCGCGGAGGGGAGCGAGGCGCGGGCGAGGCCGAGCATGTCCGTCGCGTCGAGCAGGCTCGGGCGCGCGGTGAGCGTGAGGCGCTCCTCGCGGGCCGCGGGCGAGGGCGTCGGGCGGCCGCGCTCCCGGCAGGAGCGCGAGCAGTAGAAGCGGTAGCGCTCGTTGATCACCGCCACGAAGGGCGCCCGCAGCACGTCCACCGGGGCGCCGCTGGTGGCGCCGGGACCGGGCTGGCGGGCGGTGGCGGGGGGGGCGGGGGGGGCGGGCGCTGCCTGGGGGGAGCGGGTGGGCGTGGGCGCGCAGCCGGGATGGGGGTGTCAAGCCGCGCGCGGCGCCGCGCGGGATAGGGTGCTCGGCGCACATGGCGAGCCCTGCGATCGAGATCGTCTACGAGCGACCCGCGGCCCCGGCCCGGGGGTGGGTGCCGGTCGCGGGCGGCGCTCTCTTCGTGGGGGTGGTGCTCTGGGTGACCGAGCGCTCGCTGCCGGGCCCCGGGTGGTTCGCGCTCGCGGTGGCCCTGACCGTGGCGGTGTATGGGGCGCAGTCGCTGCTGGGCGGGGCGGCGGTGCTCTCGACCCGGCGGGTGACCGTCGACCCCTCGGCGGGCACGCTGCGCATCGAGCACCGCCGGGGCGAGCGGGCGCTGTCGCTCGGGGACATCGCGGGCGTCGAGCACGGCAAGGTGACGCCGGGCGACGGCGTGGCGCTGGACGCGGTGACCCTCACGCGGCGCGACGGGGCGACGGTGGCCTTCGGCGTGGCGAGCCCGGAGGCCGCCGAAGGGGCGGCGAGGGCGATCAGGGCGTTGATGGAGGCGGAGGGTCTGGAAGCGGAGGCGGGAGAGGATCAGTCGGCGTAGATGGCGCCGACCTCGTCGAAGAGCTCCTGGGCGCGGTCTTCGTCGATCTCGAGCGCGTCGGCGATCTCGTCGTAGGCCTCGCCCTCGTCGTCCTCGCCGTACTCGCCATCGGCCACGAGCACCGCGCAGGCGACCTGGAACGCGACCTCGCGGAGTTCCTGCGTCACCAGGTTGGTGTTGAGCGCGTCGAGGCGGGCGTCCGGGCCCTGCTCCTCCAACATCTCCACCGACTCGTTGATGATCGCCCGGATCTGGCTGTTGCTGACCCGGTTGTCGAGGAAGCCGGAGATCACGTCGGCGATCTGGTCGTACTCCTCGGTGGTGATCTCGCCGTCGGCGGCGGCCATCAGCACGCCCGCGTCCACGAAGCCCTGGAGGGTCATCGCGGTCAGCTCGATCTGTCGCTCCAATGCGCGCTTGCGCTCTCGCCGCCTGAACATGGTCGCTGCTGCTCCTTCCGGATGCGCCGGGAGAACGTCCGCGACTGGGGCGCTTGCCTCCGGTCCCGCCGTGTCCGCGGCCATCGCGGCGCAGAGGAGAGCCCGACTCGCGCGGCCTCGTCAACGCCCTTTCGACGCCGCGTTAGGGCCGCACGCTGGCCCAGCGCGGGTCGTCGAAGACCATCGCCTGGAGCCACTGCTGGAGCGCCGGGGTGGCCGTCGCGAAGCCCACGTGCAGGGCGCCTGGGATCACGAAGTACCGGCCCTGCGACCAGGCCGCGTCCATGCGCTCCATCACCGCGCCGAGCCGCCGGTTGAAGGTGAAGGCGTCGAGGCCCATGAAGGTCGAGATCACCGCGTCGTGCGAGTACGAGATCAGCCCGAAGCGGTGGTCGGGGTAGCTCGCCCGCACGTACTCCGCGATGGCCCCGATGTCGTCGGCGCACGCGGCGGGGCAGCCTTCGGGGAGCTGGAGGTTCCAGGCCTCGCGCCACGAGCGCCATCGCGCGGCGTCCGGCTGGATGGGCTGACCCGAGTCGTCGACCACGTCGACGCGCGCCGTGGGGAGGGCGCGCTGCACCCGGATCATGTTGAGCGCCACGCCGAAGCCTCCGGCCGAGTCGCCCGCGAGCCAGACCCGCCGCACGCTGGGGAAGGTCGCCCGGATGCGCTGCAGGAAGAGGTCGAGGTTGCGAGCGCCGACGTGGTGGAAGTCCATCTGCCGACCGAGGAGGTTGTAGTGCGCGACCCGGTCGCCCGCGTGCACGTCGCCGGTGCAGTACGGGACGTAGACCATGTTCATCTGACGCCACGGGTTGCCCGGGTTGGCGCGCTGGAGCGGGAGCATCACCGGCCGCAGCACGTCGGTGACGAAGGCCAGGCGGTCGTAGCCGGTGGTCACGTAGAACGACGTGGGCACCGGGCCCAGGCAGCTCAGCGCGTCCCAGCATGCGCCGCCCCCCTGGAGGAAGAGCAGCAGCGTGGTGGGGTCGGCGCTGGGGTTGATGCCGAAGCCGGTGGGCGTCCCGTTGGCGCACCGGGCGCCGGGGACGTCCACCCAGGTCCACTGGTTGGCGGGCGCGACGACGGGCATACCCAGGTCGGTAATCGGGGCGTCGGCGGGGGCGTCGGCGGCGACATCGACCGGCGCCTCGGGGACGTCGACGGGATCGGAGGTCCCGGCGTCGGGCTCGGCGCCGAGGTCGGGAAGCACGAGCGCGTCGGCGAAGGCGGGCGGACCGGCGTCGTCGCGCGGGAGCTCCGCGGAGGTGGACCCGCCACACCCGAGGGCGGCCATCGAGCACGCCCACCAGACCATCGCTCCTCGCCGCATACGCCGCGATGGGAGCGCCGTCGCCGCCTCGGGTCAAGCGCCGCCGCGGTATGTTCGGCGCTGCGCCTCCGCGGGCGCACCCACCCGATGGCCCGCCCCGACCCACGCAAGCTCGATCACCTCATCGCGACGCTCCAGCGGGCGCCTCGCACCTACGACGAGCTCATGGCCGACGACCGCCTCGACCTCTCGCGGCGCTCGCTCCAGACCTACCTCGACGAGCACCTCGCGGCGCTGGGCTACACCGTGGTGCGCGGCGTCGCCCCGGGGCCCCCGCGGCGCGCGACCTTCTTCATCCCGACCGCGGACGACGAGCCCCGCGGGGGCGTGGTCGACCGAGCGGCGTACTCGCTGGCCCGCGGCTTCCTCGAGGGCCTCTTCCCCCTGGAGGGCACCTCGCTCGACGCGCTCACCCGCCGCCGCACCTCGCGCGTGCTGGCCTTCGCGAGCGGCGTGCCCCGCTTCGCCGAGCACCACATGCGCGCCCTCATGAAGTGGATCGCCGCCGCCGAGCACGACCCGCCCCGCGCCGTGATGCTGCGCTACGACCGGGCGAGCGGTCCTCGCGGGTCGCACGCCCCCGTCGAGCCGAGGCTGGTGTGGCCCGTCGGGGTGATCGTGCGCGAGGGCCGACGGGTGTACCTGCCCGGTCTGGTCGCGCCCGCGGAGTCGCTCGACGACGCCCGCAACTTCGCGCTCGACCGGGTGCTCGCGGGCCCCCGCGACTGCGGCGTCTGGGTGGCCGAGCCCGCGCAGCAGCGGCCCTCGGAGTTCATGCTGCACTCGCGGCCCCGGCCGCAGGAGCTGGTGCACGCGCCCTTCGGCCTCGTGCGCCCTTCGGTGTCGGAGAAGCCGGTGATGGTCGACGTGCGCTTCGAGGCGTCGCAGGCGGTGTACCTGCGCGACCGGAGGTGGTTCCCGAAGCAGGAGGAGCACGTGGCCGCCGACGGCTCGCTGGAGCTGCGCTTCGGCCCGGTGGACGTCCGCGAGGCGGTCGCCTGGTGCTCTCAGTGGATCGACGGGCTGATGGTGGTGGGCGACGCCGCGCTGAGGGAGGCCTACGTGGCGTCGCTGCGCGCCCGGCTGAGGGCGACCGGAGCGTAGGGTCAGACGAGCCGTCGGGAGCGCCTTCGCCGCAGGGCGACCGCGAGCGCGCAGAGACCGCCGAGGGCGCCGAGGCCCCGCGACGAGGGCTGCGCCGCGACGCCGCACGCGCAGCCGCTGCTGGTGGCGTTGACCGTCGACGAGGAGCCGGTGCCCCCGTCGACGGTGGTGTCGCCCGCATCGACCACGGCGGCGCCTGCATCGACGACGGCGCCTGCATCGACGACGGCGGGGTTGCCGGCGTCGACGGTGACCGCGACCTGGGAGATCGAGAGGTCGGCGCAGTGGTGATAGAAGCAGCCGCCGGGGTTGTTGAGCCCGTGCTCGGACATGAACTCCACCACCTGCAGGGTGCAGTGCTCGCAGGTCACGTCTGGCGGCAGGGTGACCTGGATGGTCTGCGGTCCGCTGAAGGGCCGGGTGTGCGCCAGCACGCCGTCGGCGAGCACCGGGAACACCGGCGGGTCCATGATGGGCACGCTGCCGCAGGGGGTGGTGCCGGGCGTGACCACGGGCTCCGGGGGAAGCTCGCTGCGGTCGTGGACCGAGAGCGCGATGCGGTAGTGGCCGGGGTGGAAGATGGTCTCGGTGATGGTGACGGTGATGGTCTGTCCGGCCTGCACCGCGGTGATCGACCCGGTGGGGGTGCCGCCGGGGCCGGTGCCGCAGGGGCCCTGCTTCTGCGGGTCGCCGAGGGGCCCCTGGGACATCCACGAGGCGGGCTCGCGGAGGATGAAGTGCGCGTCCGCCGGGCCCGCGGGGAGCAGCGCCAGCGCCCCGAGCGTGAGCGCGCTGCCGAACGCCCGAAGGCCCGCCGATCGTGTTCGATTCATCTATTGGACTCCTGAGGTGACCCGTCGTCGACGCGCATCGTACACGCCGCGCCCGCGCCGTCGCTGGTAGCATCCGCGGCGATGCTTCGACGCAACGTCGCTGCGGCGCTCCTCCTCACGGCCGTGCTGGGCTGCGCGACCGTGTCCGAGACCGACGGGACCTTCAACGACCACGACGCGGGCGCGGACGACCTCGGCAAGGACTCGGATACACCACCCGGTAAGAAGGACGTCGGCGTGGAGCCGGCCGAGGACCTCCCCGCGACGCCCGATCGCCCCGACGCCGGGGACGCGTCGCGCGACGCCCCGGAGGCCTCCGCGGACGTCCCCCTCGACCGACCTGTGACGGACCTCGGGGGCGGCACCTGCGTCGAGGGGACGACGCGCGCCTGCTACACGGGCCTGCCACCGACACGGGGGGTGGGGCTGTGCGGCGACGGGTTCCAGCGCTGCGTGGGCGGGCGCTGGGGCGTCGAGTGCAACGGCGAGACGCGGCCGCAGGTGGAGGTGTGCAACACCATCGACGACGACTGCGACGGCACCGTCGACAACATCCAGACCATCACCTGCTACACGGGCCCGCCGGGCACCCGGGGCGTGGGCATCTGCCACGAGGGGATGCAGCGCTGCGACGGGGCGATGGCCCCGCGGTGCATCGGCCAGGTGGTGCCCGAGACCCGCGAGGTCTGCGGCAACGGGCGCGACGACAACTGCAACGGGATGACCGACGAGGCGGGCTGCCTGTGACGGCCCGCGAGACACACCACGCCGGGAGCGGAGAGACGTCATGAGCCGAGGGACGAGCGAGAAGGTCATCATCACGTGCGCCATGAGCGGCGTGGTCACCACGCGGGCGCAGTGCGGGGCGATCCCGTACACGGTGGAGGAGTTCGCGGCGGAGGCGAAGCGCGCCTACGACGCCGGGGCCTCGGTGCTGCACATCCACGCGCGCACCGACGACGGCGCGCCGGACTACACCGCGGCGCGCTACCGGGCGATCGGCGACGCGATCCGCGCGGTGTGCCCGATCATCCTGAACTTCTCCACGGGCACCATCGACCCGGAGGGCCGCAAGGCGCCGCACGTCACGGACTACAAGCCGGAGATCGCGGCCCTCAACATGGGCTCGATGAACTACGCGAAGTACAACCCCAAGCGGAAGGGCTGGGTCTTCAACTTCGTCTTCGAGAACAGCTTCGACTACATCGCCGAGCTGCTCACGAAGATGAACGAGAGCGGCGTGAAGCCCGAGCTCGAGTGCTTCGACACCGGCCACGTGTGCTCCGCCGAGCCGCTCATCGAGATGGGCCTGCTCAAGCCCCCGCTGGATTTCTCCCTGGTCATGGGCGTCGTCGGCGGCGTGAAGGCCAGCGCGAAGCACCTCGCGTTCATGGCCGACCAGGTGCCCGCGGGCTCGACCTGGAAGGTGGTGGGCATCTCGCGCGAGCAGTGGTCGCTCTGCGCCGCGGCGCTCACGCTCGGCGGCAACATCCGCGTGGGGCTCGAGGACAACTTCTACCTGCCCGACGGGACCATGGCCCGCTCCAACGGCGAGCTCGTGGAGAAGGGCGCGCAGATGACCCGGGACATCGGCCGCGCGGTCGCCACGGTGGACGAGGCGAGGGCCATGCTGGGGCTCGCGCGATGAGCTTCCGCACGCTCACCTACGAGACGCGAGCGGTCGAGGGCGGCGCCGTCGCCACCGCGACGCTCAACGTCCCCGAGAAGCGCAACGCCATCGGTCCGGAGATGGCCAACGAGCTGCTGCACGTGCTCTCGCGCGTGGCCGACGACGCGGAGGTGAGGGCGCTGGTGCTCACCGGCGCGGGGGGGCATTTCTGCGCGGGCGGCAACATCGGGCAGATGTCCTCCGAGGGCGACGCGCTCGACTTCAAGGGCGACTACGCCGACCTGCTGCTGGCGATGGTGCGCTCGCCGAAGCCCGTCGTGGCGAAGGTGCGGGGCACCGCCATGGGCGGCGGTCTCGGCCTCGTGGCGGCCTCGCACTTCGCGCTCGCGGCCGACGACGCGGTGCTCGGGACGCCGGAGATCCACCGGGGTCTCTTCCCGATGATGATCATGGCGGTGCTGTCGAGGGTGGTGCCGCGGCGGCCGCTGCTGGAGATGATGCTGCTCGGTCAGAAGATGACCGCGGCGGAGGGGCTGCGCCTCGGGCTGCTCAACCGGGTGCTCCCCGGGGACGCGCTCGACGCCGCGGTCGACGCGCTGGCCGGAGAGCTGGCGACGCGCTCGCCCACGGCGCTCTCGGCGGGGCTGCGGGCGTGGGCGAGGCAGGGGGACATGGCGATGGAGCAGTCGCTCCCGATGCTGCGAGACGCGCTCGCGGAGCTGCTCTCGACCGAGGATGCGCGCGAGGGCATCGCGGCCTTCCTCCAGAAGCGCAAGCCCGTCTGGACCGGCCGCTAGCTCAACCTCCCGATCACTTGCCCGTGAGGCCGTGCTCGGCGATCCACTTGTTGAGGAAGGCGGCGTTCTTGTCGTAGGCGTCGCGGAGCTGCTTCTCGGCGGTCTGCTCGAGCAGGCCGCCCACCAGCATGACCTTCGCCTCGACGGTGAACTCCACCACGCGGCGGCTGCGGTCGGCGCCGAGCGCCTCGACGCGCATCACGCCGTTGGTGAGCAGCTTGTCGGGCATGGTGCTGGGGATGCCCTTGAAGGTCGAGCGCCCGGACTTCTTGTCCCAGTGCGTCTCCTCCGTGTACTTGAAGTTCGAGCCGAGCACCTTCTGCACCGCGGCGGGCACCTCCATCTTCGGGGTCGCCACGGTCTTGCGGAACGTCTCCGTCTCCGAGTCCCGCAGCTCGAGCACCGTGTAGTCGGGGAAGTGCAGCGCGCCCTTGTAGAGCGCGTCGTTGACCTCACGGTCGAAGTTGAGCTTCCAGTAGGTCTCCGGGGTGCAGGCAAACTCGTGGGTCACGCTGAACTTGTTCATCGTCGGGTCTCCTCCTGTGGGTGCAGCGGCCGAATATCGCGATGGCCGCGTGTTTGTCGACTCCCCCCTCGCGCGTAGCGCCGCGCCTCAGCGCCTCGGCGCGGGCGCGGGCGTGGGCTCCTCCTGCGGGCGCATGGTGATGGTGGCGGCGATGGTCGCTCGCTGCCCCGTCGCTCGAAACTGCGCCCCGCGCAGCAGGTTGAGGTGGCACTCGCCGCTCGCGCGCACCGGCTCGTCGAGCGCCCCGAGGGCGACGTCGCCGACCGTGCCGTCGGGGCCGACGGAGAGGGTGAAGTGGGCCGAGCCCTCGGCGCGGCGGGTGGCGCGCTCGCGCAGGAGCGGCGCGTAGCAGTTGAGGTGCTCGCCGGTGCGGAGCGAGAGCACCGCGGCGGCCTCGTCGACGGTGAGGCTGCCGGAGCCCGCGCGCACGATGGCCGCGACGCTCTCCGGACCGGGCACGCGCATCCGTGGGAAGACCAGCAGGTCTGGCACCGTGAGCTGCAGCGGCGGGTTCTCGAAGACCAGCGGGAAGGTCACCCGCAGCGGGTGCTGGACCCCTTCGATGCGCAGCGGGCGGACGATGGCCAGCACGCACTCGCGGGTCTGCCGCAGCGCGGGCGCGTCGGTCTCCGCGGCGGCGTCGAAGACGTGCCCGCTGGTCTCGACGACGAAGCTCAGGTCGACGTGCCCAGCGGCGTCCGGCGAGGCCGGGAGCACCCGCTCGTAGCACTCCCGGATGGCGTCCCGGTGGCGCAGCACGGCCGCGCGCACGCGCCCCTCCGCGCGGTCCGAGTCGACGCCCTGCGACGGGCTCGCGGCGGACCCGCGGCGGAAGCGCTCGGGCGCGAGGTCGAGCCCCGAGGGCGCCTCGGTGGGGGGATTGGGCGGCAGCGTCGGGGGGCCGCTCTTACATGCCGCGGTAAGCACGGCGCCCAGGAGGAGGCGCGCAGGGAGGTTCGCGTCCATAGGGCTCCGGAGTGTACTGGAGCGCCGCGCCGGACCCGCAAAGAGATTACACCTCGATGTGTTTGCGCCGGATCTTCTCGATGAGCGTCGTGCGGTTGATGCGGAGGATCTGCGCCGCGCGGTTGCGGTTGCCCCCGGTGCGAAGCAGCGCCTGCCGGATCAGGCTGGTCTCGAAGGCCTCCACCGAGGCCGCGAGGTCGACGCCCTCCTCGGGCAGCACCGGCGGCGCGAAGGGCTCCGGGGGCGGCTCGGACGGCAGCGCCTCCTCCGCGATCACCGAGCGCAGCAGCGGCCCGACGGACGCGGACGCCGGCGGGATCACCCCGATCTCCGCGGGGGCCTCCGTCGCTCGCGCCGGCTCGGCCCCTACGTTTCGCACCTTCGGCGGCAGGTCGTTGAGCGTGACGAGCGTCGACGGGGCGAGCAGCACGGCGCGCTCGATGGCGTTCTCCAGCTCGCGGATGTTGCCCGGCCAGCCGTACTCGCGCAGCGCTCGCATCGCCCGGTGGTCGATGCCCGTGGGGGTCGACCGGCCGTTGCGCGCGGTCACCATCTTCAGGAAGTGCATCGCGAGCAGCTCGATGTCGCCGCGCCGATCGCGCAGCGGCGGCAGGTGCACGTGCACGACGTTGATGCGGTAGTAGAGGTCCTCGCGAAAGCGCCCCGCGGCGACCTCGGCCTCCAGGTCGCGGTTGGTCGCGGCCACCACGCGGATGTCGCAGCGCACCGTGCGCGTGTCCCCGACGGGGATGTACTCCCGCTGCTGGAGCAGGCGCAGCAGCTTCACCTGCATCAGCAGCGGCAGCTCGCCCACCTCGTCGAGGAAGAGCGTTCCTCCCTCCGCGGCGGCGACGAACCCGTGGCTCGACGAGATCGCGCCCGTGTACGCGCCCTTCACGTGCCCGAAGAGCCGCGACTCGATGAGGTTCTCCGGGATGGTCGAGCAGTCGACGGTGACCACCGGGCCCCGGGCGCGCAGCGAGGCGTCGTGCAGCGCGGCCACCACGAGCTCCTTGCCCGTGCCGCTCTCGCCGGTGATGAGCACCGTGCAGCTCGACGAGGCCACCCGCTCGACGGTGGTGACCACCTCGCGGATGGTCGGGTGCTGGCCGACGATCTTCCCCTGGCTGGTCATCCGGAGCGTGGAGCGCACGGCGTCCACCCGCTCGACGGAGACCCCGGGAATGGATTGCGAGGAGTCCGTCATCGTCCATCCTCACTTGGCGGTAAGCGCTCGGGCTTGTCAAACATCGGGGCCCAGGGGCTCGCGGAGCACGACCGGCATCATGGGGCCCGCTCGAAGCGCCAGCGGCCGCTCGCCTCGGCGACGACGTCGGCCTCGCGGAAGGGCACCGCGTGGGTGCGGTTGGTGCGCCAGAGCTCGGCCTCGTCGCGGAAGTGGGGGGAGCCCGTGTCGATGGACTGTCCCCCCGGCAGGGCGTTGAAGGCGCGAGGACCGTCGGGCCCGAGCTCCACGGTGAAGCGCTGCGAGGCGCCGCTGCCGAAGCTGTAGTTGCTGCCGCCGAGGCCGGGCCCCGAGGCGTCCACCACGTCGATGCCACCGGGCCGGGGGAAGCCGCGCGGGAAGGTCCCGTCGGTGGTGGGCGGGATCGAGAGCGTGGCGTCGGTGCCGGGGATGAACGACGAGAAGCGCACCGTGTGCAGCGAGCCCCAGAGCCAGCTGTCGACGTCGGCGGTCATGGTGAGCCGCTCCAGGTCGGCCATCGCCTCGTCCAGCGAGCGCAGCAGGATCACGTCGCGGGTCTCGGTGGCCTCCGCGGTGGTGAGGTCGTCCCAGAGCACGCTCTCTCCCGAGGCCGTGCGGGCGCGCAGCTCCGTCGGGTGCTCCAGCAGGTGGAGCGCCGCGCGGATGGAGTCGAAGCCCCCGACGCGCAGCGCCGCGGTCTCGTCGCTGAAGGTGCCGCGCAGCACGCGAGACATCCAGCCGTGGAAGATCGTCGTGGCCACCGCGTCTCGCCTCTGCGCCGGGGTCGCGTCGGCCTCCACGCCGGAGGCGCCGTCGAGGGTCCACGACTGCACCCGCATCGCCGCGTCGCGGAGCCGCTCGGCGCGGGGCCGCAGCGTGAGCGCGAGCGCCGTGAGGTCGGGGTGCGTGCCGGGCGTCGTCCACTCCGCCTCGAGGCGGGCGAAGGCGCTCATCAGGAAGGGGCGGAAGCGCCCGCCCGCGAGCACCGTGTGGTCGCCTTGGATGGCCTGCATGTCCTCGACGGTCATCTGCGAGCCGGCCATCTGGAGCCGCTGGGTGATGCGCTCGGCGCGCCACCCGGAGGCGTAGCCGCAGCCGAGGTAGACCGTCGCGTCGAAGGGGTTGCCGTCGCGGGTGGCGCCCACCTGGTCGTTGTTGCCCGTCACGATGTACGGCCGCGTCGCGCTCCCCACCGCCTGCGGGATCTGCGCGGACGGAACGGTCCCGGTCCACTCGGCCTCGCCGGTGCCGGGGAGCACCGTGCAGGGGTTGGTCCCGTCGGGGTTGTCCGCGCGCCAGGTGAGAGCGCCTGCCGCGCGCTGCGGGATCACCGCGTGCGACGCGTACCCCGTGTGGCCGTCGATGTCCGCGAGGACGAAGTTCTGCGCCCCGACGCCGAAGCCCTCGACCGCGGCCCGGGCCTCGTCGACGTTGCGCGCGTACGCGAGCGCCATGAAGGTGCTGAACTCGTCCGTCGCCTCGTGGCCCGTCCAGCGGATCGACAGCGCGCGGTTGCTCGTGCGCCGCACGATGCGCCCGTTGACGATCTCCGGGACGATGGGCCCGTGGTGCGGAACGATCTCCAGCCGCGCCTCGACGTTCCCCCCGGCCCCGTCGGGCACCTGCTCGGTGAGGATCTGGATGGGCACCTGCCGGCCGTTGAAGAGCACCGTGTCCGGCGCGCCTCCGACCCCCGCGGTGATGGTCTCCTGGTAGACGTCCGTGACGTCGTAGTAGGCCGTCGTCACGCCCCAGGCGACGCGCTGGTTGAAGCCGATGACCACGCCCGGGACGCCCGGAAAGGTCGTCCCCGCCACGTCGACCGCGTCGGCCCCGCCGGTGACCGTGAGGTGCGTGCCCCACCAGATGGCCGGCGCCCGCAGCGCGAGGTGCGGGTCGTTGGCCAGCAGCGGCCGGCCGTTGCGGGTCACCCCTGGCGTGACCACCCAGTTGTTGCTGCCGCGGCTCTCGTCGCCCCAGATCGAGAAGCCCTCGCGCACGTGCCGGAAGAAGGGCGCCACCCGGTCGTAGAGGCCGGCGCTGAGGTTCGGCCGCTGCGTCGCCGGGCGAAACACCTGGGGCATCCCGGCGCGCGGCGGATAGAAGTCCGGCACCACCGCGGCGTCGGAGGGCGGGCGCCACACGAGGACGTCCTGCGCCATCGCGCGGCGGGCGTAGCGCGCGGGGGCGGTCGTCGGGTCGGCGCCGCCGAAGGTCGTGCGCACCGCGTCGATGAGCTGCGAGTTGGCGATCTCCGTGTCGGCGGAATACGAGAGCGAGTACGACTGGTACCGGCCGATGACGAGCGAGTCGACCTCGGTCCAGTCGGGGGTGGTCTCGCCGAGCACGAGCTCGGTGTTGGGCGGCGCCTCCGCGCGGCCCGAGCGGATCTCCCGGAGGTACTGGTTCACCCCGGCGCTGAAGGCCGTGAGCGCGACGCGGGTGCGCGACGCCGAGGGCTGCGCCTGGAGCTGCGCCCACATCGCGACCGCCGCGCGGCGCAGGCCGATGGCGCGGAAGGCGAGGTCCTGCCCGATGGCCGCCGAGGCCACCACGCCGAAGCGCTCGCCGAGCGTGCCCGAGCCGAGGCGGCGGAGGATGTCCATCTGCGCCATGCGCTCGCGGGCCTGCAGGTATCCCTGCACGTAGGTGGCGTCGCGCAGGGTCGTCGCGCGGATGTGCGACCAGCCGTGCGCGTCGACGGCGACGTCGACGGGGCCGTCCATGCCGGGCAGGCGCGTGGTCTGCCGGATGGGGAGCGACGCGACGCTGCCGGCGGGCGCGTCGGTGGCCACGCCGACGTCGGTGCGGCCCGCGTCCGGGGTGGCGGTGGTGGTGCCGTCCGAGCAGGAGGAGAGGGCCAGCAGGCCGACGAGGAGCGTAGGGCGTCGCATCGTGCGATCGAAGCACGCCGACGAGGCGGGGTTCAACCTCGCGAGGGAACCATCGCTCCGTCGAGCACCTTCCACCGCGGCGCCGGGTCGCGGTCGACCCGAAGGAGGCTGCCCTCGCAGACCTCGGTCCAGCCCGCGGCGCCGTCGTCGGGCTCGGAGGCCACGGACACGGTCGACGGGTCACTCGCGCGAAGGAAGAGCGAGCGCCCCCAGCGGTGCGCGTACACGGTGCGGCCGTCGGAGAGCACCACGTTCATGGCGCCGCTCCCGCGGGTGGCGCGAGCCTCGCGCAGCGCGGCGGTGAGCACCCGGTCCGTCGCCTCGGTGCAAGGCTCGTCGGTCAGGCCCACGGCGTCGAGCCGACTCAGCAGCCAGGCGAAGAGCTGCTCGCTGTCGGTCTGCCCCTCCACCTGCTCAAGGCGCGGGATCGAGTCTCGGTCGCGCATCCACGCCGTCGACTCGATGGTGCCGTTGTGCATGAACACCCAGCGCCCGCGGCGGAAGGGGTGGGTGTTGCGCGTGGCCACCTCGCCGACGGTGCCCTGGCGCACGTGAGCGAGCAGCACCGTGCCCGCGCGATCGGCCGCGATGGCGAACTCCTCGTCTTGAAATGCGGGCCTCGCGCGCCGGTCGACGCTCCACCCGTCGACGGGCGTGTGCACCGCGACGCCCCAGCCGTGCGGATGCTCGTGCGAGAGCTGCCGCAGCCCCCTCGGAGCGTCCACCAGCCGTTGCCGCCACCCCACCTGCGCGGCCGTCACCACCGCCAGAAGCCTGCACATCGCGCGGCAGTATATGGTCGCCGGGGCGCCAGTACGCCAGTTCGGGGCGACGCGGATCACGCCCTCCGCTGGACTGCGCGGCCTGTGGTCGCTTCGCGCGTGGGGGGATGCGTGATATCTCGCGCACCATGCGTCAGACCGCGCTCTGTTCCCTGCTCCCGCTGTCGCTCCTGCTCTGTCCCCTCGCGGCGACGGCGGACCCCGCGCGGCTCAACAACCCGGCGCCTCCGCCGGTCGCTCCCGTCGCTCCCGTCGCTCCCGCCGCGCCTCCGCCCTCCGCCTACGACGCGCCGCCGCCGGTCGCCGGGTACAACCCCCCGCCGCCGGTCGCCGCGTACAACCAGCCCCCGCCGGTGGTCCAGGCCCGGCCGCAGCCGGTGATGATGTCCCAGCAGCCGATGCTCCTGCGCCAGCCCGCGCCCCCGCCCCCCACCGGCCGCCAGGGGCTCTTCGTGGGGGTGCAGGGCGGCGCGGCGATCCCCCTCTCGGGCGACTACTCCGACTTCTTCGGCGCGGGCTTCATGGGCCTCGGGCACATCGGATGGGCGACCCCCAGCGGCATCAGCGTGCGCGCCGAGCTCGGCGTGCGCTCCAACGCGCCGAGCTATCCCACGCTCGACGCCACCACCCTGACCTCCGTCTTCTACGGCGCCGGGCTGCGGTGGACCACTCCGCGCGCGACGCTCCGTCCCTACGCCGAGGTGCTCATCGACGCCTTCAGCAGCGTCACGCAGACCGTCGACACGACCTCGGCCACGACCAGCACCTCGAGCGGGACGGGCATCTCCGTGGGCGGCGCCCTCGGCGCGGAGCTCGAGGTGAGCGACACCTTCTCGCTCGAGCTCGCGGTGCGCTACGACCACGTCGTGGCCAACGGCGAGACCGGGCCGAAGGGCGGCCTGCTCGGCGTCCTCGGCGGCGGAACCTTCTACTTCTGATCGATCCGGCGCTCGTCGCGGTCCCACGAGCGGCCGCGCGCGGCGGCGAGGCGCTCGGCGGCGAGGCAGAGGCCGCCCAGCACCGACACCGCCACGATCTCCGCGAAGAACAGCAGCGACGCGGCGACGGCCATGGTCCCCGGCACGCCCGCGAGGCCGAAGAGCCCGGTGAACGCCGCCTCTCGCTGCCCGAGGCCGCCCGGCGTGATGGGGATGTACGTCACCAGGATGATCGCCGGCACCACGCGCGCGCAGAGGCCGAAGGTGACGATCGGCGAGAGCGGTCGCAGCAGGAAGAAGACGCACACCACCAGCGCGCCCTGCGTGAGCACGGAGAGCAGCACCGATCCGAGCGGCCCGCCCAGCGAGCGCGGGGGAGGGATCTTCACCAGCATCGGCCCGAGCGCCGGGAGCCTCTCGACGGAGGCTCGCAGCGAGGGGCGGCGGGCGATCACGAAGGGCACGAGCAGCACCACCGCGCTCAGGCCCGCGGCCCCGAGCAGGCCGAGCCCCAGGGTCCAGGAGACGGCGTCGCTGCGGATGGAGACCGGCGAGAGCATCGAGACGCCGGCGATGAGGCAGAGCCCCAGGAGGCCGGAGACCCGCTCGACGAAGAGCACCGTGTAGGAGGTCGCGAGGCCGCCCGCGTGGTGGCGCACCCGGTGCCCGCGGACCGCGTCTCCCGCCACGCCGCTCGGGAGCAGGTTGAACCAGAGCCCCACCAGGTTGTGCCGGAGCATCGTCGAGAGCGGCGGGAGCGCCGTCGCCCCGTAGGCGCGGAGCATCACGCCCCAGCGCAGCGCGCCGATCAGCACCGAGCCGAACACGCACGCGAACGCGAGCCCGATGCCCGCGGGCCCCACCGCGGAGGCCTCGTGCAGCACCTCGCGCCAGTCGAGGCGGCGGAAGAGCCAGTAGAGCGGCAGCGCGGCGATGAGCAGGCGGAGCACGCGGCCGGGCCACCCCTCCCAGGCTCGCCTCGCGGCGGAGGGCCCGGGAGCAGCAGGAGGATCGACCGTCGTGGAGGGTGTTGTCGGGAGGGACGCCATCAGCGGGCGGCGGAGACTACGGGAACGTGATGCGAACGCGAAGGTCTTGTCCCGGGCCGAGGGTGACCGAGCGCTCCTGCGTGCCGCGCTCGGGGTTGATGCACGCGATGCGGTGCGATCCGGGCGGGAGCGAGAGCCCCACCACCGGGGTCTGACCGCGGCCCACGCCGTCGACGGTGACGGTGCACCACGGGGTCGCCCCGACGGTCAGCCGGCCGGGGGTGTTGTCCACGGCGGTCGGTGCGGCGGCGGCGGCGGTCGGTGCGATGGGCGCGCGGTGCGAGCGATCGTGCGAGCGGTGGGCGTGGGAGGGCGCCTCGACGGCGGGCGGAGGATCGGCCGCGACCGGGGGCGCGACAGGGGCCACCACCTCGGGCACCACCGAGGGCGGGGCCGGAGGGGGAGCGGGAGCCGGCGGGGGAGGCACCATCGTGACCGTCGGCGCGGCGGGCGGTGGGACGACCGGAGCCGACGCGGGGGTGCGCTTCACGACGACGGCGATCACGACGAGCAGCAGCAGCGCGACGAGGGCGAGCAGGGCGGCGGTGAGGCGAGAGTGGCCCGGCGGGGCGGGCGCGGGGATCGAGGGGACGACGCGCGCCACGGCGCCCGAGGGGTGCGAGTGCGAGGAGTGATCCGGGCCGTCGGGGTCCTCGGCGGCGAGCACGTCGGCGAGCTGCTTGCCCTGGGCGAGCGCCTCCTGCTGCGAGGTGAGGCGCTCGGCGAAGAGCATATGCATCCACTCGCCGAAGGCCACCGAGGAGAGGGCGATGTGCTCTGAGTGGACGACGCGCACCAGGTCGGACTGGAGCTCGCGCGCGGTCGAGTAGCGGGCGTTGCGGTCGAAGGCGAGGGCCTTGGAGATCACCGCACCGAGGGCGGGAGAGACGCGCGCGTTGACCGCCGAGGGGTCGGGGTACTTGCCGTCGAGGATGAGCTGCAGCGTCTCGGCGTCGTTGGCGCCGCGGAAGAGGCGTCGGCCGGTGCAGAGCTCGAAGAGGATGATGCCGAGGGAGAAGATGTCGCTGCGGGCGTCGAGGGCCTCGCCGCGGGCCTGCTCCGGGGACATGTACGGCAGCTTGCCCTTCACCTTGCCGGCGCCGGTGTCCGGCAGCGGGCCGGTGGCGACGACCCCGGAGGTGAAGCCGGTGTCGCCGCCGACGGTGGCCTCCGCGTCGTGCGAGAGGCGGGCCTTGGCGATGCCGAAGTCGACCACCTTCACGTCGCCGGTGAAGGTCACGAGGATGTTCTGCGGGGAGATGTCGCGGTGCACGACGGCCAGCGGGACGCCGTGCAGGTCCTTCTGCTCGTGCGCGTACGCGAGGCCCGCGGCGGCGCCGACGCCGATGGCGAGCGCGTGCTCCAGGGGGAAGTCCTTGACGCCCTTCGGGCGCATCGCGCGCACGATGGAACGGAGGTCCTCGCCGTGGATGTGCTCCATCGCGATGAAGTACTCGCCCTCGGCCTGGCCGACGTCGAAGGTCGTCACGATGTTCGGGTGCGAGAAGGTCGCCGCGATGCGCGCCTCCTGCAGCAGCATCGTGATGAACGACTGGTCGCGGCCGAGCTCCGGGAGGATGCGCTTGATGACCACGAGTCGCTCGAAGTTGGCGAGCGAGCGGTGCAGGGCCAGGTAGAGCTCGGCCATGCCGCCGCTGGCGAGGCGCCGCAGCAGCGTGTAGCGGCCGAAGCGCCGGGGGAGCACCTCGGCGGGCGCGGGCGGCGTCGGCTGCGCGGCTTCGCTCATCGCAGGCACCTCAATGGGAACCGCCGGGGAAGCACGGAATCAGCAGCTGGGTCTCCGGGTCCATCACGCCGCAGCGGCGCTGCGCAGGGCGCGTACCGGTCGGCGGCGGCGTGACGGGCGTTCGGCGGACGGTCACCGGCTCAAGCGTGACATGCACCGGCGCCATCGTCTCGGTGGGCTCGACCACGAGGGTGCCCCGGCGGTTGCCACGCTGCGCGGTGAGGCGAAGCGGGACGTGCGTCGGGACGCGCTCGGTGCACGGCGTGGTGCAGCTGAAGCGGGCGCCCTCGCCCACGACGGGCTCGGCCTGGATGTGGGCGCCCGGCGGGTCGGTGACGACCTGCATCGCGACCAGGGTGGGCGCGACGGGACGCGGCGGGGCGGCGATCACCGTCGGGTTGACCGCGGGGGGCGCGACGGCGAGGCGCGAGGGCGGAGCGACGGGCGTCACCGGGCGGGTCGCGGGGAGGCGGGTCGCGGGGGCGGGCGTCACGGGCGCCGGGTTGCTCTTGGAGCCGAGCGAGAACGCGAGGGCGATGGCGCCGACGACGAGCAGCAGCGCCACGGCGATGGCCGGAGCGAGCGAGCGCTTGCGGGGCTGCTCGCCCTCCATGGACCCGGCGGCGCCGACGGAGGTGGGCCACGGGGCCGTGCCCTGGGCGGGGTTCGGCGTCGGGGTGTTGAGCAGCGGCGCGGGCGTCGGACCCCGCAGCGGGCTGCCGATGACGTAGTCGCCCACCGGGGCCGTGGGCCGCACGCCCTGGCGCACGCGGATCAGGTCTTCGGAGAACTCGGCCATGGACGCGTAGCGCTGGTTGGGGTCCTTCGCGAGCGCCTTGAAGATGACCGCGGTGAACTCCGCCGTGACGTCGGCGTTGGGGTTGAGCTCGGTGATGGCGGGCGGCGGCTCGAACATGTGCTGCGTGAGCACGCCCATGAACGAGTCGCCCACGAAGGGCACGCGCCCGGCGAACATCTCGTAGAGGATCACCCCCGTCGCATAGACGTCGACGCGGTGGTCGATCTGCTTCCCGGAGGCCTGCTCCGGGGACATGTACTCGGGCGTGCCGAAGATCATCCCGGTGCGCGTGAGCTTGCGGGTGTTCTCTCCGGCGGAGTCCTTCATCTGGGCGATGCCGAAGTCGACGATCTTCACGACCTCGCGGCCGTCGTTGCTCTTCAGCAGGAAGACGTTCTCGGGCTTCATGTCCCGGTGCACCACGCCCAGGCCGTGGGCCGCCGAGAGGGCGCGACAGATCTGCACGGCGATGTCCGTCGCCCGCTCGACCGTCATCGGCTCGCCCTTCTGGAGCACGTCGGCGAGGTCGGTGCCGACGAGCAGCTCCATGGCGATGTAGTAGCTGCCGGTCTCGGTCTTCCCGTAGTCGGTCACGTCGAGCACGTTCTCGTGCTTGATGCGCGCGGCGGACTTGGCCTCCTGGGTGAAGCGGGCCACCACGTCCTGGCGCTTGGAGAAGTCCTCCTTCAGGACCTTCAGCGCGACGGACTTGTCCAGCCTCTCGTCGACGGCCTGGTAGACGACCCCCATCCCGCCTTCGCCGAGCCGTCGGATGACCCGGTAGCGGCCCGCGATGGTCTGACCCGACAGGTCGGGCTCGTCCGACTCCCCGTCATAGCCATTCTCCGTCGAGGCCTTCTCCTCGGGCACGGGCGTGGTGTCGGTGCGATGGGCCGACTCGGGCTGCCCCTGCGCCTCGGCCGATCCGTTGACGGTCGCGGGGCTCGGCCCGACCGGTCGACCCGGGGAGAAGCCCTTCGCCTCGGGGGCCTTGGGCCTCGGCGGACCGTCCGGGGGATGGCTCACCGTGATCACCGGCGCGGCGATCGCCAGCGTCGGGCTGTCGGCGTAGGGATCGAGCTCGCTGCCCGGGACGATGTCCTCGTCGAGGGGGACTCGCTGCGGCTGCTGTGGGGTGATCTCCACCTCGCGGGTGAGCCCGTCCGCGGGGGTCTGCGTGGAGAGCGGGTCGAGCGCGATGGCGAAGGCGGCGTTGGAGGTGACGGTACGCGGCGCGCGGGGAGGGGGGCCGCCGGTGCGGAGCGCGGTGGATCCCAGCGCCGAGCCGCGACCGGAGGAGAGGGTCATCCCCGGGGACTTGAGGGTGCTGGTGCCCGCCATGGACTTGAGAGGACCGCCGTCCCGCGTGCAAAAGCCGACGCCATCGTCGTACTGGCTGTTGCACTTGGGGCAGAACTTCATGGGGTCATCGCGCGGACCGACCACCAACCGCGCCGTGCGACGCTAGCATCGCGCTGCTTTGGGGGTCAATCGAACGAACCCCGCGCGCATGATAGTTTGCGGCCGTGTCAGTCGTAGCCTTGCTCCCGCCCGAGGTCGCCAACCAGATCGCCGCCGGGGAGGTGGTCGAACGCCCCGCCTCGGTCATGAAGGAACTCGTCGAGAACGCCCTCGACGCCGGCGCCACCACCATCACCGTCTCCATCGACGGGGGGGGCCTCGCCCGGGTCGCGGTCACCGACGACGGCTTCGGCATGAGCGCCAGCGACGTGTCCCTCGCGCTGCTGCGCCACGCCACGAGCAAGATCCGCTCGGCCGACGACCTCGTCGGGGTCGGGACCTACGGCTTCCGCGGCGAGGCCCTGCCGTCCATCGCGTCGGTGTCGCGCACCCGGGTGACCACCCGGGCGCGAGGGACGACGGAGGGCAACGAGGCCGTGGTGGAGGGCGGCGCCCCGGCGGTGCTGCGCCCGGCGGGCTGCGCGGAGGGCACCACCGTCTGCGTGGAGGACCTCTTCTTCAACACCCCGGCGCGGCGGAAGTTCATGCGCACCCCGCAGACCGAGGGGGCGGCGTGCATCGAGGGCCTGGTGCGGCTCGCGATCCCGAAGCCCGAGGTGCGCTTCGTGGTGCGCCGCGATGGGAAGGTGGTCCGGGAGTTCCTGAGGCACGCGGACGTGGCCGCGAGGGTGCGCGAGGTGCTCGCCGACGAGCCGCTCGCCGAGCTGCGAGGGTCGCGAGGGAAGGTGCGCGTGGTGGGCCTGCTCGGTCCCCCGGAGCGGGCCCGCAGCGGCGCCTCGCACCTGATGCTCTACGTCAACGGCCGCCACGTGAAGGACCGACTGCTCCTCCGCGCGGTGGCCCAGGCCTATGGCTCGACCCTGGAGTCCGGGCGCTACCCCGCCGGGGCGGTGCTGGTGGAGGTCCCCCCGGAGGACGTGGACGTCAACGTCCACCCGCAGAAGACCGAGGTGCGCTTCGCCTCGCAGGGCGCAATCTTCGAGGCGGTGATGAGCGTCCTGCGCGACGCCGCCGCCAGCGCCCCGTGGGCCCACGCCGCCACCCGCCCCCGTGACTTCTGGACCGAGCACCTCTCTCCCGGCCCCGCGGCGCAGACCCCGAGCCTGCCCGAGCCCGCGCGCCCGACGAGCGCCCCGACCCCCGACGAGCCCTCGCGCCGACCGCTCGAAGCCCTGGGCCTCGCGGCCTTCGTGACCGCGGCGCCGGACGCGGCGGACCCATGGGCCCGACTCGCGGCCGCCCCGTATCCGCCGACGGCCTACGCCGACGCGGCCCGCGCGAGCGCTCCCCCGGCGCTCGGGGAGGGGAGGGCCGTCGACGCGGCCGCGGTGCGAAGCGAGCTGCACGGGTCGACCTTCGGGGCGCTGCGCTACGTGGGGCAGCTCCGTCGGATGTTCCTGGTGTGCGAGGGGGAGAGCGGGGTGGTGATCCTCGACCAGCACGCGGCGGCCGAGCGGGTGACCTTCGAGCGCCTGCGCCGTGCGTACGTGGCGAGGAGCGTCCCGATGCAGCCGCTGCTCGTGCCCGAGCGGGTCGAGCTCGCGGCCGACGAGGTCGCCCTGGTCGAGGAGCGCGCGGAGGAGCTCCTGTCCGTGGGCCTCGACCTCGCGCCGCTCGGGCCCACGACGGTGGCGGTGCGGGCGGTGCCGGCGATCCTGCTGAGGGCCGACCCGCGACGGCTCGCTCGCGACCTGATCGCCGAGCTCGCTCGCCAGGGCAACGACTTCAGCAAGGCCGTCGACCTGGTGCTGGCGACCATGGCCTGCCACGGCTCGGTGCGCGGCGGCGACGAGATGGCCCCCGAGGAGGTGCGCGCGCTGCTGCTGGCGCTCGACACGGTGGACTTCGCCGGGCACTGCCCTCACGGGCGGCCGGTGGTGTTCACGCTGCGGTGGGGGGAGCTGGAGCGGAAGGTCGGCCGCTGAGGGAGTCAGCGGCCTTCGGGGCAACGGGTCAGGCGGGGGTGCTGTCGTTCGGGGCGGTGCCCGGGACGCCGTGGCAGTCCTTGTACTTCTTGCCCGAGCCGCAGGGGCACATCTCGTTGCGGCCGATCTTGGGGGCGCGGGTGCGCACCGCCTGGAGGTTCTCCGCCGGGGCGGCGCTCTCGGGCCCGGGCTCATCGAAGGTCGCGTCGACCACGTCCGTCGAGGGCGACGGCGCGGAGGGCCGCGGGGTCGACGGGACGCTGGCCCCGGTGCTTCGGCTCTTCGGGGCGCGGGCCCGCACGGCCTGCACCTTCGAGGGGTCGAGCCCGAGGCTCGCGAGCGCCGAGACCAGGTCGGCCTCGGAGCCCTCGTCCACGCCGGAGTCGCCCGCGTGCGTGGCGACCATGCGGCGCTGACGCTCCTCGTAGCGGCGGGCCTCCTGCACCTCCATCTGCGCGAGCTCCTCCTCGCGGCGAACCTGGATGTGGAAGAGCTTCGTGAGCACGCCCGCGTTCACCGACTGCATCATCGCGGTGAACATGTCGAAGCCCTCCTTCTTGTACTCGAGCTTCGGGTCGCGCTGGCCGAAGCTGCGCAGCCCGATGCCGTCGCGGAGGTGCTCCATGTTCGTGAGGTGGTCCATCCACGCGCGGTCGACCTCCTCGAGCATCAGCGACTTGAACGCCCGCAGGATCAGCTCCGGCTCGGCGTCGCCCTCGCGCGCGTTGAAGAGCTTCTCGGCCTGCGAGTAGAGCGCCCGGGCCAGCTCCTCGCGACCGCCCGCGATGGCGTCGAGGTCCTGCGCCTTCTCGCCGAAGCGCTCGTTGAAGAGCGACGCGATCGCCTCGACGTTCCACTCGTCGCGCGAGGTGTTCTCCGGGGCGTGCTTCTCGATGTCGCGGGCGATGACCTCGTCGACCAGGTCGAGCACGCGCTCGCGCTGCATCTGCATCGAGTGCGAGACCTCGTCGAGCAGCTTCTTGTGCGCGGCCTTCGGGTCGCCCGCGAGCTTCGCGAGGTCCACCCGCGCGCCGAAGTAGTGATAGACCTCCATCCCGAGGCGCTCCGGGTCGAAGCCCTCCATCTCCTCCAGCGTCGAGGGCTGGCGCGCGCCGCTCGGCACCGGGAAGTGCCGCATCATGGCGTCGAGCACCTCGCCGAGGCGCTTCATGGTGGCCTCGTCCCACTCGCGCGCGGCGACCAGCGGCGCGGCCTCGCTGTCGTTGGCGTGCACCTCGCGGGTGTACGTGCCGAGCAGCACCTCCTTGCGGAGCTTGTAGACCGCCTTGCGCTGCTGGTTCATCACGTCGTCGTACTCGAGGACGTTCTTGCGCTGGTCGAAGTTGCGGGCCTCGACCTTGCGCTGGGCGTTCTCCACCGAGCGCGTCACCCACGGGTGCTCGATCGGGACGTCCTCCTCCATCCCGAGCCGGTCCATGATGGACTGCACCCGCTCGCCGGCGAAGATGCGCATGAGGTCGTCCTCGAGCGACAGGTAGAAGCGCGAGCTCCCGGGGTCGCCCTGTCGGCCCGCGCGCCCGCGGAGCTGGTTGTCGATGCGACGCGACTCGTGCCGCTCGGTGCCGATGATGTGCAGGCCGCCCGCCGCGACGACCTCCTCGCGCTCCTTCTCGCAGCGCTCCTTGTACTGGGCGATGAGCGCGTCGAGCTCCGCGGTGTTCTCCTCCGAGGTCGGGTCCTTGCGGCCGAGGATCATCTCGGCCTTGGCGAGCATCTCCGCGTTGCCGCCGAGGATGATGTCCGTGCCGCGGCCCGCCATGTTGGTCGCCACGGTGACCGAGCCCTTGCGCCCGGCCTGCGCCACGATGAACGCCTCGCGCTCGTGCTGCTTGGCGTTGAGCACCTCGTGCTTGATGCCGCGCTTGCGCAGCAGCGACGCGATGGCCTCGGACTTCTCCACGGAGACCGTGCCCACCAGCGAGGGCTGGCCGCGCTCGACGCTGTCCGCGATCTCCTCCACCACCGCCTTGAACTTCTCGCGCTCGGTCTTGTAGACGAGGTCGTCGTAGTCCTTGCGCTGGATGCCGCGGTTGGTCGGGATCTGCAGCACCTCGAGCTTGTAGATCTTGTGCAGCTCCTCGGCCTCGGTCTCCGCGGTGCCGGTCATGCCCGAGAGCTTCTTGTAGAGCCGGAAGAGGTTCTGGAAGGTGATCGTCGCCATCGTGCGGTTCTCTTCGCGCACGCGGACGTGTTCCTTCGCCTCGACGGCCTGGTGCAGGCCGTCGCTCCAGCGGCGGCCGGAGAGCACGCGGCCGGTGAACTCGTCGATGATCAGCACCTCGCCCGAGTCGCTGACCATGTAGTTCACGTCGCGCTTGTAGAGCGTGCTCGCGCGCAGGCACTGCTGGAGGATGTGCAGCTCCTCGATGTGCGCGGGGTCGTAGAGGTTCTTCACCTTCAGCCGGCGCTGCGCCTCGTCGATGCCCTCGTCCGTGAGCGACACCGAGTGCGCCTTCTCGTCGACCACGTAGTGCTCGTCGCGGCGCAGGTACGGGATCACCTTGGTGACCTCGCCGTAGAGCTGCGTGCTGGTCTCCCCCTGGCCCGAGATGATGAGCGGCGTGCGCGCCTCGTCGATGAGGATCGAGTCGACCTCGTCGATGATGGCGAAGTTCAGGTCGCGCTGCGCGCAGTCGTAGACCGAGAACTTCATGTTGTCGCGGAGGTAGTCGAAGCCGAACTCGTTGTTCTGGCCGTAGGTGATGTCCGCCCGGTAGGCGGCCTTCTTCTCGCGGTCGCTCTGGCTGTTGACCACCACGCCGACCTCCAGGCCGAGCGAGCGGTGGATGCGGCCCATCCACTCCGAGTCGCGGGTCGCGAGGTAGTCGTTCACCGTGACGATGTGCACCCCCTTGCCCTCGAGGGCGTTGAGGTAGCTCGCGAGCGTCGCGACGAGGGTCTTGCCCTCGCCGGTCTTCATCTCCGCGATCATCCCGCGGTGCAGCGTGATGCCGCCGATGAGCTGCACGTCGAAGTGGCGCATGTTGAGCACGCGGCGGCCCGCCTCGCGGCAGACCGCGAAGGCCTCGGGCAGCAGCTTGTCGAGCGCCTCGCCGTTGCCCACGCGCTCCTTGAAGGCGACCGTCTTGCCGCGCAGCCCGTCGTCGGAGAGCTCGCGCATCTTCGGCTCCAGGTCATTGATGGCGACCACCAGCGGGCGGATCTTCTTCAGCTCGCGCTCGTGCTTCGTGCCAAAAACCTTCTGGAGCAGCCAGGGGATCATCGAGGGTTCCTTCCGTATCCTTCGGAGAGCAGCGCGGTGGTCGCCGTGCGTGAGCACAACCCGGCCCACCGTCGGAGTCTTCCAGGGCGCGGAGTCATAGACCACCGCCGCCGCCCGGACAACGCCCGGAATTACAGTGAGCCCTCCCAGCCGATCAGCGCGCCGCCCGCGGAGGGGGCGAGGAGCAGCCCCGCGCGAGGGGGCGGGGCGGAGGTCTCCCGCAGTCCGCTGGCGACCGGGCGTCTCGGCGCGACGAGGTACCAGACGAGCCCGCCGACCGCGCAGGCCGCGCCGACGCCGAGGGACACGTTGGTGAGCGTGTTGTACGTCACCGCGCGGTCGTGGTCGGGCCTCGCCTCCTCGGGGCAGCCCGTCTCGTCGCAGAGCGCGTCGCGCGCGTTCAGGGCCGAGCCCCGCAGGAGATAGAACACCCCCGCCGTGATGAACCCCGCGGCCCCGACGCCCATCACCGCGACGGGGCCGGGGTTGAGCGATCCGCGCGCTTCGACAACGGGGGGGAGGGCGGGCGG
>CBIHPK010000114.1:0-26940 GCA_966211675.1 uncultured Myxococcaceae bacterium
TGCTTCGTGGGGACCTGCCTTCTGGGCGGCGCTTCCGTGGAGATGAGACCAACGCTCAGCGCCCGACCGCTACACGTGTAGCGCTCCTCCCTTACACTCGGGCCATGTACATGGTGACGCTGCTCCGCGCGCCGGCTCCGCTCGATCGCGCCGCGGAGGCGCTCGGGGCGCGGCAGGGGATCTCCACCTACGAGGCGCGCACCCGGCTCGCGGGGGACTACCCCAGGGTGGTGGCGGTGCTGGCCGATCGGGCGCTCGCAGACGCGCAGGCGCAGGGGCTCCGCGCCGACGGCCTCGCGGCGGCGGTGCTCGACGGGGCCGACGTGGTCAACGACCGGCAGCGGGACATCGCGGCGTCGCTGGCCTTCGGGCCGACGTCGGTGGTGGCGACGATGCGCGACGGGCGCTCCCGCGAGGTGCAGTACGGGTCCGTGGGGCTGCTGATCCACGGGGTGCGCACCGGGGTCTCGACGAGCGTGGAGGAGTCCACGGTGAAGAGCTTCAGCGCGGGGCGGGCGATCCTCACCGGGGGCCTGTCGATGCGGAGCTCGAAGACCGTGACGACCACCAAGACCACCGAGCAGCGGGAGAGCTTCGTGTACGTGAGAGAGCGCGACGGGGGCCGGAGCCTCGCGGTGTACGAGCGCGGGATGAACTACGGCTTCCTCGGCGCCGCGCTGGCCCCGTCGAGCATGGCCAACTTCACCACCGTGCTGACCACCCTGAGGGGGCGCTGCGCGGGCGCCCGCTATGACAACCGGATGACCCGCGCCGGAGGCTTCGGGGTGGTCCCGCTGTGCCCGCCGGGGATCGACCCCGCGGCGTGGAAGAGCGACGTGGCCGCGGCGCTCATCGCGCTGGAGGGCTGAGCCGCTGCACATCCCTGCCACGGTGGGGCGTCGGTGCGATCGGTGGTGAGCGCGCAGAAGACCCTCCGTGGCAGCGGCGACGGCGGTGGGCGAGTGGCCCGCGCGATGCTTCGTAGCGGCGCGGAGGACACCATGAACGGTAATCTGCAAGACATCATGACCCGGGACGTGCAGGCGGTGCGTCACGACACGACGCTGCGTCAGGTCGCGGCGATGATGAGGGAGTCGGAGATCGGCGACGTGCTGGTCAACGACGACAAGGGCGCCCTGCTGGGCATCCTCACCGACCGCGACCTGGTGATCCGCGGGGTCGCCGAGGGCTGTGACCCGGACGGCACCACGGTGGGCGAGATCTGCACCCGCTCGCTGGTGCAGCTCGGGCCCGATGCCACCGTCGACGAGGCCGCGCAGGTGATGCGCGATCGGGCCATCCGTCGCATCCCCGTGGTGCGCGACGGGACCACCGTCGGCATCGTCTCCATCGGCGACCTCGCCCGGGTGAAGGACCCGAGCTCCGCCCTCGCGCAGATCAGCGCGGCGCCCTCCAACAACTGAGCGGGTCGAATGAGTCCGTCACTCGGAGGTTCCCCATGACCACAGCCCAGATCAGGCAGGCGCCCGAGCTGCGCAAGGCGCTCGAACAGCTCCCGAAGCCCAACGGATCGCCCGAGATCCAGGTCTCCATCGAGATCCCCGCGGACGAACGCTCAGCGACCGCCGCGAGGACCGGAGCGCGCCTCGCCTCGGCGGTCGTGGCCTTCCACCGCGGCGTGCTGGCCACCCCCGAAGGGTCCCAGCCGGTCTGGGTCTACGAGGGTCCGCTGGCGCTCGCCCGCGACGCCACGCCCGCCGACCACGACCCGGCGAGGGTCGCGGCCTGGCTACGAGAGCAGCTCGGTCCGCGCTGCGTCGCCGTCGACGTGGGCAACGTCGAGGAGCACGAGGCCATGGTGCGCATCGCCGCCACCATCGGCGGGACCAGGCCCGACTGACCCGTTGCTTCACCCGCCCGAAGGCGCCCTCGGCGGGGGCGCCATCTCCGCCCGCACCCTCATTCCCTCGGTGAGCCGGTCGCTCGGGGTGACCACCACCTGGTCGCCCTCGCCCAGGCCCGTCGCGACCGCCACCCGGTCGCCAAGGTCCGCGTCGATCTGCACCGGGCGCCAATGGATCACGCCCCCCTCGACCACGGCCATGCGGGTGCCCAGGGCGTTCACCACCAGGGCCGTCGAGGGCACGTAGAGCGGCGCCGAGGCCCGCTCCAGCTGAAGCGTGAGCTGCGAGTACATCCCCGCCAGCAGGGCGCGGTCGGCGTTGGGCACGCGCACCTCCGTCACCAGCGTGCGCGTCGCCGCGTCCAGGGCGCCCGCGGTGCGAGCGATGGTCCCGCGGAAGCTCCTCCCGGGAAACTCCCTCAGCCGCACGGTCACCGCAGCGCCCACGCGCACGCCCGGGGCGTAGGCCTGCGGCACGTTCACCATCACCCGCACCACGTCCGTCTTCGACACCCGGAACATCGCCGTCCCCGCGGTCGTCCCCGCGGTCACCAGCTGCCCCACCTCCACGCCTCGCGCGGTGATGGTGCCGTCGAAGGGCGCACGCACCGTGGCGAAGCTCTTGAGCTCTTGCAGGCGACGCACGTTGGCCTCGGTGCTGGCGAGCGCGGCCTCCGCGGCGGAGACGTTGGCCGCGGTCACCTCCGCCTGCGCGCGGCGGGCGGCGGTCTCCTGCTGCGAGACGATCCCGCTGGTGACCAGCGTGGCGTAGCGGGCGGCCTCGGCGCGGGCGAGCTCCCGCTGCGTGCGCGCCTGCTGGAGCGCCGCGCGGGCCTGGGCCACGGCGGCCTGCACCTGGCGAAGCTCCTGGTCGACCTCGGGGTTGTCGATCACCGCGAGCGCCTGACCCTCGGTGACCGCGTCGCCCAGGTCGACGCGCAGCGAGCGCACGTAGCCGCTGCTCCTCGCGTAGATCTGCGTCTCCTGCACGGCCAGGATCGACCCCGGCAGCGTCACACCGCCGGACCCCGCCGGGGCTCGCGCGGGGCGAGCGACCAGCACCGTCGCCACGAGCGCGACGGCCCTCTCGTGGTCGGCCCTCACCGTCCTGCGCGCCCTGAGCCTCGGGATCACCCCGGCGGCGATCAGCGCCCCCACCACCAGCGCCACGAGGAGCGCGCTCAGCGCCATGGACCTCGCGCCCGGCCGGTGGGCCGTCGGGTCGAAGCTCTCATCGCCCGCGTGAGCGGTTTCGTTCGGGTCCATCATCGGGCTCCTCAGGTCTCCAGCTCCGCCATCGGGGCCTTCGGCGGAGCGCGGCGCAGCGCGCTGTACACCACCGGAACGAAGAACAGCGTGGCCAGCGTCGCGAGGCAGAGGCCCCCGATCACCGCGCGGCCGAGCGGGGCGTTCTGCTCTCCGCCCTCGCCCATCCCGAGCGACATCGGGAGCATCCCCAGCACCATGGCCAGCGCGGTCATCAGCACCGGCCGCAGCCGGGTGATGCCCGCCAGCCACGCCGCGCGCCGCGCGTCCGCGCCCTCCGCCCGCTTGTCGTTGGCGAAGGTCACCATCAGGATGCTGTTGGAGGTCGCGACGCCGATGCTCATGATCGCCCCCATCAGCGCGGGGACGGAGAGCGTGGTGTGCGAGGCGAAGAGCATCCAGCAGATGCCCGCGAGCGCCCCCGGCAGCGCCGCGAGGATGATCACCGGGTCGAGCCACGACTGGAAGTTCACCACCAGCAGCAGGTAGACGAGGACGATGGCGAAGATGATCCCGTAGGCGAGGCCGCGGAAGCTCGACGCCATGCTCTCCACCTGGCCGCGCACGGTGATGGTGGTGCCCCTCGGGAGGTGCCGTCGCTCCCTCGCCAGGATGCGGTCGACCGCGTCGGCGACGGAGCCGAGGTCGGTGCCCTGTACGCTGGCGAGCACGTCGAAGGTGGGGGCGACGTTGTAGTGGGTGATGTTCACCGGCTGGGCGTCCCGCTCGACGGTGGCGAGGTTGCCCAGGGTCTGCGCCACGCCGGCGGGGCCCACCACGGGCGTGTTGCGCAGGGCGTCGAGCGAGTCGACCCGGTACTGCGGCGTCTGCACGGCCACCATGTACTGGACCCCCCGGCGGGGATCGAGCCAGAAGCTCGGCGCCACGGCGCTGTTGGAGCTGAGCGAGACCAGCAGGCTGTTGGCCACGTCGCGCTCCGTGAGCCCCTGCTGGCTGGCCTCCACTCGGTCGACGTTGACCCGCAGCGCGGGCGCCCCGAGGGCCTGCTGCAGGTGCACGTCCACGGCGCCGGGGACGCGGGCGAGCTGGTCGCGGAGGCGCCGGGCGAGGAGGAGGTTCTGCGCCCGGTTGCCGGGCGGCCCGGTGACCTGCAGGTCGATGGGCGCGGAGAGCCCGAAGTTGAGCACCTGCGTGGTGATGTCCGGCGCGAGGAAGAAGATCTCGAAGGTGGGGAAGCGCTCGGCGAAGCGCTCCCGCAGGGTCTTCACGTAGCCCGCGGTGGGGCCGTGGTGGTGCGGGTCGAGGGCCACCATGATCTCTCCGTCCGCGGCGGAGATCATCGACGGGTCGCCGAGCGCGAGGTTGATGCCGCTGTTGGGGATCCCGATGTTGTCGAGCAGCGTCACGATCTCCTCTCGGGGGATCACCCGCCGGATCTCCTCCTCGACCCGCGAGAACTGCTGCGCCGTCTCCTCCAGGCGCATCCCCGGGGGGCAGCGCACGTGCATCCGGATCTGCCCCGCGTCGACCGCCGGGAAGAAGTCACGGCCCAGGTGGGGATAGAGCGCGAGGCCGCTCGCGATCACGAAGGCCCCGAAGCCCAGGAAGACGAGGCCCCGGCGGTCGAGGGCCACGTCGAGATAGCCGCCGTAGAGCCGACGCAGCCTCTCGAAGAGGCGGTTGAAGCGCAGGTGGGCGCGCCAGGCGAGGTCCTCCCGGCGGCCGGTGCGGTCGCCGGTGTAGCGGTGCAGCTCGGCCCCGAGCAGGTGCTGCATCATCGTCGGGACCAGGGTCCGCGAGAGCAGGTAGGAGGTCATCATGGCGAAGACCACCGCCATGGCGAGCGGGGTGAAGAGCGAGCGGGCGGCGCCGGTGATGAACACCACGGGCACGAACACGATGCAGATGGAGAGCGTCGCCACGAAGGCGGGCGTGGCGATCTGCTGGGCGCCGTCGAGGATGGCGCGCACCAGGGGTTTGCGCTGCGCGATGTTGCGGTGGACGTTCTCGATCTCGACGGTGGCGTCGTCGACCAGGATGCCCACCGCGAGCGAGAGCCCTCCGAGGGTCATGAGGTTGAGCGTCTGACCGAGCGACGCGAGCGCGATCACCGACGCCAGGATCGACAGCGGGATGCTCACCAGCACGATGAGCGTGCTGCGCCAGCTGCCCAGGAAGAGCAGGATCATCACCGCCGTGAGGGCGGCCGCCGTGAGCCCCTCCTTCACCACGCCGTCGACCGCGGCGCGCACGAAGATCGACTGATCGAAGAGCAGGTCGAGGTGATACTCCGGCGGGAGCGTGGGCATCACCTCGGGGAGCGTGCTGCGGATGCGACGGACGATGTCGAGCGTCGAGGCGCCGCCGGACTTGAGGATGCTCAGCAGCACGCCGTTGCGGCCGTTGTTGCGCACCATGTTGGTCTGCGGGGCGAAGCCGTCGCGCACCTGGGCGACGTCGCCGATGGTCACCGTGGCGCCTCGCACCGTGGCGATGGGGATCGCCGAGAGGTCTCGCAGGGTCTCCGGGCTGCTGTTGAGCCGGACGCCCATCTCCTGCGCCCCGAGCTTCACCGTGCCCGACGGGAGGATGAGGTTCTGGAGGCTGATGGCGCTGGCGACGTCGTTGGGCCCGAGGCCGAGCGCGTGCAGCCGGGCCAGGTCGATGTCGACCATGATCTGCCGCATCTTGCCGCCGTAGGGGAAGGGCATCTGCGCGCCCTGCACCGTGGCGAGGCCCGTGCGCAGGCCGGTGTTGGTGAGGTCGAAGAGCGCCTGCTCGGGGAGCGTGTCCGAGCGCACCGCCCCCTGGAGGATGGGCACGTTGGAGGCGCTGTACTGCATGATCAGCGGCGGCGTCATGCCGGGCGGAAACTGCCGCACCACGGTCTGCGAGATGGCGGTGATCTGCGCCGTCGCGGCCTCGATGCGGGTGCCCGGGTGGAAGAAGACCTTGACGATCCCGTAGCCCGCGAGGGTCTGGCTCTCGATGTGCTCGACGCCGCTCACGGTGGTGGTGATGGCGCGCTCGTAGTTGGTGGTGACCCGGCGCTCCATCTCCTCGGCGGGCAGACCGCCGTACTGCCAGATCACCGCCACGACCGGGATGTCGATCTCCGGGAAGATGTCCGTGGGCATCTTGGTGATGGCGAAGATGCCCCCGAGGACGAGCAGCATCGCCATCACCACGAAGGTGTACGGGCGGCGGAGCGCGAGGCGGACGATCCACATGGCTTGGCGGCTCCTTAGGGGCGGGTCACGGCAGGCGGCCGCTGGCGATGAGGAGGTCGAGGCGCCCCTGGCGGGCGGCGTCCTCGGCGACCACCACGGCGGTGGCGGCGTCGCGGGCGCGGCGCTCGGCGTCGATGACCTCCAGGTTGGTGCTGGCTCCCTCCCGGTACGCCGTCTGAGCGAGCGAGAGGGCCTCGTCGGCGAGTCGAGCCGCCTCCCTCGCGGCGTCGAGCGCCCGGTCGGCCTGGCGGATGCCCACCGCCGCCGAGCGCACGTCCGCCCTCGCCTGGCGAAGCGCCCCGTCGAGCTGGAGCCGCGCCTCGTCGGCCAGGGCGCTGCGCTCTCGACGTGCGCCGTAGCGGAGGCCCCCGTCGAAGAGCGGGAGCGACAGCACCAGCTGCGCCTGCCAGCCGGTGAGGGGCTGCGTGAGGGTCGGAGGGTTCTGGTAGAAGGGCTGGGCGACGCCGACCAGGGAGGGGAGGTAGTCAGTCCAGCTGTCGCGCACGAGGTGGCCGGTGGCCTCGACGCGGGCTCGCGCCGTGCGCACGTCCGGGCGCAGCGCGGCGGCGTCCGAGAGGGCGCCCTCCACGGTGGGGCCCTCGGGGAGCACGGCCCCCTCGTCGACGTCCACCGGGCCCTCGAGGCCGAGCAGCACGCCGAGGGCCTCCCGGGCGCGCTCGGCGCCGACGCCGGAGGCCTGGAGCTGGGCCTCGGTGACGCTGAGCTCCTGGGCGGCGCGCACCTCGTCGATGCGGCTGCCGAGGCCGCCGGCGAGGCGGGCGCGGGCGAAGTCGCGGTGAGCGAGCGCGGTGTCGCGGGCGCGGGTGAGCGAGTCGAGGTTGCGCCGCTGCGCGAGCACCGCGAGCCAGGCGCGGGCGGTGGCGGCGGCGACCTGCCAGCGGGACTCGACCGCTCCGGCGCGGGCGGTGTCGACGTTGTCGCGGGCGTGCGACCACTGCGCCCAGCGCTGCGGCACGACCAGCGGGACCGTGAGCGTGAGGTTGGCCGAGAGCTGGTCGGCGCCCGCGATGACCCTGCCGGAGAGCACCCGGTCGCCGTCGAGGCGGGTGTAGACCGCGTTGCCCGCGAGCGTGGGGAGCGAGGCCGCGCGGGCCTGCTCGACGAGGGCCTCGGCGCGGCGCACCTCGGCCTGGGCGACGGCCGCCCCGGGGTTGCGGGCGAGCGCCCGGGCGACCGCGGCGCCGAGCGAGAGGCGCAGCGACGCGGGCTCGTCGGAGGGCGCGGGCTGCGCGAGGGCGACCGAGGACGCGAGGAGCGCGAGGGCGGTCGCGAGGAGCGCTGCGGGCCTGGCTTGCATCGACGGGGGTGCCGGTATAGATCCGGTCCGTTGCGATCGCAATGGTTGCGATCGCAATGAATCGTACGGAGACCGACGCTGGCCATGCGCGACCCCGACCCCGCACCTCCCGCCGACGAGACGGGCTCCGCGAGCCCGCTCTCGGAGGAGATCTACCGGCTCATCGGTCGCAGCCGGCGGCTGCTCTGGATGGCCTCGGCGCGCTCGCTCGAGGCGCGCGACGAGTCGGTCTTCACCTGGCAGGTGCTCTGCTACCTCGTGCACAACGGCCCCACGGTGCAGCAGGACCTCGCGGCGGCCACGGCGCAGGACCCGGCGGGGATGTCCCGGGTGCTCGACGACCTGGAGGCGCGCAAGCTGGTGCGCCGGGGCCCGCACCCGGACGACCGCCGCCGCTCGCTGGTCGAGCCGACGAAGAAGGGCCTCGGCTGGTACCGCACCGCGGCCCCGACGGTGCTGACCGCGGTCGACGAGGCCATGGGGGCGCTCACCGAGCGGCAGCGGCGCTCCCTGCGCGACCTGCTCCGGGTGCTGCTGAGCCTGCCCCCGGCGCCCGCCGAGCCGGTAAAGAAGCGCCGCGCCCGCCCCGCGAAGGGCTAGAGCCCGCCCATCGCGTCGGAGGCCGTCCTGTGCTGGACTGCGCCTCCGTCACCCTCATGAGCACCACCGTCCCCGAAGCCGCCGCGCGTCTCTGCGACGCCCTCTCCCTGGCCAGCCGCGGGCTCGTCGAGCGCGAGGCCCTGGTCGAGCTCGTCGCCCTGGCCGCCGTCGCGGGCGAGCACGTGCTGGTCATCGGCCCTCCCGGCACCGCCAAGTCCGAGGCCGTGCGCCGCGCCGCTCGCTGCCTCGGGGGGCAGTACTTCGAGTACCTCCTCGGGCGCTTCACCGAGCCCGGCGAGCTCTTCGGTCCGGTCGACCTTCGGCGCCTGCGCGAGGGCGTGATCGAGATCGAGACCGCGGGCATGCTGCCGGAGGCCGAGGTGGCCTTCCTCGACGAGGTCTTCCTCGGCTCGACCGCCATCCTCAACACCCTCCTCACCATCCTCAACGAGCGCACCTTCCGCCGCGGATCGACCCGCCGCGCCTGCCCGCTGCGCGTCTGCGTCGGCGCCAGCAACGCCCTCCCCGAGGACGAGGCCCTCGCCCCCTTCGCCGACCGCTTCCTGGTGCGAGCCTTCCTCGACCCGGTCGCCGACGCCCGCCTCGAAGACCTGCTCGCCGGGGCCTGGGGCCTTCGCGGCGACGCGCCACCCGCCACGGCGCCCGCCAGCATGGCCGACGTCGACCTGCTCGCCGTCGCCGCCCGGGGCCTCGACCTCTCGCCCGTGCGCCCCGCCCTCGCCCACGCCATCCGCCTGCTGCGCCGCGCCCAGGTGAACCTCTCCGACCGCCGCGCCGCCCGCGTGCAGAACCTCGTGGCCGCCGCGGCCGTGCTCGCCGGTCGCACCGTCGCCACCGAGGAGGACCTCTGGCCGCTGCTCACCGCGGTGCCCACCCGGGAGGAGCAGGCCACCGCCCGGGATGTCCTGCGCGACGTGCTCGCCCGCAGCCGCAACGGCGCCCTGCGAGCCGCCGCCGAGGACGCCTCCGCGGGCCCCCTCGCCCGCGCCCGACGCCTCGCCGCCGACGCCGAGGCCCTGCTCGCCCGAGGCCCCGACGTGCCGAGCGAGCTCGCGGGCGACCCGCAGGTGGGACCGCCCGACCCTCGAGAGGGCTTCCGTCTCCGGGTCGAAGGGATGCTCCGGGAGATCGACGCGGGCTTCGCTCCGGGGGCGGTTCCGTCGGAGCTGGTGGCGGTGAGGCCGAGGCTGGTGGCGGCGCTCGACACCTAAGGCGTAGCTGACGTGACGCCCTACCGCGTGGCCCCCGACGCGCCCGCTGCCGACCGCGACCTCGTCGCCCTCGGATGGCGCCCTCGCGCCTCGCCCCGAGCGCTCACCGCCCTCGCCGCCGAGGGCCCCGCCGCCGTCGCCCTCCGCCTCCGGCTGCTCTCGCTCCCCGACGCGGCCCTCGCCGGGCTGCGCGGCGTCGCATCGAGCACCCGCATGGTCCTCCTCGGCGAGGCCTCGCAGCTCCCTTGGATCGACGGGCTGATCTACCTCGGGCGCTGCCGCGAGGCGCCCACCCTCACGCTCCCCACGGCGCAGGATCCCACCGTGCCTCCGGGCCTCCTCGAGCGAGCCCTCGCCGCGAGGCTCCAGCCCCTCGCTCCGCCCTTCGCCCTCTGGCCCTCACCCGACGGCGGGACCTTCGCCTGCTCTCTCGCCGAGGCCCGCCCCCTCGACCGCGCGCTCCTCGCCGGGAGCCTGAGGCCATGATCGCCGCCGACGGACCGTGGGCCCCGATGCTGGGCCTGCTGCCCGCGGAGGTCGGGCGCTCGCTGGGCCCGTGGCTCGACCGGCTGGCGCTGGCGATCGGTCCGCTGAGAGCGCGGGCCCGCACCGGGAGCGGCGTCCCCGATGGCTTCGAGGGCCTCTCGCTGCGAGGCCCCTACGACCGGCTGGTGCTCTCCGAGTGGGCCCTCGCCGACGCGCTCCCGGAGGAGTTCGTTCGCAGGGCGGCGCAGGGAGAGCACGCGTTCTACCAGCTGGCGAGGCGCGAGGAGGCGAGGGCGAAGACCTCCGTGGCCCTCTTCGACCCGGGGCCCATGCAGCTCGGCGGTCCTCGCATCGGGCAGTTCGCGGCGCTGCTGGTGCTCGCCCGGCGGGCCCGCGAGGCCGGGGCGACCTTCGGCTGGGCGACCCTCCAGCAGCCCCCGCAGGCGGGCGACGCCGGGGCGGGGCTGCGCCTCGGGCTCGACGCGGCCGGGCTGCGAGGCTTCCTCCTGGGGCGCACCGCCTTCGCCCCCACCCCGGCCGACCTCGATGGCTGGTTCGAGCGCGCCCGCCGAGGCGACTGGGAGGACCTCTGGGTGATCGGTCCCCCTGGAACGGTGCGCCCGGGGCGGAGGGTGAGCGGCGTGAAGACCCCGGTGGGTCGCATCGAGGTGGGCGAGGTCTTCGAGCCCGGCGTCCGCTCCCTCGACGTGGCCGTCGTCCGAGGCGCCCACCGCCGCTCGCTGCGCATCGAGCTGCCCCCGGAGCCCGAGTGCCTCCAGCTCCTTCGCGGCGGCGTCGCGCCTCCGCCCAGGCCCGTGGTCCCCGTCGGGCTCGGCCGCACCCCCGGCGTCGCCCGCCCGGTGAGCCCGCCGATCCTGCTGGCCGACGGGCGCAAGGTGGCCTTCGTCGACGCGGGCGACAGCGTGACCGTCTTCACGGTGCCCGATGCCCCGTCGCCCAGGCGCGGCCGCTTCCTTCGCTACACCATCGCGCCCAACAGCCGGGTGATCGCCCTCGCCTGGACCCGCCGTCGACTGGTGATCCTCTCCGAGCGCGGCGGCGAGCTCCAGGTGAACGACACCCACGGCGACGTCTTCCGCTTCGACGCCTCGCGACGACCCTTCGCCGACCCCTCGGCGTGGCAGGCCTCCTCGCGCCCGCCGCTGCTCGCGAGGGCCGAGGTGCTCACGGTGAGCGATCCCTTCCGGCCTCCGACGCTGGCCTTCCTCGACGGCGCCTCTCGGCTCATCGGGCTCACCCCCGAGCGCGCGGAGGTGCTGGCGACAGGACCGCTCGCCTCGCTCAAGGCCTTCGCCTCGGGCTGCGTGCCGCTGCGCATCCTCATCGACCGGCTCGCCCGTAGCGCCGCCGCCACGTCGGGAGCGCCCGTCCCGATGCCCGCGGGTGACACGGTGCTCGGCCTCACGGTGATCGCCCGCCCCGACGCCCGCCTCGGGCTGCTCACCCTCGCGGCCGACCGGCGCACCCTCCGCCATGTCAGCGGCGCCTCCGTCGATCGGCTCTTCGTGCTCGACTCCCCCGCGCGCTACGCCACGGCCTCGCCTCGCGGCGACCGGGTCGCCTTCGTCTTCGAGGACGGCGGCGTCGAGGTGTGGTCGCTCCCCGCCGCGCAGTGCCTGCTGCGCGTGGTGGCGCCGACATGATCCTCCGCCCGAGACGCCTCGCCCACCGGGGCTTCGTCGAGGCCGTGGGCCTGCTGGTCGAGCGCGCCTCGGACGAGCGCGAGGCCCGCTCCCGGGTGCTCGCCCGATGGTCCCCGGGCACCGCGGTCTACACCCTCGGCGGACGCTACGCGGTGATCTTCGCGGGCACCCGGCGGGTGCGGGCGGAGCAGTGCGAGGGCGCTCCGCTGGTGCGCTGCCCGGGGAGCCGAGCGGGCGTGTCCATCGCCTCGACGGCGGCGCTCTCCCGCGCGGAGGTCGACGCCCTGATGGAGGCGGGCGCCCACCCGGAGCACCTGGTGATCGTGCGCGGCGGACGAGCGGAGACCGTCGCGCTCTCCACCGGCAACCTCGTCGACCCCGGCGCGTGGATCGACCTCAGCGGCGTCACGGTCCTGGAGGTGGACTCGCTCGGGACGCCGCCGCGCGTGGTGATCGCCCCGCCAGACGAGGCCGCCCGCCCGGCGCCCGCGGCGCTCCGCCCGAAGGACTCCGCCACCATGGCCTCGGCGCTCTCGCAGGCGCTCGGGGCGATGGTGGCCCGCGGCGAGCTCCCGCCCAGCGCGCTCGCCCACCTCTCCGCCCTCGAAGGCTCCTCGACCGGAGCGCTGAGCCCTCCGGCCCCTCGCGGCCTCGGCGCGACGCTGCGCGCCCTCTGGTCCTCGCTGCTCTCCCCTCGACGCCGTGGACCCGCCACCGTGGACCTCGTGCGAGCGCTGCCTCCCCCGTCGGAGCCGTCGACCCCTTCGGAGACCGTCGCCTCCGCGGCCCCGAGCGGCGGGTGGTGGGCGCGGCTGCGAGGGTGGTTCCAGCAGCGGGTGGTGCGCTCTCCGGCGCAGGCGCTCCTCGGCGACTCGCAGGCCCGCTACCTCGAACGGATGATCGAGATGTTTCGCCAGGGCGACCTCGACGCGGCGCTCCGCCACGCGCTCCCGCTGGGCGGACCATCCCCTCCCGACGCCCCTCCGAAGCCCGTGACCTGGTCGCCTCCGCAGGCCCGCGACGCGCTCTCCATCCAGCTCAAGCCCAGCACCCACAGCACCGGGACCGGCGGCGGAAGCCTGCACGCGCTGCTGCGCACCCTCTACCGCGACGCGGTGACGACGCTCGAGCGCGAGGGTCGCATCGACGAGGCGGCCTTCACCCTGGCGGAGCTGCTGCGCGAGCCGGGCGAGGCCGTGGCGCTGCTCGAACGCCACGGGCGACTGCGCCTCGCGGCCGAGCTCGCGGACACCGCGGGCCTCGCCCCGGAGCTTCGGGCGCGGCAGTGGATGCTGGCGGGCGAGCCCTCTCGGGCGCTCACGGTGGTGCGGCGGCACGGGGTGTACGAAGCGGCGCTCGCGAAGTTCGCCGACGACCCGGCGCACGCCGAGGCGCTCCGTCGGATGTGGGCGAGGCACCTCGCGGCGGTGGGCGACCACGCGGCCGCGGTGGCGGTGGGCTCCCCCATCGCCGACCTCGCCGACGAGGTCGAGGCGTGGACCGACGCGCTGCTCGCGCTCGGCGGCCCGGCGAGCATCCGGGTGATGGTGCGCCGACTCGCCGACCGGCCGGAGAGCCTCCCGGCGCTGCGGGCCCGGCTGGAGGCGCTCGCCGAGGCGGAGGGCGTCGAGGCCCTGGCCGACCGGGCGGTGTTCGCGCGGGTGTGCTCCGAGGTGCTGCCCAACGCCGCGCTGGCGCTGTCGGCGAAGATGCTGGCGAGGCCGCAGGCGAGGGACGCCGCTCGCTCCGGCGACCCGGACGACCTGCAGACCCTTCGCACCCTGGTGACCCTCGCGCAGGACCCGACGCTGCGAGAGGACGTTCCCACCTGGCCGACCTTCGCGAGGGTCCCGCTCGCGTCCCGCCCCACGGCGTGGAAGCGCACCCTCGCGGCCTCGGACACGGGCCCTCGCGCGGTCTTCGACGCGGTGCCGCTGAGGGACGGAGGGGTGCTGCTGGCGCTGGGCGAGGCGGGCGCCTCACTGCGAGACCGCGACGGCCGCGAGAGAGCGCGCCTCGACGACCCGACGCACCGGATCGTCTGGTCGGACCACGAGAACAGCGCGCTGCTGCTGGGTGCGCGAGGCGCGAGCTGGCGCGTGGCGAGGCTCGACGTGGCCCGGGCGACGAGCTCGCTCTGGGGAGAGTGCACGCTCGACTGCTTCGCCCAGGACTACGACGGCGACTCCTGGGTGGTCGGTCAGCAGGGCGAGGTGCTGGCGCTCGACGCGACGGCCGGGGAGATGCGAGCGCTGGCGGGACCGGGTCGCACGCCGCGCACGGACCACGCGAAGGTGCGCTGCGTGGCGCGCGACGCGACGGGCGCGGCGGCGGTGCGGGTGCTGACGGTGATCGAGCGCTGGCGCTGGCGGCTGCCGGGCTGGTCGCTGCTGGAGAAGCCCCTGGAGCCGCTGCACCCGCCGGACACGGAGGCCGTCGCGGTGCACCCGACGGGCGTCACCGCGCGCCGCAGCGCCTCCGGGGCGGTGACCGTCGACCGGGGCAAGTCCCTGCCCCTGGTGGAACTCCCCCACCCCGCCGGGACCTCGTCCGAGGTGACCCACCTCACGGCGGCCTGGGTGGTGGTGGCGCAGCGCGCCCCCGACGCGGTGACCCTCTGGCTCTGGAGCCTCGCCATGGGGCGAGCGCTGGTGGAGCTTCGGCTGGAGGGAGCGAGCGCCGCGAGGGGGAGGGTCCACGGCGAGGTGCTCACGGTCTGCGACGACCGGGGACGGGTGCTCTCGCTGGACCTGCGAGGGGCTACGGTGCTGCGCGACCTGCGGGTGTGATCTCTACTTCGCCAGCCGGGTCTGGAGCAGCTCGGCGAAGGCGTTGCAGACGTCGACGGTGGTGAAGATGCCGACCACCTTCTGGTTCTGCATCACCACCGCGGAGCCGTACTTGTGCAGCCCCATCTCGCGCACCACCTCGTCCACGGGCGTCTCCGGAGACACCGAGTAGACGTCCGTCACCATCGCGTCCTCCACCGGGACCCTCGCCGGATCGACGTCTCTCAGCGTCTCGATGAAGCGCAGGTCGCGGTCGGTGACCATCCCGACGAGCTTGCCTCCCACCAGCACCGGGAGGTGCCGGATCTTGTGCTCCCTCATCACCGCGTGCGCGTGGGCGAGCGTCTGGTCGGCGCCGATGGAGTGCGGCGTCGTCGTCATGTACCTCTGGATCATCGGGATGGACTTCGACATGTCCGCCTCCAGTGCAGCGCTCGTGCCCGATGATCGCGCTCGAAGCATCGCGCCCGATCACCGCGCGGGGCGCTGATCGCCCGCGCGCGCTTTGCGCCGCCCCCTCGCGGACTTTGCGCTCACCGTCCGAGCTCGATCTCCACCCGCCCCGGCAGCGGCCCCGAGCCCTCCGGGATCGACTCCCGATCGGTGGACTGTCCATACACGCAGAGCCCGTTGGCGAGCGGCCCCTCGGGCACCTCCAGCCGCAGCGTGTGAAGCCCCGGTGAGCGCATCGCCGAGAGCGCCTCCGGGGCGTCGCCGACCAGCTCGATCCAGCGCCCCGCTCCGTCGTCGAGGGGCACCGCCACCTCGCCCAGCGCCGCTCCGTCGATGGAGACGCGCAGCCTCGACTCGTCCTCCGCGGTGCTCCCCTCGCCCCGCCCCGGCAGCTCGGAGCTCGCCCTCAGCCGCACCCGCACCCGCCGCGCGTCGAGCGCCACCCGCCTCGCCGCCGGGGACACTCGGAAGCGGTAGCTGAAGCTCGCCGCGCCGCTGCCGTAGACGTGCATCACCGCGAAGCCGTCCCATCGCCCGGCGTTCTCCGCCTCGATGCTCGCGTAGCCCTCCGGGCCAATGGACCACCGCGCCGCCGACCCCCGCACCCTCGCCACGCCCACCGTCCCGGGGCCGGGCAGCCTCCGTCGCGTGGCCCAGATCGGCCGCTCGCCCTGCGCCTCGCCCAGCCTCGGGTTGGGCGGAGAGAGCAGCCCCGAGTTCCACCGGGCGGCGGAGCGGGCGAGCACGTCGCGCACGTCGCGGGTGCGGGCGACGGCGGCGCCGTCCACGTAGAGCCCGTGCTCCTGCGGCCGGTCCGCGGCGACGGTGTAGATCCAGGCCAGGGCGCCATCGACGCCGTCGACGTCGGAGCGAGCGAGGAAGCGCTCGTACCAGCGATCGCGTCGCTGCCCGTGGTGGATGCGCTGGTTGGTGCTGAAGCCGAACTCGCCCCACACGAAGGGCTTGCCCACGACGTGGTGGGCGAGCTGCACGTGGTCGTCGATGAAGTCGTCGAGGGCCGGGAGCGTGCGCACGCTGCGCAGCAGCGTCGGGTAGGCGTGGGCGTCGGCGTAGTCCACCTCCGGCAGCCGCTGCACCGCCAGCCAGGTGTCCCGCTGCTCCCTGCGCGTGTACCCGATGTGGCCCGCCGCCACGAGGTGCGTCGGGTCGAGCGAGCGGACGTAGCGGGCCATGGAGCGGGTCCACCCGAGCAGCCCCTCGCGGCCGTGGCGAGAGGCGTCCGACTCGTTGATGAGCTCCCAGGAGAAGATGGTCGGATCGTCCCGGTACGCGAGGCCCGTGCGGGGGTTGACCCGGGTGACCACGCGCTGGACGTGGGCGCGGTAGAGCTCGTTGGCGGCGGCCTCTGCGAAGAAGCTCCGGAGCACGGTCTCGGGCAGCACCCCGCGGGTCATCGGCAGCGAGACGCCCGCCCAGTCGAGGTAGCGGGGCACTCCGCCGTAGTCGCCCCAGCGGTTGGCCAGCACCACGATCACCCGCAGCCCCCGAGCGCGCGCCGCGTCGAGCACCCGGTCGAGGTGCGCGAAGCTGCCCTCCACCCAGCCGTCGCGGCCGATGCGAAAGGCGTAGTCGCGGGTCCATGGCTCGGAGCCTTCGGGCTGCTCCCCGAGGGCCCACACCCGGACCACCTTGAGGCCGTCCGCGGCGATGGCGTCGAGCGTCGACTCCACGGCCGCCCGGTGAGGCGCCCCGTGCATGATGGAGGCGTTGGCCCCGACGAAGCGGAAGGCCCGACCGCCGAGCACGAAGCGCCGCCCCTCGACCTGAACGAAGCGCGAGCGGTCGACCGGGGCGGGAGCGACACCGGGCTCGACGACCGGGGCCGGCTGGGCGAGGGCGACGCCCACCAGCGCCAGCACAGCCAGCAGGGCGACGAGGAGGGGTCGGAGGCGGAGCCGCATGGACGAGGGACCCATACCCTGGCACACGGGGCCTCGGAGCACCCTTCGAGAGAGGGAATTTCTCTATTTTTCTCGACCCTCGGGGCCTGCGAACGACCTCCCCCGGACTTATGCTATCGGGTATGAAAACGGCACTGATCGAGGCCTTGAAGGCATGGTCCGGGGCGGCCTTCGACCGGGGCAGCGTGCTCCTCCAGGGCGACCGGCTCTTCGACCTGCGCGTCGAGGCCTCCACCCTCCGGGGCGCGGCCCGAGGGGTGCGCCAGGCCTGGTACGCCATCGAGCTGGAGCTCGACGAGTCGGGCAACGCGCCCCGCCGCGCCCGGTGCACCTGCCCCGCCGGGGCCGACGGTCGCTGCAAGCACGTCCCGGCGCTGGGGCTCGCCTGGGCCACCACGCCGGAGCGCTTCACGGTGCTCACGGACATCGAGGCGAGGCTGCACCGTCGCTCCTACGAGGAGCTGGTCTCCATGGTGGCGCTGATGGTGCGCACCCACCCGGAGCTGGAGGCGCTCACGCTGGGGCCGGTTCCGGGCGGGCACCGCGAGGCCCCCTCGGTGACGCGCTGGCGCACCGTCTCCGACGACATCTTCCGCCGCCACGGCGCCGACTGGACCGCCGTGGCCGGGCTCATCCAGGAGCTCGAGTCGCTGCGCAGCCTGGGCGACGACTTCAACCGCCAGGGCGAGCGGGCCCACGCCGCGGCGCTCTACGAGGGCCTCATCGGATCGGTGGTGGCCAACGCGGCGCGCTTCCCGTGGCCCGATGTGCGGTCGCGCTTCCGGGCGCTGGTGGAGCAGTGCGTGAAGCAGCTCCCTGGGAAGCCCGCGGCGAGGCAGGCGCTGGCGGCGCTCGAGGCGCTGCCCATCCTCACCCCGAGGCGCGCCTCGAAGAACGTCGCGGCATGAGCAGCACCCCCGTGAGCCACCTCTTCTCGCCGCTCCGTCTCCGCTCGATCACCTTCAAGAACCGGGTGTTCGTCTCTCCCATGTGCCAGTACTCCTGCGCCCACGACGGGCACGCGACCCCCTGGCACCACGTGCACCTGGGGCGCTTCGCCTTCGGGGGCGCGGCGCTGGTCTTCACCGAGGCCACGGCGGTCTCGCCCGAGGCGCGCATCTCTCCCAACGACCTCGGCCTCTGGTCCGACGCGCACACGAGGGCGCTGCGGCCCATCGCCCACTTCCTCAAGGCCCACGGGGCGGTCCCGGGCATCCAGCTCGCGCACGCCGGGCGCAAGGCCAGCACGCCCGCTCCGTGGGTGGGCGGCCACAAGGTCGACGCCGAGCACGGAGGCTGGGAGCCCGTCGCCCCGAGCGCGGTGCCCTTCTCGCCGACGTACCCGCAGCCCGTCGCCCTCGACGCGCTCGGCATCGGCGAGGTGGTCAACCAGTTCGTGGCCGCGACCGGGCGCGCCCACGACGCGGGCTTCGAGGTCATCGAGCTGCACCTCGCGCACGGCTACCTGCTGCACCAGTTTCTCTCGCCGCTTTCCAACCAGCGCGAAGACTCCTGGGGCGGGGACTTCACCCACCGCACGACGCTCCCGCTCGCGGTGGTGGCCGCGGTGCGCGACGCGTGGCCCGCCACCCTGCCGCTCTTCGTGCGCATCTCCGCCACCGACTGGGCCGACGGCGGGTGGGACCTGCCGCAGAGCATCCGCTTCGCCGCGATGCTCCACGAGCTCGGCGTCGACCTCGTCGACTGCTCCAGCGGGGGCCTGGTCCCCGGGGTGAAGATCCCTGTCGCACCGGGCTACCAGGTGCCCTTCGCCGAGGCCATCAAGCGCGAGGCCGGCATCGCCACCGGCGCCGTCGGGCTCATCACCGAGGCCGCTCAGGCCGAGGAGATCATCGCATCCGGGCGCGCCGACGCGGTGTTCATCGCGCGCGAGATGCTGCGCGACCCCAACTGGGCGCTGCACGCCGCCGAGGCCCTCGGGGTCGAGGTCCCCTGGCCGGTGCAGTTCGAGCGGGCGAAGCCCGAGCGCCACCCGCCGAGAGGGACCTGAGCGGCGCTCCCAGTAGGGGGGCTGTCGACCCCCCCGGGGGGGGCCCTAGGCTGATCGGGCGATGGCGCGACCCCGGCGTGTTGCAGGGCAGCGCCAGTCCTCGCCAGCGAAGGAGCAGAGCGATGAACCACACGACGACAGCCTTGATTGCAGCAGCGGTTCGGGCCGAGCGGGAGCGTTGTGCAGCGGTGTGCCGGGCGATCGCGGACGCGTACCCCGCCGCGTACGAGGGCTCGCGCGACGCGGCCATCGACTGCGCGGCGGCCATCCTCGCGAGGGGCGACTCGGAGGCGGTCGTGACCTTCATGGTGAGCAGCTACAGCGACGTCTCGGACAACGTCGCGGTGCGCATCGCGATCCTCGATCGCTGAGCGCCCTCCCCCTGCAGGCTCTCAGCGCGCGACCACCAGCGACCACGCCTCCAGCACCGCCCAGGCGGCCCTCAGCTCATCGATGCCCGCGCCCTCGGCCAGCGAGCACGCCGCCTCCGCCAGGAACCACACCGCCACCTCCGGCAGCTCGTCGGCGGTCGCGCGGTCGTGGCTCCAGGCGACGACCGAGGGCGGCGGGTTGCGACCGGTGCTGCCCAGCGCCAGGGGGAAGGGCGACGGGTCGCGCGAGTCGACCGCCCGCTGCAGCGCCGCCACGCGCCAGCGCAGCTCCTCGTCGACGCCCACCCTCGCGGCGACCGAGGCCAGCACGCCGACCAGGTCGGCGAGCGTCTGCCAGCCCGCCGGGGAGATGCGGGCCTCGGGCTCTCGCCGCTCGCCGCCCGGGTTGCTCAGCCGCGCCACGGCCTCGAAGACCTCGTCGTCCTCGTCGCCGAGCGGCGCGACCACGGTGGGAGCGACGGTGGGGTCGTTGTCGTTGCCGCTGAGGTCGTCATCGGCGCGACCACGACCGTCTCCGCGTATGCCCCCCGACGTGCTGCTCATGCGCGCCTGCATGGAGCCCGGGAGGCCCTCCCACAAGCGCCCGCGACGCTCAGTCCCGGACCTCCGCCGCCCACGCCTCCAGCGTGAGGGTGGCCGCGACGAGCACGTCCTCGTTCTCCCCCTCGGCGAGCGCGCACGCGGCCTCTGCGACCGACCAGATCGCGATGTCCGGCAGCTCGTCGTCGACCTCCGTGGGCGCGGCCGTCGCGGCCCCGGAGCCGTCGAGCGCGACCTGGAAGAGGTCCGGGTTGCGCTGCACCACGGCCTTCTCCAGCGCTCGGATGCGGCGGCGTCGCTCGGGGCTGACGCCCGCGCTGTCGGCCAGCGAGGCGAGGTTGTCGACCACGGCAGAGAGGGCGTCCCAGCGAGCGTCGGTCATGGTCACGGCGCCCGAAGGTAGCAAGAATCCGGTCGCCGCACGCGGCCCTTCACCCCTGCCGCGGCGGCCGCAGCTCGCGCACCGCCCCGCGCTCGCCCACCAGCACCAGGCTGGCCATGTCGAGGAAGATGCCCGTGTCGACCACGCCAGGGATCCTCCGCACCTGCGCGTCGACGGCGGCCGGGTCGTCGAGGGGATCGAAGGCGGCGTCGATGATCCAGTTCTGGTTGTCGGTGACGAAGGGAGCGCCCCCGGGCTTGCGCCGCAGGGTCGGCCGCGCGCCGAGCTCCGCGAGGACCCGCAGCACCAGCAGGTTGGCGAAGGGGACCACCTCGACCGGGATGGGGGTGCGCGTCCCCAGCCGGTCGACGAGCTTCTCCGGCGTCACCAGCACCACGAAGCGCTGCGCCTCGAAGGCGACGACCCGCTCGCGCAGCAGCGCTCCGCCGAGGCCCTTGGTGAGCGCGAGCTCGGGCGTCACCTCGTCGGCCCCGTCGAAGGCGAAGTCCAGCCGGTCGACGTCCGCGAGGGAGGCCACGTCGAGGTTGAGCCGTCGAGCGAGCTCGTCGGAGCGAGTGGAGGTGGCCACGACCCGCACCCTCAGCCCCGCCCTCGACCGGGCAGCCAGGACGTGGATGAAGGCCTCCGCGGCGCGCCCGGTGCCGAGGCCGAGCACCATGCCGTCGGCCACCATCGCCATCGCGTGGAGGGCCACGCGCTCGAGGTCCTGCGGGTCCGATCCGGTGGCCATTGGGGGGTGTAACTCCTCGGAGGGTGATCGACGACGCTCAACGCCCTGACAGGAAGGGCAGCCACTGGAAGACCCGCTCCGGGGTGAGGACCACCAGGGGCATGATGGCGCCCCAGACCGCGGGCACATAGGCCTCCGGGACCCCTCGGTCCATGGCCGCGACGATGCTTCGCGCGACGGGAGCGGGCTTGCCGAAGAGGAGGTTCTTGGGGTGCTCGCGGGTCATCGGCGTGTCCACCGGACCGAGCTTGAGCGTGGTGACCTTCACCCCCGAGGCATGGAGCCGAGAGCGCAGCCCCTGGAGGTAGATGGTGAGCCCCCCTTTGGCTGCGCCGTAGGTGTAGTTGCGCGGCCGTCCGCGGTCGCCGGCCACCGAGGTGATGACCCCGAGGCGCCCGCCGCGGCGCGCCTCCATGTGGTTGGCGAGCGGGATCAGCAGCGACACCGCGCTGGTGAAGTTGGTGCGGAGGATGGCGTCGGCCTCGTCGAAGGACGCTTCGCTCCGGAGCTGATCGCCGAGGTCGCCGTGGGCGATGAGCGCCCGGTCGACGTGGCCCAGCGCGGCCACCGCGGCCTCGATCACCCCATCGCTGGAGCGCAGCTCGGAGAAGTCCGCCTGCGCGGTGCTCACCTCCGCCGGGGCGCAGCGACGCGCGAGCGCCTCGAGCTTCGCCGGGTCGCGACCGACCAGGTGCAGGTGGTCTCCGCGAGCGGCGTGGCGAAGGCACACCTCCGACGCGATGGCCGACGTGGCGCCGAGGATCAACACGCGCTCTCGTGGGGAATGGGCCGACATCGCCGCGAGCGTAGCCCACGCGGCGAGCGCCCGGCGAGCGCTGCGGTGCGCTACGCTGGGGGACCGATGCCGCCGCGACGCCGACCCGATGAGCCGACGGAGGTGTGGATCCGGGAGGTGGAGCGACGGGCGCCAGAGACGTGGTGCACGGAGGACTTCGACCGGGTGGACTTCGCGAGGAGGGTGCTCGACGTGCTCAAGCCCCGAGGGGTGCGGGTGCTGCTACGCGACGGGCAGCGGGAGTTCGTGATCGAGCAGGGGAGGCTCTGGACCGCGGGCGACGCGCGCTGGGCGATGGTCGCCATCCCGGCGCAGGCCAGCCGCGAAGAGATCATGTGGAACCTGGTGGAGATCGTCGGCTACACGCCGGGGCCCTATCGCTTCGACGTGATGCGCGTGGTGGGCGCGGCGCTCGCCCAGCAGGACGAGGCCCTCGCCGCGCGCCGCGACGAGGACTGATTCCCGGTCGACGACGGCGTCGGTCGTGCGCTCAGCCGACCTTGCGGATCGGCGCTCCCTCGACCCGAGGCATCACGCCCGAGATGCTCGCCGCGGGGCGCCAGGCGTTGGGAGGGACGCCGAAGATGTTCCAGAAGCAGCTGTTGCCCGTGGCGACCCAGAGGCCGCCGTCGGAGCGCAGCACGACGCACGAGCCGCCGGGCTGATCGGGTCCGACCTCCAGCAACATGTCGCCCTGCTCGTCGAGGTCGGCCTCGAGGAGCCGGAGCACCCAGGTGTCGATCCGCACCGCCGTGAAGGGCGCCGGGACGCTGCGCTGCAGGTTGCCTCGGTGGTCGCTGACCATGGTCGGACTCCTCTGGAGGGGAACGCTCGCCGACCATCCGACGCGCGTGTATCTCCGCTGCGATCGGTCACCTTAGCCGCCCTGATTGCGCCGAGGCAAACCCACCTCCTCCCATCTTGTGCTCATGCCCGCGGACAGCCACCACGGGACCGGACACCCCGCGCGGGCTACACAGTACCTGGATGAATGATCGTCTATGGTCCTGGGCGCGGCGTGGTGGTCTTGCGATCACGGCGTCCGTCGCGGCCTATGTCGTCTTCGGCCGCGAGCCCGCGAGCAGCGTGCGACACGATCACCTCCCCCGCCTCGACGCCGACGCTCCGGTGCGCCCTCCCACGGTGCTCTCACCCCCGGCCTCGGCCGCCGCGGCGCCCGCCGCCGCTCCCTCGCCTCCCGATCCCCCCGAGGAGGAGCTTCCTCCCATCCCCACCGAGGCCGCCGCCACGCCCAACGGCAGCGGGCTCGATGACCCGACCCCCGCCGCGTGGCCCGCGGTCGTGCGCTGGGACGATCGCATGGAGCGCGACTGGTCCACCTTCGTCGCCCGCCTCGGGCGCGCGGTGGAGTCGCGCCGCTGCAACCGCCTCGACCGCTGCCTGCGCGACCCCGAAGCCAACATCCTGTGGGACGCGCAGACCGACGCGCACCTGCGCCTCGACTCCATCGACTGCGCCGACCTGCCGTACATCCTCCGCGCCTACTACGCGTACAAGCGCCGGCTGCCCTTCGGCTTCGTCTCCAACGTGCGCGCGGCGGAGGGCAACGACGACGCCCGCTACGCCCTCGGGCTGCGCCCCTCGCGCTGGTCGACCTGGCGCGACTACCGCACGCCGCGCACGGTGTTCCACAAGGTCGTCGAGCTGGTGCACTCGGGGATGTACCGCACCACCGCGGCCGTGCAGGACGGCGACTTCTACCCCGTCGCGGTGCGCCGCGGCGCGCTTCGCCCGGGCTCCATCTACTACGACCCCAACGGCCACGTGCTGGTGGTCGCGGAGGTGCGCGAGGACGGCGTGGTGCACCTCATCGACGGCCACCCCGACGGGGGCCTCACCTGGAAGCGCTTCGGCCCTCGCTACGCCATCGGCACCGCGCGCGTCGGCGGCGGGTTCAAGAACTTCCGGCCGCAGCGCCTCGACGGCCGCTACGTGGTGCGCGCCCACGACCGCGAGCTCACGGACGTCGACGAGCGCTCGCAGTGGGACCCGTCGGCCTGGGTGGCGGACGGGCGGCCCACCAACTTCTACGACTGGGTGCGCGCCGCGCTCTCGGCCCCCGGAGCGCCGCGCGACCCGGAGCGCGACTACCGCGAGATGGTCCAGGGGTTGTGCCGCGACGTGGTCGACCGCGTCGAGGCGGTGGACCTCGCTCGCACCGCGGGCCTCCACCTCCGCCCGCACCCCAACTACCTCCCGTGGAACATCTACGGCACCACCGGCGACTGGGAGACCTGGTCGACGCCCTCCCGCGACGCCGCCCTCAAGGTGGTCGTGCGCGACCTGCGCGACACCGCCGCGGCGCAGCCCGAGGGCAGCCCCCTCCGCGCGGCCTTCGCGCGCATCTGGGCCGAGGAGAGCGCCAAGCCCGGCTGCCGCTTCCAGTACACCAGCTCCGCGGGAGCGCCCGTCGAGCTCAGCGTCGACGACGTGCTCGACCGGCTCTTCACCATGAGCTTCGACCCCTATCACTGCCCCGAGATCCGCTGGGGTGCGCCCGAGGGATCGCCCGAGCGCGCGGCCTGCGTGGAGGACCCGGTGCGTCGCGCGTGGTTCCGCGCGGAGCAGCGGCTGCGCAACCGCGTCGACCGCGTCTACGGCGTCGCGACGCCCGTTAGCTTCGGACCCGAGCTCGCGCCAGACGTCGATCCTCGCCGGGTGCTCGGCGTCAGGTAGGGCGAAGAATCCACACGGAGCTCCTCTTGTTGTAGGACGTGGTTTTGCGATTAGGGTCCGTGCCCCTATGAAGGGCACCCTCCTCGCAGGCCTCGCCGCGCTCGCCGCGACGACATACAGCATCCCCGGGGGCGCCCAGTCCCGCCCCCTCGCCGCGAGCGACCAGCCCATGGCGCAGGCCTGGACCGTGAACCGCTCCTGGGACGCCGCCGCGGAGGCCGACTTCGGCCGCTGGGTGCAGACCATCGGGCGCGCCGTCGAGGCCCGCCGCTGCCGCACGCTCGCCTCCTGCCTCGACAGCCCCGCGATCAACCCCCTCTACGTCCCCGGCCGCCGCTCGACCTTCCGCGCCGACTGCGCCGACGTGCCGTACATCCTCCGCGCCTTCTTCGCCTGGCGCCGGCACCTGCCCTTCATGCACACGGCCACCGTGCGCGGCGAGGCCCCGGCCCGCGACGGCCGCTACGCCCTCTCCAACCGCCCCACCTCCACCCGCCGCTGGACCGACTACGCCACCCCGCGGCGCCTGCTGCACGACATCGGATCGTCGGTGCACTCGGGCTTCTTCCGCATGCGCCCCGAGCTCGACGACAGCGACACCTACCCCGTGCGCGTCGACCGCCGGGCGATCCATCCCGGCACCGCGTTCTACGACCCCGACGGCCACGTGCTCACCGTCTACGAGGTGCACCCCGACGGCGAGGTGAGGCTCATCGACGGCCACCCCGGAGGCAGCTTCACCGCGCGCCGCTTCTCGGCCCAGCTCACCCTCGGCTCGTCGCGCCAGGGCGGCGGCTTCCGCAACTTCCGCCCCATCCTCCTGCGCCGCGGCGAGCTCGTGCGGCCTCGCAACGCCGAGCTCGCGGACTACGAGCCCATGGTCCAGCACGACCCCTCCCGCTGGGTCGTGGGCGGCCGTCCGCTCGGCTACCACGACTGGGTGCGCGTCTCCCTCGGCGCCCCGCTGCCGTCCCCCGTCGCTCCCTCCGTCCCGAGCTCCGCCCCGGCCTCCGTCGCCTACGCCTCGCGCTGAGCCGTCACTCGGTCGCGGCCGATCCCACCCAGTTGTTGTTGTAGCCGTTGAGCGTCGCGATCACCTGGAAGACGCGGCCCTCGGGCGCGTCCGCCGTCGCGGTGATGGTGAGGTGCAGCACGTCGCCGTTGGTGCCCGTGACGCGGTCCCAGGCGAAGCGAAACGCCGGGGCCTGACCCGCGACGGTGACCTCGCGCGCCGAGACCCGCATCGACCCGCTGGTGGCGCGGGTGCTGAAGAGCCGCACGTCCACCACGCGGCGGCCCCCCGCGGGGACGATCACCCCTCGCGCAGAGACGGTGCGCTGGCGATCGCGGCCGTTGAGCGTGAGGGTGTCCGGCAGCGTGGGGACGGCGTTGAAGTACACGGCCCCGGAGGGCGCCGGCACGCAGGGGTCGAGCGTCGCCGCGGCCGCCCGGTTGGACCACGACCGCTGGATCTCGAAGTCCAGGTCATCGGGCTGGTACGCGGCGTCCGAGCGCTGCTCGCACATGTCCCCGATCTCGCCGCCCGTGTACGCGATGGACCAGGCTCCCTCCGGCGGCGACTGCGTGGAGGGCTGCGTGAAGGCCGGGGCGATGTTGGGGTACGGGTCCGTGGCCGCCTCGACGATCTCGTGCGAGAGCACCCGGGTGAGGGCGTCGGTGCCCTGGTTGCAGTCGGGGATCACCGCGTAGGCGACGCGTCGAAACGACTGGCCGCGGAGGTCGCTGTGGTAGCCGCCCACGCCCTCGCAGGTGCGGCTCGACCCGAGGCTCACCTGCCGGCTCCCGTCGAGCATCAGGAGGTAGAGGGTGTCCTCGTCGGGAGTCCCCCAGGCGCCGGACTCGACCTGCGCGGAGAGCCAGTTGATGAGCCTCGCCGAGGGGATCAAGCCGTTGCCGAGGCCGGCGGTGGAGACGCGTAGCGCGGGCGCCACGCTCCCCGGTCCGACGCCGTACTCCTCGAGCTGGGCGCGCCAGGTCTGCGAGCCCGCGTAGGCCGCGAGGAAGAGCTCGACCCGCGCCACCTCGGGGTCGATCCCGACGCCCGGGTCGGCGATGAACACCGGCACCATCCTCGGCGAGCGGAGCACCGGCCCGCCGAGGCTGACCACCTCCGGAACCATCGGCGTGAAGGCCGGAAACGGCGCCGCCACGGGCACGTCCGCGGGCACGTCGACGGGCGCGTCGGAGGTCACGTCGGGCGAGAGCGCATCGACGGCGACGGAGAGCGCATCGACGGAGGCGTCGGCAGCGGTCGGGGACGACTCGCTCCCGCAGGCGGACACCAGCGCGGAGAGCAGCGGGAGAAGCAGGATCGATCGAGCCACGGTTCAGGGGTGCGAAGCTATACGCGAAGCCGGGCGCCGGGGCGATGCCGGGGGGGCGCGACGTCATCGGGGAGGAGAACCGCCAGGGCGCAAGGGTCGCAAGGGAGGGGATGGAGTGGGGCTCGGACCCGGACGCGGGGTGAGCGGTTGTCAGCGCCTGCCCGCCTGAGCCCTTCGCTCCCTTGCGACCCTTGCGCCCTGGCGGTTCTCCTCCCCGACGACGACGCAGCCGGGACCGCCG
>CBIHPK010000115.1:0-26826 GCA_966211675.1 uncultured Myxococcaceae bacterium
GTCGCTTCGCGACGGTGAGGCGCACTGGGCTGGCGTCGCGGTCGCTCCCCACGATTCACGAAAACACTCAAACGGACGGCTTGCGCCACCCTTGAACTGTGACGGCGGCGGGTCTCCTGAGCCGCTACGCCCCCCCTACGGCGCGGGCACCCTGGTGAACACGAACTCCCCGTAGCCCGTCACGCCGGCGTCGTTCGCGCCGCTCCGGCGGTGGCAGCCCACGCAGATGTTCCTCGCGTTTCCGTGGTCGCCGAAGCCCTCCGCCACGGTGCCGTCCGTCTCCCTCGCGATCGGCGGGTCGAGCGTCACGCCCGGCCGCACCGTCTCGAACCAGAACCAGTCGCTCCCCTCCGTGCCCTCGCGCACCTTCAGATACACCGCATATCCGATGACCGGGTCGCGCTCTCTCGGGTCGTGAAGCTCCTTCACGGACGCCGAGCCCACCGGCCACGGCGCCCCCTCTGGCGCGTGGACCAGCACGTCGTTGTTGCAGATCCGGTTGAGCGTATGCGGCGACAATCCCCCTCCAGGGTGCGCCGCCGCCTCGCAGCGCCACCTCCGCCACGACCCCGCCGCCAGCCACGCCCTCATCGCCGCGCGGCCCGTGGTGGGCGGCTGCTGCTCGGTGCCGTCGCTGTCGCCGAGCGTCGAGGGCGCCACCACGTCGCGCGCCCCGGCGTCCATCGACCCGACGGGCTCCTCCCTCGGCCTCGGATCGCTCGGACACCCTAAGGCCCCCACCGCCGCGGCGGCGACCGCGCCCATCCGCCACCGCCTCGATCTCGCCATAGGCCCGCGATCCTTCCACGACTCCCCCCATGGCCACAATCCTCCATTGACGCGGGCGGCCTGCGCCGTGCAGTCCATTGGACACCATGAGAACTTCCTCCCGGGGCCTGAGCCTCGTGGGCGCCTCGTCGCTCCTCTTCCTCGCCCCCACGATCTCGTGGGCGCAGGACGCTCCGCCTCCTCCGCCGCCGCCCGCGGAGTCCCCCGCGCTGCAGTGCCCCTCGTGCGAGCCGGGCGCCGAGGACCGCCGCGCCATCGACGAGGCCGTCGACCTGCTGGCCCGGGGTCGTGCCGCCGAGGCCCAGCGGGTGTTGCAGCCTCGACTCACCGGGCAGAGTCCGTGGGGCCAGTCGTACACCTCCGTCGCCGTGCTCGACCGGCTGGCCACCCGGCTCGCCACCCAGCCGATCGCGGCGGCTTCTCCCGCAGCCCCGGGCGAGGACGCCAACCAGGCGCGCGGCAGCCTCGAGGCGGTCACCCTCTACGCCTCGGCCATCACGCTCGGCCTGGGCACCGGCATCTGGCTCGACGTGATGTTCGAGGTCGACGACGTGCGCGCGGCGGTGTCGCTGCCGCTGGTGCTGGGAGGCCTCGGGGCGGGCGCACTCTACCTGGCCGAGCGCAACGGCGGACCCATCCGTCGCGGCCGGGGGACCGCGGCGAGCAACGGCTTCGCCCTCGGCGTCGTCGGCGGAACGCTCCTCGGCATCTACGGCGGCGACGAGCTTCGATGGAAGGCGCGCGGGGTGGCGACGACCATCTGGGCGGGCTCGGTGCTGGGCGCCGGGCTCGGCTACGCCATCGGCGCCCTGGCGGAGTCGCGCCCCGCGTCGGCCTCCTTCGTGGGCTCTGGCGGCCTCTGGGGCGCTCTCTTCGGGATCACCGCCGCGGGCCTGGTCAACGCCGACGGCAACGACGTCCCCATCGCGGGCATGGTGGGCGAGCTCGTCGGAGCGGGCGCCGCGGCGGCCCTCGCCAACACCCTCCACCCCTCCGAAGGGCAGGTCCGCTGGATGGACCTCGGGGTGTTCTCCGGCGGCCTCGTGGGCGTCGGTCTCTCGGTGCTGCTCTTCGCCGACTCGTCGGGCCGCTCGCTCACCGGCCCCGCCCTCATCGTGGAGGCCGGGATGATCGGCGGAGGCGTCCTGGGCTATGTGCTGGGACGGCCCGACGCGCACCCGTCGCGATCGTCCACCGCGGCCCTCGATCGCTTCGCCGTGACGCCCTCGCTCGGCCCCACGGCGGGCGGGGCGCAGGTGCTGCTCTCGATGCCCAACCTGCTCTGACACCCCGTAAATTTCAGCGAATTGCGCCCTACGCCTCGGGGGCGATGATCTGGTAGCTTGCGCGCCGCCATGAGCCTGACGCTGGCCTCCGCGGACGACCCGATGTTCGGACTCCTTCGAGTGCTCACCGACGAGGGGGACGTGTCGCGCGACCCCAACGTCGACGACGCCACGCTCCAGCGCATGTACCGCGAGCTCCGCCGGCTGCGCACGCTCGACGAGAAGATGCTCATCGTGCAGCGCCAGGGGCGCATCGGGTTCTACGGCGAGGTGAAGGGGCAGGAGGCCACGCCGGTGGCCACGGGCTTCGCGCTGCGCGCCGACGACTGGGTCTTCCCGGGGCTTCGCGAGGGCGCGGTGATGCTGGTGCGGGGCTTTCCTCTCGCGACCTACGTGGCCCAGTGCTGGGGCAACGGGCTCGACGTGCAGAAGGGCCGGCAGATGCCCTCGCACTTCTCCGGACGCTCGGTGAACCAGGTGTCGTGGAGCAGCTGCATCGGCCCGCAGATCCCGCAGGCGGTGGGCACCGCGTGGGCGATGCGCAAGCTGGGCAGGGACTCCGTCGCGGTGGCCTTCTTCGGCGACGGCGCGACCTCGCAGCCCGACTTCCACAACGCGCTCAACCTCGCTGGGGTGTGGAAGGCCCCGGTGGTCTTCGTCTGTCAGAACAACCACTGGGCCATCTCGATCCCGTCGAGCCAGCAGACGGCGGCGCCGACCTTCGCGAGCAAGGCCGTCGCGTACGGGATGCCGGGCGTGAGGGTCGACGGCAACGACGTTCTGGCGGTGTACTGCGCGGTGCGCGACGCGGCCGAGCGGGCGAGGCAGGGCGGCGGCCCGACGCTCATCGAGAGCGTCACCTACCGCATCGGGGCGCACTCCTCGAGCGACGACCCGACGCGCTACCGCGACCCGGCCGAGGTCGAGGCGTGGCTGAAGAAGGACCCGCTCGATCGCTTCAAGCGCTTCCTGGTCGCCTATGGGCTTCACGACGACGCGCGCGAGGCGGCGATGCAGTCGGAGATCGACGCGGAGATCCGAGCGGCCATCGCGGAGGCCGAGGCGGCCCCGGCGGTGGAGCGCGCTACGCTCTTCGACGACGTGTACGCCGAGCGCCCGTGGCACCTGCGCGAGCAGGCCGAGGCGATGGAGCGCGCCCCCGTGGCCCCCGCGCACGACGCGGGCGGGCACTAGACCTTCCACCGGGGAGGCCCACAGACCTCTCCATTGAAGACCCATTAGAGCGAGACAGGGAATCCAATGAGCACTACGAAGACCTATGACGCGATCGTGATCGGCGGCGGCCCCGGCGGGTACGTGGCCGCCATCCGCTGCGGGCAGCTGAAGCTGAAGACCCTGGTGATCGAGAAGGAGTCCTGGGGCGGGGTGTGCCTCAACTGGGGCTGCATCCCCTCCAAGGCCCTCATCGCCGCGGCGAACTTCGTCGAGCGCTCCAAGCACGCCGGCACCATGGGCGTGACCGTGTCGGGCGTGGCCGTCGACTCCGCGAAGATGCAGGAGTGGAAGAACGGCATCGTGAAGAAGCTCACCACCGGCGTTCAGGGCCTGGTGAAGGGCAACGGCTCGGAGCTGCTCAAGGGCAACGCGCGCTTCGTCGACGCGAGCACCCTGGAGGTGGAGACCGCGGAGGGCGTGCAGACCGTCAAGGCCACCAAGGGGATCATCATCGCCACCGGCTCCCGGCCCGTGGAGATCCCGGGCTTCAAGTACGACGGCAAGCAGGTCATCTCGGCCAAGGAGGGCGTGAGCCTCGATCCGCTGCCGAAGCGGCTGCTCATCATCGGCGGCGGCATCATCGGGATGGAGCTCGGCGGCGTCTACTCCAAGCTGGGCGTGGACACGACGGTGGTGGAGTTCCTCCCGAAGGTGCTGGCCACGATGGACGACGACCTCGTCAACGTGGTGACCAAGGCCATGGGGAAGTCGGGCTGCAAGTTCATCACCGGCGCCAAGGCGCAAGGGTATGAGAAGAACGCCGACGGCTCGCTGAAGGTCACGCTCGACGTGGGCGGCAACGTCCAGAAGATCGACACGGACGTGGTGCTGGTGGCGGTGGGCATGCGGCCCAACCACGAGGGCAACGGCTTCGAGAAGATCGGCCTCGCGCAGGACAAGCGCGGTCACGTGCTGATCAACGACCGCTTCGAGACCAACGTGAAGGGCGTGTACGCGATCGGCGACGTGGCGGGGGGCCCCTACCTCGCGCACAAGGCGAGCAAGGAGGGCGAGATCGCCGCGGAGGTGATCGCGGGGATGAAGAGCGCCCGCGACTGGCGGGCCATTCCGGCGGCGACCTTCACGCACCCGGAGATCGCCTCGGTGGGCCTCTTCGAGCACGAGGCGAAGGCCAAGGGGCTGGAGTACAAGGTCGGGAAGTTCCCCTTCTCGGCGAGCGGCCGGGCGATGGCGGTGATGGAGACCGACGGCTTCGTGAAGGTGATCGGCGAGAAGACCGGTCCGCACCACAACGACTACAAGGTCATCGGGGTGCACATCGTCGGCCCGGAGGCCGCCGACCTCATCAGCGAAGGGGCGCTCGCCATGGAGATGGACGCCTTCGTGGAGGACATCGGCCTGACGATCCATCCGCACCCGACCCTGGGCGAGACCGTCATGGAGGCCGCCAAGGCCGCCATCGGCGAGGCCGTCCATATGCTCAATCGCTGACGCGGGACGGTGGCCGTCTCAGGCCACCACGTCCCCCTCGAACACCCACTGAAGCTCCCTCGGCACCCTCTCCCGGGTCCCTTCCGGTATCTCCGGGCGCACGTCCGAGAGCGTCTGCCAGAGCAGTATGGTCTTCTTCGCATACGCCGGGTCACGCGCCACCGCCCGCAGTCCCACCAGCGCCTTCCCCGAGTAGGTCACCTCGCCGGGCCTTCCGGTGAGCTCGCGATATCGCTCCATCGCCTCGACGGACTCCCTCGTCGGGTATCCATATCCCCCCCCGATGGCCCCATGGAACAACCGATATCGCCCCCGGCGCGACCCCAGCGCCCGGCCGAACTCCGGCGCTCTCGCGGCGATCCAGCGGGCGGTGCGCTCCCGCACGAGCCCGATGGTGAGCGCGTTGGTGGCGATGCGAAGGGTGATGCGCACGCCTACGATCTCCGTGTCCCAGCCGAGCCACGCGGCGCCGAGGGCGAGCGCGGCCAGCGTCCCCGAGGAGCCCGTCGGCAGCACGATGACGTCGGGCCTCGGCATCTCCCCCCGCTCGACCTGAGCGGCGAGCTCCAGCATGGCGTCGACGTATCCCAGGTTGGCCCGCGGCGAGGCCGCTCCGGGGTTGATCACATAGGCCCCACGGGTCTGTCGTGCCTTGTAGAAGCGCCACGCGCTGCGGGCGTATCCGCCGCCGTGCAGGAGCGTCGCGCCCGCGTCGACGTCCGTGAGGATGGCCTCCCGGGCGAAGCGCGTCACCGGTTGATCGAAGAGCACCGCGGTGACCGGGATGCCGAGGTGCTGGCCGAAGCGGGCGGTGGCCATCACCTGCGTAGAGGCGAGTCCGCCGAGGGTGACGAGGCTCGTCGCGCCTCGGGCCTTCGCGTCCGCGAGCACGAACTCATAACGGCGAACCTTGTTGCCTCCATACACGGGAGAGATGAGGTCGTCTCGCTTCATCCAGACATCGTCGCGGCCGAGGTATCCGGAGAGGGCGGCGCAGCGCTCGACGGCGGTGGGCACCACGGCGAGGGGCAGGAAGGGCACCGAGTCCGAGAGGGAGGGCAGCGCGTCGAAGAGGAGCGGGCGCGCCCGGGCGGCGCTGCGGACGGTCGCCATGGGGGGTGCAGGTACGCTACAACGCCGCGCCATGGATGAGAACGACGAGACCTCGCGGGTGCGGCTTCCGGGGGGAGTGGTTCCGCTGAAGAACCTCACTCGGGGCCATGTGTCGGTCGCGAGGGTTCTCCAGGCCTGGTACATCGTGGCGCGCTCCGAGGAGCTGACGGACAAGCTCCTCGCGGTGACCGTATGGGACATCCCGATCGTGCTCTTTCGCGGCGCGAGCGGGCGTCCGGCGGCGCTGCTCGACCGCTGCCCCCACCGCAACGTCCCGCTCTCCGAGGGCCACCTCTCGGGCTCCGAGCTGGTGTGCGGCTATCACGGGTGGCGCTTCGGCGCGGAGGGCGCCTGCCGCTTCGTCCCCTCGCGGGTGTCCGATGAGGCCGACGGTCGCGCCAGGAAGGTCCCGACCTTCCCGACGCGCGAGCAGGACGGCTTCATCTGGGTCTACGCCACGCCCGAGTCGGCCCCCACGGTGGGGCCCTACCGCTTCGCCATGCTGGGCGTGCCGGGCTACGACCACGTCGTCTCCATGGTCACCGCGCAGAGCACCCTGCACGCGGCGACGGAGAACGCGCTCGACGTCCCGCACACGGCCTTCCTCCACAAGGGCCTGTTTCGCAGCGAGAGCCGCGGGGTGATCATCACCGCGGTGGTGCGCCGGGGGAGCGACCGCGTCGAGGCCGAGTACCTCGGCGAGAGCCGTCCGCCGGGCCTGGTGGCGCGGCTGCTCTCCCCATCGGGGGGGGCCGTGACGCACTTCGACCGCTTCATCCTCCCGAGCATCTCCGAGGTGGAATATCGCATCGGCGACGAGAACCACCTGCTGGTGGCCACGGCGATGACCCCGGTGTCGGACTTCGAGACGCGGCTCTGGGCGGTGGTGAGCTTCCGTCTGAGGGTCCCGCACGCGCTGGTGAAGCGGGCCATCAAGCCGCTGGCGATGCAGATCTTCCAGCAGGACGCGCGGATGCTGAAGGCCCAGACCGAGGTGGTGAAGCGCTTCGGGGGAGAGCAGTTCGCCTCCACGGAGATCGACGTGCTGGGCAAGCACATCTGGCGGCTTCTGCGCGCCGCCGAGCGGGGCGAGACGCTGCCCGACGAGCCCGTGGAGGAGCGCGTCGAGCTGGTGGTGTGAGCCGCTACCGCCACGGCGGCGTCCTCGAAATGGCTTGAATTTCAGGCTCCGGTGGACGGGTGGAGGCATCGACGCCAAAGCGGAATTCAGGCCGTCTTGAGGACGCCGCCCTGCCGCTACCGCTTCGTCGAGAGCCCGCGGCGCGTCGCGGCGCGCTCGACCCCGAGGCCGATCAGCCGGTCGACCAGCTCGGCGTAGGGGAGACCGCTGGCCTCCCAGAGCTTGGGGTACATGCTGATGCTGGTGAATCCCGGGAGGGTGTTGACCTCATTGACGAAGATCGCCCCGTCGGTCTTGTCCATGAAGAAGTCCACTCGAGCGAGGCCCGACAACTCCAGCGCCATGAAGGCCTCGACGGACATCCGACGGATCTCCTCGGACTGCCCCGGCGTCAGCGTCGCGGGGATGCGCAGGTGCGCCCCGCCCTCGTCGAGATACTTCGCCTCGTACGAATAGAAGTCGTGAGTCGGGATGATCTCCCCCACCACCGAGGCCCGCGGCGCGTCGTTGCCGAGCACCCCGCACTCCAGCTCCCGCACCGCGTGGCCGCGCTCGATGAGCACCTTGGTGTCATATCGGAAGGCGGTGGCGAGCGCGGCGGCGAGCTCCTCGGCCTTGCGCGCCTTGGAGACCCCGACGGAGCTTCCCATGTTGGCGGGCTTCACGAAGACCGGCCAGCCGAAGCGCGACTCCACCTCCCTCGCGACCTCCTCGGCGCCGCGGTTCTGGTGCGCCCTCACCACGAACCAGTCGACCACCGGCAGCCCCGCCGAGCGCAGCAGCCGCTTGGCGACGTCCTTGTCCATGCCCGCCGCGCTGCCCAGCACGCCGCTCCCCACATAGGGGACATCGGCCATCTCCAATAGCCCTTGGATGGTCCCGTCTTCGCCGTAGGTGCCGTGGAGCACCGGGAAGACCACGTCGAGCGAGCCCACCTCCGGGTCCTCCGACCGGGTGACCATGGAGGTCGAGGCATTCCCCGGAGAGACCGTGACGGAGGGCGCCGTGGGGTCGAGGTGCAGCGGCGCTCCCGGCGTCTCCAGCAGCGCCCTCGCGGCGTCGTGGAGGCGCCAGTGCCCGTCGCGGTCGATGCCCAGCAGCACCGGCTCGTAGCGGGTGCGGTCGAGCGCGTCGACGATCGAGCGGGCGGAGAGGAGCGAGACCTCGTGCTCGCCGGAGCGACCGCCGAAGATGATGCCGACGCGGAGCTTGCGTTCCATGATGGCCAGGGGAGTTAGCAGAGCGCGGGGGCCGGGGTGAAGAATGTGGCCCTACGGCCCGCCCCTTGCTCAACCCGTCCCCGGCAACCCGGGAAAGCCCGTGGACTGAGCCACCCTGGCACAATCCGAACTATCCTTCGCGACACCCATGACAGACCTCGGCCCCCGACCCCGCTCGCTCCCCATTGCCCCGACGGCGGCCCCGGCCCGGCGCAACCTGCCCCTCGCCAACGAGACCCGCGCCATCGACCAGCGCTGGCGCCCCATCTACGCCGTCTGGGAGATCACCCTCCGCTGCGACCTCGCGTGTCGCCACTGCGGCTCCCGCGCGGGTCGCTCGCGGCCCGACGAGCTCAGCACCGAAGAGGCCCTCGACCTCGTGCGCCAGATGGCCGAGCTCGGAACCAAGGAGGTCACCCTCATCGGCGGCGAGGCCTACCTGCGCGACGACTGGACCACCATCGCCCGCGCCGTCCGCGCCCACGGGATGGACTGCACCATGACCACCGGGGGCCGCGGTCTCACTCTGGAGCGGGTGCTCGCCGCCAAGGAGGCGGGCATCCGGAGCGTGAGCGTCAGCGTCGACGGCCTGGAGGAGACGCACGACTCGCTGCGGGGCGTGAAGGGGAGCTTCCGGTCGGCCTTCGAGGCCATGGCCAATCTCAAGAAGGGGGGCATTCCCTTCTCGGCCAACTCGCAGTTTGGTCGAAAGAGCATCAAGGACATGCCCGAGGTCTTCGACCGACTCGTGGCCGCGGGAATCCACTCCTGGCAGACGCAGATCACCGTCGCCATGGGCCGAGCGGTCGACGAGCCCGAGCTGCTGCTGGAGCCCTACCAGATGCTGGAGGTGCTCGCGATGCTGGCTCGATTGAAGCCCGTCGCGGACGCCAACCGGGTTCGCATCTGGCCCGGCAACAACATCGGATACTTCGGCCCCTACGAGACGCTCCTCCGAGGGACGCTCCCCCGAGGGCACATGGCCTCCTGCGGCGCCGGCCGCTCGACGCTCGGCATCGAGGCCGACGGCTCCATCAAGGGCTGCCCCTCGCTCCCGACGCTGGAGTACACGGGCGGCAACATCCGGGACGTCTCCCTCAAGGACATCTGGGAGCGCTCGGCCCCGCTGCGCTTCACCCGCGACCGCACCGTGGAGGACCTCTGGGGCCACTGCCGCGATTGCTACTACAACGACACCTGCCGCGCCGGGTGCTCGTGGACCACGCACGTCCTGCTGGGCCGTCCCGGCAACAACCCCTTCTGCCACCACCGGGCCCTGGAGCTTCTCCGCAAGGGCCGACGAGAGCGGGTGATCCGCCTCGAGGCCGCCCCGGGCGAGCCCTTCGACCACGGGCTCTTCGACATCGTGGAAGAAGACTGGCCCGCGGACGAGCTCCCCAGGGCGCAGCGGCTCGCGGAGACCGGCGAGGGCTGGCTCACGGACTGAACACCCCACCAACGGACAAGAGAGAGAATCCCATGTATCGACCGCTGGCCCCCTGTCCTGGTTGTTCGCGTCACGTGAGGGTCGATGACGCCGCGTGCCCCTTCTGCGGCACTTCCTTCGCCGCAGCGCTCGCCCCGCGCCCCTCCGCCGACTCTCGCCGTCGCCTCTCCCGAGCGGCCCTCTTCACCTTCGCGGCCTCGGTTGGCAGCGCCGCGTGCAGCAGCACCGTCACCGGCACCGACGCCGCCCCCACGGACACCGCCGCGGTCGTCGACCGTCCCCTCGCGACGGACACCGGCGCCCGCGACGCGGGCCCGGCGGACACCGGTCCCTCCGACGACGGCAGCATCGTCGCGCTCTACGGCGATCCCCCTCCGGTCGACAGCGGAGCGCCCGACGACGACGGCGGAACCTTCGCAGAGTACGGCGGCCCGACCCCGGTCGACGCGGGCCCTCCGGACGACGAGGGCAACGTCAACGCCGACTACGGATCTCCCCCCGCGAGGGACGCCGGCATCTTCCCCATCTACGGCTCGCCCCCTCGGCCGGACGACGCCGGAGTTTGACAACCCAACGGTCTTCGTAGTCTCTGGCTTCGCACTAACAGCTTCCTCAAAGGAGAATCATCGATGGCGTCTTCCCTGGTCCCCTGTCCGTCCTGCGCCCGGCACGTCCGCGCCACCGAGCGCGCGTGCCCCTTCTGCCGCACGGCGCTCTCCGCCTCCATCGCGTCGAGGGTGATCCCCGGCGCGACGCAGCGCCTCTCCCGCGCGGCGGCCTTCACCTTCGCCGCCAGCCTCGCGGCCACCGGCTGCAGCGATGACCCGGCCCCCGCCGCCGACGCGGCCGTGGTCGACACCGGCAGCGACACGGGCTCGACCACGGACACGGGCTCGACCACCGACACGGGCTCGACCACCGACACGGGAATGGCCACGGACGCGGGCTTCCCGACCGACGACGGCGGCTTCCTGGCGATGTACGGCGGTCCCCCGCAGGACTCCGGCGTCGACTCGGGCGGTCCCAGCGACGACGGCGGCATCGCTCCGCTCTACGGCCTCCCGGCCGACGCGGGGCAGCCCCAGGCGGACGCCGGTGACGGCAGCATCGGTGTCCGTTATGGCGCCCCGCCGCGCCCCGACTCCGGTGCGTGATTCGCTCTAATCCCACTCCATGACCCAGCTCCCTCCTCGGCCTCGCACGCTCCCCATTGCTCCGAAGGCCGAGCCCGCTCGTCGGCGACTGCCGCTGGCGGGGGAGGCGCGCGACGTCGATCGCGCCTTTCGTCCCATCATCGCCGTCTGGGAGCTCACCCTCCAATGTGACCTCGCGTGTCGCCACTGCGGCTCTCGCGCGGGGCGCTCCCGGCCCGACGAGCTCAACACCGAAGAGGCCCTCGACCTGGTGCGACAGCTCGCCGAGATCGGCTGCAAGGAGGTCACCGTCATCGGCGGCGAGGCCTACCTGAGAGAAGACTGGGTGCGCATCGGACAGGAGGTTCGAGCGAGGGGCATGGAGCTCACCATGACCACCGGGGGCAGGGGCATGACCCCGGAGCGGGCGCGAGAGGCGAAGGAGGCGGGCATCCAGAGCGCGTCGGTGTCCGTCGACGCGCTGGAGGAGATGCACGACTCGCTGCGGGGCGTGAAGGGGAGCTGGCGAGCGGCCATGGAGGCCATCGCCAACCTGAAGGCGGTGGGCATCCCGGTGAGCTGCAACACGCAGATCGCGCGGCCCGCGCTGCGGCAGATCGAGCCCCTGCTCGATCACCTCATCGAGGCCGGGATGCACGCCTGGCAGGTGTCCATGACGGTCCCGATGGGGCGGGCGGCGGACGAGCCGGGGCTGATCCTGGAGCCCTATCAGGTGCTGGAGGTGATGCCGATGATCGCCCGCGCGGCGCGGCGCCTCAAGCAACACCGGATACGACTGTGGCCTGGAAACGATATCGGGTACTTCGGTCCCTATGAGACGGAGCTGCGGGGGAGGATGCCGCGAGGGCACATGGCCGCCTGCGGCGCGGGCCGGCTCACCCTGGGCATCGAGGCCGACGGCTCCATCAAGGGCTGTCCCTCACTGCCCACCAAGGACTATGTCGGCGGCAGCGTACGGGACGACAAGCTGGTGGACATCTGGGAGCGCGCCGGGGCGCTGCGCTTCACCCGGGAGCGCAACCGCGATGACCTCTGGGGATACTGCGCGGGCTGCTACTACGGAGACGACTGCCTGGGTGGGTGCTCGTGGACGGCTCACGTGGTGTTCGGCCGCACGGGCAACAACCCCTTCTGCCACCACCGGGCCCTGGAGCTGTTGAAGGAAGGCAAGCGCGAGCGCCTGGTGCTGGAGACCCCGGCGGAGGGCAAGCCCTTCGACCATGGGATCTTCGCGCTGGTGACCGAGGACTGGCCCACCGACGAGCTCGCTCAGGCGAGGCAGGTCGCGGAGACCGGCGAAGGCTGGCTGCGGTAGCGCCCTCGTAGCCCTCGGCGGGCGAGGGCGCCCTTGCGCCAATTTCGTGCGGGGTCCGGTGCTCGTGACCTATAGGTGCGGTCGTGGGTATTCCTTGATTCGAACCTCCCCCGGCACGGACATGAACACCATCCATGCATCGACGCTGGTCGCCGCCTGGACCGTGCGCTCCCTGGCCGGGTCCGTCGCGTCGCCTGGCGAGATCGCTCGGCGGCAGTGCCCCGGCGCGGTGCTCCTCGTCGACCTCGTCGGCTTCACCCCGATGGCCGTCGCGCTGGTGCAGGAGCACGGACGCGACGCGGGCTTCGCGCTCTCCCGGGTGCTCGACGAGACGCTCGGGGCCTTCGTCGACGCGATCACCGAGCACGGGGGCGAGGTGTCGAGCTTCGCCGGCGACGCGCTGATGGCCTTCTGGCCCGCCGAAGCCCCGGCGATCACCGAGGACCTCTGCCTGCTACGGGCCTGCGCCTGCGCCGAGGCGCTGCTGGGCGTGGCCAGCGAGCGGGCGCGCTCCTCGGTCACCCCGGTCGCGGCGCACATCGGCGTGGCGGCGGGCGAGTGCAGCGTGGCCCGGCTGGGGCGCCCCGGCGGTCGGCTGCTCTTCGTCCTCGCGGGCGCGGCCGTGAGGGAGGTGGCCCAGGCCGCCGGGCTCGCCCGAACAGGGGAGATCGTCCTCGCCCCATCGGCGGCCTCTCGACTGGCCGCGATCACCGGCGCCCGGCTGGGCGAGGCGCGCTCCGACGGCTCCCGGCGGCTCGAAGCCTTGGGCGAGCTCGTCCCCCGGCCCGTCGCGGAGCGCCCGGCCAACGGCGAGCTCGACGAGCTGGCGAGGCCCTACCTGCACCCCGCGCTGGCCGCCCGCATCGACGCCGGCTTCGGCGAGCTCATGGCCGAGATGCGCGTGGCGACGGTGCTGTTCGCGCGCGTCGGAGCGCACGATGACGACCCGGCCTCGCTCGCGGCGCTCGACGCGACGGTGCGCGACCTCGACGACGTGGTGACCCGCTGGGGCGGCGTGCTCGACAGCGTGGAGATCGGCGATAAGGGCACCGTGCTGGTGGCGGTCTTCGGGGTCTTCATGGGGGGCCGGGAGGTCGGTCCGCCGCAGGCCCTGCGCTGCGCGCTGGAGATCGCCTCGAGGGACCCGAACTGGGGCGTCGGGGTCGCCACGGGCCGGATCTTCTGCGGGATCATCGGCGGACGGGTGCGCAAGACCTGGGCGCAGGTCGGCAGCACCATGGCGCTCGCCGCGCGGCTGATGCAGGTCGGAGCCGGGGTCCACTGCGACGACGCCTCCGCCGAAGGGGCCGAAGGGGCGGTGGAGTTCGACGCGGCCGCCGAGCGGGCCCTCAAGGGCTTCCAGCAGCCGGTGCGCACCCACCACGCGAGCCGCGCGCGGCTGTCCCTCGGGCCGATCGGGCGCTCGTCCGAGACGGTGATCGCGGGCCGCGCGGTCGAGGCGATGCGCATCGAGGCCGCGCTCGACGCCGCGCTCGCGGGCCACAACCGCGTGCTGGCCATCATCGGCGAGGCGGGCATCGGCAAGTCGACCCTGGCCGCCTTCGCCCGGCGGCAGGCCGCCGCGGTGGGGCTGCGGGCGGTGAGCGCGGTGGGCGATCCGGTCGCGAGGGCGGTCCCCTACGCGGCGTGGCGAGCGGTGGTCGAGGGGCTGCTCGGGCTCGACCCGGCGATGGAGGAGCCCGAACGCACCGAGCGCGCGACCGGGGCGCTGAAGGAGCTCGACCTCGACCCGGCGGCCTTCGGAGCCCTCGACGACCTGTGCGGGCTCTCGCTGCCTCGCTCCTCGGCGGTGGCCCCGGCCGACCGGGCCACGGAGTCCGAGCGGGCCGTCGCGGAGGTGGGCGCCGCGGTCGCCGCGCGAGGGGGCCTGCTGCTGGTGCTGGAGGACGCTCACTGGTTCGACGACGCCTCGGCGGGAGCGCTGGCCGCGACGCTGGCGCGGGCGAAGGGCGTGCTGGTGCTCGCGACGCTGCGGCCGGACGCGCAGCTCTACCCCGAGGAGCTGTCCCGGGTGATCCACGGGCCCTCGGCGCAGATGGTCCGGCTGGAGCTGCTCGGGCTCGCCGAGACCGGCGAGGTGGTGGCCCGTCAGCTCGGGGTGCCGCGGGTGCCCGACCACCTCGCTCGCTGGGTGCACGAGCGCACCGGGTGCAACCCCCTCTTCGCCCACGAGGTCGTGCGCAACCTCGTGGCCGCCGGGCTGATCGTCGTCGAGGACGGGGCGCTGTCGAGCGCTCCGGGCGCCGCCCAGCTCGCGGACTTCGTCTGCCCGACCACGCTGCAGGGCGCGATGAACGCCCGCATCGACCGCTTCGACCCGCGCACCCAGGCGGTGCTCAAGGCCGCCGCGGTGCTGGGCGTGCAGTTCCGCGGCGACCGCTTGGCCGAGCTGCCGTCGCTGAAGCCCTTCGCCGAGGAGGTCCCGACGAGGCTCGCGGAGCTGGCCGCGGACGGGATCCTGGTGCCCGTCCACGGCGGAGCGTGGCGCTTCCGCAGCCGGGTGGTGCAGGAGGTGGCCGAGGAGATCCTCACGCCCGCGGCGCGCGCCCAGCTGCACCGGGAGGCGGCGCAGGCGATCGAGGCCGCGGCGCCGGGGCAGGCCAGCGTCGCCGAGCTGGCGAGGCACTGGCGAGAGGCCAACGACCTGCCGAGAGCCATCACGCTGCTCGAAGAGGCCGCCCGCCTCGCCGACGCCGCGGGCGCTCCGGCGGAGGCCCACCGGGCCTTCCAGGAGGCCGCGTCGCTCGACGAGCTGCTCCGCTCCCGAGGCCTGGGGGCGGCGGACGCGAGGCGGCGGACCTCGTGGCTCCTCGGGATGAGCGAGGCCGCGGTGAGCTTCGGCGACGCCCCGCGACAGCTCCGCGCGGCGACGGACGCGCTCTCGTCCCTCGGCGCTCCGATGCCCGAGACCCCGAAGGACTGGATGCGCATGGCCCTGCGAGAGCTCGGCCTGCACCTGGTGTTCAGGGTCACCCCGGCCGTGCTCTGGCGAGAGCGTCGCGACCCTCAGCGGCTGGTCGACCTCGCCCGGGCCTACGGCCACGTGGGCGACGCGTACTCCTTCCTCCAGGTCGGCGACCCGCGCAGCTGGCTCGCCACCGCCGTCGCCAACCTCAACCGCGCCGAGCGCGCCGGGAGGCCCGAGCTCGGCACCGCGGGCTGGGCCACCTTCGGGCTGCTCACCAACCTCCTCGGGCTCCGTCGGGTCGCGCGCTGGTACGCCCGTCGAGGCCTCGAGGCCGCCGAGCGCTCCGGCGAGCCGCGCTCCCTCGCGGTGGCGCTCGTGGTCATGGGCCACGTGAGCACCTCGCAGGGCGACTGGGAGCTGGGCGACGCCACCGCCCGGCGCATCGTCGAGGTGTGGCGCAACGGGCGCGCCGCAGCGAGGGCCGGGCCCGGGATGACCTGGGTGCTCCACGCGGCGCTCCTGCGCGGCCGGCTCGCGGAGGCCGAGGAGCACGCCACGGACATGCGCGCCCTCGGCGATCGCTTCGCGGTCCCTCGCACCCTCGCGCTCGCCGACTACTACCGCGGCTGCGTGGCGTCGCTGCGCGGCGACGCGGCGGCCGCCCTGCCCGACCTCCGCAGCGCCTGGCAGGGCCTCGTCGCCTGCCAGGACGGCATGCGCCACTACGCTCGCGGCTCCCTCGCCCAGGCGCTCGCGAGGGCGGGCCAGCACGACGCCGCGCTCGCCGAGGCGCGTGGCCTGCTCGCCGACCTCGGCCACATGACCATCACCCACTACAACCGCGTCGAGGCCCCGGCCGGGCCCGCGGAGACCTTCGTGCTGCTCCGTCGCGCGGGCGTCGCGATCGCCGACGACGAGCTGCGCGCCTCCGTCGCCCCGATGCGCACCTTCGGACCGCGCTTCCTGGTCACCAGCCCCCGGCGCTACCTCGTCGAGGGCATGGTCGAGGCCGCCTGCGGAGAGCCCGGGCGCGCCGTGCGCCACCTCGAGCGGGCGAGGCGGGAGGCCGACGCGCTGCACATCACGGACTACGCCGTGCGCTCCCGCATCGAGCTCGCGAGGGTGACCCCCGAGGGGCCGAGGCGCGCGGGGCTGCTCGACGAGGCCGACGCGCTGCTCCGAGGCCGTGGTCTCGGGCTCTACGAACGCGAGATCGCGGCGCTCCGTACGCCGGGGGAGACACGATGAGGTCGGTGCTGCGGGTGATCGGTCTGGTGGAGACGCTGGCGCTCCTCGGCGTGGCGATGGCGTTGCTGGCGACCACGGTCCACGCCAACACCTGGGTCTTCCTGCCCGGCGAGGCGCGCGCTGGGATCGCTCCGGTCTCGTGGCGCATCGCCGCGGGCTGGCCGCTGGTGCTGGCGTGGGCGACGGCGCGCTGGTTCGCGCTCATGCCCGCGTGGCGCTGGATCGAGCAGCCGCTGGCGCTCCGCTTCGCGCTGGTGGAGGCCGGCGCCGCGGCGGTGTTCGGCCCGTCCCTCCTCGCCTCGGGCACGCCGGGTCGGGTGGCGCTCGCGCTGCTGGCGGGCGTCGCCCTGGTGCAGGGGGCCTTCGCGCTCTTCGCCGACGAGCGCAACGAGCTCGGCTCCGTGCTGGTCGACGCCGACGCGGTGGGCGACCACACCACCCTGCTCTGGGCGGCGCAGGGTCTCGTGGCCGTGGGCATGGGCGCCTGGCTCGTCGTGCGCGCCCTGGGTCCACGGCTGGGCCTCGCGGCGCTCCCTCGCGTCGGTGAGCCCGGCACGCTCACCTGGACCGCCCTCTGGGGCGTGCTGCTCGCGGGCCTCGGTCTGCTCTCGTGGCTCGGAGCGGGGCCTCAGAAGGTGCTCCCCGGCGACGCTCCGCACGTGAGCTGGCAGCGCTTCGCCCTGCTCTTCTCGCTGGCCTTCGGGGCCGCGGGGCTCGCCTCCATCGCGGGCTTCGCGCTCCATGGCGCGTCCGCGAGCGCCACGGCCATCACCCTCCTCCCGAGGGTCGGCGGGGGCCTCGTCGGGGTGGGCTTCGCGCTCGCCAACGCGGCCCTGCTGCTGCGCCCCAACTGGATCGAGCAGCGCATCCAGTGGGTGCGCGACCACCTGCAGGCCATCTGGCTGGTGCAGCTCGCGATCTTCATCGCGCTCGGCCTCGTGTGGCTGCTGCTCGCCCCGGAGATCGCCGCCAACCTCGGCGAGGAGCACGTCGTCGCGTTCAAGGTGCGAGTGCTTCACAGCCTCGGGGTCGACGCCGTGGTGGTGCTCGGCGCGATGGTGCTCGGCATGGCCGGAGCCACCCTGCTGGCGATCGGGCGGGGCGACCCCGACCACCGGCGCTTCTTCGCCCGGGCGCTGGCGGTCTGGCACGTCAGCTGGCTGGGCATCGTCTTCTACAACATGTCGGGCCACGCCGGAGCCATCCCCTCTCGCTACACCCTGGCGGGCGTCGGGGGCGCGGTGCCGGTGGTGCTCTTCGCGATCCCCAACCTCATCGCCTCCATCGCGCCGGTCACCGGTCCGAGCACGGTGCTGCAGCGGGGCGGAGCGGACACCCGCCCCCCGGGGCTGCTGGTCGCGTGGACGGTGCAGGGCCTGCTGGCCGCCTTCTGCTCGGTGATGCTCGCGTTCGCGCCCGATGTGGTCGCGCACACGATGATCAGCCCGCACAGCCCCTTCAACCCGCCCGCGGTGTGGGAGGTCGATCAGCTCCGCATCCACGCCTCGTACTTCGCCTTCGCCGCGGCGCTCACCTGGCAGGCGATGAACCAGGTGAGCCCCTGGCTCTGGCGCCCGGTCGCTCGCTTCTTCGTGATGTGGAGCGTGCTGATGCTGGGCTCCTACGCGCTGACCTTCAACTTCCTCGTCTACGCGCCCAACGTCCTCGTCGGTAACTTCGGGATGCTGGTGGTGCTGCTGGTCAACCTCTGGCTGCTGCGCCACGAGGTCGCGGTCGAGGACCTCGGCGTGCCGAGGGAGCCGCTCGGGCTCGGCGACGGAGACATCCTGGCCGCCGCTCCGATGGCCGTGCAGACCGCGGCGAAGCGCCGACGGGCCTCGCACCTCTACGGCGTCGGCGCCGAAGGGGCCTTCACCGTCGGCGCGCCGCCGCTCCATGACCCGCGCTTCCCTCACAACGACTTCTTCCACCAGAACCGGGGCCGAGCGCTGCCGGTCACCATGCGCTTCGCCAACCTCTCCTTCGAGGACGACGCCTCGCTCGACGTGCGGGGCGCGGCGCTGCGCATCGGCGCCGAGGACGACCCGGAGCGCTTCGACCTGCTCTTCAACACCGGGAGCTTCTCGCCGCCCCGCAACCTCGTGGAGTTCGCGAAGTTCGTGCTCTCCAAGTGGGCGCCGCGCTTCGTGTCGCGAGTGATGATCCTGAGCGACCAGGTGGTCTTCGAGGGCGCCGTCGCGGGGCTGCGGCGAGCGCCCGAGAGCTACGCGAAGCTCTTCTTCTACGGGCAGATCGTGCGCATCTGGGTGGGCACCCTCGGGCCGGGATTGTCGCCGGAGAAGCGGATGTTCCTGGTGCGCTACCGCCTCGCGCCGGTGGCGCTGCTGCCCGAGAAGCACCGGGACGCCCCGGACCGCTGTCCCCGGGGGAGCTACGCCGAGGAGTCGGGCCTGCCCGACGAGACCGACACCGCGGCGATGTGGGTGCGCACCCGGCGGCCCGACGAGCGACGCCCGAGGGACTACCTGCGCCGGGGGTTTCGTGACTCGCTGGTGCAGGGCACCGCGGTGGAGTTCACGCTGCAGGCGCAGTTTCGCGAGGTCGACGAGCCCGCCGGACGCACCGGCGAGGCGCTCTCCTGGTACAACGCCGGCGTCGACTGGGACGAGGACCTCTGCCCCTGGTGGGACCTCGGCCGCGTCGAGCTGACGCGAGCGCTCGCCGACGAGGAGACCGAGCGGCTGCGCTTCAACCCCGGGCTGTGCCCGAGCTCCATGGGCACCCCGGCCTCGCCCGGCCCGTGGGACTACCGATCGCTGGGCGACGCCGAGGTGAGGGTGATGAAGATGGTGGGGGCGCTGCGCTCGAGAATCCTCCGCTGGGGAGGCACGCCGTGACCGACGAGGCCCTGCTCCCGAGCCGTTTTCGCCTCCCGCAGCACTGCTCGCACGACCGCCGCCGCGCCCGCGAGGCGACGCTGCGGCTGCAGCGCGACCGCTACGCCCTCGTGACCGACCCACCGGTCAACCACGACGGCCGCACGTACACCCTCCCTCCGCGCATCGAGCGGATGCCCGCGGCGGAGGAGTTCACTCCCGTGAAGCGCGCGTGGATGCTCCAGCACAAGTTCATCGCGGGGATGAACGCCCTGGCGGCGATGGCGCTCAACCCCACCGGTCGCACCGACTCGGCGCGCGACTACGCCCGGCTGCTGATCACCGTACCCGCTCCGCCGCTGGTGCTTCAGCGCTGGCGCGACGACGACGACTTCGCTCGCCAGCGGCTCAACGGCGTCAACCCCCGCGAGCTCCGCGCCTGGACGCCGGGCGTCTCCCCGAAGGAGGACGACGGGCTGCTGGTCGACGCCGCCAACTCGGTGCTCCGGCACTATCGCAGCAAGCTCTACGTGAAGGAGCTCGCGGCCCGTGGGCGGCTCTTCGCCACGGACTACGGCTGCATGGTGCACCCGCTGGTGCAGCAGCACGTCGCGCCGGGGCTGCAGCTCGCCGCGCCGCTGGGCTTGTTCTTCGCCGACGAGGAGGGGGTGCTGCTGCCGCTGGCGATCCGGATGTCGGCGAAGGAGGTGGTGACGCCGCTGGCGCCGGACGCGCGCTGGCTCTTCGCGCGCTCGCACCTGCAGGCCGCCGACGGCTTGATCCACGAGGGCGTGCGGCACCTGCTGGAGACGCACCTGGTGACGGAGGTCTTCGTGGTGGTCACCGCGCGGCAGTTGCACCCGGACCACCCGGTGAGCCAGCTGCTGGCGCCGCACCTTCGCTTCACCGTGGCGCTCGACTGCCTCGCCCGCGTCGACCTGCTCTCCATCGGAGGTCCCATCGACCTGGGCGTCGCGGCGGGCGTCACCGGCGCGCTCAACCTCGCCCGCATCCACTGGAACGAGTGGGACTTCGACCAGGCCGACCCGCTGACGGACTTCGAGGGCCGAGGTCTGATGGACCCTGGCGTGCTGAGTGGCTATCACCACCGGGACGACTCGCTGGCGCTTCGGGCGTTGATCTTCGACTACGTGGGCGAGGTGCTCTCGGTCTGGTACCGCAGCGCCGAGGACGTGATCGGGGACACGGAGCTGCAGTCCTGGGCGGCGGAGCTCGCGGGCGCTGGGGGCATCCGAGGGTTTCCGACGAGCTTCGCCGACGTGAAGACCCTCCAGCGGGCGCTCTCGCTGGTGGTGTACCGGGCGACCGCGGGCCACGCCGCGGTGAACAACGGCCAGTTCGACAAGTACACCTGGGTGCCCAACTCGCCGGGCTCGATGCAGGCCATCGCCCTCGAACCCGGCGAGGCCCTGACCGAGGACCAGCTCTGGCGCGCTTTGCCCAGCCGCAAGCGCTCGCTGGCGCAGCTCTCGATGGCGTGGATCCTCTCGACCCCGACGGACCGCTCGATCATCGCCGCGGGTGATGTGCCGGCCTTCGACCCCGCGCTCTCCCCTCCGGCCGCTCGCGCCGTGGGCGCGTTTCGCAGGGAGCTCAAGACGCTCTCGGCCGCGATCGTGCGGCGCAACGAAGCGCTGCTCCAACGGGGGAAGACCCCGTACACCTGGCTCGATCCGTACAACGTCTCGTGCAGCATCGACACGTGAGCTGACGCGCCGCGCCCGCGCTCACTCCCTCGCGGGCACCGTGTGCAACCCCGCGCGCACGCCTTCGTACACCGCGCGCATCCGGGCGAGGTCGGCCGGGCGCGTCGCCGCGAGGTTGCTGTGCTCGCCCGGGTCTTCGGTGAGGTGATAGAGCTCGAAGCGCCCGACGCCCCTCTCCAGTAGCTTCCACCCGTCCTCGATGACCCCTCGGCGGAGGCTGTTGTAGGGCCCCTCCGGAAGCTCCAGGTAGATCGGCCGCGCGGGCGCCGGCTCGCCGCGGAGGTCGCCCAGCAGGCTCTCTCCGGACATCGCGTCGGGCGCCCCTTCGGCCGGGCGCGTCAGTCCCAGGAGACCCAGCAGCGTCGGCGCGAGGTCGATCTGGCTGCGAGGGACCTCCACCCGCCTCGGCGCCATTCCCGGCACGTAGATCATCAATGGCACCCTCACCAGCTCCTCCCACAGCTCCACCCCGTGCCAGGACATGCCGTGCTCGGCGAAGGCCTCGCCGTGGTCGGCGGTCACCACCACGGCGGTGTGCTGAGCGACGTCCCCGGGCAGCGCCGCGAGCGCGTCGAGCAGCCGGCCCACCTGCGCGTCGGTGAACATCACCTCTCGGAAATACCTGGCCCGCTCCCCGCGGCCGAAGAGGGGCAGTTCGGGGTGATCGACGTATTGCTTGTGGGGATCGAAGAAGTGCGCCCAGAGCATGAAGCGCCCCCCGGCGCGCGCGCTCTCTTCCATCAAGGCAATGGCCCGGTCGGCCACGCGGTTGTCGGCTGAGCGGGTCTCCTGCTCGCCAGAGGGCTGGGCGGACATGTCCCAGGTGTCGATCCCCTGGGTCAGCCCGAAGCGGGGCTCGAAGTAGAAGTGCGAGGCCGCGCCCGCGGTGCGAAACCCGGCGTCCTTCAGCCGCTCGGCCAGGAAGACGTTGCCCGAGAGATATCGGGTGAAGTGCTGAGCGTCCCTCGGGCACTCGGTGGGATACCTCCCGGTCATCAACGGACCGATCGCCCGACCCGTGTACGAGCTGATGGCATAGGCGTGATCGAAGACCGCCGAGCGCGCCGCGAGCGCGTCGAGGCGGGGGGAGATGGGGTTGGGGTTGCCCGCGTAGTGGAGGTCCCATCGGAGGGTGTCCACGGTGACGAGCACCAGGTTGTCGATGCGAGGGAGCGCCGGAGCCGAAGGGGAGGGAGGCGCCTCCACCGGCCGCGCCCGGCGGGCTGGGACGACCGCGTCGCGGCCCGAGCAGTCCTCGTCGAGGTGATTGCCCGGGAGGTCCGTCGCCCCGGGGTTGATGGAGGCGTTGCGGTCGTCGCAGTCGCCGCCGCCGAAGCGCCGCGAGAAGCCGTCGTGGTCGGCGTCGGTGCGCTTGCGCAGCAGCCGGAGCACCGCGCGAGGGAGCGTGGGCCGCGCATCGATGTCCACCGCCACGGGGCTGCGCTCGAAGCGGGTGGCGTCGAAGCCCAGCGCCGCGAGCCCGACGCCCACCGCGAGCGCGAAGCCCACGCCCGCGACGCGCCGGAGGGGAAGCATGAGCGCGAGCGCGAGCGCCCCGATGGCGCCGAGCTGGAGCACGGGCGTCAGGTCGAGCTCGGGCTTCTTCAAGACGCCAAAGCCCGAGAGGAGGAGGGCGGCGCGGGTGAAGGTTCCGTCAGCGGTGCCCCAGTAGACGCCGTGGGCGGCGAGGGCGAAGGCGATCGCGAGGCCCGCCGCGGCGGAGGCGCCCAGCACCGTCGGGAGCGGTCGCTGCACGGGGACGCGCGGCGCCACGAGGCGCACCGCGAGGGCGAGGAGCGCGAGCGTGGCGAGGGTGAGCAGCAGCAGCGCGAAGGACTGCGCGAAGGCGGCGAGCCCCACGTGGTGATAGGCGGTGAGGAAGTGCCGCCCGGCGAGCGACACGAGGCCCATCCAGAGCACCGCCGCGGGGGGAGCGAGCAGCAGCAGCGAGGCGGTGGTCGCGAGGCGCGGAGAGACCCACGCGCGCAGCCGATCGACCCGCTCCGGCGAGGCCAGCAGCGCCAGCGGGACCAGCGCCGCCCCCACGGCGACCCCGGGGATCACCAGCAGCCCCGCGAGGCGAAGGGCGAGGTCGAGGTGCTGCCCCGGCGGGGCCTTCACTGCGGAGAGCAGACCGACCGAGAGGCCCGCGAGCGGACCGGCGGCCATGGGGACGAGGACACGATGGAGCGCGCTGCGCATGGGGGATCCGATGGGGGCTGCGAAGGAGAGCGGAGGATCAGAAGGTCAGCATGAACCGTCGCGAGCACCCCGAGGCGAGGGAGGCCGCGCGAGACATACGCGGGGTATTTCGAGCGCGGCCGACCGCTGCATCGGGGGGCGCAGCAGGTTCATGCTGACCTTCTCAGTGGCCGGTGAAGGCGGCGGGGCGCTTCTGGAAGAAGGCGGTGATGCCTTCGATGCAGTCCTCCGAGCGGAGGCACTCGGCCTGCGCGGCGCCCTCGTCGCGGAAGGCCTCGGTGAAGCCCTTGGAGAGCCCCGAGCGCACGAGGCGCTTGATGTGCCCGATGGCCAGCGGCGGACCGTTGACCAGCTTGTCGGCCATGGCCGTGACCGCGGCGTCGAGCTCCTCCGGGGCGACCACCTTCGCCACAAGGCCGAAGTGCTGCGCCGCGGCCGCGTCGAGCTTCTCTCCGAGGAGGGTCAGCTCCAGGGCCTTGGAGAGGCCGACGAGGTGGGGGAGCATCCAGGTTCCGCCGCCGTCGGGGATGAGGCCGATGCGCACGAAGCCCTCCTGGAAGTAGGCCCGAGAGGTGGCGATGCGCAGGTCGCACGCGAGCGCGAGGTCGCAGCCGAAGCCATAGGCCACGCCGTCCACCGCCGCGATGCTGGGGAGCGGAGAGGCGACGATGGCGCGCACGAGGTCCTGGAAGTGCGCGAGGTGGGTCTCGACGTTGCGGACGAGCTCGGGGCCCTGGGCGACGGCGTAGCGCAGGTCGGCGCCGGAGCAGAAGGCCCCGCTGCGACCGACGATCACGATGGCGCGAGCGCCCGCGGGGACCGCGCCGTCGACGCCGGCCCGCAGCGCTCCGAGCACGTCGGGGTCGAGGGCGTTGCGGCAATCGGGGCGGTCGAGGGTGATCCAGCGGGCGCCGCGGCGGTCTTCAACGCTGACTCCAGACATCGCTAGGGTTCTCCTTTGGGGTCGTCGGGCGTGCCGTCCGCGAAGGTGTGACGGGACGTGGGGTTGAAGCTGGGCATGGTCCGGGGCCCGGCCACAGGGGGCGGCGGAGGCGGCGCGAAGTCCACCTCCGGGGGCTCGACGTGGGCGATCTCCACGGTGTGCATGACCCCTTCGGGCGCGGGCATGGCCGTGTAGAAGCGCGTGGTGCGGTAGTAGTCCACCGCCTCGCCGACGAGCACCCGCAGCACCGAGGCGACCGGGATCGCCGCGAGCAGCCCGATGAAGCCCGCCACCTTGCCGCCCGCGAGCAGCGCGAGGATGACCCACACCGGCGAGAGCCCGATGGATCCGCCGACGATGCGGGGCGTGACGAAGGTGATGTCGACGAGGTGCACGAAGACCATGTAGCCGATGACCGCGAGGCAGGCGCCGCTGCCGCCGTCGAGGAGGGCGAGCAGCGACGACACGATCAGGGCGAGGAAGAAGCCCACGTAGGGGACCACCGTGAGCACCCCGGCCAGGATGCCGATGCCCGCGCCCGCGGGGACCTTGAGCACGGTGAGCCCGACCGCGAAGAGGGTGCCGAGGATGAGCATCGCGAGGGCCTGGCCTCGGACGTAGCGGCCGAGGGCGGCGTTGACCTTGGTGGCGATGCGGGCGAAGTCATCGGCGGCGCGGCGGGGGACGAGCTCGGACACGCCGTCGAGCAGGCGGTGGTAGTCGAGCAGCAGGTAGAAGGCCATGGCCGCGACGATGACCGACTCCAGCACCTTCTGGATGATGGAGATGGAGACGTCGGCGGCGGACTGCACCATGCCGAGGCTGCGCCGGGCGATCTCGTCGGTGCGCACTCCGGCCTGAGCGAGCCAGGCCTCGGCGGTGACCGGGATGCGTACCCGGTAGCGCTGGCGGAGCGAGACCAGGAGGTTGTTGGCCCAGGGGATCCACTGGTCGCGCAGCTTGCGAGGGAGCGAGGTGAGCAGGTCCGTGAGCTGCCGCACGATGTCCGGCACCACGAACCAGACCGTGAGCGTGAACACCACCCCGAGGACCGCGAGCACCAGCACGATGGCGAGGGGCCGGGGGACGCGCAGGCGCTCGAGGCGCATCACCAGCGGGTCGAGCAGGTAGGCCATCGCGAAGGCCGCGCCGAGCAGCCCGAGCAGGTCTCGGAAGTACCAGGCGAGGAAGAGCGCGGTGCCGACGACGAGCCACGGGAGCAGCGCGCGCCGGGGGGCGGTCGGGGCCACGAGGCGCAGCGGCCGGGGAGAACGAGGGACGATGGGGTCAGTCACGGGCGAGGGAGGGGCACTCTCGCACAACGACCCGGACAATCAACGCGACGCGGCCTTCGGGCCCGGAGGGGGACTTGCGCCCGGGAGGGGCACTGTGCGAGTGTTCAGTGGTCCGCCGCGGCGCATCGCGCGGACGCCCTCAGGAGGTGTGATGCCGATGGAAGCGAACGCAGCGGTGGTGACGCGACAACTCGACGGGGTGCTGCTGGTGTTCTCCCGCTTCGAGGGCATGTGGATGATCGACTGCGAGAGCACGCCCGCCAACGACGACGGCCCGTGGTGCGAGGGCGCGACGGCGGTGGCGCGCGACGACGTGGCGACGCTCGACGAGGCGGGCCGTCGGGCCTTCCACGCGAGGCAGCTTCGCAAGCTCGGCCTGGCCTCTCGGGGCTCCGGGTCGCGGGTGCTCTGGTCGATGATCTCGGACTTCGACGCCTTCGCTCCGTAGGCCCCGCGGCCACGCATCGCGGTTGCGCTGAGGGCATCGGAGGGAGTAGAGCAGCGCCGAAAGACGGGCGCGCAAGCGGGGCGTCCGTGTGAGGGATGCTCGCCATGTCGATGAAGCGTACGAAGAAGGCCTCTGCTACCACCCGTGCGGGGTCTTCCGAGAGCTCGTTCGGGTTCAATCCCCCCAACCAGGAGGTTCCGACCTGGGAGGTGGCCGTCGGGGCGCTCGGGCCCGATGGCTTCATCAGCTACGCGCCGGCGCAGACGTACAAGCGCGACACGCTGCTCGATCACGCCAAGTTCGGCCGCGGCAAGGTGCTCTCCGTCGACGGGGGCCGCATCGAGGTGCTCTTCAGCGACGGAGTAAAGAAGCTGGCGCACGGAGTTTCTTGAGTCTTCGGGAAGAGTCGTGCTAGGTAAGCGTTCCGCTCGGGACGAACGAGCGTTGGAGGCGTGGCCGAGTGGCCGATGGCAGCGGCTTGCTAAGCCGTCGATGGGGAAACTCATCCGTAGGTTCGAATCCTACCGCCTCCGCAATACTGCCCCTGGAGGGTATCGAGCATGACCGGGGGGTTCCCCTCACGGCTTCAACGCTGGCGTGGATGGCCCCTGGTCGGGGGGGCCGCCACGCTGCTGCTCGCGCTGTGGTTCGCGACCTCCGCGGCGCTCATCGTCTGGTGGCGGGCGTCGCAGCAGCTCAACGTGTCGCGCATCCCGGTCGATGTGTGGTCGTACGTCCAGGCGATCATCTTCGGCGTGGTGGGGGTCGGGGCGCTGCGCCGCCGCCCTCGCGCGCAGCCGTGGGTGCTGGGCGGCGGGGCCATCACGATGATGCTCTCGGGCCTCGCGATGCGAACCAACCGCTGGGACGCGGTGGGCGTCGCGCTCGGCCTGGTGATGGTGATCTCAGGCCTCGGCTGGAAGATCGACGACTGAGCGGATCGCCGGGTCGCACGCGTGTCGGACTGGCGGCGGTCCGGTCGTGAGGGTGGTTGGGGTGTGCCCCCATCCCCGCTGCCGCGCGCCCTTCCCCCACGCTGACGCG
>CBIHPK010000116.1:0-26677 GCA_966211675.1 uncultured Myxococcaceae bacterium
CCCAGCATTCGGTATTCCGCGGAATCTTCGGCGCAATATGAGGGGATGCCTCAGGGGTCTGGCCGACGTCTCGGGAAGGGAAACGCGAGGTCACAGGTCCACCACCGTCCTCAACCCCGTTGCCCATCACGCAACCTTCCGAGGGGATGCTCCAATCGAGCAATGCCCGCCGGCCGAGGCACAAACGTCCTCGACGAAATTCACGGCCAATGTTCGTTCCGGTGCCGATGGATCGGAGCCTACCTCCCCGACGGCCGGCGCAGATACGCGGCAATCCGCGCGTCGCGCCCCGACGATTCGGCGTACGGACGACCGCCGGTGCGACCCTCCTGCGCCGCGATCACGGCGCGGGCTGCGGTGCGCGTCCAGCGCATCGCGATGACATCGGCCAACAGGGCGCCGAGGAGGGGGATCGCGAAGAACACCGCGTACCAGAGGCCGATCAGCGCCGACGAGGGCGCCACCCCAAGCTGCTTCACGAGGGCCGCGCTCTGCTCGGCGTCGCAAGGGTCGTCGTAGATGTCGACGATGCCTCGGGTGATTCCCAGGACGAAGGCCTCGGGCCCACCGGCCTGGAGGACGCGCAAGGACGGCGTCCACCAGAGCTGGGTCATCGGCACGGTCACGAGGCGTAGTGGCCACGAGGGGAGCGCGAGCAACTGCTCCACCCACAACGCGGCTTGATCATGGCATCTCATCAGCTGGACTCCCCCTCCGTCGAAGACATCGGCTCATCGAGCCGCCGGACGCGCGGCCCGTCGCCCGTCAGGTGAACAGATCGAAGATCCGCTGGAGCGCGCTACGCGCCTTCCCCGCGAGCCCAATGGACTCCTCGTCCGGCGGCGTCTCGTCGCCGAACTCCTCCACGCAGACCTCGTATACGATCTCGCCGAAGGCGTACGGCACCGTGTGGCAGCGATAGGGCTTTCGCTCTCGGGAGTGCTTGAAGCCGGCCTTATGCGCGTACTCGTGCGCCAGGTGAGAGGCCATCCAGGCGGGCCCGTAGCGATCCAGGAAGCTCTGGTACGTGTAGATCACGGGATCGCTTGGGTACGTGTAGCCGTACACCGCGCCGCCGTCGGAGCGATCCAGCTCCAGGTGGAGGTCGATGATGCGATGTCGCCCCGCGCGCCGGGTCGCCGGCCCCGCGCGCAACGCTCGGAGCACCTCGGCGTTCCCGAGCCCGCCGGTCCGCAGGAAGCGATTCTTCCCCGGGGACCGGTACGCGAGCACCTTCTCCTCCAGGGCCGGGCTGTTCAACGAGTGCTCGAAGCGCTCGACGCTCTCCTTCAGCTTCTCCAGTCGTCGCCCCCGATAGTTCGTCGCGCGAGCGAGTTGAACCTTCACCATGGGGGCTGCTCGATAGGCAGCCGCATCCGGCCCGTCAACCCTCGACGGCTCCAGCGAGACCGTCGATCGGGTAGCCTGTCGCACGGAGGAGACGATCGATGCCGCTGTCTATCGTGGATGTGGATCTCGAGGTCGACGCCTGGGAGGGACTGCCCTCTTCGTATTGGAAGGCCGCGCGCTCGATGATCGAGTCGTTCAACGAGCAGGGGGAGAGCCAGGTCGGCGGGCGCGTCGCATGGTTCGCCTTCAAGAAGGCCGTGGGCGCGCTGCACACGGTGCTCGGTGATCATTGGGGCGATGAGGTCGACCAGCTCGCCGAGGGTATCGGCGTGAAACAGTTCAGCTCCCCCTCGCGGTGGTTTGACGAAGCGACCTGCGGGTTCAAGCTGTCGGTCAGCGCCATGGATCCTCAATGGCCCATCCGCGAGTTGGTTGCTCGCATCGTCTCCTTGGAGTCGCAGCTCCCCGCTGCGAAGGCCGAGACCGCGAGACTGCGCAGGGAGAATACGAAGCTGCGCGCCGAGAATGCGGCGCTCCAGCATGCTGTGCTGGCGTTGACCCGCGAGGTCGATGAGCTCAAGCGCCGGCTCGCCTCCAGCGGGTGCGGTGGAGGTCGGGGCACGCCGCCGCCGACTCGTCCCCCTTCGTGCAGGCGACGTGGCGGACAGTGCGGGCACGAGGGACACGGGCGCACGCGCCCCGAGCGCATCGACGAGACCCAGGAGCACCCCGCGCCGTCGTGCCCGCGCTGCGGCGGGGCCGTCCAGCCGTCGGTGGAGAGCACCGAGTGCTTCGAGTTCGAGGCCGTCGAACGCGCGCTGCACATCCTCCGGCACGTGCTCCATGAGGGCTGGTGCTCGCGCTGCAAGTGCCGAGTGAAGGCCCGCGCACCGTTCGCACTGCCGGACTCGGACTACGGCCCTCGGGCGCACGCAACCCTTGCTGTACTGCGCGCCACGATGGGTGCCTCGGTGGGCGACCTGGAGACCTTCACGCAGACGGTGTGGCAGTGGCCGGTGTCGGGCGGGCAGATCGTGGCGATGCTCGATCGCACCGCGGCGGCCCTGGTGCCCACCTACTGGTGGCTCATCGAACGGCTCACCCATGAGCCCGTGGTCTATGACGACTCGACCTCGTGGGTCGTCGATGGTGAGCGCGCGGTGCTGTGGGTGTTCACGACGAAGCGGGTGACCGTGTACTGGATCGACCCGGCGGGCACCGGGCGGGTGCCACAGGCGGTGCTGGGCGACCAGATCGAGGGCAGCGTCGTGACGGATGGAGCGCGGCGGTTTCAGCATGTTGCGCATGCGAGCGAGCAGCACTGTCTGGCCCACCCGCTGCGTGCGGCGCGCGATCTGTTGGTCTTGTACCCGGGCGACCCCGAGATCGAGGCGATGATGGTGCCGCTGCGAGACCGGCTGTCGTGGATGATCGGGCTGTACTCGCGTCGCGACGACCTCGCGGCCTCGACGTGGTTGCAGTACCGGGCGCGGGCACGGCGAGAGTTGATGGCCCTCGCGAATCGGAAGTGGACGAACGAAGACTGCCTGCGAATGGCCAAGAGGATCCGGCACGAGGTGGATCTGTGGGTGACCTTCCTGTGGGACACCACAGGAGACATGGAGCCCACGGACAACCGCTCGGAGCGGGCGCTTCGGCCCGCGGTGATCGATCGCCGTCGCGTGCAACAGAACCGCTCGTTGCGAGGGGTCTATCGCGACATGGTGTTGCGGAGTGTGGCGCAGACCTGTCGGCAACTGGAGGTGAGCTTCGAGACCGTGGCGAGCGAAGCGCTCCTGTCGCGCACGAGGGATGGGCCCGCCGCGACGCCGTCCCCGACCCTCGTCGCCGCCTTTCAATCAGCCCGTGCCCGAGCGGGGCGAACGACTACACCGCCCGTGGTCGCAGCGGGGCTCTGAACTGTTTCATCGGCGTCTCCCCAGGCGATGTCGTCACGGCGAACCTCGCCTATGAGCTGGGGCAGGTGGGGTGCTCGACCTTCGGGCACGCGACGGCGTCCGGCCCGATCCACGCGAGGAACCTCGACTGGACCTTTCCCCGTGGTCTTCTGAAGAAGCAGCTGACGTGCGTGCGCTTCCGCGGCGCGGCGGCCGGCGATCACACGGCCGTCACGTGGCCCGGGCTGTTCGGCGTCCTCACGGGGGTGGCGCCAGGGCGGTTCTCGGTGTCCGTCAACTTCGTCTACCACTCGTCGGAGACCGGGGTGCGATCCCTCGCGAGGGCCGCGATGGCCGGATACTGGCCCGTGGCCTGGGCGGTTCGAAAGGCCCTGGACGAGGCCGGGGACTTCGACGAGGCGGTGTCCTTCCTGAAGACCGCGCCGCTGCTGGCCCCGGTGCTCTTCACTGTGTGTGGTGTCGAGAACGATGAAAGGGTCATCATCGAGCGATCGACCCGAGACCACGCGCTGCGGCGACCCTCGGGGGACGACGCCGTGTGCGTGACAAACCACTACCTCTCGAAGAAGTTTCGTGCAGCCACCGTGCACCCGGCGGGCTGGCTGACCCAGGAGCGGCTCGACGCGCTCACCGAGCGCCTGGCGGCGAGGCCACCGCGCGCTGCCGTCTCGGCGATGAACGCGCTCGCGTCGGACGGCGTGCTTCGTCCCGACACCCAGCACCAGGTCGCCATGAGCGCGCGGTCGGGGATGCTCTCCGTGCGCATCCCCGGAGAGGCGACGACTCGAGTGAAGGTGGGCGGGTTGGCGTGAGCGGATGGCGAACTGTCGCTTCACGCCAACGGAGATCGCTCCTCCGGTTGGTACACCGTTCGTACCGACGTACAACGAGGACACCATGATCAAGAAGCTCTCCGCCGTCGGCAACAGCCTCGGGCTCATCATCGAGCGCCCGATCCACGAGCTTCTCAACATCACGAAGGACACTGCGCTCGAGGTCAAGACCGATGGGGAAGCCCTCATCATCCGGCCGGTGAAGCTCACCAAGAAGGAGCGCGTCCGCGAGTCGACCCGACGGATGATGGCCGTCCACGGCGAGACGCTGCGGACGCTCGCGAAGGGAGCAGTCCCTCATCATCGATGATTGGCATCCGAAGTCAGCGCGCGACCCGACGGCCGCTCGCGGGCGCCGGTCGGGTACGTCTCGCGGGCGGCGGCGGTGGTGTGACGACACCAACCGCGCTCTCCATCTCGCGGATCCGGGCCAGGCGGGCCTCCCACTCGGGGTGGCCCGGAGAGATCGCGATCGCCCGGCTGATGTCGTCGATGCCGGAAGCGAACTGCGCCGAGTACGCCCGCACAAGACCGCGGTCATAGAGCGCCGCGGCCGCGTAGGCGACCTCGCGACGTTGCCGCGGTCGGGCGTCCTGCTCCACGAGCTCGGTGAGCGTCCGGTTCGCCTCGTCGAAGTTCTGGCTCCGCACGAGGGTCACGGCGGCCCCGCAGCGGGCATCGCCGCAGGCCTCGAAGCGCAGGGTCTCGGAGGCCGAACGTGGGAGGTTCTCCCCCGCGAAGGCGTCCAGCGCCCTCTCCTGGAGGGTCCGTAGGAGCGCCTCGCCGTCCACGGGCGCAGGCTCGCGATCGGCATCGTCGGAGCCCCGACGGCCCGTGGTGCGCACCTCGTCATGCTCGGAGAAGTCGTGTTCGTAGACGACGCGTACCGGATGCGTACGGGCCATCACCTGCACGTGCAGGCGGAAGGCCGCGTCCACGTGGCGCACCACCGTCTGGCACTGGTAGGGCTGCTCGACGGGCACCGAGTACTCCTCGTCGCGGTACTCGGTGTGCGTACGTCGCCCCATCGCCCGCGGCGTGCCGCCCGACGCCGCGACGATGAGGTTGCCGATCGCCTCGCCGAGCTGCTGGTAGTTCTGTTCGCGGGTCTGCGTGGACGGCGCCGGTGCGGGGTCCTCGACCTCGTACGGAACGCGGCGGGTGCGGGTCTCCTGCAGGGTGCGGACGCAGCGCGCGGGCTCGACCTCGATGGCCTCCTCGCCGACGCGGCTCTCCTGGACCGACCCCGAGACCGCCATGTGGACGGCGCCGCTGGTGACGACGTCGAAGGATCGCGTGGCGTCGATGAGCTGCGCCATGCGCTGGGTGATGCCGGACGAGTTCTCGTTCTCGAACGGCAGCACCAGGACGCGGAAGCCCCAGCGGGAGAGTGGCGTCGGCGGCTCGTAGCTGACCTCTGCCTCCCACTGCGAGGCGGCAGGAGGCGCAGACCCGGCGCGGCTGTAGCCCCCGGAACTGCTACCGTTGCCATAGTAGTAGGTCGCTCCCCGCGACGACGCTCCGCAGCCTGACAAGGCCACGCAAGCCACGACCATCCCCACGCACCGTGCGCACCCCAAGCGTATTGCCACCTTCCACCCTCCGCGCGGGACGTTACGACGACGACGGGCAGCCCGTCATCCGAAGACCGCAGATGGCGCATCTCGAAGTTCTGGACCCGCCCGCGACCGGTCGTGGCTTCGAAGGGGATCCCGCTCGGGCATGCTTCCGTCGCACGGGGCGTCGACGGACCAGGTGATCCAACAGCCCTCCACCTCTCCGGGAGGTCATGAAGCGGTCGTGAAGCATCGCGAAGCGGTCACGAAGCAGTCGTGAAGCAACCGTCGACCGTCGGGGTCGAGACCCCGCGACGCCGGAGCGGGTTCATGGTCGATGCGCAGAATCCTCGGTGCCCCGGGGCACCGACGGGACGGACGGGGCGAGCATGACCGCCACGCAGGTCTGCGACGGCAGCGGCCGGGCGACCTTCCAGCGGATCGGTGAGACGTCTGGAAGGGGCTCGACCACCTGGGCGATGTGTCACCGGGAGGCCAACGGGTAGGAGTGGTGCTCCAGTCTCAACCCGCGGGCGACCAGAGCCGCGACAGGTCGAGCTCGATCGCGTCGAAGGGCTCCACGCGCACCCTGACGTCGCCCTCGTAGGTCTCGACCTCCAGCCAGCGCCCTTCGACGAGGCGATAGACCTCCAGCGCGCGCAGGTCGACGTTGAGGAGCCAGTACCAGCGGACGCCCTCGCGCCGGTAGATGCGGCGCTTCTTCCCGCGGTCGATGCCCTCCGTGCTCGGCGAGATCACCTCGCAGACCCAGTCCGGCGCCAGCGTGATGGTCGCCTCCCGCGGGAGCGACGGCATGCGCGCCACCGTCCACCCGGCGACGTCGGGGATCACCACGTCGGGGCGCGGTCCGAGGTGCAACTCGGGCTCCGGCAGGATCACCCACCCGCCGGGCTCGCCTTCATCGGGGTCATCGAAGGCGCGCAGGCGGGAGCAGAGGCGGACGCTCCCGCGCGCGTGGGCGGGGCGGAGCCGCGGCATCGAGTAGAGCTCGCCGTCGAGGATCTCCGTGACGTGATCCTCGGGCGCGCGGAGGTACGCCTCCCAGACGGCGGGGTCGACGCGGGGATCGTTCGCGCCCAAGGGGTCGGCGGCCATCACCGCGAAGCGTACCTGACGGCGCGGCGAAGCACTCGACGCCACCGATCGCATCGGTGCTGCTCGAACAGGGCCGCGAGCCGGCGAGCGAGGTTCCCAGCGGGCCGGACGGTGCCCCGGATGGGCCGTGGAGCGCGGGCTGCCGTGCTTGATTCCAACGGCCCAGAGGGCGGGTCGACGTGACGAAGCGGCCGATGCGCCACACGGGGCGGCGACGGAGCAGATGGTCAACGGCCTTCCACCGCTCCGGCACCTCCTGCCGCGCTCGTGAAGCAGTCGTGAAGCAGTCACGAAGCAGTCGTGAAGCAACCTTCGACCGACGGCGTCGAGACCCGCTCGTCGCCCTGCTCCGCCGCCGCCGATGCCCTCTTCGGCCGGACCGCCGCGCGGAGCTGGCTGGCGAGGTCCTCGGTGCGGAGCTGCCCGTACACCCGCTCAACCATGCGGGTGTCGACGTGCCCCATCATCCTCGCGATGACGATGGTGGGAACGCCCGCCTGGAGCATCCACGAGCCGAAGGTGCGACGCAGGTCGTTGGGCGAGCAGTGCCGGATCCCCGCCCGGGTGCACGCCGCGCTCAGGTCTCGCCGGACGCTGCCCCACGGGCCGAAGAGCATCGCCCCCTCGCCGTCTGCGTGCGCGAGCGCATGGTCCAGCAGCTCGCGCTGATCGTCCGACTCGATCGGCACCTTGCGCTCTCGGCTGGGGCGCTTGGTTCCGCGCAGCAGCACGACCGCTCCGTCGTGGAGCACGTCCTCACGGCGGGCTCGCTCGACGGCCCGCCACTCCGCCGAGGTGGCCACCATGAACGCCACCACGGCGGCTCGGTGGGGCGGGAGCTCGGCCATCAGCTTCCGCAGGCTCGATCGGCAGAGCCAGTGCTGCCGGGGCCGGTAGACCGGCGTGAAGTCGACGGGCATCACCTTCGCGACCTCTCCCCGCCAGAGCCCCGCCTCGGTGGCGAGTCGGAGACCCACGCGCAGGGGGATGAGCTCCTTGGCGATGGTCGAATCGCAGGCCCCCTCGACGCGGCGCTGCTGGATGTACGCCCGCGTGTCCCTCACGGTGAAGGTCGCGATCGCGCGCGGTCGCCACGTGCCCTCGTCGTCGGTCTCGAGGACGCGCACGAGGTGCCCCGCCTGCTTGCGGTACGCGGCGAGCGTCTCGGGGGAGCGCTTCTTCGCGTGCACCTCCCCCTCGAAGTGCTCGAGGAACAGCCCCAGCGCGTCGGTCAGCGTCGCGTCGCGCGCGGCCGCGTGATCGGGATCGGCGGCGTCGCGCTCCCACTCGCGGGCGCGGGCCTCGGCGGCCTTCCGGTCGCGACAGCGGGTCGAGCGGCGGACCCGCGCGCCGACGGCGTCGTAGAAGGTGCAGTGCCAGGTCGCGCCGCGCTTGCAGAGTCGCAATGGAAGGTCTCCTTCAGGTACTGGGTCCAGCGGTCGCGGGTCACTCGGAGCAGTCGGCCGCTGCCCACCACCCGGCCGGAGGCACGGCGGAGGTGCTCGTAGGCGGTCGATCGAGAGCACCCGAACTGCGTCTGCACGTCGCGGGCGGCGACGAGCGGCACGAGCTCGTGGCCGACCCCGATGAGGGGCGAGGCGGCGGGCGCCGCCGGGGGAGACGGGCTCCGTGCGGTGGGAGAGTGAGAGGGGGCCATGGTCGACGATCGTGCGACTGCGGGGCCGGGCTTGGAACGCAGCCTGGAACCCACAGTGTCGATTGCGCCAAGACGCCGACGGGGAGCTTCACGAAAGGGCTTCGATTCAAGCCCGAACGTAGGTTCGCCCTCGCGCTCCATCGGGGGCATCCACCCCGGGCACAGGGCGCCTCTGCGCCCTTGCGCACCGCAGTCTGATCGTGCGTCCCTGGAGTCCGCAGTCAGCGCCCGACGGCCCGCGAGCCTACGGCTCTCGCGGTCGCGTCCGCGGGTACACCGGCTTGATCAATCCACCCTTCTTCGGCCGCTGACACGCCGGCGCCACAAGGGACTTCCCCGCGGTGCGCTTCGTCTTGCGGTTACGCGGCAGTGGATAGGGTTCGTCCTCGGATTGAAAATCCCCGTGTCGGCGGTTCGACTCCGTCTCTGGGCACTGGAAAACAAGCGAATTTGCACGATCGACGCCGGGGGGCGGGTCGTCCAGATGGTGCAAATAGTCCGAGTGAGTCCACGGTGTCTGACACACCGGTGACACAGCGAGATCGCCCACGGAGGCCATGATTCTCCGGCGAAGATCGCTCGGAGCGAGGCGTCCGTAGACCCTCTCGACCATGCGGGTGTCGGCGTGACCCATCACCGGGGCGATGAGGTCGGTCCGGGCGCCTGCTGCTCTGCTCACCCGCCTCGGAGCGAGCACGACCGTCGCGCGCTCGAGTCGATCGCTGACCGAAGATCATGAAGTTCTGACCGCCATCGAGCGTAGACTGCGCTCCCGAGGGGGGGACGACGTCGATGCAGTCAACCGATCCTGGTGCTGTGATCCGCCCTTGGCAGGCGGTGCTGCTCGCCCTCGCGCTCGCGAGCCTCGCAACGTTCGTCATCATCCCGGTCCTGATGATCAGCTGGGCGGTGGCCGCCCTGGGCATCGTCGGACTCGCCCTCACGCCCACGGCAGATCTGCTCGGCACCGACCGATTCCTCCTCGGGGGCGGTGTTCACCTCGCGGTGGGCATGCTGCTCCTCCTCTTCGTCAGCGCGGGCGCGCCCGAACTTCGGCGTCGGGTACTCCTCGCGCAGGGAAGCAATCCCCCACTCGTACCGTGGTGGCGCGCAGCCTGGCTGTGGCCGCTCGCCGTCATCGGGTTCGTCGACCTGGTGCTTCTGCCCGCCCGATACTGGATGGGAGTCGCGGTGCCTCCGGGGCTGCTCGCAGGAGGGCTCCTGGCGGCCGGCGCGGTGATGATCGTGATCCTCTCCGTGGGTGCGTGGCGCTTTGGGGTCGGAACCATCACCGCGCTCTGGCGCCACGGTCGTCGCTCTCCGATGCTCACCGGCGCTCTGGTCACGGTCGCGATGCTCGTGCCCGCGCTCGGCTACGCGAACCTCAGCTTCCTGGACGCGATCGGGCGATCGGGCGCCGTGCCGGTCCGGCGCGAGGTCACCCAGCTTTGTGACCAGCCAGGGATGGGCGCCCTCTGCGGTCGGCCCGCGGTGGCCGCGTCGCTGCCCCCGAGTCCATTCGAGACGAGGGCCGTGGCCGACTCCGGTCCGCGACCATCCGACGAGCCGAGCGACCACCGCGTGATGGCTGAGTGCATGGAGTTGCTCCATCAGACCAACGCCGAACGCCAGTACAGCTACGCCGCCATGGTGAGCAGGGCGGCGGTGCTCCTCCGCAGCCGGGCCGACGCGCTCGATGCAGTCCAACAGACGCTTCTCGCCGTGTGCCTCCAACATGAGCAGCAGTCGATCAGGGACCTCTACACGTATTTCATCCGCTCGGTGATCAACCGCGCGTACAGCGGCCGGAGTCGTCGGTGGTGCAGCGTTCCGATCGAGGAGGACTCGTCGCTCACCTGCCCCGCACCCACGCCTGAAGAGCTGGCCATCCAGGCAGAGCGTGTGCGTGTCGCCGAGCAGGCGTACTGCGGGCTACCCGAGCGCGAGGCGATGGTGATCCGGCTTCGGGACTTCGAGGACCTCGACTACCCGGACATCGCCCGCCAGCTGAACGCGACCGAGGTAGCCATCCGGCAGCGTCACAGCCGCGCCCTCCATTCGCTGAAAGGTGCGGTGGAGCGCCTCTGCCGGTGATTCCTCTCAGGGCGTTCTTTTTTCTGTCACAGGTTGTCTTGCCGGGAGTGGGGGCCTTCGGAGGTTGACGCCAGCTGTGCGGGCGCGACCTCCGGAAGGAGCTCGTTCCCCTCATGCAAACCCGTCCTGTGTTCAGGTCCTGTGGCGCCTCGGCGCTGCTCGTGGTGCCCCCGCTGCTCAAGTCCGCCTCGGGTCCGCTGCTCGGTCCTGCGATGCTCGTCGGAGCGGCGGAGCGCGCAGGTCACACGGTCGAGGTCCTCGACCTCAACGCTCGGTGGATCGCCCAGGCGCTTCCCCCCAACCTCCCGTGGACGCCGTCGCCCTTCGTTGGCGACCACGACCGTGACGAAGACCTCCTGCGTCTGGTGCAGGAGCGCTTTCGATCCACGCTGCTGCAGCACGTTGGTGGCGAGGGTGGCCGCGCGCTGTCGCTGGACGCGATGGTCGCGCTCCAGGCCGGGCACGATTCGGTTGAACACGCGGCGCGCAGGGTCGCGGCGAACGAGCAGGGATGGATCACGGCGCAGCTCGGGTCGACCCCGCGGCCGGACCTGTTCTGCGTCTCGGTGCTCTACGCAGGTCAGGTGCTCTGGGCGCTCGCGGTGACGCTCGCTGCTCGGGAGCGATGGCCGGGCGTGCCCGTCGTATGGGGCGGCGCTCACGTCACGGCGCTCGCGGCGGAGATCGCCGCCGACCCACGGTACGGCATCGCGGCCGACGCGTTCGTGGCCGGCTACGCCGAGGACACCTTCGTCGACCTCCTCGGCGCGGTCGCTGCCCGCGCCCCGTGGCCACGAGAGTGCTTCCGGGCGGGAAGTCGGCAGTGGGAGCGCGCCCGTGCGGACGACGGACAGGTCGTTCCGGTGTTCCGCGACCTGCACCTCGCGCGCGGCGCGCGTCTGACGCTTCCAGCGCAGATCTCCCGCGGTTGCGCGTACGGGAGGTGCGCGTTCTGCCCCTACCCGACGACCGAAGGGCCGTATCGCGAGCTGCACACGGCGTCGGCGGAGGGGGTCATCGCCGAGGCGATCCGCCGTGACGCGAACGTCTCCTTCAAAGACAGCCTCCTCACCGCGCCGCTGCTGCGAAAGGTCGGACGCATGGTCGATGGGCGACTCTCCTGGAGCGGTTGCACCAAGCTCAGTCCCTCGCTCGACGTCGCGATGTTGATGGATCTCGCGTCGCAGGGCTGCCGAACGCTCGAGATCGGACTCGAGACCCTCCTCGACGAGGCGCAGGTGCTCGTCGACAAGCGCCAGTCGGGAGACCTCTTCCTCCGAACGCTCGACGCTGCGAACGACGCTGGCGTCGCCCTCGTGATCAACTACATGACGGGCTTTCCCGGGGTCGACCCGTCTGAAGAGGCGCGGTGCCTTGCCACGGTGGCGAACGAGGTCAGCGCACGCGTGTCGCTGATCGCGAAGATCGAGCACAACCACTTCGAGCTCGAGCGCGGCGCGCCCTTGTCCCAGCGACCACCGGTCGGTGTCCGCATCACGGGGCGATGGCCCTGGTCGTCGGTGCTGGGCTGGTCGTACGCGCCCGCGCTCGGGTCCTTGCGGGTGGTGTCATGAGCGCGACGCACTTCGGCGCACGCCTGGAAGCGAAGCTTGGAACGACACGTGTCGAGTCGATCCTTCGCGCCATCACCGATCGACCGGTTGTCCTGCTGGCCGGCGACCCCGGCGTCGGCAAGTCGACCATCGCCCGTGAACTCGCTCGTCGAGTCGGCGGCTCCGCAGGCGGGACCGGAAGCTGCGTCCGGGCGGAGGCCGCCGCCCGGGGGCTCTCCCTGGAAGCATTCAACTCGTTGCTCCAGGCAGATCCGCGCGAGGACAGCGCGATCGACGCCCGGGCTGCGACGTCGATCGCACGCGGCGACTCGATCGTGTTCGAGAGTCGACTCGCAGGCCACCTCGGGCGCTGGCTCACCGCGCACGGTCGAAGCGGGATCTCTTCGATCTACCTCTCTTGCGAAGCCGTCGTGCAGGCGCTCCGTCTCCTGGAGCGGGAAGACGGGCGCGCCTCGCGCGACCTGATCGAGCCGTTGCTTCGTGCGCCTCCGATGGCTGCGTCGCTCGTCGAGTGTGCGGTGGTCCTGCGAGGACATCCGGGCCCGGCATCGAAGGCCGTGACGATCATCGAGCGCGAAGCCGCGCGCACGATCTCGGACCGCGCCCGGCTGCGATCACTGTACGGCGTGGAGTTCGATGACCCGTCGGCCTGCGACCATGTCGTCGACACCACCCTCTCCTCCGTCGCGGCCTGCGTGGATTCCGTCCTCGCGCTCTCGGCCCCACCGTCGTCGGTCGGGGATGGCGCGGGGGTGTCTCGATGATGCGGGCGATGACACTCAAGTTCGTGATCGACGTCTCGAACGTGATCAACACGGCGGGCGCGAGCAGCCCGGATGCCGTGAGTCTGGCGCGCTACAGCGCGTTGATCGAAGGACTGAACGAGAAGTTCGGGGAGGCGACGGTCATCTCTGGCGTCATCGACGCGTCGACCGTGTCGATGCTCGTGCGCCGACGGCATCCCGACGCCGCCGAGCTCCGTGCGATGCTGCGCGATCGCGTCATCTCCCAGGCGCCCGCGAAGGCGGACCCGATCCTCCTCGAGATGGCGAAGTCCTCCGAGTACGTGGTGGTCTCGAACGATCACTACCGCGAGTACGACACGACGAACGTCCTCCGCCTGCCGTTCGCGATCGTGGATGGTCGCGCCTACTTCGACCCGACCGACGTTCGCCGGGTTCGAGACGATCACGATGTCGAACCCCAACCGAGTCCCCTGGCGGCACCGCCAGGCGTCGCGTTCGTCGAGGCGCCGGTCGAGCTGCCAAGGCCGGTAGTTAGGGAGGATCGTTCCCCTGAGCTGTCGCGCGACCAGAGCGTGGCAGCGCTCGTCGAACACATCGGACGGTTGATCGATGAGCACGAGGAAGCGATGAGCATCAAGACCCTGGCGGCCTTGCTCGCGGCGGACAACGAGGTCGCGACGCTCGTTCAGCGGGCGAGGCTCGCGAGAGATCGAGACTGGCTCCGCACCTTTATCGACGCACGGCCCGCGGCGTTCGTCACGTTCACGACGTTGCTGGGGCCGAGCGTGAGACGGAACATGTGGCGAACCAGGCGGCCACCGGTTCGCAGAAGGATTGTTCCCGCCGGGCAGCTGGCGATGGAGCTCGTGAGGTTGATCGCCGCCGACGGCGGATGGTCGTACCTCAGCTCGCTCGGCCAGGTGCTCTCGACGGACCCCGCACTCAGGGGACTGCTCGAGGCAGAGATCCCACGTCGCCCGGCGGGATGGCTTCGAGGTTTTCTCGCTGCGCGGGGCCAGCTCTTCGAGATGCTCGGGGACTCCATGGGCGCCGGGCCGGTGCTCGTGAGAGTGCGTGGCGCCGATGTGTCGCGTGAGTTGCCGCCCGCGCGCCGCACGGGTTGATCCTCCTCCATCCCATATGGGCGCTCGCTCGACGTGGTGGTGAACGGGCGCGCGCTGGCGCAGAGCATCGAGCGCAGTGGACCCGCGGGCGAGGCGGCGCGTCGAGGCGGCGTGATGGTGGAGCTGGGCCGCGCCGGAGGTGCGGTCGTGGTGCGATGAGGGCTCGAACCTCGTTCGACTGATGACTTCACTTCAACCACCCTCCACCCAGGCGCTCGATCCTGGCGCCCGCCTTGCACAGACCGATGCGTCCACGAAGGAGGTCTCGTGATGTCCCCTCGCATGCTCGCGCCGCTGTCGCTTCCGCTCACCCCGTCCGCGCTGCTGCTCACGCTCCTCGGCGCCGCGTCTGGCTGCGGCGGAACCGCCGTCTCCGTGCCGACGAGCGACTCTGGTGTCGTGGATGTGCCAGATGCGCCGAGGGACGTGCCCGTCGTCGCAGACCTCGGCGCCGGGTGCCGGCTCTCCGACGGAACCTTCTGCGCGGCCGGCGCCAGCTGTCCCTCGCCCGACGGCTGCAACACCTGCTCGTGTGGTCCCAACGGGAGCGTGCAGTGCACCCTGCGAGCGTGCGTGGACGCGGGGCCACCGGTCGACGCCACGTGCGCCGTGGAGTGCGCCGCTCCGCCTCCGGGCTGCCACTACGAGGGTCCGGTCTCGTGTACGCCGCCGAGCTGTCCGCGTCTGGTCTGCGCCGACGCGGGCGCGCCCATCGTGTGCGGCGGCAGCGGAGGCAGCTTCCCCAGCTTCGACCGGAGCTGCCGCGCGGCCTCGGACTGCTTCGTCGCCACGCACCAGACCGACTGCTGCGGCAACTCCCGAGCGATGGGGCTGAACGTGAGCCAGCGCGAGGCGTTCCAGGCGGCGGAGGCGATCTGCGCGCCGATGTATCCGGCCTGCGGCTGCCCCGCGCGCCCGCCGGTCGCAGACGATGGCAGCGTCGGGAACTTCTCCACGATGATCGCCGTCGACTGCCGCTCGGGGCTCTGTACGTCCTACGTCCCGGCGCTGTAGCTGCGCCCGTCGAGCCGAAGCCGGGTCGATGGCCGCTGGAGCGGCGTCGTGCTCGACCCCGGCGCGGACCTCGGGCATGGTCCGCCGCGCCATGAGACCGATCCGGTGGGCCGTCCAGACGAACCTCGGTAGCGCGGATGACGTGGCGAAGCTCACGGCCTTCCTGGAGCGCCTGGGAGTCCCGTGGGTGCCCTTGAAGGTGATCCCCTTCGACGACACGCCGCCCGATGTTCCCGACGACGGGGCGGTGGTGTTCTACGGGTCGACCACCCTGATGCGAAACGTCGCGCGCGAGGGCCGATGGGACCCCGGCGTGTTCTTCGACGAGGCCCGCTTCGCCTTCGAGGCGCTGCGCGACGGCTACGGCCCCGCGCTGCTCAACGCCGCCAGCGAGGTGGTCGCGGTCGGGGAGTTCGTGTCGCGCGACCTCGACCCGGAGGCGGAGTTCTTCGTCCGACCCGCCGGGGACCTCAAGGAGTTTCAGGGCGCGGTGCACACCTTCGGCGAGCTGCGCGGCTGGCGCGACGGCCTCTCGTCGAGCAACGGGCCGCTCGGCCTCGACACGCGCATCCAGGTCGCGCCGCCGCTCGCGATCGCCACGGAGTGGCGCACCGTCGTGGTCGACGGGCGGGTGGTGGCGTCGAGCCAGTACCGCAGCCACGGGCGACTGAAGGTCACCGGCGAGGTTCCGTCGGCGGTGACGGCCTTCGCCGAGGAGATGGCCGCGAGGTACGCACCGGCGCCGGTCTTCGTGCTCGACGTGGGCGAGGTCGAGGAGGGCCTGCGCGTGGTGGAGACCAACTGCTTCAACAGCGCGGGCTTCTACTGGTGCGACCTGCACGCCATCGTGCGCGCGGTGAACGCCTACCTCCGACGGGGGTGATGCATGAGCGCTCGAAGCATCCTCCTCGCCTCGCTCTCGACCGCGCTCTCGGCCCTCGGCTGCGGCGCCACGGTCACCTCTCGCGACGCGGGCGCGGATGTTCCGATCGCCGAGGTGGACGTCCCGACCGTCGATGCGGGCGACGTCTGCGCGGAGAGGCAGCGTTCTCTGGCGGCGCGGCTCCTGTCGCCGGCGGAGGGTCGGCTCACCTGCTCGGTGGTGGTGCGGCTCGGCCAGGCGACGCTCCGGCCGATCGGGTTCCAGTCCTTCTGCGGGCGATACGCGACCACGTCGGACGCGCAGGCGGCGGCGCTCGCGGAGGCCGCGATGATCCCCTACGCCTCGCTTCAGATGGTGAATCGCTCGATGCCCGAGGACGCCTTCGTCTTCTATGCGTCACCCAGCGATTTTGGCGGCGTCGTCGCGGTGAGCGCCCGGCTCGGGCTCACGGTGTTCGCGGCCTCGGTCGTCTGGGCCGGGCGAGGGGACATCCTCTTCCCCACGGCGTGGCAGGACCCTTCCGCGCTCGGCGACGGCTGCGGCCGGGGAGGCGGCATCCCTCGGGCCCACGGGTACGACCTCGGCGCACGGACGGACCTCGCGACGGCCACGGTCGACCGGGTCATCGGGGCGGTCGCCCGCACGGCGCTGCCCGCGGCGCTCGCGCAGGGCGGGACGGTCTTCGACGCGGTGGTGCTGCCCTACGAGCGGAGCTCGGGGGGAGCCGTCGACGAGGGCGCGGAGTGGATCGTCGTCGTCAACGGCGGATGGTTGGAGTAGCGCGAGGTATCGTCCCGCCGTGATGACCCCGGCAGTCCCCACCGTCCCTCGCGCGCTCGCGGCGGCCTTCGCCCTCTCGCTGGTCGGCTGCGGCGCGGCCGAGGAGCCCGCCGCGGCCGAGGAGGTGCCGGAGGCCGACGCGGTCACCGTCGACACCAGCGACCCCGCGGCGCGGGCCCAGTACGACGCCAACGTCTCCTTCGCGCTGCGCTACCGGGCGCGGTGCACGCCCTCCGGGACGGGGCGGCCGAGGGTGCTGCTCACGGGCTTCGGGCGCTTCCTCGACAACGGCGTCAACGTCAGCGGACAGGTCGTGAGCGCGCTCGTCCCGGGGATGCGCTACCCGACCACGCAGCGGCCCGCGGCGGGTCCCGACGACCCCGCGCCGCAGACCGTGGTGGCGCAGGCGACGGTGACGCTCCCGACCGTCGGGCCGGTGGACCTCTGCGCCATGGTCGTGCCCGTGTACTGGGACCTCGCGGCGATCCTCGCGCTGAAGGAAGCGCAGAGCTTCGCGCCCGACCTCGTGGTGATGAACGGCATCGCCGGCCCCGCCCAGGACCTCTGGATCGAGCTGGGCTCGGTCAACCGCGCGATGACCCTGCGGGATGGCTCCGACCTGCTGGTTCCGAGGGCGCCGACGGGGATGAGCTGGGCGCCGCTCGTGCCCTCGGCGACCGCCGCCGAGAGCGCTCGTGGGCTGCTGCTCTCCTGGGACCCGGTGCGCGCCGCGGCGCAGGGAGCCATCGAGGAGAGCGCCGGGGTGGAGGCGGGCGGTCGCTCGCTCGGGGAGGTGCTCACCGGGGTCAAGCTCGGAGGCTTCCCCCGGGACAGCAATACCTACCTCTGTAACAACATCAGCTACGTGGTGAACTACGCCATGGACCACCCCGGGCGCACGCTCACCCTGCTCCAGGCGAGCCGCGCCCGACGCGGCGTCCCCAACCGGGTCCCGGTGCGGCTCGACCGCGACCTGCGCCTGGCGCCCCGGGTGTTCGTGCACTGGCCTTCGCTGCTCACCGGCCGTCAGCTCGACGCGGGCGCCGGGGTGCTCCGCGCCATGCTCGACGCCCAGCTCGCGGACCTCCGCGGCAAGGGCCCCACCCGAGGCGACAACGCCAGGGCCGAGGTGCTGGCGAGCGGCGACACGTTCTGATTCCCCCTCCCGGACGGCGCTCCCGGTCAGCACGGGCTCCGCTACGGTGAGCGCAGCTCTCCCCGCGTCTCCAGCGGGCGCGGCTGGCGGCGCACGAGGTCGAAGGCCCAGACGGCGAGGGCGTACGCGTAGACCTGCTCGGGGCCGCTGCGGGCGACGGGGGCGTCGCGCTCCACGGCGAGGTGCAGCTCGAAGGGTTGCAGTCGCCCGATGAGCTCCAGGGTGAGGTCGAGCTCCGAGGGCACCACGGGGTTGTCGGCCCGGCGGTCGCTGAACATCGTGCCCTCCAATCCGAAGGAGAGGTGGTCGTGCCAGATCGACAGCTCGGCGTGGGCCACATAGCGGAAGAGCGCGACGCCGGTGTTGTCGGGGCGTGCGGCGTAGGTGGGGTTCCAGACGAACCATCCGAGTGCGACCCAGCCGGAGATGTCCCCGTCGCGCAGCGCGCGGGCGACGCTCGGGAAGGTCGTCCCGACCGAGTAGAGGTAGCGGGCGCGGACGTCCACGTAGGTCTGCGTGAAGCCGCTCACCCCCACCGGGCGGTCGTGCTCGAAGTGGGTGCCCAGCTCCAGCAGGCCCGGTCCGACGACCCAGGTCGAGTGCAGCCCCGTGACGACGTCGAACTCCGTCGGTGACAGCGTGCCGATGCCCGCCGACGTGCCGTCGGTGAAGAGCGTCACGTCGAGCGGAACCGTGAGGCGCTGCCCGACGAGGTCCATGTCGGCGTGGGCGGCGTAGCGGAAGAGCGCGAGGCCCGCGTTGTCGGGGTACGCGCCGTAGCTGAGGTTGACCGGCGCGACGCCGAACTGCAGCGCGCCGGAGAGGTTGAACCCGCGCGTCTCCAGGTCGAGGGCGCTCGACCGCGTGCCCTCCTGCGCGCCCTGGGCGAGCGCGAGGGGCGCGTGCAGCAGCGTCGCCAGCGTGAGGGATACGGCCGCTCGCATCAGGCTACGTTGCCGCCACGAGACGGCCGAGGCGTCACCGGCCCAGCTGCTCCTCGACGATCATCTTCACGCCATGGGCGGGGCCGACGTTGGCGGCGCGCACGGCCCCGGCGTCGGGGCGCAGCGAGTCGAGGCGTAGCCGGTAGCGACGGAGGAGCGTCCCGAGCACCAGCTTCATCTCGTAGCTGGCCATGGCCGCTCCGAGGCAACGCCGAGACCCTCCGCCGAAGGGCAGGAACTCGAAGGGCGAGAACTGTCGCTCCAGGAAGCGCTCCGGGCGGAAGCGCATCGGCTCGGGGTAGACCTCCTCGCGGAAGTGGGCGAGGGCGATGGCCGCGCAGACGCCCATCCCCGCGGGCAGGGTGTACCCCATGAGCTCGAAGGGGCGCAGCAGCCTGCGCGGGCTCGGCGCCGGCGCGAGGGGAAAGCGGCGCAGCGTCTCCTGGCAGGTCGCCTCGAGGTACGGCAGCTTCTCCAGTCCCGCGGGCCCGGAGTCGGCGCCCGAGAGCTCGGCGCGCAGCCTCTCGAGCACGGCGGCGTTCTCGGGGCGATGCAGCGCGTAGAGCGACCACGCGATGGCGATGGCGGTGGTCTCGTGCCCCGCGAAGACCAGCAGCACCAGCTGGTCGCGGATCTCGTCATCGGGCATCGGCTGCCCGTCCTCGTAGCGGGCCGCGAGGAGCAGGCTGAGGATGTCCTCTCGGGGTCCGGCGGCGCGCCCCGCGGCGATGAGGGCGTCGAGCTGATCGTGGAGGCGCTTGCGCCGGCGCATGAAGGACGCGTAGGGCCCGACGCCGCCGAACTCACGCCGCAGCGAGGGCATCAGCGCGAGGAGCGGCGAGATGCCGTTGGTGATCTCCAGCAGGAGCTTCGACAGCGACGCCATGCGCTCGGGCTCGGTTACTCCGAAGATGGCCTGGAGGATGACGTCGAGGGAGACGTGCTGGAGGGTGTCGAGCATCGACACGCGCTGCCCGGGGCCCCACGCCGCGGTGCGCTGCTCGGTGAGGCGGACGATCTGCTCTCCGTACGCGCGCATCCTCGCCCCGTGAAAGGGCGGCGTCATCAGCTTGCGCGCCCTGCGGTGCTCGGCGCCGCCGAGCAGGATCAACGACCGGGCGCCGACGAAGATGCCGAGGTCCTGGTTGAGGGGCTCGAAGGTGTCCGGGTCGGCGCTGTAGATGGCCTTGATGCCCACCGGGTCACCGGTGAACACGATCGCGGGCTTGCCAGGGAAGAGCACCGGGTCGCCGTACTCGCGAGCGAGCGGGAGCATGCAGCCGATGGGGTCTCGGAGGTAGCGCACCATGAACCCGAGGGAGTAGCGAGGGCCCGGCGGCAGGGTGGCCATGCACGCAGGATATCAGCAGGTCGTGGCCGGGTTGACCGCGCACCGGCGGTCGCGTTGCGGCCTCGGCGTCGGAGGACGCGAGGACACTTCGACTGTAGCCTCGGGTAGAACCCCGCCATGCGCCGCTCCCCGCTGCACCTCGCGTTCGGACTCTTCGGTGTCGCCAGCGTGGCGATGGGGCTGCTGGTGTCCTGGCGCGTGGGCACGAGCCCGGGCGACGACAACCCCATCGGGATGGTCGCGGTGGCTGCGGCGCTGCTGGGGCTGGTGCCCTCGTGGGGGCTGGTGCTGTGGGCGCGGGGCCGGGGCCTGCGAGAGCACCTGATCTGGTTGTTCTGCGCGGGGGTCGCGTCGCTGCCGCTCGCGATCTGCCTGGTGGTGCTCGCGACGGTGTTGCGGGGATGAGGGCCCACCGGATGTCACCCCCACGGACCCGATGGATCTTCGCACTCGCCCTGGGCGTCACCGTGGACCTCCCGGCCAGCGCGCAGCCGCGGCCGCCCGAGGAGATCGTCGGCCCGCCGTGCCGCCGCGACGAGGTGCCCTATTTCGCGGCGGGCTGCGATGGACCCGCCCGCCGCCGATGCTGGCCCGCCGCCGTGCACCCGACGCCGATGACCTTCTGCCGATGCGACGGCCGCACGTCGAGCGCACCGCTCCCCGGTGGAGGGCTCCGCTGGCGCTACGCCGGCGCGTGCGTCGTCACGCCGCCACCACCGACCGCCCCGCCGACGCCGCCCGCGACCCCCACGGACGTCCCCGCGTGGCTCGCCCGCTGCGCCGTCGCCGGGCGCAACGGGCTCAACCCGCAGATCGAGGTTCCGACCGACCTCACGTCCGTCGGCCGGGCGGCGCTGCTCGACGCCGTCGCCCACGCCCCTCGCGACCGGCGACGGTGCGCAGCCTGGGCCCTCAGCCGCCACGCCCCCGTCCGAGAGCTGCAACGGTTCTGGCGCGCTCAGCTCGCCTCGTCGCGCGACGCGCAGGTGCTCACCGAGGCCTTCATCGCGCTCTCCGAGCTCGCCGACCCGGCCGACCTCGACCTCGCGCTGCGGCAGTACGCCCAGCATCCGCACCTGCGCCCCATGCTCTCGGGTCGGCTGCGGGCGTGGCGAGACCGCCGGGTGATCCCCGCGCTGGTCGCGCTGCTGGAGCCCTCCGAGGCGGAGACCACGCGCCGCAACGCCGTGACCTCCATCGAGCTCCTGGGGTTCGTCGCGCCACAGCCCGCCGACGCGAGCCCAGCCCACTCGGCGCCGGGCAACGGGCCCGACACCACCGCCGCGCCGTACCGCCGGTGGTGGCAGCGCGAGGGCCGCGTGGCCTTCGCTCGCGAGCAGGAGGCGTGGTCGCGCCTCGTCGCCGACGTGCGCCCGGCGACGGGGCTCGAGCCCGACTGGATCGAGCTCGAGCGCACCCCGCTGGAGACCCCCGCGAGGCCCTGAAGCCGTCGCGCTGCCGTCGCAGCAGCGCCCCGCTCGCGTCACGGCGCAACGCGCGCTGCGAGCTCGTCGGCGCCCGCCCTCACCGCCGACGCGAACACCCGGCGGGTGCGCCACGTGGCGAGCCCGTTGAACATCACCAGGAGTCCCGCGAAGAGGGCGCCGATCGCGCGGGGGCCGCTCGGACCGACCAGCACGAGGAGCGCTCCGAAGAACGCGACGCTCGTGAGCGAGAGCCACGGCAGCGCTCGGGCTTCGACGACGGCCACGTCGCCCTCGACCCGCAGTCGCAGCGCCGCGACGCCGCCGAAGCCGAACCACGTCGGCGTGAACGGCAGTCGGGCGACGAGCCGCGCTCGCGACGGGTCGAGCTCGAAGCGCACCCCCTGCCGCTCGAAGCGGCGAGGCCCCGGCAGTCGTGACCAGTCGAGGCCTCCCCTCGCGGCGGACCGATACGACGCCTGACCATCCGGCGCCGCGAGCTCGGCGCGGGTGCGAGGACCCATCGGGATGCGCCGCGAGAACAGCGGGACGAAGGCCATCGCGGCGATGCGCTCCGGGGCGCGGAGCCAGCCGATGGTCTCGAGGAGCAGCGCGCTCCCGACGCTCCCCAGGAGGAAGACGTTGTTGTGCAATTGCTCCGGGGTCACGCGCACCGGAGGGTGCCACCGACCGGCACCACGCGCCCCCCCCGCTCAGGGATCGGCGCAGCCGGGCGTCGCTCGGATGATCCGGAGGAGCCTCGCCCGCTCCTCCGTCGAGAGCGGCGCCTCGTTGGCGCACAGGTGAAGGAAGGTGCAGCGCTCCTCGCCGCCGAGGGCGATGCGAGCCCGGCACGCTCGCCACGCGTCGTGGCGGCCTTCGTGGGAGATCCCGTGCACGAAGCGCAGGGCGACCACGGCGAAGGTGACGCGAGCGAGGAGCGTGAGCAGCGCCGCGGTGCGCCCGTCCCTGCGGCGGGCGATCGAGACCGCGGAGGGCAGGTTGAGCAGCGCGAAGGCGGTCGCGGCGAGGGCGAGCGCGAGGTCGCGTCCCCGGTCGGAGGGATGCGTCCCGCCGAGGAGTCCCACGAAGGCGGCCAGCACGACGAAGAGGGACAGCGGCGCGGCCACCGAGGCGACGTCGAAGCGGCCCCCGCGAGGCCTCGGTCGAAGCGAGCCCGGATCACCCGCAGACAGGGTCACGCCGACCGCCCCGCGCCGCGAGCCGAGGACCCCACGCGAGGGTGCACGAGCCACGGGAGCCCCACGCCCACGGCGGTTCCGACCGCGGCGCCGGCGAGGACGTCGGTGGCCCAGTGCATGTCCGCCGCGATGCGCAGCACGGCGGTGCCCACGCCGAGGACCGCGCCCAGCAGGGCGATGCGACGAGCGAAGGCGTAGCCGCGCAGGTGCGCCAGCGTGGCCGCCGCGGCCCCGAGGACGAAGGCCCACGCCGTGTCCCCGGAGAAGAACGAGAGGTAGAACTCCAGCGGCGCGGCGCTGGCCTCGATCTCGCTCGCCCGCCCGAAGTGGACGCCCGGTCGCTGCCGGTCGGCGAGCTTCTTCACGCCGTCCGCGACCGCCGTCACCAGCAGGAAGGCGTTGAGGACGATGGCGCTGTCCTGCAGCGCGTGACGTCCTCGGCGCCTGGCGACCGCCGGGACGATCACCGCGCCGAGGCCCAGCAGCGGGGCCGCGAGCATGGCGAGCGCGTGGCTCGCGACCGCGGCGTCGTGGGGGTGGGGGCGCACCAGCAGGGCGCGCACGGCCACGTCGAAGCGGTTGGTCTCGCACCAGCCGCAGGCCGTCGCCGGCTCGCCCGTGGCCACGCTCAGCGCCACGAACGCGCCCACCACCAGCGCGAACTCCGCGGCCAGGAAGAGCCCCGTGGTGCGCCTCAGGGCGTGGGGGTCGTCGTGCGCGCTCTCCATGGCCGCGATGCTATCGCGCTCGGGGCCATCGGGGCGCCGGCGCCGGCCGGGTCAGGCCCTCGGCAGGATGACCTGCACCGTGGTGCCCGCCCCGACGGCGCTGGTGACGTCGATGCGGCCGCGGCTCTGGGCGACGAGGTCGCGCACCGTCGCCATGCCGACGCCGGAGCCGTGCTCCCGGGTGGTGTAGAAGGGCTCGAAGATGCGGGCCTGCACGTCGGGGGTCATCCCCGTGCCGGTGTCGCGGACCTCCATCGAGACCTCGTCGCCGTCGGTCGCCGTCGCGATGGCCAGGGTGCCGCCCTCGGGCATCGCGTCGCGGGCGTTCATCACGAGGTTCACGATGAGCTGCTCGATCTGGTGGCGGTCGCCGAACACGGGCGCCGGCTCGAAGCGGGTCTCCAGCGTCACCGAGGGCGGGACCGCCGCGCGCAGCAGCGGGGTCATGGACCCGATCACCTCCGCGAGGTCGAGCTCGGCGAGCGCAGGCGCCTGCTGGCCCCCGAGCGTCAGGAGCTGGCGCGTCAGCGTCGCGGCGCGGACGCTCGCCTGGTGGATGTTGCTGACCAGCTCGACCAGCGTCGGGTCGTCCCCCACGCGCTGCGACAGCGCCACGCTCGACATGTCCACGATGCTCAGGAAGTTCTTGATGTCGTGCGCGACCCCGGCCGCCAGGCGCCCGATGGCGTCGAGCTTCTGCGTGTGCAGCAGCGCCTCGCGGGCGCGCTCTCGCTCGTCCTGGGCCTCCTTCAGCGCGGTGATGTCGACCACCGAGCCGCTCATCCGGGTGGACACGCCCGCCGCGTCGCGCTCGATGGTCGCGTGCGAGGCGACCCAGCGCACGGTGCCGTCGGGCCACCGCACCCGGTGCTCGATGCGAAACTCCGTGCCGCTCCTCCGCGCCGCGTCGATGCTCGCCTTCACGGCGGCGCGGTCCTCCTCCGCCACCCGCGAGAGGGCGTCCTCGTAGGAGTTGCCGAAGCTCTCCGCCGACACGCCGTACAGCGCCTCGAAGCCGGGCGACCACTGGACCCGGCCGCTCGACCGGTCCCAGTCCCAGAGCCCCACTCGCGCCGCGGCCAGGGCGCGGGAGAGCCACGCCTCGGTCCGTCGCAGCTCCGCCGCGGTCTCGACGAGCTCGGTCAGGTCGAGGCAGGTGCCGAACATCTCCTGCGCGACCCCGAGCTCGTCGACGGAGACCGCGGCCCAGGAGTGCAGGTACCGCACCTCGCCGCCGGGCCGCAGGATGCGCTCGGCGAAGGACGCCGCGCGGCGGTCGCGCAGGGCGGCCGAGAGGATGCGCCGCACGCGCTCGCGGTCGTCGGGGTGGACGCGGGAGAGATAGCCCTCGAAGGAGGCGCCGAAATCCTCCGGGCGGATGCTGTAGATCCGGTAGAGCTCGTCCGACCAGGTCACCCGGTTGGAGACGACGTCCCAGCGCCAGAACCCGAGGTGGGCCATGCGCTCGGCCTGCTCGCGGGCCGCGGCGAGGTTGCGCTCGGCGGTCTCCGCGAGCCTGCGCTCGGTGACGTCGGAGAAGAAGATCGCGAGGCCGTCCTCGGAGGGGCAGATCCGGTTCTCGTACCAGCGGTTCCACGGGGGGTAGAAGGCCTCGATGTGCCGAGGCTGGAGGTCGGCCATCGAGGCCTCGTAGGCCAGTTGGAAGGGCTGCCCCACCCCGTCGGGAAACTCCGTCCAGATGTGCTTGCCCACGAGGCTCTTCGGCGGGCGTCCGAAGAGGACGCCGGCGCGCTGGTTCACGTAGGTGTAGCGCCACGAGCGGTCGAGGATGACGCACGCGTCGCTCATGTTCTCGAGGACCCGGACCACGAGCGCATGATCGTCGGAGCTGTCTTGACACATGGGCACGTTCCTCGCTCGACGGAGGTCACGGGACGCCCCACCCACCGGGGCATCGGGAGTCTGAAACCCCTGAAGCGCGCTGGATGATGGGGCGCAATCCCGCGGCTCCGCAAGGCGGTCGCGCTACTCGATGACCCGCACCACGCCGGCCATCCCGCCGCCCGCGTCGTCGCCGTGGAACTCGCAGTAGAACGGGAAGAAGCCCGCCCGGGTGAACTGCACGGCCTGGCTCGTTCCGGACGACACGGCGGGGATCGGGTTCATCGCCGTGCCGCGGGTGGAGGGCGATCGGGGGTGCGCTCCGAAGTTGCCCTCCCAGGTGACCGTGTCGCCGACGCGCACCGTGAGGCAGGCGGGCGAGTACGAGTTCCCCACCGCGCCCCCGAAGCGGATCGTCGACCCGGTGGTGTAGTCCCCGACGGCGTTGCAGGGCGCGAGCGCCATGAACCCGCTCCCCCGGCAGACGCCGTCGACGCAGGTCTCGCCCGCGGCGCAGCGGGTGGCGCAGGCTCCGCAGTGCGTCGGGTCGGTGCGGGTGTCCGCGCAGACGTTGCCGCGGCAGCTGGACATCGAGCCGGGGCACGAGGTCATCCCGCCCGGGCACGCGACGATGCACACGCCGCCGGAGCACACGTTGCCCGCGCAGCACTGCTGACCGCAGCCGCCGCAGTTCGATGGATCGGTGCTGGTGTGGCGGCAGGTCCCCGCGCAGAACTGCCCGCCGGGGCAGTCGTCGGCGATGCAGACCCCGGCGGTGCAGGGCTGACCGGCCGGGCAGGCGGAGCCGCAGCGCCCGCAGTGGTTGGGGTCCGTCGAGAGGTTGACGCAGGCGGAGCCGCAGAGAAACAGCGGCGACGCGCAGCCGACGTCCATCGTCCCGAGGTCGCCCGCCGGTCGATCGACCGGCACGTCGGGCCCGTCGGGCCCGTCGGGCACGTCGGGCCCCTCGACGAGGTCGGCGGTCACGCGATCGACGAGGGCGAGGTCGGTCACGGGCGCGTCGACCGTGGGGACATCCATCGTGGGTTGGATCGACCCGGTGTCGGGCGGTCCGCTGGAGACCGAGGACGAGCAGCCGAGGAGCGCCCCGAGGAGGAAGACCGCCTGCACCCGCATGCGCCATCGTCCCAGGAGTCAGGCCCGCTCTGCAATGCCTCCGCCGCGACGGTAGCGCTCGCGTTTGAGTGAGACTTGCTGTGCCCGCGGGTTGGAAACCCTTTCCCTCCTACACATCTCGCGGACGTGTAGCACGTCATCGAAACGCTTGTTTCGCAGTGGTCGGAGCGCGGTGATAGGCCGTCGGGACGCCGCCCACTCCGCGGTTGCGGACGGCCCCCGAGCGGGCCTGCAACCGCTGAAGTGG
>CBIHPK010000117.1:0-26631 GCA_966211675.1 uncultured Myxococcaceae bacterium
GCGCCCCGGCCGGCGACGGTGCGCCCGGCGAGGGCCGCGCAGCGCGCTGCGACGACGCGCGGAGCGACCAGAGCCCCACGGCGACCGCGCCCGCGAGGACCACGAGGCCAACGCCCCGCGGCGGTCGCCGTCGCGGCGCGGCGGTGACGGCGGGAGCCTCGACCGTCGCGCCCCCCTCCCACGCGCGCTGCGCCTCGTCGACGTGGGCCTCGAGGTCGGCGAGGAGCGCGGCCGCGTCGGGGTGCCTCTCGGCGGGGGAGCGCGCGAGGGCGCGGGCGAGCACGGGCTCCCACGGGCCCGCGTCGTACGAGAGGGTGCGCGGCGTCGGGCGCGTCTCCGAGGTGATGCGCGCGAACAGGTCGACCGAGGTCTCGCCCTGGTACGCGCGGCGCCCGGTGAGCACCTCGACGACGAGCAGCGCGAGGGCGTGCACGTCCGTCCAGGGCCCCGTGCGCAGGCGTCCGACCTGCTCGGGCGCCGCGTGGGAGAGCGAGAACGCGGGGCGGTCCTCGCCCGTGTGCGTGAGCCCGGTGGGCGGAGCCTCGTCGGGGTCGAGGGCCTTCGCGAGCCCGAAGTCCAGGAGCCGGGTCGTGCGCGCTCCTCGCCGCGTCGTCGTGACCATCACGTTGGCCGGCTTGATGTCGCGGTGCGCGACGCCGGCCTCGTGCGCGCTCGCCATCGCGTCGAGCACGGGGCGCAGGAGGCGGAGGGTCTCGCGCGGCGAGCGCGTCGCGCCTTCGTGCGCGGCGAGCGCGGCCTCGAGGGTCTCGCCGTCGATCCACTCGAGCACCATGTAGGGGTGCGCGCGGTCGCCGACGGTCGTCACTCCGAAGTCGTGCACGCCCACGATCGCCGGGTGTCGCAGCACCGCCGCGGTGCGCGCCTCGCGCTCGAAGGCCTCGACGAAGCGAGCGCGCGCCGACCCCTCGAGGCGCTCGGGGACCGCGAGCACCTTCACCGCGACCGGACACCGGAGCGCCAGGTGCGTGCCGCGATAGACGACGCCGTAGCCGCCGCGCGCCACGAAGGCGTCGAGCGTGAAGCGTCCCTCGAGCGTCGTTCCGCAGAGGTCCTCGAGCGGATCGGCCGGTGTCATGAGCGCGCCCGCAGTGTACCGCAGCGCGCGAGAAGACGCGCCCCGCGCCGCAGACGCGACGGGGGGATCTCCGTCGGCCGTCAGGGCTACGGAGGGGGATCAGGGCGTCGAGGTGGACCTTCCCACAGGTCATCGCCGGTCGCCGATGACAGGTCGATTTCACTTCGATTACCGCCATGGAATCAGGGCTTTCGCGCGTGTTACCCCTCCGAGGCGAACGGCCCGCTACGGAGGCTGCGCGCGACCGCCCGGACGTCCCGGCGCGGCGCATCCCATGGAGGTCACGTGTCTGATCGGTTCCGCTTCCCGGACATCTGGGTTCGTCTCTGCGTCGCCTCCGCTCTCGGCGCGCTCGGATGCGACGTCGGCCGCAGCGTGCTCGTGCCGCTCGACGCCACCACGCAGCCCGCCGACAGCGCCGTCGATGGCGGGATCGATGCCGCCGTCGATGCCGCCGTCGACAGCGGCGTCGACGCGAGCGTCGGAACGCGCACCTGCTCCGACTTCGCCACGTGCGCGGCGTCGTGCGGCGGCGCGACCTTCGCGACCTGCGTCCAGGGCTGCGCGAGAGACCTCCGGGCCTCGTCGCGCCCGCTGGTCGACAGCCTGCTCACCTGCGTGCGCTCGGCCTGCGACGGCGGCCTCGAGGAGCAGTGCGGCTCCATGGCCATCGGCACGCGCTGCGGCGCGCAGGTGACCGCGTGCACGGCCGACGGCGGGCCCACCGACGGCGGCGTCGATGTGCCGCTCACCGACGGCGGCCTCGACGCACCGCCCACCGACGGCGGATGCCCCGCGGGACAGCTGCTCTGCGGCGGCGCGTGCACGCCGGTGCTCACGAACCCGATGAACTGCGGCGCCTGCGGTCACGCGTGCTCCGCCTCGCAGACCTGCAACAACGGCGCTTGCATCGGCACCGGGCACCTGCGCTTCACGCTCAACTGGGATCGCCCCGGCGACGTCGACCTGCACGTGGTCCCGCCCTGCGGCACCGACATCTATTTCGGCAACCGGGTGGCGTGCGGCGGCGAGCTCGACCGCGACGACACCACGGGCACCGGGCCTGAGAACACCTTCTGGCGCACCAGCGCGGCGCCGGGCACGTACCTCGTCTGCGTGGTGCCCTTCGGCGGCGTGGCCGTGCCCACGCAGAGCACCGTCGACGTGTTCATCGGCACGACGTTGATCACCACGCTCCGCCGCACGCTGATGACGAGCGGCTCGGGGTCGAGGTCGTGCTCGCGCACGAGCCCCGACTTCGTGGGTGAGTTCGTGCTCGGCGGGGACGGCGGCGTGCCGACGGACGTGCCCGCGGACGTGGTCACGCCGGTGGATGTCCCCGTCGGCACCAACGGCTGCGCGGCGGCCGCGAGCTGCGTCACTTCGTGCCCCGAGCGCGACCTCGACTGCATGCGCGGATGCGCCGCCGGGCTGAGCGGGTCGGCGATGACCCTCTTCAACAACCTGCTCCGCTGCGACACCGACGCGTGCGGCGCCGGGAGCAGCTTCAGCTGCTTCAGCGCGATCAGCGAGAGCCTCTGCTCGACGCAGATCGCGGCGTGTCTGGCCGACACCGCCGGCATGTACACGCCCCCGTGTCCGACCCCCGGCGAGTCTCGCTGCGGCGCTGCTTGCGTGAACACCTCGTTCCAGGACACCGCGAACTGCGGCACCTGCGGCCACGCCTGCGCGGCCGGTGAGGCCTGCTCCTTCGGCGTGTGCGTGCAGCGTGGCAACACGGTGTTCTCGCTTCAGTGGGACGCGCTCGGCGACGTCGACCTCGTGGTGCACACCCCCTGCAACAACGCGGTGAGCGGCCGCAACCCCTCGGCCTGCGGCGCGACCTTCGGCCGGAGCGACACGGCCTCCGTAGGCCCCGAGAGCATCTCCTTCGCGGCCGCGCCGATGCCAGGCACCTATCGCGTGTGCGCGATCCCCCGCACGACGCTCAGGCCGGTCCGTACGGACGCCTCGTCGGGAATGATGTTCTTCGGCGCTCGCGTGAGCGTCGACCGCGCGGGCATGCCGCTGCAGATCTTCCCCGTGCCGACCGGAGGAACCCCCGCGAACTCTCGCCTGGGTGGCGAGTATCAGAGCGTCTTCCGGGTGAGCCCCGACGCGACCACCGACGACTGCCCTGCGGGCAGCCCCTACCACGTCGCCGACATCGTCCTCTGAGCCCCGCGCGAACGACGAGGAAGAACACCCCCAATGACCATCCGCACCCACATCCACACCCTCGGCCTCGCGCTCGGCGCGCTCCTCGCGACGCCCGCCGCCACCGCGCAGCCCCTCACGCGCTTCTCGCTCCGCGGTGAGCTCGGCGCCGGGCTCATGACCCCATCGGCGCAGCGCTCCACGCTCGGCTACGACGGCCTCCAGCTCCAGGCCACCGGGCGCATCGGCTTCGACGCCCTCGACTGGCTCTCGCTCCAGCTCTCGGTCAACAACGGCTTCTTCTTCGCGAGCGGGCAGCAGGGCACCGGGCGCACCCTCGCGCTCCAGCTCGGCCTGCGGCTGCAGCCCGCGGTGGGCGCCGTCGGCCGCGTGTGGGCCGACGTCAACCCCGGGTACTACAGCACCGGCGCCGACCGCCGCATCGGCCTCGACGCGGGCCTCGGCTTCGAGTTCAACCTCGGCCGCGCCTTCGCGCTCGGCCCCGTCGCGCGCATGCACTGGATCCCCGCGGACAGGGCGATCCACCAGGCGAGCGACGCGTTCTACCTCTCCTTCGGCCTGTCGTTCACGCTGCGCGTGCCCACCAGCATCGCCGAGGCCGTGCTCGACCGCGACCACGACGGCGTGCTCGATCCGGTCGACGTGTGCCCCGACGTCCCGCAGGGGAGCGTGCCCGACCGCGCGCGCGCCGGGTGCCCGCGCCCCGACCGCGACGGCGACGGCGTGTACGACGACGAGGACCTCTGCGCCGACGTGCCGCAGGGCCCCACCGCCGACCCGGCGCGCCGCGGGTGCCCGCGCCCGGACACCGACCGCGACGGCGTCTTCGACGACGAGGACGCCTGCGTGACCACGCCCGTGGGCGACCACCCCGACCCCGAGCGCCGAGGGTGCCCCGACGGCGACGACGACAACGACGGCGTGCTCAACCACGACGACCAGTGCCGCACGGTGCACCAGGGCGCCGTGCCGGACCCCGCCCGCCGGGGATGTCCGGTGCCCGACCGCGACCACGACTTCGTGCCCGACCCCGACGACCGCTGCCCCGACGAGGCCGGCATGCCGCGCCCGGGCACCGACCGCCACGGGTGCCCCGGCGACGTGATCGTGAGCCCCGGCGCGATCCGCATCACGCACCCGGTGTTCTTCGCGACCAGCGAGGACACGATCCTCCCCGAGTCCTTCGCCGTGCTCACCGCCGTGCGCGACGTGCTCGTGGCCGTGCCCGGCGTGCGGCGCGTCTCCGTCGACGGACACACCGACGACGTCGGCGACGACGCATCCAACCTGGACCTCTCCAACCGCCGCGCGGCGAGCGTCGTGCGCTGGCTCACGAGCAACGGCATCGCCGCCGATCGCCTCGAGGCGCACGGCTACGGCGAGACGCGCCCCCTCCGACCCATCGCGGGCCTCCGACGCCGCGCGCTCCGCGACGCGCAGGCGACCAACCGCCGCGTCGAGTTCAACATCCTCGACCCCGCGCCCGCGCCGTCGAGCGCCGTGACCGCGGCCCCCGTCGCGGCCCCTCCGCAGCAGGGCCATCACGGCCGCCGTCATCGGCACTGATCGTCGCCGTCTCCCCCTCCACCCGCTCCATCGCGAGCGCCTCGACCTGGCGCGCCCGCTCCGGGGTGAGGTTCAAGAGCGCGGCGACCTCCTCCAGCGCCGCGCCGCCGCGGTCGGCGACGTCCAGCGAGCAGGTCTCGACCATGTCCCACACCTCGACGCCGGGGAAGCTCTCGCGCAGCGTCGCGTAGCTGCCGTGGCTCCGGACCTCCAGCGCCAGGTGCGCCGCGCACGAGACGTACGGACAGGGCCGCTGCGCGTTGCGCCCGCCGGGCAGGCAGTCGGCGCGCGTCTGCGGGCGAGCGGGCTCCACGAAGCCCTCGGGCTCGGCCCCGGCGCCCGCCTCGCTCCACACGGGCAGTCGCCCTCGCGCCCTCGTCCGCACCGGCTCTCGCCCGGTCGGAGCCCGGCCCGACGACACATCGAGGCGTCCCAGACCTGCCTTGGGAGTCATCGCTGTCACCCTCGCATTCGACTATCGAAAATGTCATACCACCGCGCCGGACCGCCGGGCCCTTTCGCCCGCTACGCGCTGAACGTCCGCGCAGTCACCCTGGTATCATCGAGATTCTAAAGTGTCAAACCCATCTACGCCGCCCGCGCCACGGCCCGCGCGGTCAGCCGGCGCAGCGCCACGGCCCAGCGCGGGATGTGCCGCGCCTCGTGGTGCAGCCGGTAGCGCCGCCGCGGGATCGCCAGCGCCAGCGTGAGGGCCCACGCGTCCGCGTGGCTGTGCTGGGGGCACTCCTCGTCGAGCAGGGAGTGCGCGAGCTCGTGCAGCACCCGGAGGTTCCACCGCAGGTCGTCGGCGCTGGAGCGCACCAGCAGGACGCGCGGCAGCAGCCCGCTCACGCCGCACCCCACGTCCTGCCGCGGGATCACCAGGTACCCCAGGTGCGCCGCCAGGATCTGCCCCGATCCGAGCGCGAAGGGGTCCGCGAGCTCGGTGCGGTCGTGCACCTCGTTGGCGATGCCCTCGAGCAGCGCGACGTCCACCAGCCACGGCCGCTCCAGGATCGCGTGGACCTCCGCGTACGCAGGGGAGGGGAGCTGGCGTCGGCGTCGCGGTGGCACCCCTCCACCATAGCGGCAGCGACGCCCCGCGGCCCCTCGCGGGCCATATCCCCCCTCTGCTGGATACCCAGGACAGACGTGACAGTCACGGGTCAGGGAATGTCACCCTGAGCCGCCCGGGGTGTCCCGCTCAGCGCCCCCGGGCGCCGCGCTTCGGCGCCGCCGCCTTCTTCGCCGCGGCGGCCTTCTTCGCGGCGAGCTCGCGCGCCATCTGCGCCTCCAGCTCGCGCACCCTGGCGGTCTGCGCCTCCAGCGCCGCCTCGATGCGCGCCGGGTCCGCGAGCTCCTCGGCCACGCGCGCCAGCTTGATGATGTCCTCGGGGGTGACGATGCCGCGCAGGATGTACCGCGAGCTCCCCGCCACGGCCTCCCAGGCGTGCGCCCGGATCTTCGGCTCGCGCCGCTTCGCCTCGGCCAGCGCGTCGTCGAAGCCGATCGCGTTCATCATGTGCGGGCGCACGCTCTCCCGCGCCGCCGGGCCTCGCGCTCCGTCCTCGTCCCCGGCGGAGCCTTCGCCCAGCAGCAGCCAGCGCTCGGACACCTCGGCGCCGCGGGCGATGCGCTTGAGCGTCGAGCGCTCCACCGCCCCCTCGTCGCGGTCCAGGTTGCGAAGCACGCCGTTGAGCTGCGACGGCGTGGCGAAGCCCGAGCGCCGCCCGAGCTCCCGCTCGCTCCAGCCCCGCTCCTCGAGGATCGCGCGTATCCGGTCTGCGACGCCTGCCACGCGTGCGATCGTAGCACCATCGACAGCCCGCAGTGACAAGGCCCTCGGTGTCAGCTTCGAATGCTATGTCGCCCGCAGCAGGGTGTGCGCGAAGGGCCACTCGGCGTCGGTCCACTGCCCGGCGCAGGCGAAGCCCGACTCCTGCCCCCAGGCGCGCAGCTCGTCGACGCGGAAGCGGTGGCTCGACTCGGTCCAGATGCTCTCTCCCTCGGCGAAGCGGAACGTCTCGCCCAGCAGGTGCGCCTCGCACGCGCGCCTCGCCACGAGGTGCATCTCGATGCGCCGGTCGGGGGCGTTCCAGCGGGCCTCGTGGGCGAAGTCCGCGAGCGCGAAGTCGGCCCCGAACTCGCGGTCGAGGCGCACCAGCAGGTTGCGGTTGAAGGCCGCGGTGACCCCCAGCGCGTCGTCGTAGGCCGGGAGCAGCCGCTCGGGGGGCTTCTCCAGGTCCGTCGCCAGCAGGAGCGCGTCGCCGGGCGAGAGCGTCGCGCGCAGGTCTCGCAGGAAGCCGAGCGCGTCGCGTCGGTCGAAGTTGGACAGGTTGCTCCCCAGGAAGAGCACCAGCCGGCGCGCGTCGGGCACCCTCGCGGCGCCGCGCAGCCCGTCGAGGTAGCTCGCCTCGACGCAGCGGACCTCCACCCCGTCGAGCTGTTCGAGCGCCCGGCGGCACTCCCGCAGCGCCGACGCGGAGACGTCCACCGCGGTGAACGCCGTGCGCTCCTGCCTCGCGGTGACCGCCCGAAGGAAGAGCGCCGCCTTGCGCCCGCTGCCGGGGCCGAGCTCGACCACGTCGAGCGGGCCGTCGAGGGCGCGCACCACGTCGCCCGCGTGGCGCTCGATCATCCGCAGGTCGGCGCGAGTGAGCCCGTACTCCGGCAGCTCGGTGATGGCCTCGAAGAGGGCCGACCCGAGGGCGTCGTAGAGCAGCGACGGGGGAAGGGTCTTCGGCGAGGCGCTCAGGCCGCGCAGGACGGCCGTCGCCAGGGTCTCGTCGGTCATGCGGCGCTCCCGTCGTCGACGCAGCGGAGCGTCGCATACACGTGCTGGTAATGAGGCTGGAACCAATTGCGGAACGACCGGCGCAGGAAGCACCCCGCGGTGCGCGGTGATGCCCCCTTGAGGACGAAGTGCTCGCCGTCGAAGAAGTTGGCCGAGTAGCCCTTGTAGAAGGGCAGCGGGGAGAAGCCCTCGAAGGGAGCGAAGGGCGTGCGGGTCCACTCCCATCCGTTGCCGAGCATCTCGTCGACGCCCAGCGCGCTGCGCCCCGCGGGGTGCGCGCCCACCGGCGTCGGGTCGACGTGCGCGAAGCCGAAGTTGCCGTGCACCCCCGGCGCGGGAGCCTCGGAGCCCCAGGGGAAGGGGCGCTCGTTGCCGCCGCGGGTGGCGTAGGCCGCGCGGTGCCACTGCGCCTCCGTGGGCAGCGCGCAGCCCCGCCAGCGGGCGTAGGCGCGGGCCTCGGCGTGGCTCACGTACACGGGCGTCGCCGGGGGCAGCGGAACCTCGCCGAACATCGCCCGCCACCACCAGCGCCCGTCGTGGTGCGACCAGAAGGCCGGGTGCTCGATGCCCTCGCGGTCGCGCCACGCGCGGTCGTCGTCGGACCAGAGCGAGTCGTCCCGGTAGCCCCCGGCCTCGACGAAGCGCAGCCACTCGGCGTTGGTGACCTTGTGCTCCCCGATGCGAAACGCGGGCACGTCGACCGAGTGCTCCTCGTACTCGTTGTCCCAGGCGCCGTAGGGGTCGGCGGCGCGCGCGAGCCCGAGCGTGGCCCGGCCCGCGGGCACCTCCACCCACGCCGGAGCGGGCGGGGTCACGCCCTCGTAGCGCGCGACGGGCTGCGCCTGGAGCGACCCCAGCGGCAGCCGGTGCATCAGGTAGGAGAGCGTCTCGGCGTGCATCAGCCGGTGCTCTAGCGCGAGGCGCGCGGCCCACCCCCCGGCGAGCCAGCCGGTGAAGGCCGCGCCGGTCACGGCCTCGTCGACGTCGGCGCGGGCGCCCGCGATCCACGCGCGGATGGAGTCCACCGGGGGCCAGTCGCCCGCCGTGTCGCGGGGCAGGTCGCCGTGCACGGGGTCGATGCCGAAGGCGAAGAGGCGCTCGAAGTCCTCGCGGCGAGAGGGGTTCCGGAGGCAGTCGCGCACGATGAGGTTGCGGTCGAAGGCCTCGAGGTGGCCGAGGTAGAAGACCAGCCGGTGGCGCTCGGCGATGGGGCGGGCGAGCAGGGCCTCGGGGGTGAGCCGTTCGAAGAGGGCGTCGGTCTCGCGGCGGGACGACCGGAGGTCGGCGATGAGCGCGTCGCGTCGCTCGCGGTTCGGGTCACGTCTCACGCCAGGGGGGCTCCTCTGCACCATCTACGCCGTCCATCCGAAGAAGTTACCGGTCTCCCGCTTGTGGCCCGCGGACACCGGCCGCCAGCCCCGATGGACGACCGGTACCATTGGACGCCTCCCACGCGATGCTCTAGCGATGGCGTCGGAGGAGTGACACTCATGGAATACGAGCTGTACTACTGGCCGGGGATTCAGGGGCGCGGGGAGTTCATCCGGCTCGCGCTCGAGGACGCAGGGGCGCGCTACGTGGACGTGGCCCGGGGCGACGGGGGCGTGAAGGCCATCGCCCGGGTGCTGCGCGGAGAGGGCTTCGAGGGCCCCGCCCCCTTCGCGCCGCCGGTGCTCAAGCACGGCCCGCTGGTGATCGCACAGGTGGCCAACATCCTCCACTACCTCGCGCCCAGGATCGGCCTCGCGCCCTCCGGCGAGGCGGCGCAGCACCACGCGCTCCAGCTCCAGCTCACCATCGTCGACCTCGTGGCGGAGGTCCACGACACGCACCACCCGGTGAGCACCGCGCTCTACTACGAGGACCAGAAGCCCGAGGCGAGGCGTCGCGCGGCGAGCTTCGTCTCCCAGCGCGTGCCGAAGTTCCTCGGCTACTTCGAGCGGGCGCTCGACCGCAACGGCGAGGGGGCGCACCTGCTCGGCGACGCCCTGAGCTACGTCGACCTCTCCCTCTTCCAGGTGGTCGAGGGCCTGCGCTACGCCTTCCCCCGCGCGATGGCCCTCGCCGAGCCCACGGTTCCGAAGGTCGTCGCCCTGCGCGACCGCGTCGCCGAGAGGCCCCGCATCGCCGCCTACCTGGCCTCGCCTCGGCGGCTCGCCTTCAACGAGAGCGGCATCTTCCGGCGCTACCCGGAGCTCGACCTCGTCCCCGGCGAGGGGTGACCGCTCAGCGCCCGCCGCGCAGCGAGCGCGGCACGGCGACCCGCTCGATCCACGCGAAGAGCGCCTGCGTGAGCAGCGCCAGCGCCGCGGCGGGCAGCGCGCCCTCCATGATGGTCGCCGTGGAGTCCAGCCGGATGCCCCGCAGGATGGGCTGGCCGTAGCCCCCGGCCCCCACCATCGCCCCGAGCGTGGCGGTCCCGACGTTGATCACCGCCGCGGTCTTCACCCCCGCCAAGATCGACGGCAGCGCGAGCGGCAGCTCCACCAGCCGCAGCCTCGCGAAGGGCGGCAGGCCCAGCGCCTCGGCGCTCTCCCGCAGCGAGGGAGAGATGCCTCGAAGGCCCGCGACGGTGTTCTGCACGATGGGCAGCAGCGAGTAGAGGAAGAGCGCCGCCACCGCGGGCGCCGCGCCGATGCCCAGCAGCGGGATCAGCAGCACCAGCAGCGCCAGCGAGGGCACCGTCTGCAGCACGCCCGCGGCGCCCAGCACCAGCGTCCCGAGGCGCGGGCGCTTCGCCGCCGCCACGCCCAGCGGCACCGCGCACAGCACCGCCGCGAGCAGCGACGAGAGCACCATCGCCAGGTGCTCCCGGGTGCGCTGCCAGACGCGCTCGGCGCGGCCCTCGGAGGCCACGGCGGTGTGCAGCCCGCGGTGCGTCTCCAGCCAGGCCGCGGCGACGGCGGACTCGGTGCGGCGGCGGCGCTTCACCTGGTCGTTGAGGTCGATCATGGTGGCCGCGTCGAGGGTGCCTCCGAGCGACTCCATCGCCCTCGCGCAGCCGGGCGAGCGGCGGGGCAGGTCGGCGCGGTAGAGCAGCACCGCGGAGTACTCGGGGAAGTATTCGCGGTCGTCGGAGAGCACCCGGAGGTGGTGCCAGGCGATCTCCGCGTCGGTGGTGTAGAGGTCCGTCGCTTGAATCGCTCCGGAGGAGAGAGCGCGGTAGGCGAGGTCGTGGTCCATGCCGCGCACGTCGCGCTGGGGCAGGGCGTAGCGCGCCCGAAGCCCCGCCCACCCGTCGGCCCGGTCGAGGAACTCGTGCGACAGCCCCAGAGCGAGCCCGGGCTCACGTTGCAGGTCGCTGAGAGAGCGCAGCCCGCGGGCGCTCGCGAGGGCCTCCGGGACGCCGATCGCGTAGGTGTTGTTGAAGCCGAGCGGCGCGGTCATCGCCACCCCTTCGCGGGCCAGCGCCCGGCGCATCGCCCCGAGGTCGCGCGCGTCGACGCCGCGGAGGAGCTCGGACGCCAGCGTCCCGGTGTACTCGGGGTACGCGTCGATCTCGCCCGAGCGCAGCGCGCGCCACAGCACGGCGGTGCCTCCGAGCTGGCGACGGTGCTCGGTGACCGCGCCCCCGGCCGCGCACGCCCTCGACGCCACCTCGCCGAGGATCACCCCCTCGGTGAAGTTCTTGGAGCCCACCCGCACGGCCCTCGGGGCGCACCCGAGGAGGCCCAGCGCCAACACCGCCGCCGCCCTCACGGCGCCTCCCGCCACGCGTCGAGAAACTCCCTCACGAAGCCGTCCGAGGGCGTGTTCTCCAGCGCCGAGAGCGGCCCTCGTTGCACCACCCGGCCCTCGCGCAGCAGCACCACCAGGTCGCCGAAGTGCCTCGCCTCTCGCAGGTCGTGCGTCACCAGCACCACCGTCTTGCCCAGCGCCCGGAAGACCTCTCGCAGGTCGCGCTGCAGCTCCGCCCGCACCATCGGGTCGAGCGCCCCGAGCGGCTCGTCGAGCAGCAGCATCTCCGGGTCGAGCACCAGCGCCCGCATCAGCGCCACCCGCTGCCGCTGCCCCCCGGAGAGCTCGCCCGGGTGGCGGTCGAGCAGCGCCATGGGGAGCCTCGCCAGCGCCGCGAGCTCGGCCACGCGAGCGTCGACCCGGGACGTCTCCCAGCGCAGCCATCGGGGGAGCAGCGCGACGTTCTCTCGCGCGCTGAGGTGGGGGAAGAGCCCGCCGTCCTGGATGACGTAGCCCACGCGTCGGCGCAGCGCCTCCACGCGCTCGGCGGTGACGCCCTCGCCGAGCACCCGGAGGGTGCCCTCGTCGGGGGCGATGAGGCCGTTGATGAGCCGGAGCAGCGTGCTCTTGCCGCAGCCGCTCGGGCCGAGGAGCACCGTGGTGAGGCCGGTGGGGAGGTCGAGGTCGATCGGTCCGAGGGCCACCGCGTCGCCGTAGCGCTTCGTCACGCCGACGAGCGAGGCCGCGGTCGGGCCGTGGTCGGTCATGGCGCCGGTGCGCGGCTACGCGAGGCCCTGCGCCATCAGCACGGCGGTGAGCACCGCGGCCACGGTCACCGGGATGCTGAAGTTGTCGTCGAGCCGCTCGGAGTAGAGCTCGGTCACCGCGCCCGTCAGGCCCGCGACCGCGCCCATCAGCGCCGCCTGCGTCCACGCCATCGGGAAGCCCGCGCGCAGCACCAGCGTCGAGGCCACGCCCGCCACCAGCGCGAAGGCCGCCGTGCCCTCCAGCGAGCGCCCGCTGCGCAGCCGGGTGCGGCCCCAGCGGCGGCCCACCAGCGAGGCCGCCGTGTCGCCCACCGCGAGCGACATCACCGCCGCCGCGCACGCCGCGCGGGGGAAGGCCATCGCGATGAGCAGCAGGCCCGTCACGAACCACGTCGACGAGTTCACCCGCGTGCGCTCGTGGTCGTGCGCCACCGGGCCGAAGAGCTTCATCATCAGCTCGTTGACCCGAGCGCTGCGCACCCTCAGGAACTCCGCCGTCCACGCCGCCACCCCCACCGCCAGCGGCAGCCCCACCAGCCACGCTCGCGACGGGAGCAGCACCGTCAGCGCCGTCGCCCCGGTGCCCATCCCCACGTGCATGATCATCCGAGCGCGGTTCATCGGTCGCGGGGGACGGGCCGCCGCGGTCATGCGCGCCAGCGCCGCCTCGAGGGCCTCCTGCGCCGGGCGCACCTGCTCTCCGAAGCGGCTCCAGGCCGACTCGCCCGCCTCCGCCGGCGTCGCTCGCTCCAGCGTCTCCAGCGCCTCTCTCAGCGCCTCTCTCAGCGCCGTCGCCCGGGGCTCCATCTCCGCGCGCAGGGCCGCGCGCATCCGCTCGGTCACCTCCGTCGCCCGCTCTCGCAGCGCGGCCTGGGGAGAGCCCTCCGCCAAGGCCTGATCGACCGCTTCGAGCAGCGCGGAGAGCTCATCGGCGATGCGTTGACCTTCGAGGCTCAGCGTGACCGTCATGATGTGGCCATCACCACTAAGGGCTCTGCCCCGCACGGTCAACCAGACCGCCGGATCTCCAGGGCCGTGGCGGTGGCCTCCACGGCGCGTTGCCCATATATGGGCCGTCGATCGCAATGTCAGGCCCCGTCCCCAGCTCTCCCCCCGCGCCGGGCTTTCCCCTCGTCGACCTCGTCCGCGAGGCGCTTCGCTTCGCCCCGGTGGGGGTCAGCGTCACGGCGGGGCTGCGCGGGGGCGTGGCCATGGGGGTTCCGCTGCTGCTCGCGGGGGCGCTGCACGCGCCGGCCCTGTCGTGGATGGCCCTCTCGGGCTTCCTGGTGAGCATCGTCGACAAGGGCGGCGCCTACCGCACCCGGGCCTCCGCGATGGCCTGGGCCACCCTCGGGGCCTCCCTCGCCTGCGCCCTCGGACCCATCGCCGGAACCCGCCTCGACGCCTCCCTCGTGCTCGCCTTCGTGGGCGCGACGGCGCTCAGCTTCGTCCGCATCTACGGCGCCGGGGCGGTGGGCGCGGGGATGATCACCCTGGTGCTGCTGCTGGTCTCCATCGCCCGCCCGGAGCCCTCCCTCGCGCACTGCCTCGAACGCGCCGCGGGGGCCGGGGCCGGGGGCGCGTGGGCGATGGTCCTCGCGCTGTCGCTCTGGCCGCTGCGTCCCTACCGGCCCGCGAGGCTCTCCGTGGCCCACGCGCTGCGCGCGGTCGCGGCGCTCGCCTCGGAGGTGGCGCAGCTCCCGCTCGACGAGGCCTCCGCGGCGGCCCTGCGCGGTCGTCGCGCGGCGGTGCGCAAGGCCATCGAGGAGGCGCGCACCACGCTCGCGGCCACCAGGCGCGGCAAGCGCGGCGACACCGGACGGGGCGAGCGGCTGCTCATCGTGCTGGAGAGCGCCGACCAGACCTTCGCGGCGGTGGTGGCGCTGCGCGAGCTGCTCGGGGGGCTGCGCTCCCAGGGGGCGGACGCCGTGGCCGACGCGGTGGTCCCTGCGATCGAGGCGCTCTCGGCGGACATGCAGCGCCTCGCGGGGGTGATCGAGGCGGAGGGTCCCGACGCGCCCATCGCGCTGTCCCCGGCGGCGTCCATCGGGGCCGGGGCGGCGGGGGACGCGGCGCTCGCGGAGGCGCTGCTCCAGAGGGCGGGCACGCTGATGGAGGAGGCCGCGGGCGCGGCGTCCACGCTGGAGGAGGAGGGCCCGATGAAGGCGCTCCCCGCGGAGGCGGAGGCGGACCAGGGGACCTCGTGGCGGGAGCACTGGACCTGGCGCTCCTCGGTCGCCCGGCACTCGCTGCGGGTCGGGGTGACGGTGGCGCTGGCCGTGTGGCTCACGCATCGCTTCGCCCTGGAGCGAGGGTACTGGGTCACCATGGCGGCGGCGGTGATCCTGCAGCCGCAGCTGCCGGCGACGCTGTCGAGGGCGATCCAGCGGGTGCTGGGGACGGTGCTGGGCGGCGTGGTGGCGGCGCTGCTGCTGTCTCAGGTGCACGACCGGCACGCGATGCTGGCGCTGGTGTTCGCGCTGTCGGTGGTGAGCGTGGCGGTGCAGCCGATCAACTACGCCCTCTACTCCGCGCTGCTCACGCCGACCTTCGTGCTGCTGGCGGAGGCGGGGGTGCACGAGCCGGGGCTGGTGCAGGCGCGCATCGTCAACACGGTGCTGGGTGGGGCGCTGGCGCTCGCGGGCGCCCGGCTGCTCTGGCCGATGTCCGAGCGGGAGCTGTTTCCCAACACGGCCGCGGAGGTGCTGGACGACGTGCGGGCGCTGGCGGGCGCGGCGCTGGCGACGGTCTTCGATGCGGAGCGCTACCACTCGGCGCGTCGCGCGACGGGCATCGGGCTCATCGACGCGGACACCTCGCTCCAGCGCTGGATGGCCGAGTCGCCCCGGAGCGCGGCGGACCTGGAGGCCCCGATGGCCTTCGTGGTCTACACGCGCGGGCTCACCTCGGCGCTGGTGGCGCTCGGGTCCGCGCGGCCGCTGGCGGGGACGCCCGCGCCGCTCGACGCCTTCGCGGGCGCGGTGGAGGCGGAGCTCGCGGAGCTGCGCGCGGCCATCGTCGAGGCGAGGGCGCCGAGGGAGACGGCGGAGCTCACGGTGGCCGCGGCGGCGGCGGCGGGCGAGGGGCCTGCGCTGCGCAGCCGCCTGGAGCACGTGGCGCAGCAGGTGGGGATGCTGCGAGGGAGCGTCGCCCGGTGGATGGCGCCGGAGGGGTGAGGCGATGCGGCGCGTAGCGCTTGAGCCTCGCCGCCGCGATGCCCCCACCCCCGCCTCACCCCCCTTCACCCCGACGCGCTGGCCCGGTAGCGCTCCGCCACCTCTGCGGCCACGCGGCGCACGAAGGCGCTCGCGGTCGAGGCCACGTGCAGCTCCAGCCCCGGCAGCAGCTCCAGCCGCTCCCATGGGCTCGCTCCCGGGAGCGCTCCCGCGGTCGCCTCCGCGGGCTTCGGCGCGTAGCCGTGCCGCTGCGCCAGCGCCTCGTCGCTCGCCTGCAGCTGCTCGTGGATCTCGTCGAGGTGAACGCCCTCCCGCCGCAGCTTCGCGATGATCCTCGCTCGCAGCTGGAAGCTCAGCCCGTACGCCGTCACCGCGCCCCGGAAGGGGACCGGCGTCAGCAGTCCACGGTCGATCCAGGAGTGCAGCGTGTCCCTCGACACCCCGATCTCCGCCGCCAGATCGCGCGCGCTCAGGGCTCCGGGCTCTCCGACAGGACCTCGTTTGCTCACGGACGGACTCCCTTCCATCGATCGAGCAGAAAAATGACTCGATGGAGGGCTGTTCATCCTCCGTGCAGGAGAAATATCACTCGTTGCAGGAGAATTCATCCTTCGTGCACGCCTCCATCTGGCTCGCACGGAGGCGCGGACCCTCCCCAACGGGTCAAACGGCAGCTCGCTCGGAGGTGTGGACCCCTCGCGCGGGACACCTGTACCTTCGCGACACCATGAAGACCCTCTCGTTCCTGTGTGCGGCGGCCTTCCTCGCGGGCTGCGCCTCCGATGAGGTCGACGCGCTGCCCGGCGAGGACGACTGGGCCTCCGATCAGATCGTCGGCGCCAACTCGGTCGGGCGGCGGATGTCCGTCGAGGGCTACGTGTTCGTGCCGGTCGGATCCACGCAGTCGACCATCACCTCCGCCGTCACCGCGCAGATGCGAGTGCTCTTCGGCGCCGCGCGCTCCAACGACATCGGCCTCTCGGAGCGGCAGCCCATCATCAACGCCGCGTCCTTTCGCCGCGACGAGGTGACCGTCGTCGACACCGCGCAGCCCGCCGCGGCGACCCGCACCCTCTGGCGCGTGCGCTACACCTACCGCTCCCGCGCGGTGGTCCCTCGCAGCCTCGAGAACGCCAGCACCGTGCCCACCGCCACGCTCTTCCCGGTCTCCGCCGGGAGCCGCGCCGCGGGCGTCATCCAGCGCTGCCAGGACCCGGACACCCGCAACCTCTCCGCGGCCACCATCTGGTACCACTTCAAGCCCTCGCTCTCCGAGTGCTCGACGGCCATCGAGGCCGAGCGCCAGCAGATCGAGGCCGACCGCCGTCGGCTCACCACCCCCGATCGGCAGGTCACCGCCAGCGAGGTCGGGCGGCTCTACCTCCCGCTCACCATGGCCTTCACGCCGCTGGAGTCCAACGAGGCCGCGTCGCCCGAGTACCACCGGCTCTACGAGGACGACCGCCTCGTGGCCTACTCGTTCTTCGGCCTCGACAACGAGTCGGACCCCTACGACTACGGCGCGAAGAACTACTTCACCTGGCTTCGCACCGTGACCCGCGCGCAGCCCGCGATGCGCTTCAGTGTCCCCGACGGCACCAACCTCCTCTCCGTCACCTGGAACAGCCGCCCCATCGCCGACGTCACCTACGAGCGGGTGATGGGCTGGGTGCTCGACGACTCGGGCTATCCCACGGAGGTCTCCTCGGCCGACCGACGGGCCTTCCGGCTGCAGGTGCTGCGGCAGTGGCGCGGGCACTTCGTGCACCTGGGCATGAGCGCGCAGGTGAGCACCGCGGGACGCTCGCGCGTGGTCCCCATCGAGCTGCGCACCTACTACGGCGACGAGGAGATCAACCAGCGCGCGGCGGCGCAGCGCTACGCGGCGGCGTTCCGCGACGCGGACGTCTTCCAGTACACCGGGCACTCGCACCTCGGCGCCGGACCGCTCGACCCGGTCAACTACGCGGCCTCGGTCTTCCCCGACAAGTACCAGCTGATGATGGTGAACAGCTGCGTGTCGTTCAACTACTACAACCAGTTCTTCCGGCTGCACCCGGGCGGCAGCGCCAACCTGGACACCATCACCAACGGCATCGAGGTCTACCTCGAAGGCGCCGGGACCTCCTCCGCCCGCCTCATCCTCGCCCTCATGGACGGCCGCTTCCGCACCTACCGGGCGATCCTCTCGGACATGCGCGTCGACCTGCCCTGGGAGGCCGCTCACGACCCCAACCGCGTGGCCGACGGCGAGCTCGACAACCAGTTCACGCCCGCGCGCTTCCCGATGACGCTCACGCCCGCGCGCTGAGCCTCGTAGCCCCGGGCGAGCGCTCTGCGCTATCACCTCGGGCGCCATGACAACCGCACCCTGGGTCATCCACAAGTTCGGCGGCACCAGCGTCGCCAACGCGCAGCGCTACCGCGACGTGGCCGTCATCGTGGCGCGCGAGCCCGGCGCGCGGAAGGCCGTGGTGGTGTCGGCGATGGCGAAGGTCACCGACGCGCTCATCGCCCTCACGGAGCTCGCCCGCGCCCGCGACGAGGCCTGCACCGCGCGCCTCGCGGAGCTGGTCGAGCGGCACGTCGAGACCGCCAGGGAGCTGCTCCCGGAGGAGGCCTACCGGGCGCTGGAGTCGGTGCTGCGCGCCGACGCGGCGGACATCGCGGACGTGCTGAGGGCGATCTGGCTGGCCCGCACCTGCACCCTGGAGCTCACCGAGCTGGTGTCGGGCTACGGGGAGATCTGGTCGGCGCAGATGCTGGGCGCGCACCTCGCGGTCACCGGCAAGAGCGCCCGCTGGCTCGACGCGAGGAAGGTGCTGGTGGTGCGCCCCGGGGAGACCGGTCCGGTGGTGGACTGGTCCGCGTCGCGGGCGCTGCTGGACGTGTGGACGGCCAGCGACCCGGTGGAGACGCTGGTGATCACGGGCTTCGTGGCGCAGACCCCGGAGGGCGTGCCCACCACGCTCAAGCGCAACGGCAGCGACTTCTCCGCGTCCATCTTCGGCTCGCTCCTCGATGCCGCCGCGGTCACCATCTGGACCGACGTGGACGGCGTGTTGAGCGCCGACCCGCGGCGGGTGCCCGAGGCGGTGGTGCTCGACGAGCTCTCCTACGACGAGGCGATGGAGCTCGCGTACTTCGGCGCCAAGGTGCTGCACCCGCGCACGATGGCTCCCTGCGTGGCGCAGGGCATCCCCATCTGGATCCGCAACACCTTCAACCCGACGCACCCCGGCACTCGCATCCACCGCGCGGAGGCCCGCGTCGAGGGCGCCCCCGCGGTGAAGGGCTTCTCCACCATCGACGGCATCGCGCTCATCAACGTCGAAGGGACCGGGATGATGGGCGTCCCCGGCGTGGCGCAGCGCATCTTCGGGGCGCTGCGGGCGGTGAGCGTCTCGGTGGTGATGATCTCGCAGGCGAGCTCGGAGCACTCGGTGTGCTTCGCGGTCCCGGAGGCGCAGTCGGGCCTCGCTCACTCGACGGTGGAGAAGGCCTTCGCGCCGGAGGTGCACCGCGGCCAGATCGAGCGCGTCGACGTGGTGCCCGGGTGCAGCGTGCTGGCGGTGGTGGGCGAGCGCATGGCCGACACGCCCGGCGTGGCCGCGAGGCTCTTCGGCTCGCTCGCCAAGGCGGGCATCAACGTGCGCGCCATCGCGCAGGGATCGTCCGAGCGCAACATCTCCCTGGTGGTCGACCGCGCCGACTCGACGCGCGCGCTGCGGGCCGTGCACGCGGGCTTCTACCTCTCCGACCAGGTGATCTCCGTCGGCGTGGTGGGCCCCGGCCTGGTGGGCCGGGCGCTGCTGGCGCAGCTGGAGGCGCAGGCGCCGCTGCTCCGGTCGCGCTTCAAGCTCGACCTGCGGGTGCGGGCCATCGCGAGCTCGACGCGGATGCTCCTGGGCGACCCCTTCCTCGCGCCCGCGGCGTCGTGGGAGGGGGGCGCTCCGACGGTGGAGACGGACCTCGCGGCGCTGGCCGAGCACATCCGCCCCTCGCACCTGCCGCACGCGGTGATCATCGACTGCAGCGCGAGCGACGCCGTGGCCGACCTCTACGCCGCGTGGCTCGATCGGGGCATCCACGTCATCACGCCCAACAAGCGAGCGGGCGCCGGTCCCCTGGCGCGCTACCGGGCCATCAAGGAGCGGGAGCAGGCGAGGCGCACCCGCTTCTTCTACGAGGCCACGGTGGGGGCGGGGCTGCCGGTGATCACCACGCTGCGCGACCTGATCCAGACGGGCGACCGGGTGACGCGCATCGAGGGGGTGCTCTCCGGGACGCTGTCGTACGTGTTCAACTCATTCACCGGCGAGCTTGGCTTCTCGGAGGTGGTGCGGCAGGCGAAGGCCCTCGGGTACACCGAGCCCGATCCGCGCGACGACCTCGCGGGGACGGACGTCGCTCGCAAGCTGGTGATCCTCGGGCGCGAGATGGACCTCGCCATGGAGCTCGATGCCGTGGCGGTGCAGAGCCTGGTGCCGGAGGCGCTGCGGGGCGCGGACGTGGAGGCCTTCATGACGGGCCTCGCGGACTTCGACGCGCCGATGGCGGCGGCGCTGGAGGAGGCGAGGGCGGCGGGCGAGGTGCTGCGCTACGTCGGGGTGATCGAGGCCGACGGGCGGGCGAGCGCGTCGCTGCGGCGGTATCCGATGGCGCACCCCTTCGCGAGGGTGGGAGCGAGCGACAACATATTGGCCTTCACGACGGCGCGGTATCACACGCAGCCGCTGATCGTGCAGGGCCCCGGGGCGGGGCCGGAGGTCACCGCGGGGGGCGTCTTCGCCGACCTGCTGCGGCTGGCTTCTTCGGTGGGGTGAGCGGCGGGACTACGGCTCGTCCCCGCCCTCGCCCGCGGCGCGCAGCAGGGCGTCGAGGTCGACGACGCGGATCGTGCGCCGGTCGATGGCGATGGCGCCCAGCTTCACCAGGCGGGCGAGCGCGCGGGAGAGGGTCTCCGGGAGCATCCCGAGCAGGTCGGCCACGATCTGCCGCGGAATCTGCGGGGCGTTCTGGGCGGGGGCCTCGTCGAGCAGCCAGCTCGCCACGCGCCGCGTCGCGCTCCCGTCGGCGCCGGAGCGTCGCGGGACCTCGTTGTTGCGCGTGCGGAGGTTGAGCTGCAACAGCGCGCGCGCAGGGCTGTCCGCGGGGCCGAGCCAGGCGTCGACCACCTCGCGCGAGGCCACGCACAGGGTCGTCGCGTTGAGGGCCACCGCCGAGTCGCGGTAGCTCTCGCTCACCAGGCCTTCGGTGCCGAGCATCTCGCCCGGGCGCCGCACGGCCCAGGTGACCCCTGCGCCCCGCGCCTCGTTGGACTCGCGAGAGAGCGCGACGTAGCCGCTCACGATGAACCACATCCGGTCGGCGGACTCACCCTCGACGTAGAGGAGCGCCCCGGCCTCGCGCTCCCTCGGCGTGAAGGGGCACGCGCGGTGCGAGGCGACGCCCGCGGCGATGCCCAGCGGACACGTGTAGCAGCGCTCCAGCGCCGCGCCCGACGAGGGCAGGGAAGGACGCTCCGCGGCGGGCGAGTCATCTGGGAGCATCAACGCTTCCTCGGTGGGGTGGGATCGACCATGGTCAAGGCCCCGACGGGCTCTACGCCGCAGGAAGGGTCTGGCCCCTCTCGCGAGGGGGCGCAACTCGCTGTGGGGCGGCGCTCAGCTCCCCAGCCGGGCGTCGATCGCGCGACGCACGGCGTCCACGTCCGCAGGCAGCTCGATGGGCCGGTTGGCGTGCCGCGACGTCGCGCCCTCCAGCTTGCCCTCGTGGTACGCGCGCTTGAACTCCGTGAACTTCAGCCCGTGCGCCGTGCTCACCACCACCACGCGCTCGTCGGGGGCGATGGTCTTCGCTCGCACCAGCTTCTCCACCGCGGCCAGCGCCACCGCCGTGTGGGGGCAGTTGTACATCCCCGTCGCGTCGGCCCTCGCCGCCGTGTCCGCGAGCTCGTCCTCGCTCGCCTGCTCCACCACGCCGTCGGTCGCTCGCAGCATCCTCACGGCGCGGTCGATGCTCACCGGAGCGCCGATCTGGATGGCGCTCGCCGCGGTCTTCGCCGCCGTGATGGGCCGGTAGCTCTCATAGCCCGCCACGTAGGCCCGATAGAGGGGATTGGCCCGCTCGGCCTGCGCCACGCACAACCTCGGCAGCCGCGAGATGAGCCCCAGGTCGCGCATCAGCATCAGCCCCTTGCCCAGCGCGTACACGTTGCCGAGGTTGCCGCCGGGGACGACGATCCAGTCCGGGACCTCCCAGTCGAACTGCTGCACGATCTCGACGGCGACGGTCTTCTGCCCCTCGATGCGCAGGCTGTTCATCGAGTTGGCCAGGTAGATCGACCCGTCCTCGGTGAGCGACTGCACCACCTTCATGCAGCCGTCGAAGTCCGTGTCCAAGGAGAACACCATCGCCCCGTTGGCCAATGGCTGCAGCAACTGGGCGATGGACACCTTGTCCCTGGGCAGCAGCACCAGCGCCGGCAGGCCCGCCGCCGCGCAGTACGCCGAGAGCGCCGCGGAGGTGTCCCCGGTGCTGGCGCAGGCCACCGCGCGCACGCTCCTGCCGCGGCGGATCATCTCGCGCACTGCGGAGACCAGCACGGTCATGCCGAGGTCCTTGAAGGAGCCCGTGTGGCTGTTGCCGCACTGCTTCACCCAGAGGTCGCGCAGCCCGATGGAGCGGCCGTAGCGCTCGGCCCAGAGGAGGTTCGACCCGCCCTCCGCGAAGCTCACGATGCTCTCGTCCGCGATGCCCGGATAGACCCACTCGCGCTTGCCCCACACGCCCGACCCGAAGGGCCACTCGGTGCGCATCCAGCGGCGCTCGAAGGTGGTCATCCAGGCCGCGGCGCTGCGGTCCTTCAGGGCCTCGACGTCGTGCTCCACGTCCAGGAGCGCTCCGCACGAGCGGCACCGGTAGATCACCTCGTCGAGGGGGTAGCGCTCTCCGCACCCGGCGAAACAGACGTAGCCCGCGCTGTACTTCATGGCGCCGGTACGTCTAGCAGAGTCGCCCCGCTCGCGCGCCATCACCCCGGCGTTGCGCCGAAGGAGGCGGCGAGCGCCCGCGCCTCGACGATGTTGTCCTCGATGGAGCAGTAGGTCCATCCGCCGTAGCGGCCGATGGAGTGGACTCCCTCCGCGCGCAGCTCGCCCGCGACGCGGGAGTGCTCGGCCATGGAGCGGCGGGTGATGTGCACATAGGCCGGGTCCATCACCACGGAGTGGTGGGCGACCAGCTTGTGGTCCTCGATGACGCCCACCCTCTTCAGGTCGGCGAGCACCTTCTCTCGGGTGGCGTCGACGTCCACCGGGGCGTCCTTCGCGAATCCCACCTCCACGTAGAGGCTGAGCCGGTCGGTGTCGAAGATGTTGTCGTAATAGCCGATGCGATAGAAGGTGACGTCCCGGGAGGGGTAGTAGACCCAGTGGACGTCCTTCTTCCCCTTGCGGTCGAAGCCCAGGTTGAAGACCAGGACCTTGTTCCAGGTGAAGGCGTCGCGGTCGTGGGGGACGCCGGCGATGTCGGCAAGCCTGGGGAACGGCGCCGAGGACACCAGCCGCTCATATCGGATGGAGCGCTTCGAGGTGCGCGCCACGCGATTGGGGACATCGATGGAGAGCAGCGCCTCCTCCAGGGCGATACGCCCCGGTTCGACGGCGCTCGCGATGGCCTTCACATATTCGATGGCGCCGCCGGCGGGGTAGGTGAAGGTCGAGTTGTACGAGGCGTTGTCCGCGGCCTTCATGTTACGGATGATGTCCGTGAGGTCGGCGTGCGGGAAGAACCTCCCCATGGCGTCGCGGTCGAGCGTGGCGAGGTCGCAGGCGTAGAGCTTCTCGTTGTAGGGAATGAGAAACCGCTCCGCGATGGAGCGCCCGAAGCGCCCGTAGAGCATCTCCTTGAAGTTCGTCTCCGGCGCCGGGGTGGTCCCGGTGCGGGCGAAATACAGGTCGTAGAGGCAGTCGATGAAGTCCTGCTGCGGCAGCTGGTGGATGTTCTTCTGGAAGGGGAAGTCGATGGTGTGGCCGTCGATGTCGATGAAGGTCTTCTTCGCGACGACGCGAATCTCCTGATCGCCCATGCGAGCGCGCAGCCACGCCTCGATCTCGGGGTGCTTGAAATGGAAGAAGTGCCCCGAGTAGTCCCAGACGAAGCCGTCGCGCTTGACGGTCTTGCAGTAGCCGCCGATCTCCCGGTCGGCCTCCAGCACGAGGTAGTCGGTGCCTGGGAGCGCGGCCGCCGTGGCGAGCCCGCTGACCCCCGCCCCCACGATGAGCGTCTGAACGGATTCCATGGCCGACTCTATAGGTCAGGAGCGCGGTCGACGCCTAGCGTGGAGGGCTGTCGGGTCGATGCGATACCCTCCGCGGGCGATGAAGCTCCTCCCCTGGACGGCCCCGCTCGCGCTGTCGCTTCTCGGCTGCGCCTGGTCGGCCTCGGTGACCACCGCCGATGGCGGAGCCCCCTCCGTGACCGACGCCCCCGTCGCCTCGGGGCCCTGCCGATGGCGCGCCGGAGCGCCCGTGGTGCACCTCGTCGCACGCGCCCCGAGCGCGCACCGCTCCCTGCTCGACGCTCGCCCCGCCGAGGGCGGCGCGTGGGTGCTGGTCTCCGACGACGCCGGGGGCGACCGGATGCCCGACCTCGTGATCGAGCGCCTCGACGCCACGGGCCATCGCCGGGCACCGGGGCCGGTGCCGCTGCCCTCCGTCGCGACGAGCGAGGGGTCGCTGGCGGTGCGCGAGGCCTCCGGGCTGCGGGCGCTGCTCACCGACCCCCTCGACCACGCTCGCGGCGACTGCGAGCTCACGCTGCTCGACGCGGAGGCCCGGCCCACGTCGACGGTCGCGGCGCGATACCCGCGCGACGGCTTCGCCCTCACCGGCTGCCGCGCCCTCGAGGCGACCGCCACTGGGTTCAGCTTCCTGGCCAGCCAGGTGCGGGCGCTCGATGGGGTCTCGCTGGTTCCGCTCGACGCGATGGGAGCGGCGGGACCCACGGCGCCGGCCCTGGTCACCACCACGGGGCCGTCGAGCTACGCGCGCGCGGCGCGGGCCGACGGGGTCTTTGCGCTGCTCCTGCGCGAGGGCTCGTCGAGGCTGACGGTGCAGGCCTTCACGGCCGCGGGAGAGAGCGTGGAGCCCCCGAGGGCGCTGCAGCGCGAGGCGCGCCCGAGCCGGGAGTTCGCCGCGAGCGCGGTCGGTGATGGCTTCCTGGCGGCGTGGGAGGAGGCGGTGGACACGGCGCCGTTGCAGTACGGCCTGGCGGTGCGGGCGATCGCGCGGGGCGGCGCCCCGGTGGGCAGCCCGAGGGTGCTGACGGAGCTCGGCTTCAGCCTCGGCGCGCTGTCGGTGACGGTGGCCCGCGGCGACGTGCTGGTGGGCGCGGCGGTGGGTACGACCGGACCTCGACTGGTGGTGGTCCCGCTGGACGCCGATGGGGCGTCGCGCGGAGAGGCGATCACGGTTCCATTGCCGAGGCCCGACGCGCAGGTCGAGCGGGTGCGGCTGGTGGCGACGACCGACGGAGCGCTCGCGGTGTACGCCACGGACCCGGGGCAGTACCCCAACGCGATCGTGGCGGTGCCGCTACGCTGCGCGCCGTGAAGACGGGTCAGGGCGTGGGCGGTCGAGGGTCGGTGAGCGCGAGCTTGCGCGCCGCCTCCAGACGGCTCTTGTAGAAGGGCTTGAGCGTGGGCTTCCGCCCCCCTCTGGCCGCGAGGATCTTGTCCATCATCTCGGCGGCGTCGCGCCCGAAGGCCTCGACCACGTCGAGCGCGACCAGGGCCCCGTCGAGGTCGAGCACCATCGCGTAGCGGTCGACGAAGGCGCGGGCCAGAGCGAGGTCGGTGATCGACCCGAAGAGCGATCCGTAGTGGGTGTAGTGCGAGTCGGCCAGCGCCTCTCGGACGAGCTCGTGGGCCAGCGACGGGTCGCGAGCGAGGACGAAGGCGACCTCCGCGCGCTCGCCCCGCAGCGCCGACGCATCGGCTCCGTCGGAGTGGCGTCGCAGCCAGTCGAGGCCCTCGTCGCGGGCGCGAGCGAAGGCCTCCTCCGGCAGAGCGAACATCAGCCGCCGCAGCTCGACCCTCAGGTGCCCCAGCGGTCCCCAGCGGTGGCTGCGGGTGGAGGACCCGTCGGGCGGGCCGAGGAGCGTGCGCTGGAGCCCGCGGGTCATGAACGACCACGGCTGCGGCGAGAGCAGCACGTCGAACACGAAGCCCAGGCCCGCGGTGCCCACCCAGAACGCCGCCAGCGCCTGGTAGGCCGCGTCGACGTCGCCCTCCAGCGGGTGCGTGTGGAGCGCCGTCGCTCGCAGCCGCTCGGTCTGCGGGTCGAGGGTCGTCGGCGCAGCGCCGCTCGCGTAGCCCTCGCGGATGGGGGCGTAGAGCGCCTCGGCCCCGGCGTTGCCCAGGCGCAGCGGGCCGCACAGCGCGTCCTCGGCGCGCTCGACCTCGAGCAGCCGGGCCCACGCCTCGTCGCGGGTGCGCGGCGGCGCAGGCGGGTCGAGCGGGTGCGGCACCCGTGAGCCCGCGAGAGCGCGGCGCTGGGCGGGTTTCCACTGCGGTCCGGGCGGGGCGGCGGGGCGTTTGGGCATCGGCGGGGGTCTCCCTTCGGTCGATCGACCGGGGAGAGCCATACCCGCACCGGAGCCCAGGCGTCGATGCCCCCCGCAGGGAGCGACCGGGCCGCGACGGTGCGACACTGCGCCCATGCACCTCGCCGCCCCCCTTACGCTGCCTTGCGGTCTCGTCCTCCCCAACCGTCTCGCCAAGGCCTCCATGACCGAGCAGCTCGCGCCCGACGGCGACCCCGGGGAGCGCCTCCGCCGACTCTACGGGCGCTTCGCCTCGGGCGGCGCGGGCCTGGTGCTTACCGGCAACGTGATGGTGCACCGCGACCACCGGGAGCACCCGCGCAACGTCGTCGTCGACGGCCGCAGCTCGGCCGACGCCCTCGCCCGCTGGGCCTCCGCGTCCTCCGGCGCGCCGCTGGTGGCGCAGCTCAGCCACCCCGGTCGGCAGGCGCTCTACGCGCCGCGCGGCCCGGTGGCCCCGTCGGCGGTCGCGCTCGAGGGCCTCGGGCCGGTGTTCAAGCGCCCGAGGGCGCTCACGGCCGGCGAGATCGGCGACGTGGTGCGGTGCTTCGCGGACGCGGCGAGGGCGTGCGACGAGGCGGGCTTCGCGGGCGTCGAGGTGCACGGGGCGCACGGGTACCTGGTGAGCCAGTTCCTGTCGCCGCGCGCCAACCTCCGCGACGACGGCTACGGGGGCTCGCTGGAGCACCGCGCTCGCTTCCTGCTGGAGGTGCTCGCTGCGGTGCGGGCGGCGGTGCGCCCGGGCTTCGCGGTGATGCTCAAGCTCAA
>CBIHPK010000118.1:0-26459 GCA_966211675.1 uncultured Myxococcaceae bacterium
TCAGGAAAATGCGAGCGTTTCAGGGATCACGCGAGATGTGACCAATGCTCAGGGCCTTGCCTTGGGGGAGGGGTGCGCGGCAGCGCGGGTGGGGGCACGCACCCAACCCGTCAGAACTCTTGCGATGAGGTACTAGCGGGTCGCCGACTGGCAGTAGCGGGCACCCAGCACCCTGTCTTCGGAAGGTCGCGCCTACCGTGACGGGCGCCGGCCACGGTGCGCGGCGAGGCGTCCCAGCCAGCGAGCTCGCAGGAGTTCCCGGCGGCCTCCAGACCGAGAGCTTCGTGCGCTGGGTGTTTCGTACACCTGGGCGATCTCGTGCCAGGTCGGTCCCGCGTTGGACGAATTACCTATCCCCTCGCGTCGGGCGCGCTGCTCGTCCTCGACGCGCGGCGCGAGCAGCGGGCCCACGCCGCGCCGTGAGCCCGGGCGCCCCGCCCGGCGGCGCCTACCGCGGTCGGGTCACCGGCGCGCCGGGGACGCCCACCGGCACGGCGTACACGCCCTGGTCGGCGTCGTTGACCAGGTAGAGCGTCCGCTCGTCGAAGCCCGGGCCCGCGCCGAACGCCCCGCCCCGCAGTCCCGCGAGGCCGGTGACCAGGGTGGTCGTGGCGCCCGTCGGCCTCACGCGCACCAGGCGCCCGGGGGACACCTGCGCCACGTAGGCGTTGTCGCAGGCGTCGAGCGCGAGCCCGGTGATGCCCTCGGGCAACGCGGCCACCAGCACCGCGGACCCGGCGGTGACCGCCCCCCCGGCGCCGCGCGCGAGCGGGACGCGGTAGAGCGACGACGGGCCCACGCCGGTGCCGGAACCGACGTAGAGCGCGGCGCCGGACGCCGAGAAGGCCAGGTAGATGGGCACGCGCACGTCGGAGACGACGGGCACCGGCGTGCCGTTCGGGGCGGCGGCGCGCGAGATCCGCCCGGCGCCGTAGTCCGGGAACCAGACCGCGTCGGCTTCGTCGACCGCGACGCCGTACGCCGCGACGCCGGCGACCCGGGCGGAGACCACCCGCGTGGGCGAGATCTGCTGCACCCCGGTGGCGGTGCCGCCGAACAGGTCGCCCGTGCTCGCGTAGCGGAGTTGGTACGCCGCGGCGATGCCGGTCGGGACGAGCGTGGTCGGCGCGCCGGCGGCGGAGATCGCGACGAGCCGCGAGCTCGCGGCGATGAGGGCGTTGCCGCGCCCGTCGAAGGTGAGGTCGAGCGCCCCCGGCACGCCGTCGAACAGGCGACGCGCGGCGAGCGGTCCGTCGGGCAGGTCGGTGCAGGAAACCGTGACGGGCACGTCGGGGGCAGCGGGGACGTCGGGGACGTCGGGGACATCGAGCGCATCGGGGACGTCTGGCGCATCCGGGACGTCGGGGACGTCCGGGACGTCCGGCGCATCGGGTACGTCCGGCGTGTCGATGCCCACCGGGACGTCGGGGACATCGACGGCCACAGGAACGTCGGTGACATCGGGAACATCGGGGACATCGAACGCCGCCGGGACGTCGGTGACGTCCGGCGCGTCGACCCGGGCGACGTCGACCGCGACGGGCGCGTCGACCCGGGCGACGTCGACCGCGACGGGCGCGTCGAGCGGACCGCGATCGACGGTGACCACGGCGTCGGCTGCGGACGCGTCGCGGGTCGTCGGTGCGTCCGTCGACGCGTCGGCCACGGCGGGCGGCCCCAGCGTCGATCCGGACGCGGAGCAGGCCGCGGGGAGGCCCGCGAGAATCAGCAGGGACAGCGTCGTGGCGCGCATCGGGTACGGTCGAGACTGCACGCGAGGCCGCCCGGCGCGCAACGCTGCCCTACGCCACTGAGCTCCCCACTGAGCTCAGTGACCGAATCCAACGCCCCAGACACCCCGCTGCACGCACCGCTGCCGTCGTCGGGCTGCACGCAGCACACAACGCCTTCTCCGCCCAGCTCCATGTCCCAGCCCATCAGGGACCGTCGCGCGAGCGGCGCATCCGTGGCACCTCGATCGACACCCCCAGGTGTTCGAGGATGCGCACGATCCCTGCGCGCTCGGTGAGGGCCGCGATCATCTTCATCCGGCCGCCGCTCGCTGGACACTTCAGCGCATCCACGGCCCACACGCGCCAGAGCAGTCGCGCCCACTCGATGCGCGAGCTCGGCGTGGGCGTTCGCCCGGCCCTGTCCCCCTTCACCTCGACCTGCGACCGCCTCGTGTTCACGCCATCGGACGATGTCGCTGGAGGCGCCGGCGCCGCCACGCACGGGGCCCACTCCTCCACAGGCGGCAGCGGAACCACCGCGTCCCGCCAGGGTGAGTTGGGCGCGAGCACGCCGTGGTAGCGCACCAGCGGTGTCCGCGGTGGCGGGACCAGAGCGCTCAAGCGGGCCATGAATTCCATCGGCGTCATCACCCGATGCGTCGCTCCGGCGCTGCGCGGCGACTTCACCCGATACGCGACGTTGCCATCGGGCAGCCTCGTCACCCGACCGCTCGCCACCGCGGGCCGCGCCATGTACCGGCACAGCCGCTCCAGCGCAGCGCGGTCATCGGCTGCCACGCACACGCCCGCGTGCAGGTTGAACCCTTCGACCTCCGCGACGAGCCCATGCGACCGCATCCGCAGCGGTGCGAACGCCCGCTCGTCCGCCGCCTCCGCCGCGTCGACGCGCGCAAAGGTCCCCCGGCCGCCCGCGGCTCGGCGCAGGCCCTCCATGCGGTCGTCACTCACCTCGAAGCTCTCGCTCGCCGCCCGCTTCTCGCGCCTGCGCTCGATGATCTGCAGCCGCTCGATCACCCGCTCGACGACCGAGCGAAGGTCGTCCCGCGTCGGTGCCGCGGTCGCCACGAAGTCCGGAGTGCTCCCATCGTCGCGGCACGCGAACACCCCATCGGCGACGAGCATGTGCAGGTGCGGGTTCAGATTCAACGAGCCCCCGAAGCGCTGCACGAAGGTGACCGCCGCCGCCTCGACGCGCACGCCCGGCACCGCCCCCGCGCTCGCACGCAGCCACGCGCGCACCTCCTCGAAGAACACCCGCGACACCGCGTTGAGCAGCGCCGGGTCGCGCGCCACGGGCAGCCGCAGCTCCCACGGCAGCGAGAGCACCCACTGGCGATACGGCGCCGCGGGCAGCACCCGATCGCACCGCCGCGCCGCCGTCTCGCTCATGCGTCGCCCGCCGCAGCTCGAGCACACCCCGCGGCGCTTGCACGAGAACGCCACCAGGCGGTCATGGCCGCAGCCCGCGCAGCGCGCCCGCATGAACCCGCACGCGAGCACGCCGCAGCGCACGAAGGCCTCGAACTCCGCGACGACGTAGCGAGGCAGCGAGCGTCCGCCCTCCTGCATCCGCTCGGCGAAGGCCGCGAAGTGCTGCCGCACGAGGGCGTGCACCACCCCGTCGCGCATGGGCTCGCGGGCGCCCACGTGCGCATGTCCACCGCCGTCGGCCATCGAAGGGAGGACCCACAGAGCGACGAGCGGGCCATCACCGATCGACTGGTTCTACCGACGCGATCGGGGCGCTCCGGCGGGTGGCGGCGGGTGGCGGCGGGTGGCGGCAGGGACTGACGACGTGGGCGCGCTCCCCTCGGGAGGGCGGAGCGACCGCGCGCTGTCAACGCGGAACTCTGGCGACGCCGCCCTCGTCGCCCAATCCCTCCCGGTCTGAGCGTTGGTCTCATCGTAGAGAGCAACCACTCACGCCGACCCAGTGCGCCGTCGCGAAGCGGCGGGCGCGACCGCCCACGCCGGCCCGGTGCGTCCCAGCGGCCCTATGCTCCGAGTCCGAGGCCGGTCGAGAGGAGCTGCCGATTCGACGTTCTCGTCGTTGAGCGGGCGCCGCGGTCGCGCCCGTCGCTTCGCGACGGTGAGGCGCATTGGGGTCGCGTGGGCGGTCGCTCTCCCCGATGAGGTCAACCATCACGCCTACAGACGTCTGTAGGCGGGGCTACAGACGTCTGTAGGCGGGGGGGTGGCGATCAGCGGCTGCGGAGGAAGACGGCGAGGAAGGCGCCGACCGCCAGCACCATGAACACCACGATGCCGATGATGAGCCCGGTCTTGCCGCTCTTGGCGGGCGCACCCGCGGGCGCGCCGTAGGGCTGCATTCCCGGCTGCTGTCCGTACCCACCCTGCTGCTGGCCGAAGCCCGGCTGCTGCCCGTAGCCGGGCTGCATTCCATAGCCGCCCTGCTGCATCCCGGGCTGCTGGCCATACCCCCCCTGGGGCTGCTGTCCGTACCCACCCTGCTGCTGCCCGAACCCGCCCTGCGGGGGCATCCCCGGACCGCCCGGCCCGGCCATACCGCCCAGCCCGAAGGCCGACGCGTCGACCGCCAGCGTGGACGCGATGCCCCCCGGCTCGTTCTGCGGGAGCCCCGCGAACATGTTGGGACCACCCGGCCCCTGAGGCGGCTGTTGCTGCTGTTGCTGCTGTCCGTAGCCTCCCTGGGGCTGCTGTGGCGGCTGCGGAGCGAAGCCTCCCATGGGACCACCCGGTCCCCCGAGGCCGAAGGCCGAGGCGTCCATCGCGACGGTCGACGAGGACACCGCCTGCCCCTGAGGGGCTTGCGGCTGCTGCTGTCCGAAGCCCCCTTGCGGCGGCTGGTGCTGCGGCGGCTGCGCCTGTCCGAAGCCCCCTTGCGGCGGCTGGTGCTGCGGCGGCTGCTGTCCGAAGCCTCCCTGCGGCGGCTGATGCTGCGGCTGCTGTCCGAAGCCTCCCTGCGGCGGCGCCTGACCGAAGCCACCTTGCGGCGCCTGGTGCTGCGGTGCCTGGTGCTGCGGGGCCTGGTGCTGCGGCGCCTGGTTGTAGGAAGCGGGCCCCGGGCCCGGGACGAGGTCGCGGTCGAAGCCGAAGGACGAGCTGTCGACGGCGATGGTGGACGCGACGCCCATCTCCTCGTCCGTCGAGCTCACCGGGGCGGGCTCCGGCTCACGCGGCGGAGGCGCCATCGGGCGCTGCGCGAAGGAGGGAGCCGGGGCGTTGCCGGGGAAGGGCGACGCGCTCGGCCCGCCGCTGCCCTGAGGCGCGGTGGGCAGGCCGAAGGAGCCGGCGTCCATCGCGATGGTGCGAGCGGCCTCGACCTGGTTGCCCTCGTCGTGGGGAGCGATCATCCCGCCGCCGAGCGAGGCCGGGTCGATGGAGGCCATGCCGCCCATCATCGTCTTGGCGAACTGACCCTTGCCCGCGGGGGGCGGCGGCGTCGCGGAGGGCCCTCGCGGAGACACCGGCGGCGTGGCCTCGTGGGTCATGAGCATCGTGCCCTTGAACTTCGCCTGGGGCCGCGCACCGGCGCTCTGCAACACCTGCCCGCAGGTCGTGCACTTCGGGGTGCCGTCGGGATTCTGCGCGCCACAATTCGGACAGAACATCTTCAACCACCTCATTCGCCGTCGACCGCGCGCGGCGCGCACGATCGCGAGCTTCCAGACCGTCGTCGGAGGGCTTCGATCACCCGGGCCGGAACGCTATCCCGTCCGATCTGTGAACGCCACTCCGCAGCAGCGGGGCGCCCGGATCCGTTGCGCGGCGGACGCGGCCCGGCGTAGGCCTCTGGGCCACCCGCATGGCCGCACGCACCACCGCCGACCCGAGCGCCCCGCCCTTCACCGGCTTCGCCGACCCGACGCTGCGCTTCTTCCACGAGCTCGACGCGCACCAGGACCGGGCGTGGTTCATCGAGCACAAGGCCCTCTACGAAGCGCAGTGGGCGCAGCCCCTCGCGGCCCTGCTGGCGCAGGTCTCGCCGCGCATCGCGCGCTTCTACAAGGGCCTTCCGCTGCGAGAGCCGAAGGTGTTCCGCATCCAGCGCGACGTGCGCTTCTCCTTGGACAAGAGCCCGTACAAGACCCACGTGAGCGGGCTCCTCGCGCTGCGCGGCGGCTCCGAGGCGGTCGAGGCCCCGGCGGCGCTCTACCTCCAGCTCGGCACCGAGAGCTACGTCGGCGCGGGCGTGTACTCCATGGCCCCGCCGATGCTCCGGGCGTGGCGCGAGACGCTCCTCGACGCCCGCCGCGGGGCCGCGATGGCGCGCCTCGTCGACGGCCTCCTCGCCCGCGGGTTCAGCGTCTCCGCGATGGACTCGCTCAAGACCGCGCCGCGCGGCGTCGACCCCGAGCACCCTCGCATCGCGCTGCTCAAGCAGAAGGGCCTGGCGCTGGGCTTCCCGGACGTTCCGCCGGGGATGATCGCCACCGCGGGCTTCGCCGACTGGCTCGTCGACCGCGCGGAGGAGACCGCCCCGGTGGTGCAGAAGCTCGCCCGGCTGCTCGACGGCTGACAGAAACTGGAGCCTCGCCGCACGGGCGCGCTCTGCTCCTCCCCCGAGGAGACCGACCGATGCCCCTGGAGACGATCGAGTTGAGCGCGGTGATCGCCGCGGCCCCGGACGACGTGTACGCCGCATGGATGACCACGAAGGGGCACGCGGCCTTCACCGGCGCGCCCGCGAGCATCAGCGCTCGCGCGGGCACACGGCACACGGCGTGGGACGGCTACATCCACGGCTGGGTGCTCAAGGCCGGACCCGGTCGCCGGGCCACGTTCGCGTGGCGCACCACCGACTTCGCGCCGAGCGACATGGACTCCATCGTCGAGCTCTCCATGGAGCGCGCCAAGGAGGGGACGAGGGTGAAGCTCACGCACTGGGAGGTCCCCGAGGGCCAGGGCGAGCGCTACACGAAGGGGTGGGAGGAGTTCTACTTCAAGCCGCTCGCGGAGTACTTCACCGCGCGAGCGCCGAAGAGGAAGAAGACCCCCGCGAAGAAGACCCCCGCGAAGAAGACCCCCGCGAAGAAGAAGACCGCGCGCAGCTGAGCCCATCGCCGGGCGGCTCGTTCATCGCCGGAGATCCAGCGCCACCCTGGACAGTGCCGACTCCGGGTGTTACCTCCCCCCGCCTTCCCACTCCGCGGTGTACGACCCGCTCTTCTCGACCGGGAACAGCCACCGCAATCCATCGACAGGAGATACCAGCACCATGCAGCTCAACATCCAGCCCGAGTACCCCGTCTCCACGATCACCTGCGCCTGCGGCAACGCGGTCGAGACCCGCACCACCCGCGGCAGCTTCTCCACCGACGTCTGCGCGGCCTGCCACCCGTTCTACACGGGCAAGCAGAAGATCATGGACACCGCCGGCCGCGTCGACCGCTTCCGCAAGCGCTACGCGACGACCTCCCCCAAGGGCACCGCGGCCGCGGCCGCCACCCCCGCCTCCGAGAAGTAGAGCCCTCGCGGCTCCCTCCCTCCTCGCCTCATCCCCTTCAAAGAACCTTTGCCATCGGATGCCACGGCCCGCTCCACCACCGGTGCGGCGGGCCGGTTGGGTCCGATGTCCGAGGCTCATGCTACGGTGACCAGCGATGTCATCTGAACAACCCGTGTGCGCTCCGAAGCAGGTCGGCGGTCAGGCGGTCATCGAGGGCGTGATGATGCGCTCTCCCCGCTGCCTCACCGTCGCCGTGCGCCGCAAGAACAACGAGATCGTCGTGCGCGAGCAGCCGTGGAAGCCGATGGTGCCCCCCGCGCTGCTGAAGATCCCCTTCGTGCGCGGCGCCCTGGTGCTCTTCGAGTCGATGCAGAACGGCTACGCCGCGCTCCAGTTCAGCGCGTCGCAGTACGAGCAGGACCTCCCCGAGGACGAGCGCCCCACCGAGTCCGAGGGCTCCGGCGGCGCCGCGTCGCGCCTGGGGATGGTCCTCTCCATCGGCCTGCTAGTGGCGCTGCCGAAGCTCCTCGCGTGGGGCGCCGGGCACCTCGTGGGCCCCGGGCTCTCCATCGCCGACCCGCGCTTCCACCTCCTCGCGGGCTTCTTCAAGCTCAGCATCGTCGTCGGAATGATGCTGCTGATGCGCATGAACTCCGAGATGTACCGGGTGTTCCAGTATCACGGGGCCGAGCACAAGGCGATCGCCGTCCACGAGGCGGGCCTCCCCCTCTCGGTGGAGAACTCGAAGCAGTTCACCACCCGCCACGCGCGCTGCGGCACCACCTTCCTCATGGTCGTGGTGCTGGTCTCCGTCGCGGTCTTCGCGCTGGTGCTCCCGCTGCTGCTGCCCAACTCCTCGGGCCTGCTCACCATCCTCGCGTCCATCGTCATCAGCATCCCGCTGATGTTCCCCATCGCGGGCGTCGCGTACGAGCTGCAGCGCATCGGGGCCCGCTTCGCCGACCACCCCCTCGCGCAGGTCTTCCTCGCGCCGGGCTTCCTCGTGCAGCGCATCACCACCGCCGAGCCCACCGACGACCAGGTCGAGATCGCCCTCGTGGCGCTCCGCCAGGCCCTCTCCAACGAGGCCACCGCCCCGGCGCTCGCGCCCGTCACCGAGCCCTCCGTGCGCACCTTCCCCTCCTTCGCCGCCTTCGCCACGGAGCAGCGGCTCTAGCGACCCGTCGCGGCCTCCTCCGTCCGACGCCTCCGTCTCCCCCACTCACTCCAATCGCCCGCACGCCGCAGGACACCGGACATCCGATGTTGCCCATCGCCAAGCTCGAATCCCTCGTCTTCCGCGCCGAAGAGCTCGACCGGCTGCTCTGCGAGCCCGACGTCGCGAGCGACTCCCAGCGCTACCGCAAGCTCACCAAGGAGCGCTCCGACCTCGAAGCGCTCGTCACCACCTTCGAGCGCTACAAGAAGCTGAAGCAGCAGCTCGACGACGACCGCGCCGCGCTCTCCGACCCGGAGCTGCGCGAGCTGGTCATCGACGAGATCCCGGGCCTCGAGGCGGAGACCGGCACGCTCGAGCGCGACCTCACGTTCATGCTGCTGCCGGCCGATCCCAACGACGAGAAGAACGTCATCGTGGAGATCCGCGCGGCGGAGGGCGGCGACGAGGCGACGCTCTTCGCGGCGGACCTCTTCCGGATGTACCTCCGCTACGCCGAGAAGAAGAAGTGGCGCGTCGAGGTGATGAGCGAGAGCAAGACCCTCGTCGGCGGCCTGAAGGAGGTCATCGCCCTCATCACCGGCGACCGGGTGTACAGCACCATGCGCTTCGAGGGGGGAGTGCACCGGGTGCAGCGCGTCCCGCAGACGGAGGCGCAGGGGCGGGTGCACACCTCGACCGCGACCGTGGCCGTGCTCCCGGAGGCCGAGGACGTGGAGGTGCACCTCGATGAAGCGAAGGACCTCCAGGTGAGCATCGCCGCCTCGGGCGGTCCGGGCGGCCAGGGCGTGAACACCACCAACAGCGCCGTGCAGCTGCTGCACAAGCCCACCGGCATGATCGTGAAGTGCCAGGACGAGCGCTCGCAGATCAAGAACAAGGCGAAGGCCATGAAGATCATGAAGGCCCGCCTGCTGGAGCTCGAGCGCAAGAAGCACGACGACGCGGTGAGCGCCGACCGGCGCAGCATGGTCGGCAGCGGCGAGCGCGCGGAGAAGATCCGCACGTACAACGTCCCGCAGAACCGGGTGACGGACCACCGCATCCAGCTCACGCTGCACAAGCTCGACCGCTTCCTCGACGGCGCCCTCGAGGACGTCATCGTGCCGCTGCGCACGCACCACCAGGCCGAGCGCCTGCGCCGCGAGCTGGGCATCGAGACCGGCGTGACCACCGCGGCCATGGGCGGCGGCGACGACTGATCCGCTGTTCCCACGAGGGCGCGGCGGTATGCTTCGTCACGCCCATGGAACGCCCCTCCTACCTCCCGTCCACCCTCCGCCCCCCGCGCGCTCAGTGCCTCGCCGTGGTGATGGTGGGCCTGCCCGCCCGGGGCAAGACGTACATCGCCCGCAAGCTCGCGCGGTACCTGTCGTGGCTGGGCTACCAGACGCGGGTCTTCAACGTGGGCGCCTACCGCCGCGAGAAGCTCGGGGCGCAGCGCACGCACGAGTTCTTCGACCCGAGCAACATGGAGGCGGAGTCCGCGCGTCGCTCCGTCGCGCGCGTCGCCATGGAGGACATGCTCAAGTGGTTTCGCGACGGCGGCGAGGTGGCCATCTACGACGCCACCAACCACACCCGCGACCGACGAGCGATGGTGCGCCGCGGGTGCGAGATCGCGGGCGTGCCGGTGCTCTTCGTCGAGTCGATCTGCAACGACGCGGCGATCATCGCGAGCACCGTCCGCGAGATCAAGCTCAACTCCCCGGACTACGTGGGCGTCGACCCGGACGAGGCGGTGCAGGACTTCAGCGCGCGCATCGCCCACTACGAGCAGCGCTACGAGACCCTCGACGCGAGCGACGGCTCCTTCGTGAAGCTCATCAACGTGGGCCACGAGCTGGTGCTGCACGACCTGCGCGGCGACCTGCCGGGGCGCCTCGTGCGGGTGCTCATGAACCTGCACATCGTGCCGCGGCCGGTGTGGCTCACCCGGCACGGGGAGAGCGCGTACAACGTCGACAAGCGCGTGGGCGGCGACGCGGAGCTCACCCCGAGGGGAGAGCGCTTCGCCGTGCGCCTCACGGAGTTCTTCAACGAGCACGTCATCCCCGGCGACGACGTGCAGGTGTGGACCAGCACGCTGCGGCGGGCGACGCAGACCGCGCGCTACCTGCCCGCGCCGCTGGTGACCTGGCGGGCGCTCGACGAGATCGACGCGGGGATCTTCGACGGGATGACCTACGAGGAGATCAAGGCGAAGCACCCGGAGGAGTACGCGCGGCGGCAGCGGGACAAGCTGCGCTACCGCTACCCCCGCGGGGAGTCCTACGAGGACGTCATCCAGCGGCTGGAGCCCATCATCATCGAGCTGGAGCGGCAGCGGTCGCCCACGCTGGTGGTCACGCACCGCGCGGTGCTGCGGTGCCTCTACGCGTACTTCCTCGACCAGCCCCCCTCGAGCTGCACCCGGCTGGACGTCCCGCTGCACACGGTGATCGAGCTCACGCCCAACGCCTACGGCTGCGACGAGGAGCGCATCGCCCTCGGCGACCCGGTCCCCGAGGAGGTGTGAGCCGCGCGGGAGGGCCGTGGCGGTGGGGCGCGCTCGCGGCGGCGCTGGCGGGCTGCGGTGACCCGGCGTCGGCGGTGGTCTTCGGCTACGGCGCTCTCACCGAGGACCACACCGCCGCGAGGGTCTTCGGCTGCCGCCCCGACGAGCGCGTCACGGACTCGCTGATGGCCACCACGGCGCTCACGGCCTCGCAGCCCGGGGTCTCGCGGCGGCTGCGCGCGGACGTGGCCCGGGTGGACTTCGACCTGGACGTCGCGCCCGCGGTCACTGGCGCCGGCGCCGGGGCGATCACCGTCACGGCCAGCGTGCGCGTCGAGGACAACGTCTGCGGCACCGGCTGCGGGGGGGCGGTGGGCCGGGCGCAGTTCTCGTGGTCGACCCCGGTGTCGCTGCCGCCGCTCGCGCAGGGCTACGCGGTGCGCGTGACCGTCCACGCGGAGCACGACTCGACGCGAGGCGACGCTCAGTTCAACGGGCAGTGCGCGATCGTGACCCCGTGGCGGCCGGACATCGTGGTCGATGCGGGCGACTCGGTGCGCGACTTCGACGCGCCCTCGGGCGAGGCGACGATCCGGCTCGCCTGCGACCGGAGGGTGAACGACGGCTTCGCCGCCCTGGGGTGCTTCGGAACGGGCAGCGCGTCGCCGCCCGAGGCGCTGGGGTTCTCCAGCTGGGTCACCGCGAGCGTGCGCGTGCGCGTCGACGTCCGCCCGCGGACGCCCTGAGGGTCAGCGCGCGGGCCAAGGGCGCAGGCCCGAGGGCGATCCCTGGTAGCGCACGAGGCTGTCCGCGCTACCCGTGTTGATCACCCGCACCAGGAGGTCGGTGCGGCCGTCGTCGTCGAGCTCCGCGGCGGTCATCGCCCGCACGCGGAGCCCCGTCGCGCCGGGGCGATCGAGGGCGGTCAGGCCTCCCTCGAAGAGCCCCTCGCGGTTGCCGGGCGTCGTCCAGAGGCGGTCGCCGCTCTCGTTGCGCTCGACCGCCGCGAGGTCGGCGAAGCCGTCGCCGTTGAAGTCGCCGAGGGCGATCAGCTCGCCCGTGGACATGCTCGTCCGCACCTCCGCGCCGCACGCGGCGGAGGACGCGTCCGGGCCGAGGGAGCGCGCCTCCGTGCGCCAGGGAAAGGCGTAGACGCAGCCCTGCTTGCGCGCGGCCGGAGAGGCGAGGGCGACGTCGAGGGCGCCGTCGCCGGTGAGGTCGGCGATCGCGCCGCTGAACCCGAAGCCGTCGTCCACGCCGCGCGCGGAGGACCACGCGGGCAGCGGGTCGAGCCCGGCGGCCGTCCCGCGGTAGACCATCGCCACCGAGGAGACCCCCGGGGCCGCGGCGAGCAGGTCGTCGGCGCCGTCGCCGTCGAGGTCCGCCACGGCGAGCGCGTGGAAGCGCGACCCGAGGCCTCGCGGGCTCTCCAGCGCCACGACCGAGTCCTGGGTGGGCTGTCGCTCGCCGCCCGGGACCACGTAGATGCGCCCGCGGTCGTGCTGGAAGTCTTGCGACGTGAGGGCCAGGTCGCGGAAGCCGTCGCCGTTGAAGTCCCCCGCGAGCAGGTCGAAGCCCAGCGCCCGCCCGGCGTCGGGCACCGTCTCGAAGACCAGCACCCGCCACGACGGGGCCACCGCGTCGCCCATGACGGGACCGCGCCACACCACCAGGGTCGGCCCGTCGCGGTCGAGCGCGCCCGTGACGCCCGCGAGGTCGGCGAAGCCGTCGCCGTCCACGTCGCCCGCGGCGATCACCGGGTCGACGCCCGCGCGGTCGAGGTGAGCGAGCACCGTGGTCGGGACACCGGCGCTGTCCCCCGGGCGCAGCGCGCCGTCGGCGCCGAGGAGCTCCGCGTGCCCGTCGCCGTCACTGTCGATCTGCGCCGTCGAGGCGACCGAGCCGTAGCCCGGCGCCGCGCCCGCGGGCGCTCCCGGCGGGACGCGGAACCACCGCACCGGCGACGCCACGCCCACGCGCGTCGGGTCGGACACCCGCCAGAACACCAGGCCCACCGGGAGGTCCATGGACGGCGCGGCGGTGAGCGCGGTGGTCGTCTCGCGCTGCAGCACCCGCGCGCAGCGGGCGTCGGCGCAGAACTCCACCGACCAGCCCGGCGAGCCCACGCCCGAGCGCCAGCGCACCACCGGCCGACGCCGCGTGACCACCGCGCCGTGGGCGGGCTGCACCAGCCTCAGGTCGACGGCCGCGCCCGCGTCCGAGCGGGGGGCGCGGTCGGTGCCCGGCCGACGCTCGAAGCACCCCGCGCCCAGGTCGGCCAGAGCGAGCAGTCCCGCTAGAACGCCGCGCCGCACGTGACCCCCACCGCTCGCATGTCGGGCAGGCACATCGCACGGCTGCGCTCGCGCGTCACCGACCCCCGACCGGCGAGCACCCAGAGCGCCGCGGTGCCTGCGGCGAGGGCTCCCGCGGTGACGTAGCCGGCCACCGCGAGCGTGTGGGCCTCGTCGGCGGCGGAGAGCTGGGCGTCGCAGTTCTCCGCGCGGGAGAGGCCGTCGGTGAGGCAGGCGGGGTCGTTCCAGCGGGCGACGTGGTCGGCCTCGACGAAGGTGGCGGTGAGGGCCCCGGCGAGGCCGAGGACGCCGGCGCCGAGGGTGATCCAGCGCGCGGTGCGGGCCACGCGAGGCCACGGAGAGGGGGGCCGCGGAGGGCTCAGGAGCGTCAGCGCGAGGCCGAGGTCGACGCGCGCGTCGGGCTCGACGGCGAGCGAGCGAGCGAGGGGCACGCGGCCGGGGGCGGTGACGGTGAGCGCGTGCTCGCCCACGGGGGCGCAGTGCGCGGCGGGCGCCGGGGCGATGGGCGCGCCGTCGAGGGCGATGCGGGCCGCGGGGGGGTCGACCTCGACGCGCACGGTCCCGGTGTGCGAGGCGATGGCGCGGCGCTCCTCGTCGAGGGCCGCGCGGTGCTGCGCGATGAACGGGTCGCCGGGCGCGGCGAGGGCCCCGTCGAGGAGGCCGAGCGCGTCGCACCAGCGGCCGAGGGCCTGCGCGGCGAGGGCCATCTGCACGCGGGCCTCGGCGCAGCGGCACTGCTCCCAGGCGGCGCTGAAGGAGGCGAAGGCGTCCGCGTCGCGGTGCTCGAGCCGCTGCTGCACGCCGTCGCGGAGCAGGTCGTCGACGGAGCGGGCCTGCGCCGCCGCCGGGGCCGGGCGCAGGGCCGCCGCGCATACGAGGGGGAGCAAGAACCTACGAAGGTCCATCGAGCACGCCGCGCAGGGCCGCCGCGATGGCGGGGGAGCGGGCGCAGTGGGCGCGCAGCTCCTGTTGGATCTTCGCGAGGCGGGCGTCGCACGAGGCGCGGTCGCCGACGCTGACGTCGAGGGCGAAGAGGCGCGCGTCGGCGCCCTGGTAGGTCATGTGCACCCGGCGCGAGAGCTGAGCGCAGCCCGACGCGTCGCGCGCGGCCAGCAGGAACACCGCGTCGGCGAGCATCCGGCCGATCATGGCGGGCGGCGCGACGCTCTTGAGGGAGGCGTCCGGGTCGAGCGAGGGCGCGGGCTCCGCGGCGGCGCGGTCGGCGGGCGGGACCTGGATGACGACGAGGCCGAGGCGGTCGACGAGGGCGCGGTCGACGAGGGCGCACCAGGGCGCGGCGGCGAGGTCGTGGAGCGTCGCGGCGACGACGCGGGGGCCCGGGTGCTGCGCGGCGGAGGGGGAGGGGGCGAGGCGCGCGAGGAGCTCGGACTGCGTGGGCGCGGAGAGCTCGGTGAGCTCGTCGAGGAAGAGGGTGCCGTCTTCGGCGAGGTCGAGGTGGCGGGCGAGCGTGGCGGGCGTGAGGGTGGCGCAGCGCGCGGTGACGAAGGGCGAGTCGGGGGCGGCGCCGTGGTCGTGGAGGTCCTGCGCGAGAAGGGTCTTGTCGTCGCCGGCGGGGCCGACGAGCAGCACCGGCAGGGCGGTGAGCGAGGCGCGGCGGGCGAGGTCGAGGGCGCGGCGGCGCGCGGCGGTGAGGGCCTCGAAGCGCCACGGGCGGTCGCCGGTGAGCGGGCGGGCGGAGGCGTTCCAGGTGTTGACGACAGCGCGGAGCCACCACGCGGCGTCCGAGTCGAGGGTGCGCGCCTCGTCGAGGGGACGCGCGACGACGTGCAGTCCGGTGCCCACGAGGGGGAGGCTGTGCGCGGTGGGCGTGGAGACGAACTCGACGAGGAGACGGTCGCCGAGGTGCGCTCGGAGCCACGCGGCGAAGGCCTCGGGGGAGAAGTGCCCGAGGTGCTGCGGCAGCGGGCGGGACGGGTCATCGCGGACGACGACGAGGTCGTGGCCGAAGCGCACCGGGCGCGCGTCGAGGGGGTGCGGGCGCTCGGGGTCGAGGCGGACGAAGGTGCCGTTGCGGCTGTGGCGGTCCTCGACGGTGACCTCGCCGGCGCGGCAGACGATGCGGGCGTGGTCGTCGGAGAGGTGCGTCGAGCGAGCGCGGAGCTCGAAGGCCGGACCCTCTCCCAGGATGGTCAGGTCGGGCCCAGAGTCGGAGCGGCCGACGGTGACGGTGCAGTCGTCGGGGAACTCACGGCGCACCGGGCGCAACGACTGGTTGAGGAAGAAGGTGAGCGTGATCAAGGGCCACCGTGCGGGAGGATGAGGGCGTTGTTGGTCCCTCGCGCCAACGGGGTCGGCGCAGGGGCGGAGGATGCCGCGACGGGCCCCGGAAGGGGAGCGGGAAGCGCAGGCGGCGGAGCGGGCGGGCGCGGTCGCGCGGCGGCGCGAGCGGGCGCACGGCGGTGGGCCGGGGCGACGACAGGAGGGGCGGGCGCGAGGGCGACGGAGGGGCGAGCGGGCTCGACGCGGAGGGGAGGGGGTTGCGCGGACGGTGCAGGGCGCACCGGCGAGGCGGCGACCGACGAGGTGACGGTCGGTGGTCCACGATGCACGCCCGACCACGCGGCGACCACGGCGCCCAGGGCGACGAGCGCCAGCGCCGCGAGGAGGCGCGGTCGGCGCACGCGAGGCGGCCGCAGGTCGAGCGCGCGGAGGGCGTCACGCAGGGTCGGCGCGTCGGGGAAGCGCCGCGCGGGGTCGTGGGCCATGGCGCGCTCGATGAGCGCCTCCAGCGCGGGCGGGATCGAGGGGGCGTGGTGGCTCGGCGGCGTTCGCTTGCCGGAGAGCACGTCGACGAGGAGCGACTGCCAGGTGTCGCCGGTGAAGGGCGCGTGGCCGGTGGCGGCGAGGTAGAGCACCGCGCCGAGGGAGAAGAGGTCCGTGCGGGCGTCGAGGTGGCGGGCGCCGCGGCACTGCTCGGGGGACATGTACGCGGGGGTTCCGAGGAGGGACTGCGAGCGGGTGAGCGGGGCGTCGGAGGCGGGCTCGTCGAGGTGCGCGGAGCTGAAGTCGAGCAGCACCAGGCGCTCGGCGGCGGTGGCGGCATCGCGGACGAGGAAGAGGTTGGCCGGGGAGACGTCGCGGTGCACGATGCCCGCGGCGTGCACGGCGGCGAGCGCGTCGGCGATCGGGGCGAAGAGCGCGACGAGGGTCGCGGGCGCCAGCGGTCCGTCGCGCCGCACGCGGTCGCGGAGGGCCTCGCCGTCGAGGAGGTCCATGACGAGGAAGAGGTGGTCGTCGGCGACGCCGACGTCGTGCACCGCGACGACGTGCGGGTGCGCGAGGCTGGCCGCGGCGCGCCCCTCGCGGAGGAAGCGCGAGCGCATCTCGTGGCTGTACGCGTAGCGGTGATGGAGCACCTTGAGCGCCACGCGGCGCGGGAGCTCGGTGTGCCGGGCCTCGTAGACGGAGGCGGTCCCGCCGGTGCCGAGGAGGCGTACGAGGCGCCAGCGGCCGATGACGTGACCCGCCGGGAGCTCGGGCTCATCGGGCGCGGCGGGGGGACCTGGGTGCATCGGAGGGAGGCGTCAGTGGTGGGTGAGCGGGAGATGGCGGCTCTCGGGCATTGGTGGCGGCGTCCTCGAGCACCCCGCGCTGCACCCGCATCGCCATTGGGGCCTCACGGTATCACCCGTCACTGCTCCACGCTCACCCCCGTCCCCTGCAGGAACACACACGTCGTCGGCCCGTCCCGCTCGCACCGCCCGAGCTCCACCCGCGCGTGCACCCGCCCGTCCGCCTGCACGGTCACGCCGATCGATTGCGTCACATCGGGGCCCTGTACGCACGAGGGGTCCTCGTTCGGCCTGCCGGCCAGTCCATCGAGGCTACGCGCCTCCGCGCCGTCGATGATCACGCGCATCCTGACGTTCCACACCGCCAGGCAATGGCACGAGTCCGCGCTGGCGCCGCCCGCCGCGAGCATCCGCACCCGCATCCGCACCCGCAGCGTCGCCGCCCCCTGCCGCAGCCCCTCGCAGCGCAGCTCCCCGATCGTCGTCCCCTCGCTCTCCACGTAGCGCCCGGGCGTCGCCGGGTCCCGCAGCGCGCCCGGCACCGACGCGCAGCTCGGCTCGTCCACGCTCTCGTCCCAGCCCGCGGTGAGCCAGCTCCCGTCCGCGATGCCCGTCGCCACGCACCGCGGCCCCGCCCCGGCGTCCGCCGCCCCCATCGACGCCGCCGTGTCGCCGCACCCGACGCCGAGCAGCGCGATCCACGCCGCCGCGAGCCCCCTCACTGCGTCACCTCGACGCCGGTCCCTCGCAGGAAGATGCACGCGCTCGCGTAGGGCCGATCGCAGCGCTCGAGCGTGATCACCGCGTGCAGACGCCCGTCGTCGCTCACCGTCACCGTGAGCCCCTCGTCCAGGTTCGGCCCCTGTCGACACGACGGGTCATTGCCCTCCCGCGGCCCGACGTCCGTGACCGTCCGCGTCGCCTGTCCGTCGAGGTCCACGCGAAGCGCGACGTTCCAGTCGAGGGCGCAGTCGCAGCTGCCGTCGAGCCACGGATCCGACGTCAGCATCCGCGCCCTCGCGCGCAGCCGCAGCGTCGCCGGGCCCGGTCGCAGGCCCTCGCAGCGCACCTCCCCGACGGGAGCCGGGCTCGCCACGTAGTGCCCCGTCGCGAAGGGCTGAGCGAGCGGCAGCGGGATCGCCGCGCAGGCCGGCTGCGGCCGATCGTCGAAGTCCTCGCGCAGCCAGCGCGCGTCGGCGATCCCCGTCAGGACGCAGCGCGGCCCGTCGTGAGCGCACGCCCCCCACGCGCACGGCGCCACGGCCACCTCGGGCGCCGCGCCATCGCTGCAGCCCAGCGCCAGCGCGACCCACCACCACGGCGCTGTCGCCCGGGTGCCCATCGGTCAATCGCAGTCGGCCTCGTAGTAGGTCACCGCGCCGGGGCGGACGAGCCAGTCGGTGATCATGGGCTGCCGCGCCGTGCAGTGGAGACCGGCGGGCGTGGTGAGCGTGATGGTGGTGGTCCCGACGTCGACGTTCGGAAACAGCAGGAACCAATGGTCCCCGTCGCCCGCCAGCGTCGCGTCGGAGAAGGTGACGGCGGTGTCGCTGCCCAGGGCGCGCGTGATGGTCCGGCCGTGCGCCATGGCGCTCAGCGAGGCGCGGTAGCCGGCGGCGTGGGCGTTCTCGAAGGAGACCCAGACGTGGCCCCTGGTCGGGTCGAGCGTGAGGGCGAGGGAGGCCGCGGCGCCTTCGAAGACCGCGCGCGAGACGACGTAGTAGTCCTGGATGGTCCCGGCGGCGGGGACGACGAAGCCGCGCAGGAAGGGCACCGTGGTGGCGCTCGCGGCGCGGAGGAAGATCGTCTGGCCGAGCGGGAGCCGCAGCCCGTAGCCGCCATTGGACGCCGTCGTGCGGCTGAACAGCGAGCACGCGTCCTCGACGGACACGGTCGCGCCCGCGATGGGCTCGCCGTCCTCGTTGCTGTAGACGGTCCCGTTGACCGTCACCAGCGGACCGGTGTCGGCAGGACACGCCGTGGCGTCGGTCGAGGCGTCCGTCACCGAGGCATCGCCGGTCGCATCGACCGAGGCGTCGGCCGAGGCGTCGACCGAGGCATCGATCGAGGCGTCGACCGAGGCGTCACCGGGCACATCACCGGGCACATCAGCGGTGATCACCGGGCGATCGACGGGCACATCCACCGCGGGCACATCCACCGCGGGCACATCCACGGCGGTTTCGGCGCGGTCGATCGTCACGTCGGCGCCAGCGTCGGTGGGCGTGGCCGCCGGCGTGGTGTCGCAGCCCGACGCGATGAGGGCGGCCAGGATGGTCGAGTGAAGAGCGAAGACCTGCGAGCGCATGCGAGAATTTCCCCGGAGGATCGAAGGCCGCGGACGTCACGACCTGGTCCCCCCCCGGGAGGAGTCTCAAATCTTCCGCGGTTGATCCATTCGCCCGCATGGAAATCGGTCCCCCCGCCGAGCGCGACCGTCGCATCGCGCGCCCTCGGCGCCCCTCCTCGCGCCGTGCGATGCTCTCACCCCATGCGTGCATCCCCGCCCGCCGCTCCCGCCGATGAGCTCGCCGCCGACCACGCCGCCCACGACCGCTGCGTCGCCTGGGCGCGCGCCCGCACCGCCGACCCGGTGCTCGGCCTCTTCGGCCCGGAGAGCGTCGCGTGGACGATGGTGCGCGAGCCCGCCTACCTCTTCGGCGGCGCCGCGGCGGTGCTCCTCCAGATGGCCCACCCCGCGGTCGTCGCCGGGGTGAGCGAGTACTCGACCTTCGAGAGCGACCTCGTGGGCCGCATCCGGCGCACCTCGCAGGCCCTCTACTCCCTCGTCTTCGGAACCCTCGACGACGCCCTCGGCACCTCCCGGCGCATGCACGCGATCCACTCGCGGGTGCGCGGCGTCGTCGACGAGCCCGGCTCCCCGTGGCACGGCCGACCCTATCGGGCGAACGACCCGGCGCTGCTCGAGTGGGTGTCCATCACCGCCTCGATCTGCGGTCGCGCCTCCTTCGAGACCTTCGTGCGACCGCTCCGCCCCGAGGAGATCGCCCGCGACTGGGACGACCTGCAGCGCGGAGCCATCGTGGCCGGCGTCTCCCCGGACTCCCTCCCTCCCTCTCGCGCGGCCTTCTTCGCTCGCTTCTTCGACCTCGCCGAGAACTCCCCCGACCTCTGGGTGGGACCGCGCGCCCTCGCCGTCGCCCGCGTGCTCTTCTCCACCCCCCTCACCCGCGGGATCTTCGACCCCATCACCACCGCCGCCCTCCTCCCGCCCCGGCTCCGCGCGCTCTACGAGCTCCCCTTCGGGCCCTCCGAGCAGCGCGCCCTCGACCGCCGCCGACGCGCCTTCGAGCTCCTGCGCCGCGCCGCTCCGCCCGCCCTTCGCTACGTGCCCGCCTGGCACCAGGCCACCCGGCGCGTGGCCCTCCACCGGGGCCAGCCCGGCTCCCGCTGGGGGCAGCTCATCGACCTCCTCGGCGCTCGATGGACCGTGCCCGCGAGCCTGCGAGCGCAACCCCATCGCTGATACCTTCCGCCGCCTATGCGTACCTGGCTACGTGACGGCCGTTGGATCTCCCTGCTCGCCTGCGTCGCCCTCGTGGTGGCCTTCGCCGCGCCCACCGCGTTCCTGTGCGTCGCCTCGCCGGACGGCCACCGCGTCTGCTCGTGGGTGATCGACCGCACGCCCTCCACCGACGACTGGCGCTCCTTCGCGGGCGCCTGGGAGGCCGCTCGCATCTCCCTGCGCGACTTCCACCAGTGGCCCTCCTGGAACCCCTACCACTGCGGCGGAGTGCCCCTCTACCAGGACCCGCAGACCCCCGTGCCGGGGGTGATGTTCCTGCTGACCTTCGCGTGGCTGCCGACGCCGGTGGCGATGAAGCTCTGGCTCTACGTGCACCTCCTCGTGGGCGCCCTCGGGGCGCGCGCCCTGCTCCGCCACCACGGCGCCAACATACCCGAGCAGGTATTCGGCGCCGCCCTGGTCACCGCCTGCGGCTTCTGCTCCGAGCACTTCGGCGGCGGTCACCTCTCCTTCACGCCCTTCCTCTTCCTTCCGTGGGCGCTGCTCGGCCACCGCCGCGCCCTCAAGGACGCCCGCTGGTCGGTGCTCACCGCCGCCGTCCTCGCCATGGCCGTCTGGGAGGGCGGAACCTACCCCGTCCCGTTGCTCATCGTGGCCCTCGCGGCGGACACGATCCTCCGCCTCGGCGACCCCGCCGCGCGCCGCGCCTTCCTGGTCACCCTCCCCCTCACCGGCTTGCTCTTCGCGCTCCTCGCCGGGGTGCGCCTGCTGCCCGTGCTCCTCTGGCTCCGCGAGCACCCGCGGCTCATGCCGCTGGATGACTCCATGACCGTCGCCGAGGTCGTCCTCGCCTGGACCGCGCGCGCCCACGAGCGCCCCTTCCCCGGCCACATCTTCGTGTGGCCCGAGTACGGCGACTACATCGGCGCTCTCCCCGTCGCGCTCTTCTTCGCCGCCGTGGTCGCCGCCTTCGCCCGCCGCGACGACGGAGCCCGCGACCGCCGCGTCGACGTCGGCGTGGCCCTCGCGCTGGTGTGGTGCGCCCTCGGAAACATCCCGGGCTTCTCCCTCTTCGGCCTCCTGCACGAGCTGCCCGTGTACCGCTCGCTGCGGGTCCCTTCGCGCTTCCTCTACCCCGCCACGGTGCTGCTCGCGCTGGTCGCCGGCCGGGCCCTCGCGGACCTCCGCGCGCTGCTCCTCGATCACCGCCCTCGCCGCCCCCTCGCGCGCGCCTTCGTCGCCCTGGAGTGCGCCCTCGCGCTCGGCGTCGCCATCGACCTCGTGGCCGTCAACAGCCCTCGCCTCCAGGTGGGCGCCGACCCGCCCATCCCGGGAGGCCGCGCCTCGACGGCCTTCCACCAGGAGGGCGGCGGCGACTACTGGCGCTGGCCCACGTACCCCGTGCGCGCCATCGGAACCCCCGTCTGCTACGTCGCCTTCGACTGGACCCCGGCGCCGCAGCTCTGGCAGGGCGAAGGCCCGCAGCAGCGCATCGAGCCCGCCGACGGCGGGACCGCCCGCTCCCTGGAGTGGACCCCCAACGTGCTGCGCATCGAGGTCGACCTCGCCCGCCCCTCGACGCTCCTCGTCAACCAGAACACCGACTCCGGCTGGAGCACCTCCCTCGGCACCATCGACCGCGCCCAGGCCCTGCTCGCGGTCGCGCTCCCCGCCGGCCGCCACACGGTGACGCTCACCCACGCCGTGCGCGGCCTCTGGGCGGGCGCGCTGCTTACCTTGCTGGGTATGCTGGCCTCCGCGTGGGTGCTGCGCCGCGCGCTCCCCGACCGCGTCGAGCGGTGGCGAGGCGCGCTCTCGGGGCGCTTGTTCGTCCCCGACTCGCTCAACCCAGCGCCGCCGGAGCCCGGGCCTTCCCCGATCGGCCCGCCACCGCCAGCAGCGTGAGCGCGAAGGGCAGCGCCTGGAGCACCACCGTCGGAACCTGCCCGCTGCTCGCCAGCGTCGCCTCCATCGCCGACAGCGCCCCGATGCCCGCCGCCCACAGCGCCGCCCGCACCGGCCGCCAGCGCCCGAGGATCACCGCCGCCACCGCGAGGAAGCCTCTCCCGCCGCTCATCGAGGCCACGAAGGCGTGCTGGTGCAATCCCAGCTGCGCTCCGCCCAGCGCCGCGACCGCGCCGCCCAGCACCAGCGCCGTCGCCTGCACCCTCGCCACCGGGACCCCCTGCCCCCTCGCCGCCATCGGATGCTCTCCGCAGGCCGTGATGCGCAGGCCCAGCACCGTGCGCGACAGCAGCAGCGCGGCGAGGGCGACCAGGAGCGGGGCGATCCAGACGGTGGGCGTGGTGAGGGCGTCGCGAAGGGCCGTCCAGGCGAGGGCCGAGCCTCGCACCCCCGCGCTCGTGGGCAGCGTCGGGCTGTTGGACGACGAGCCGTAGAGCACCTTCAGCGCCGCGCGCGTGCCCGCCACCGCGAGCAGGTTGATCGCCACGCCGACCACCACCGCGCTCGCCCGCTGCCACACCGCGAAGACCGCGAAGAGCGCCCCCATCAGCGCGCCCGCGAGCGCCGCGGCCAGCACCGCGACCAGCACCGATCCGCTCGCGAGCCCGGCCACCACCGCGGCGAAGGCGCCCACGAGGAGGTATCCCTCCAGCGCCAGCATGGTCACGCCCGCTCGCTCGGAGAGCACGCCCCCGAGCGTGGCCAGCACCAGCGGCGCCGCCGCGCTCAGCACCTGCGCCAGGAACACCACCGCCATCATCGCGTCACCGCCCGCCCGGCGCCGACCACCGCCACCGCGATGAGCGTCGCGGCCTGCACCACCACCAGCGCGTCCGAGGGGACCACCGCGTTCACCGCGAGCGACCCTTGCGCCAATACACCGAAGAGTAATGCCGCGAGGGCGATGCCCCAGGGCCTTCCCCCGCCCAGCAGCGCCACCGCGATGCCCGTGAAGCCGACGCCCGCGCCGAGCCCGTGCTCCGCGTAGCCCTTCACCCCCAGCACGAAGTGCGAGGCCGCGAGGCCCGCGAGCGCGCCCGAGAGCGTCATCGCCCGCACCGTGGTGCGCGACGGATCGATGCCCAGCGCGGCGGCGGTCCCGGGCGAGGAGCCCAGCGCCCGGATGCGCAGCCCGCCGCGGGTGCGCTCCAGGTACCAGGCGCCCACGGCGAGCGCGACGAGGCCCAGCGCGAAGGAGGCGTTGAGCCCGCTGCCACGAAAGGCCCTCAGCGCCGCGCCCGCCATCGGGAGCCTCGCCCCGGCGACCACGTCGCGCGTGTGCACCTGCGCTCCGTCGCGGAGCACTCCGCCGTAGAGCCAGGTGACCACCACCGCCATCAGCCCGTTGAGCATCAGGGTGCTGAGCACCTCGTTGGTCCCGAAGCGCCCGCGAAGCCATCCCGCGAAGCCGCCGAGCGCCGCGCCCCCAGCCCCCCCCGCCGCCCGGCCACACCGGATCGCACGCCTCCAGGGCGTCGCGCCAGGGAGCGCGGCGCCGCCGACCGCGGAGGCCCCCACCCCGGCGAGGCACTGGCCCTCGGCGCCCACGTTGAAGAGCCGGGCGCGGAGCGCGAGGGCCACCGAGGCGCCGGTCCAGAGGAGGGGGGTGGCCTTGGCGAGCGACTGGGCGAAGCCATAGGAGGAGCCCAGCGTGCCGGCGACCATGAGGGCCAGCACGCGACGCGGCGAGGCGCCCGCGAGCCAGACCGAGAGGTTCATCGCGGTCAGCACCGCCGCCCCGGCAGCCACCACCACCAGCGCGCGCGGACGGCTCACAGCGCGCGACGGTACATCAACCCGCGCGCGGTGGGCTCCCTCCCGCTTGCCACTCCCCCCTCCCGGGTGCTGACTTCACTCCTCCCCGATGGACCTCTTCGACCGCAACAAGCCCGCCGCCCCGCTGCCCGAGGAGCCCCCTCCCCCGCTCGACGCCCCGCTCGCCGACCGCATGCGCCCTCGCAACCTCGACGAGCTCGTCGGCCACGACGAGGCCGTCGGCCCCGCGACCTCCCTCGGCCGCGCGATCCGCGCCGACCGCGCGCCGTCCATCGTCCTCTGGGGCTCTCCCGGCTGCGGCAAGACCACCGTCGCCCGCTGCATCGCGGCGCACTCCAGCGCTCGCTTCGTCCAGCTCTCCGCGGTGCTCTCCGGCGTCGCCGAGGTGCGCCAGGTGATCGCCCGCGCCGAGCACGAGCGCGCCATGGGGCGGCGCACGGTGCTCTTCATCGACGAGATCCACCGCTTCAACCGCGCGCAGCAGGACGCCCTCCTGCCGCACGTCGAGGCCGGCGTGGTCACCCTCGTGGGCGCCACCACGGAGAACCCCTCCTTCGCCGTCAACGCCGCGGTGCTCTCCCGCGCCCAGGTCGTGCGCCTCGACCCGCTCCGCCCCGAGGACCTCGTGGTGCTCCTCCGCCGCGCCCTCGACGACCGCGAGCGGGGCCTCGGCGCGCTCGAGCTCACCGCCTCCGACGAGGCCCTCGACGCCATCGCGCGCTGGGCCGACGGCGACGCCCGGCGGGCCCTCACGCTCCTCGACCACGTGGCCCGCGAGCGCGCTGCGCTGGGCATCGTCGCCCTCACCCCGGGGGACGTGGAGGCCGCCGCGCGCTCCAAGAACCTCCGCTACGACAAGTCCGGCGAGGAGCACTACAACCTCGCGAGCGCGTTCATCAAGAGCCTGCGCGGGAGCGACCCCGACGCGGCGCTCTACTGGGCCATTCGCATGATCGACGGCGGCGAGGACCCGCGCTTCGTCCTCCGACGGATGATCATCTTCGCCTCCGAGGACATCGGCCTCGCGGACTCCCGAGCGCTGGAGATCGCCGTCGCCGCGGACCGGGCCTTCGAGCGGCTGGGCGTGCCGGAGGGCCTGATCCCGCTGGCGCACGCGGTGACCTACCTGGCCGTCGCGCCCAAGTCGAAGGCCGCGTACCGCGCGCTCCGGGCCGTGCAGGAGGCGGTGCAGCGGCACGGGACGCTGGCGGTCCCCATGAGGCTGCGCAACGCACCGACCGCGGCGATGAAGGAGTGGGGCTACGGCGAGGGCTACCGCGACCCGCACGCCGGAGAGGGTGGCTTCGTGGCGGAGCGCTACCTGCCCGACGAGCTCGGCGACGCCACCTGGTACGAGCCCACGGGGTACGGAACCGAGGCGCGCGTCCGGGAACATCTCGGGAAGCTGCGGGCGCTCACGAAGAAGTAACGCCCCCCAACCTTTCCCCCGCTGTAAGCCCGAAGACCCATCCGGCGTTTGCTCCGTCGAAGGAACACCCGCCATGTCACTGCGCCTGCCCTCGACCCTCTTCGCGCTCCTCCCGCTGCTGGCCTCGTGCGGCCCTTCGCTGCGCTCCCGCACGGTCACCGACCTCACCCGGGTGACGGTCGTCTCCGTCGTGCCTCCCGCACCTGATCCCCTCGACGTCGCCGCCTCTCCCTCGGCCCTGCGCTGCCCCGCCCCCTCGCGCGCCCTCGCCGGAACCCCGGTCACCCTCCGCGCCGCGGCCGCGGCCCCCGGAGCCCGCATTCGATGGAGCGTCTCCGCCGCGCCTGGCGACACCCGGGCCTATCGCTTCGCCGCGCAGTACGACGACCACGACACCGACTCGGTGGTCGCCCAGGGCGTGGAGGTGCCCTTCACCTCGGTGATCGTCGGGGACTTCACGGTGCACGCCGAGACGCGCAACCCCGATGGCAGCACCGCGCAGTGCGACACCACCGTCTCCATGCTGGGCCACGGCCTGCGCGTCGAGCTCACCTGGAACACCGACGGCACCGACGTCGACCTGCACTCCCTCGACGACCCGGAGGCCCGGTGGTTCACCCCGCAGGACTGCTACTACGCCAACCGCCAGCCCGACATGGCGGTGCTCGAGGAGGGGCGCCGCCGCTGGCTCGACACCGACGACGTCGACGGCGAAGGGCCCGAGAACATCCGCGTCGACACCCCTGCGGTCGATCGTGACTACCAGATCGGGGTGCACTTCTACTCGTCGCACAGCCACCACGAGGCGACGCACGCCACGGTGGTGATCTACTGCGGAGAGCAGCGAGTGGCCCGCTTCGAGCGCGACCTCACCGGCGACCGCGGCGGCAGCGACGCCAACGACTTCTGGCACGTCGCCGCGGTGCGCTTCGGCGGCCCCGCGGTGTGCGCGGTGCGGCCCGTCCAGCAGGTGACCACCGCCTCGCAGATGCGCGCGGGCGGCTAGGAGGGCCTTTCCCCGGGGTGCGGGTCTCTCCGGCGCCAGAAATGACAAAACCCCACCCGGTCGCAGCGCTCTTTTGAAGACGCTGAGAC
>CBIHPK010000119.1:0-26192 GCA_966211675.1 uncultured Myxococcaceae bacterium
CCCCGACGCCGTCGAGGTAGGGGCCCACGTAGCCGGCGCGGTCGGTGTCCACGAGGGCCGAGCGGTCCATGGAGAGGCCGCCGGGGCTGCCGAAGAAGATCCGCGCCTCGACCTCGCCCGCGACGGCGACGTCGTCGAAGCCGTCGTCGTTGAAGTCCCCGAGGCCGCGGGCGAACCAGGTCGCGTCGGCCGACGAGGGCATCCCGAGCTGCACTCGCATCGAGGCCACCGGGTTGGTCCCCGCGGCGCCGCCGAGAAACACCGACACGCCGTCGGAGCGCAGGCTGCCCGCGACCAGATCGTCGAAGCCGTCGCCGTTCACATCACCCGCGCCGAACACGTTGGAAGGGAAGGTCTCGGTCGAGCCGGTGGGCGCCAGCAGCACCGCGTGGGCGCGAGGATCGACCCCAGCGGGGGTTCCGAGGTGCACCTCGGCGAGCCCATGGCGGGCCGGTCCCGGGGGCTCCACGGGGATGTCCGCCCGTCGGTAGACCACGAGGTCGCCGCGGCCGTCGCCGTTGACGTCGCCCGCGTAGGTCACCGATGAGCTTCCCGACGGCGCCGTCGGCGCGAACGCGACGAGGCTGGCGGGCGTCGGGGAGATCGCGCGCCGAGAGCCGAGGTACACGCTCGCGCCCTCGCTGGTGCCGAAGGCCAGGTCGCCGACGCCGTCGCCGTTGAAGTCGGGCCGGAGCCGTGGGGCCCGGCATCGCCGAGCGGAGGCGTCGCGCGACACCGAGGCGTCCGTTGGAGCAGCGGCGGGGGGAAGGTCATCGCGGAGCCCCTCGCGCGCGCCGCACGCCGACGTGAGGAGCGCCGCGAGCACTGCAGTCCGGGGGAGCATGGCGGCGAGTAGACAGCCTCCCCAGCAGGCGTCAACGACAGCGGGCCGAGCGACGCCGCTGGGGAGATGACGACGATCGACGCGCGGCGGGCTCGGCTGATCAGAGATGAAAGGGCCCGATGTGCATGGCGCCGACGGTGACGTTCACCCCGGCGACCACCGACGCCTCCTCGGTATCGGGTGTCGGTGAGGAGAGCGCCGCGCCCAGCGTCGCCTCGATGCCCAGGGTGATGAGCGGTGCCTGCGACGACTCGCGGTCGACGAGGCGGAAGAGCGGACCGCCGCGGAGCTGCACCAGCAGCTCGGAGGTCGACAGCCCCGGACCTCGCCAGCAGCCGCCGGTGTCGATGCCCACGCGGTAGCCCCAGCGCCCCGCGCGATCCGGCACGCGGAACCACTCCATGCCGCCGAGCAGCGAGAACGCCGCTCCTCCCTGGCGCGCATCGCCGCCGAGCGCCGTCGTCGCCGCGAAGCCGATGCCCTCGTTGCGACCGTCGCGCGAGGTCATGCCGAAGCCCGCGAAGCCCGTCACGGTCGCGTGCGTGATCACCGGGCCGCCCGAGTACGCCTGCACCTCGGGGCCGCCGCGGACTCCGTAGGCGCAGCCGCTCGCGAGCGCGGCGACGACGAGCAGGACGATGGTGGGCATTCGCATGCGACGAGAGGATACGCGAGCAGACCGATCAGCTCGCGCGGAGCCAGGCGTCGTAGAGCGCGCCGCGGCCCTCGGCGAACACATCGAAGGCCAGCATCACGGCCCCCTGGATGGTCAGGCCCATGCCGACCGCCACGATGGCGTCGCGGCGGCCCAGCATCACCATCGCCAGCCCCGCCACCACGAGGACCGTCTCCACGATCTTGATGATCACGAAGTTGCGCTGCACCCCGGCCATGCGCTCGCGCTCCCCGGCCCTCGCGCTCGCGGCGTCGGACGCGAAGCTCTGCTCGAGCCGGGTCACCTGCGACGCCGTCCTGCCCGAGAGCCCGACGCCGATGGCGAGCTGCAGGAGCCCGACGATCGCGAGGGGGAAGAGCATGGCCCGAAACGGCCCGCCGTCGGAGCGCAGCCACCAGGCGAACGCGAGCGCCGCGACGCCGAGGCCGGCGAGGAGCATCCCCGCGCTCCGCTCGCCGGCGAAGTACTGATGGAGGGCGTCAGTCGGCAGCAGGGAATCCATGGACCGCGGAGGGTGTGCGAAGGGCCGGATCCCCGCAACGGGGGCCCCGCGCGGCGCACGCTCAATCGACGATGAACAGCCGGGCTCCCCTCGGGCTCACCGAGCGGTGCGCGCCGTCGCCGTCGGCCACCTGGTAGCTGGTGCCTGGACCGAGCGTGAAGCGCCGCCCGTCGCGCAGCTCGGTGACGAGCTCCCCTTCGAGCACGAGGAGGACGTGGCCGCGCTCGCACCAGTGGTCGGCGACGTAGCCCGGCGAATACTCGACCATGCGCACGCGGAGGTTGCCCTGCTCGATCGTGCGCCAGCGCGCGACGCCCGACTCCCCCGGATGCTCGGTGACGGCGACCTTCGACCAGTCCGTGGTGTGAAACGGGACGCGCTCGATCTTCATGACGTCGAGTCATACCCCACCCGCACCTCACCCCGTCCCACCCCGCTGGCCCCGCAGGCTCCCACGGGGCTACCGTTCCCCCATGAGACCAACCGCGTGGGCCCTCCTCGGCGCGTGCATCCTCGGCTCCCCGTCGGCCCTCGCTGTCGGCTGGGGCACCACGCCCGTGGACATCCCCCTCGGCGCCGATGTCTCCGTTCACCGAGAGCCCGTCTCCTACTTCGCCCCGCTCGGCTTCCGCACGCTGACCCCGACGGTCACCTGGAGCTACCGCGGCCTCCTCCCGCCTCCCTTCGGGACCACCCAGATCTACAACTTCGCCAGCTCGGGCCCGCGCATCTTCGCGGCCCTCGACAACGGCGTCGTCTTCACCGACGACCGCGGCGCCCACTGGTCCCGCGCCTCCTGGGACGGCTCGCAGTCCCCCCGCGCCATGGCCTTCGACGACGCCACCGGCTTCGGGGTCGCCGTCGGAACCAACGGGACCGTCTGGTCCACCGCCGACCGCGGCCAGAGCTGGCGCACCCGCCGAGACGTGGGCGACGTGCTCGTCGACGTCGCCGTCCTCGGCCACGTCGTCGCCTGGTCCTCCATCCGCGGCCTGGTGCAGGTCTCCGCCGACGGCGGCACCTCCGTCCGCACCCTGAGCGAGCGCGCCCTCGGCCCGATGCCCGTGATGTCCGCCTGGCAGGACCAGCTCTGGATCCGCGTCGACGGCGTCCGCTGGTGGCGGGTCGATCGCGAGGGCGCCGCGGAGCGCGCCGAGCGGTCTCCGTGGGAGGGCTGAAGCTCTTCCGCGCCATCGCCCTCATCTCCCTCGCGGCCTCCCCGGCGCTCGCGCAGGAGCGCACGCCCACCAACGACGACCCGCCCGAGGCCACGGTGCGGGCGCGCGCCCGGGCGAGGGAGATCCAGCGACGCGAGCTCAGCGCCGCGGAGATGCAGCGCATGCCCGGAACCCGCGGCGACGCCCTCCTCGCCGTGCAGAACCTCCCCGGCGTGGGACGGCCCCCCTTCGGCCTCGGGGCCTTCATCCTCCGCGGCTCCGACCCTTCCGACTCCCTGGTCACCCTGGAGTCGCAGCCCTTCGGACTGCCGTTTCATTTCTACGGCCTCGCCACCACCCTCTCGACGGACCTCATCGACCGCATCGAGGTGCTCCCCGGCAACTTCTCCGCCCGCTGGGGACGCGCCGCGGGCGGCGTGGTCAACGTCACCCTCCGCGCCCCGGCGCGAGACCGCGTGCACGTCACCGCCGACGTCGACCTCGTGGACGCCGGGGCCTACGCCTCGGTCCCCATCGGCCGCCGCGGGGCGCTCGCCATCGGCGTCCGCCGCAGCTACGTCGACGCCTGGCTCGGCTTCGTCGACCTCGGCGCGGGCTTCACCCGCCTCCCGCGCTACTGGGATTACCAGGCCGTGTATGACGTCGACCCCGGCGCCTCGGACAACGTGCGCGTCATCGTGTCCGGCAGCGACGACGCGCTCGGCTTCTCCCTCGACGCGCCCGACGCCAACGACCCCAACCTCCGCGGCAGCTCCGGCAGCGCGGCCTCCTTCCACGGCGCTCAGGCCCGCTGGCGTCACCGCTGGGGCGCCGCCGCGCAGCACTCGCTCTCGCTCTCCGCCTCCACGCAGGACGCGGACGTCACCGCGGGCAGCACCATCCGCTACCTCATCACCACCCGTCAGCTCTCGCTGCGCGACGAGGTCGAGCTGCGCCTCGGTCCGTGGGCGCGCCTCTTCGCGGGCGTCGACGCCATCCTCGGCGAGACCGACGCCACGCTCGCCGCGCCGCCGCTCAGCGCCAGCGGCATCACCGACCCCACCGGCGCCACCGGCCTCGCCCGCTACCAGGGGACCACCGGCTTCCTCAACCCCGCCGCCCACGCCGAGGTGGAGCTCGACGACACCCGCCGCTGGCGAGCCCTGCTGGGCGTGCGCGTCGACCACTTCTCCCGCTCCGACTCGCTCACCGTCGACCCGCGCGTCTCGGGCCTCTGGCGCGCGCACCCCCGCCTCGGCGTGCGCGGCGCCATCGGGTCGTACAGCACCGTTCCGCGCGGCTACCTGGTGATCCCGGGCTTCGGCAACCCGGACCTCGGCCCCGAGCGGTGGTGGCACGGCACGGCGGGCCTGCAGATCGAGGTCATCCCCGGTGCGCTTGAGCTCACCGCGGACGTGTTCGCCAAGTGGGCCGACGGGACGGCCGCCCCCTCGTCGCGGTCGGTGCTTCGCGACGGCGTGGAGACCCCGGAGCGCTTCGCCAACACGGGCTCCGCGAGGGTGCTCGGCGCCGAGTGGTGGCTGCGCCTGCGGGCCGGCCGGCTGCCCCTCTACGGGTGGGTCTCGTACACGTACCAGAGGGCCGAGCGACGCGACGCCGCGGGCCTCTCGTGGCAGCCGTCGACCTGGGATCAGCCACACCTGCTGTCGTTCATCCTGGGCGCGGCGCTCCCTCGCGGCTGGGAGCTGGGCGCTCGATTGCGCTGGGCGTCGGGGCTGCCGGAGCCCGTGGTGACCGGAGCGCTCGTCGACAGCGACCACGACGTGGCGCTCACCTGGGTGGACGCGCAGCGCACGGGGCGGCTACCCGACACCTGGCAGCTCGACCTTCGCGCGGCGAAGCGCTTCCGCTGGGGCCCGCTTCGGATGCAGTTCATCGCGGAGGTGCTCAACGCGACCAACCAGGCCAACGCGGAGTCGAGGCTCTACGCCTGGGACCGTCGGCGCAGCGCCTATGTCACGGGGTTGCCGATCGTTCCGAGCGTGGGGCTGCGCGCGGAGTACTGAGCTGGCGACGAGGGCCCCGCGGGCGTGCTACTCGTCGCCGCCATGAGCGTGTTCTTTCGGACGACCGGGACCATGGGAGGCCCCGAGTTCTTCGTTCGGCCCTCGTCGCACTCGCTCCGCGCGGTGCGCATCCCGGTGATCGTGGCGGTGATCGAGCGCCCCGACGGGCTCGTGCTGATCGACGCCGGCTGGAGCCGCCGCACCTGCGCCTTCCCCGGCGACGACCCCGGCCTCGCGCACAGCCTGCTGCTGGGCCTCTCGGTGAAGCCCGAGGACGCCCTCGCGTCGCAGCTCATCTCCCTGGGCTACACCCCCTCGGACGTGCGCCACGTCGTCGCGACGCACCTCCACGCCGACCACGTCGGAGCTGTGGTGGACTTCGACCGCGCCACCGTCCACGTCCATGACCGCGAGCTCGACGCCACGGCGCGGGGCCTGCGCGGCGGGTACTCGTCGGCCGTGCGCTCGCTGCCTCGCGTGACGCCGTACTCGCTCGACGGCGCGCCCGCGCTCGGCTTCCCGTTCTCGAAAGACCTCTTCGGCGACGGCTCCGTGCTGCTCCTCGACGGCCGAGGGCACACCGCCGGCTCCGTCGTGGTGGCGGTGAAGCTGCAGGACGGCTGGGCACTGCACGCCGGCGACGCCGCGCAATACGTGGGCGAGTACCGCGCGGACGATGGCGCCCCGCCGAGCCTCTACGCCCGCGCCATGAGCTGGAACCTCTCCGAGCAGCGCCGCACCTACGGCCTGCTTCGCGGCGCCGAGGCCTCGCTCGACGCGCGCGTGGTGGTCTCCCACGACCCCGACCTGCTGAGCTCGCTCCCCACTACCAAGGAGGCCGCGTGGCCCTGCGCCTGGGACCGGCGCAAGGGGGCCGCGAAGCCCAAGCCGACCGGCTGAGCGTCAGCCCGCGGAGGGGTGCTCGTCGAGGAAGGCGAGCAGCGTCGCGGCGAGCACCTCCGGGGCCGTCCAGTGGATCATGTGACCCGCGTCGGGGATGCTCACGAAGCGCGCGCCGGGGTAGCGGGCCGCTCGCTCGGCGAGCTCGGGGAAGTCCGCGAGGCTGCCGCCGTCGACCATGAGCACGGGGCAGGTGATGCGCGGGAGGAAGGCCTCGAAGGCCTCGGCGTCGTAGCGCAGGGGCGAGATGGTCATGTGCAGCGGGTCGAAGCGAAACGCGAGCCCGCCGTCGTCGGCCCGGCGGGTGGCGCGCTCGGCCATCACCCGGAGCGTGTCCAGCGCGACGGACGGGTGCGAGAGGCGCATGCGGGCGACCACGTCGTCGAGCGAGCGCATGGTGCGGGGAGAGCGGGAGCGGGCCTTCTTCAACCCGTCGAGCCACGCGACGGTGCGGTCGGGCGTGACGTCGGCGGGCATCGACGGAGGGCCCACGCCCTCGATGAGCGCGAGCGTGGCGACGCGGCCGGGGCGGGCGCCGGCGTAGCGGGTGGCGACCGATCCGCCCATGGAGTGGGCGACGAGGTGCACGCGGTCGAGGGCGAGCGCGTCGAGGAGGGCGTCGAGGTCGGCGACGTAGTCCATCGCGTGGTAGTAGGCGCCCGGAGGCACCCGGCCGGTGTCGCCGTGGCCGCGGAAATCCGGGGCGATGACGCGGTAGCCCGCGTCGCCGAGGGCGGTGATCACCTCCTCGAAGGAGCGGGCGAGGTCGAGGTAGCCGTGCAGCAGCACGACGGTCCCGCGAGCGCCGCCGGGGTGCTCGAGGACGTGGTGCTCGAGGCCGTTGGCGGCGACGAAGCGATCGACGAGCGCGGTCATCCGGCGCGCTGTCCGCGGAAGCGATCGGGGCGCAGGGCGTCGAGCAGCGGATGGCGCCGGTCGTGGACGATGAGGTCGCGAACGATCTCCGCGGTGATGGGCGCGAGCAGGATGCCGCTGCGGTGGTGCCCCGCGGCCACGAAGAGCCCCGGCACGCCGAGCTCGCCGACGAAGGGCAGCCCGTCCGGGGTGCGCGGCCGGAAGCTCGACCAGGAGCGCGTCACGTGCGCGCCGCCCAGAGAAGGCACCGCGTCGATGGCGCGATCGAGCAGGGTGCGCAGGCCGGCGGCGGTGGTGCCCCGCTCGAAGCCGACCATCTCCAGGGTGCTGCCCACGCAGATCCGCCCGTCGGAGCGAGGGAGCAGGTAGCCGCCGCCCGCGTAGATCACCGGGTCGAAGGGCACCGGGCTCACCGCGAGCTCGACCAGCTGACCTCGTGCGGGCTGGATCTCCTGCGGGTCATCGAGCGCTCCGTCGACCTGACCGCTCCACGCGCCCGCGCAGAGGATCACCACCTCGGCGCCTCGCGTCCCCTGGTCGGTGCGCACGCCGTCGACGCGCCCGCCGCCCGTGGTGACCTCCAGCACCGTGGCGCCGTGCTCGAAGCGCACGCCCCGCCGCGAGGCCGCCTCGATGACGCCGGCCATGAGCCTCGGCGGATCGACGGTGGCGTCGTCGGCGAAGTAGACGCCGCCCGTGTAGCGGGCGTTGAGCCTGGGGGCGAGGGCGCGGAGCGAGGCGTCGTCGAGGGACTCCACCCGGAGATCGCGCGACTGCTGCCACGCGCAGGCGGCGAGACGGGTCGAGTGGTCGGCTTCGGTGGTGGGCTCGAGGGTGCCGTTCTTGCGGTAGCCGCTGCCGCCGCCGGTGAGCTCGATGAGCTCACGGTGCAGCGTCGCGTGCAGCGCCCGGGCCTCGACCTGCGCCGCCAGGATGCCCGCCGCGGCCGAGGAGGCCTCCGCGCCGGGCTTCCCCCGCTCCAGCACCCGCACCGTCAGCCCCGACTCCCCGAGGCGCAGCGCGACCAGCGCGCCGACCAGACCTCCTCCGACCACCAGCACCGACTCGCTCATCGCCGCGCTCCTCCGCGCTACACCGTCACTCGCGCGGCACGCTAGGGCAGCGCGATGCCCATCGCAAACGGCGCCCTCGGCCGCGGTGGACCGTCGCGTCGTCGCGGTGCATCTCACCCCGTGACGCAGGTGGTATATGCACCGCCGATCCGGTCCGGAAAGGAAGACATGAGCGAGAGCCAGTACGGTCGCGCAGATCTCGGGAGCCTCCACGTCGAGGCCCGGTCCCCGCTTCCCACCCGCCACGGCAGCTTCGAGGTCTACGTCTTCCGCTACGACGACGAGCCCGAGAAGGAGCACCTCGCGATCGTCTCCGGGGCCCTGCGCGGCGCGAGCGACGTGCCGGTGCGCATCCACTCCGAGTGCCTCACCAGCGAGGTGCTCGGCTCGCTCAAGTGCGACTGCCGCGAGCAGCTGGAGTTCGCGCTCAGCTACATCGCGCGGCAGTCCCCGGGCCTGGTGCTCTACCTCCGCCAGGAGGGCCGAGGGATCGGGCTCACCAACAAGATCCGCGCGTACGAGCTGCAGTCGAAGGGGGTCGACACGGTGGACGCCAACCGCCAGCTGGGCTTGCCCGACGACACGCGCCGCTACGAGAGCGCCGCGGCGATGCTGGAGCACCTGGGCGTGCGCTCGGTGCGGCTGCTCACCAACAACCCGGAGAAGGTCTCGGCGCTGCGGTCGCTCGGCGTGGCGGTGCGCGAGCGCGTGCCGGTGCTGGTCGAGCCCAACGTCCACTCTCGCGGGTATCTGCGCACCAAGGTTGTTCGGATGAATCACAGCCTCCCGCAGGTCGCGGGGGGCTACACGGACGCGGAGTGAAGGCTCACCAGTCGGTGGGCTGACCCTGGCGGCCGTCGTGGGGGATCGGCACCTGCGGCGTCGGACCGGCGAACTGACGGTCGCGGTCGGAGACGCTCGCCGCCTCGTTCACGTGGAAGTCGTCGCGCCCCATGCTCCCGGACATCGCGCCCCCCGCTCGCTCGTCGGCGATGCCGCGGGCGACCACGGAGGCGACGCCGTTGCCGAGGGAGCCGCTTCCACCGCGCACCGGCGCGGCGCCGGCGAGCTGCGACGCGCTGGTGCTCGCGCATCCCGCCGAGAGGCACGACGACACTGCGATGAACCCGAGGGCGTGGGAGAGCTTCATGGTCACGCATTGTCCTCGGGAGCAGAACCCTTGGCAAGCCCGTACTCCCGCACGAGCTGGGAGAGGCGAGGGCGCTTCATCCCGAGGAGCGTGGCGGCGCGGGTGATGTTGCCTCCGGCCTCCTCCAGGGCCTGGGCGATGCAGCCGCGCTCGATCTCCCGGCGCATGTCGAAGAGGGCGACGCCCCCGGCCCGGATGCGACGGTAGACCAGGTCGACCTCGTTGATCGACGAGGAGGGCGGAGGAGGAGGCATGCTGGGGTGGCTGGGGACGACCGTGACCCGCGTCACGTCCGGCAGGCCTTGCAGGTCTTCGGGGCTCAGGTCCTCGGTCTCGGCGAGGAGCGCGCTGGCCCGAAGGACGTTCTCCAGCTCTCGCACGTTTCCAGGCCAGCCATGCTCCGTCAGCCGACGCAGGGCCGCCGTGGTCAGCCGCCGGGGGCGGGTTCCCGACTCCACCGCCGCCCGCTCCAGGAACCACGCCGCCAGCGCCGGCAGGTCATCGCGCCGCTCCCGCAAGGGCGGCAGCTTGATGGTGAGCGAGCTCAGCCGGAAGTAGAGGTCCTCGCGGAAGGTGCGAGCGGCCACCATCGCGTCGAGGTCCCGGTTGGTCGCGGCGAGCACCCGCACGTCCACCCGCAGCGTCTCGTTGCCGCCGACGCGCTCGAAGGACCGCTCCTGCAGCACGCGCAGCAGCGCCGCCTGCGTGGCGGGCGACACGTCGCCGATCTCGTCGAGGAAGATCGTCCCCCCGTCGGCGATCTCGAAGCGCCCGCGCCGACGTCGGTCGGCGCCGGTGAAGGCCCCGCGCTCGTGGCCGAAGAGCTCGCTCAGCAGCACGCCCTCCGCGAGCGCCGCGCAGTTCACCTTCACCAGCGGACCCTCGCGCCGCCGCGACCCGCGATGCAGGGCCTCCGCCACGCGCTCCTTCCCGGTGCCCGACTCGCCCTGTATCAGCACCGTCACGTCCTGCGGCGCCACGCGCAGGATGCGCCGCCGCAGCTCGCGCATCGCCGCGCTGTCGCCGATGAGCCCGGTGGGCTCCATCGCCGGCGCCGCGAGGCTCGGGCGCATGGCGATGGCCGCCGCGATCACCGGGGCCGCGTAGGTCTCGAGCCGCGCCTCGAGCTGCGAGATGCCGGTGCGATCGAGCTGCGCCCCGAAGCCCCCGCGCAGCGCGTCGGGCACCGCTCCCAGGATGGCCGCGCGCAGCGACGACGCCCGCTCCACGTGGCGTCGCGCGGTGAGCACGTCGCCCCGATGCAGCAGCGCCGTGGCCACCAGCACCTCCGCGCGAAACTGCAGCTCCCGGTCGGCCACCGCCTCGGCGCGCTCCAGGGCCAGCCTCGACGCGGGCAGCCCGTCGTGCCCGCGGGCGCGCTCCCACTCCGCCTCGAAGGCCGCTCGCTCGGCCCTCGTGCGCGGCGACACCTCCTCGCCGTCGGGGACCTCGCTCAGCAGTTGACCCGCGCGCGCCACGTCGCCGTCGAGCAGCGCCGCCCGGGTCAGCAACAGCCGCGCGCCCGCCAGCCGCTCCGTGTCCCCCGCCGCCGCGAAGTGCCTCGCCGCCTCGCGCGCCGCCTCCGCCGCCGCGTCCGACCGCCCCTCCACCAGCTCGACCTGCGCCCGCAGCATCTGCGACTCGGCCGCAAGCGGGCCCGTGAGCCCTCGCGCCACCCGCGCCGCGTGCTCGCAGAGCCGCCGCGCCCGGTCGCTCGCCCCGACCTGCGCATAGAGCTCGCCCAGGTTGTTGGCCACCCGCGCCACGAAGCGGCGGTTACCCACCCGGGTAAGAATCTCCAGCGCCTCCTGGTACGACCGCAGCGCGTCGCCGTAGCGGCCCTGCAGGTGCGCGACCACCGCCTCGTTCTCGCGCAGCACCCCCTGGAGCATCATCGAGCCGCCGCGCACCGCGACCGCGCGCGCCTCGACGAAGCGCCGCTGCGCCTCGTCCAGGTCGTCGCGCCAGATCGCCACCACGCCCAGGTTGATCAGCCCCCGCAGCAGCTCGTCCTGCGAGCGCCGGGCGCGGGCGAGCACCAGCGACTCCTCGGTCCACGCCTGGCCGCGGTCGAAGTCGCGGCGCACCAGCAGCACCTTGGTGACGACGTTGCGCGCCTCGGCCACGCGCTTGGGCTCCGCGGTGCGAGCGAGCGCGTCCATGGCCAGGCGCTCGGACTCCTCGAATCGCCCCTGCTGAAACCGGAGCTCCGCGCGGGAGAGGAGCACCGCCGCCCGCTCCTCGTCGTCGCCCGGCGCGAGGTTCGCCTCCGCCTGCTCCAGCGCCCGCTCGGCGCGCGCCAGGTCGCCCTCGCTCAGCGCGATCACCGCCTCCAGCCGCGCAAGCTCCGGGTCGCCGGGGTTCGCCTCGCGGGCGCGCAGCACGTGCCCTCGGGCCTCCAGCTCCGAGCCCGCGGCGCGCGCGGCGGCGACCGCGAGGGTGGCGACCTCCTTCAGCGCGGGGGCGTCGGCCACCTGGGCGCACGACTCGAGCAGCGCCAGCGCCGAGGCCGGGGCGTGCCGTTGCAGCAGAGAGCGCGCGACCTCCAGCGACTCGCTGACGAGCCCCGCCCCGGTGCCCCCGGCGAGGCGATGGAGCACCACCTCCTCCGGGGTCGCGCGCCCCCACTCGGCGAGCGCGACGCCCAGCCTCGCCCGGATCGCCATGCACTCCGCGTCGGCGTAGCCCGCGAGCACCCGCGCTCCGTCGTCGTGGCGAGCGAGGCCCACCACCACGTCGCCCACGGTGGGGTCGAGCGTGCGCCGCGCGAGGTCGGCCCCCACCAGCGGCGGCACCGCCCGGTGCACCGATGGGGCGTCGACGCCGATGGCCGCGGCCAGCACCGGCACCGGCAGCGGCCGGTCGGCCAGCGCCAGCGTCGCCACCACGCGCCGAGGGACCTCCCCGAGCTCGTCCATCCGAGAGCGCACCTCGTCGCCGCGCGAGGAGGGCGGGCGACCGAGGAGACCCAGCAGCACCGCGGGGTTGCCGTCGGTGGTGGCGTGCAGCCGTTGCAGGAGGCTCGGCTCCGTGAGCAGCCGCCCGAGGGCCTCGGCCTCGAGGCCGTGCAGCGGCAGCACCTCGGCGCGCGCGTGGTCGAAGGCCGTGGCGAGCTCGCGCTCCCGCGTCGAGGCGACGAGCAGCGCCGAGGCCGCGCCGGGGGTGGGCTCGCCTGCGGGCCCGGCGGAGTCGAGGAGGGCGCGCACCAGGGCCGTGGAGGCCTCGTCCATGCGAGCGGCGCCGCGGATCAGCACCAGCACGGGGCGCTGACGGCCGACCGCGGAGAGCAGCCGGGTGACCGCCTCGGTGAAGCCTGCGGCGGCCTCGGTGGCGTCGACGTCCTCGCGACCCCGGGGGGCGCGGGTGCTCACCAGCGGCGCGAGGGCCTCGAGCTGAGCGGGGCTGAGCAGGTGCTGCTCGTCGCGCGCCCGGAGCCAGGCCAGGGCCTGCGACGCGATGGCCAGGAAGGGCGCGAAGGCTGCGTGCCGGATGCACCAGCCCTCCAGCACCGGGAACGACACGCTCCGCGCCTGGTCGCGCAGCTCGTCGAGGAGGCGCGACTTGCCGATGCCCGACGGCCCGGCGACCAGCACCGCGGCGGTGCCGTTGGCGCTGGTCGCGTCGAGGCGCGCGGTGATCCAGGCGAGCTCGCGTTCACGGCCGACGCAGGCGGGCACCCTTCCGACCTCCGCTCAGTCCTCGCCCGGGCCGCCCGGCGCGGGGCCGCCCTCACGCTCCAGGTAGCGGAAGATGGTCCGGGGGTCGACGCCGAGGTCGCGCGCGGTCTTGGTGCGGTTGCCGTTGTTGCGCTCCAGCACCTCGAGGATGTACCGGCGCTGGAAGTCCTCCTTGGCCTTCTCCAGCGGCACGATGGTCTGCAGCGCCTCGGGGTGCAGGTCGAGGTCCTCGGGCCCGAGCAGCGAGCGGTCGCAGAGTACCAGGGCCTTCTTCACCCGGTTCTCCAGCTGCCGCACGTTGCCCGGCCAGTCGTACTTGCGGATGGCGATGAGCGCGTTGGGCGTGAAGCCCCGGACCGCGGGGTTCATCTCGGGACCGTGCTTCTGCAGCAGCAGCCGGGCGATGACCACCACGTCGTCGCCGCGCTCTCGCAGCGGCGGGAGGAAGAGGTTCACCACGTTGAGACGGTAATAGAGGTCCTCGCGGAAGCCGCCCTTGCGGATCTCCTCTTCGAGGTCGCGGTTGGTCGCCGCGAGCACCCGGATGTTCACCGGCTCGGGCTTGCTGTCGCCGACCTTGGTGACCACCCGCTCCTGCAGCGCCCGCAGCAGCTTCACCTGCAGGTTGAGCGGGAGCTCGCCGATCTCGTCGAGGAAGAGCGTTCCGCCGTTGGCGCTCTGGAACTTCCCCATGCGCGTGGAGACCGCCCCGGTGAAGGCGCCCTTCACGTGCCCGAAGAGCTCGGACTCCATGAGGTTCTCCGGGATGGCCCCGCAGTTGATGACCACGAAGGGGCCCGAGGCGCGCGACGAGCGGTTGTGGATCTCCCTCGCGATGAGCTCCTTGCCGGTGCCGGTCTCGCCGGTGATGAGCACCGAGATGTCCGTCGGCGCGACCTTGGACACCTTGCGGTACACGTCGAGCATCGACGCGCAGCTGCCGATGATCTCCCCGAAGCGCTGGCTCTTGAGCTTCTTCTCGAGCTCGGCGTTGTCCGTGCGCAGCGTCTCCAGCAGCAGGGCGTTCTGCAGGATGAGCGAGGCCTGCGAGGCGAAGACCGAGAGCACGTCCATGGTGCGCGGCTCGAAGAGGTTGGCCACCCGGTCGTTGCCCAGGTAGATGAGCCCGAGCAGGTCGCCGCCCGCGATGAGCGGCGCGCACATCACCGAGCAGAGCCGGAGGTTCATCACCGACGCGGCGGCCTTGAACATCATGTCGTGCGTGGCGTCCTGCACGATGAGCGGGCGCTTGGACTCGATGACCCTCGCGATGATGCTGTCCGAGAGGTGGCGCACCGCGTCCGGGAGGTTCTCCTGGCGGAGGTTTCTCGCCGCGCGCACCTCGGTCTTCTCGTCGCGCAGCAGCACCACGAAGCCCTTGTCCGCGCCGGTGGCCTCGATGGCCCCGTCGAGGAGCGCCTCCAGCAGCGCCTGCACGTCGCGCGTCACCAGCAGCCGCTCGCTGAACTGGAACAGCTTACGCAGCCCCGTAAACTCCGCCGTCGCCCCGTCGTTGCCCGAGGCCTTGCCGGGCGCGTCGGACTCCTCCAGCAGCGAGAACACCAGCTCCGCCTCGCCGAGCATCAGCCGGTCGTTGTGGCCGAGCCTCGCGCGCCGCTTGCGCTTGCCGTTGATCTGGATCTCTGCCACCGGGTCGCTCTCGTCGAGGGAGAAGTCCCTCCCGTCGAAGACGATCTGCGCGTGCCACGGGGCGACCCCTGGGGCGGGCAGCAGCACGTCGTTGCCCCCCGCGCTGCCGACGGTGGTGATGGACTTGTAGATCGGGAAGAGCTGGCCGCGACCGTTCGGGCCGATCCAACGGAGGCAGGGCATCAGGACCTCGCTGTACGCACGTCCGTCCAGCATACTCTGCCGCGTCGCGACCCGCGACGAGATGGTGCTCGCCGGGAAAGTTGGCCGCCCCGGCGAGAGCACCCCATGCTGGTGCTCGTGCGCCTCCTCGCCGCCCTTCTCGTGCTCTGCTCCTCCGCCGCCTGCGCGTCGTCGCCGAGGGTCTTCTCCGACGGGACGACGGTGCCCGTCTCGGTGGTCAACCGCACCCACGAGACCATCTGCTTCCTCTACCTCTCGCCCATCAACGACGACTCGTGGACCGGCGACGTGCTGGGCAACGCCACGGTCCCCGACGGGTCGACGCGCACCATCCGGGTTCCGCCGGGCAACTGGGACGTGAGGATCGAGAACTGCCAGCACGAGGGCGGGAGCATCCTGCGCGGAGCTCGCATCGCGCGGGGCAGCGCGCTCGTGCTGCAGTGAGGCCGCCGCTCAGCGCACGGCGTGGATCGAGCGGAGGAAGACCATCACCCGCGCGAGGTCGGCGTCGCTGAGCTTGGTCGGCCGGATGGGCCGCATGTGCTTGGTGCCCTCGCGGACGACCTTGGTCATCGCCTCGACGGAGAGGTTCTTGTTGTGCAGGTCGGGGCCGTCGTCCTCGTTGCCGTCGGGGTGGCAGCGGCCGCACACGCGGTTGAACTGGGGCACGCCCTCGGCGCTCTGCGCCTCGGCCGGCGGGGCGGTGGCGGCCATGAGGGCGACGGCGAGGGCCATGGAGCCGAGAGCGCTCGCAACGAGGATCCAACGACGACCAGGACGGGAGGTGTTCTGCACGTTGAGCCTTTCTGATGCCATGTATGGCCGGTGGTACGGGTGGCCTTCGCCGGAAGATTCAACGCCTGCGCGCGGTGTCAGAAGCGCCCGAAGATCGAGGCCCCGAAGCCCCCCGGGTGCGCCGAGAGCTGCAGTCCCTGGAGGGCGGGCGGCAGCGGTCGCGGCACGCGGTTGAGCACTCGCTGCGGGACGTACGCGTCGTTGGCCTGCCAGACCCCGATCACGGTGGTGGCGACGAAGGCGCTGAGCAGGGTCCAGTTGAGGACGCGCATGGCGAAGGCGACGTTGGCGCGCCGGTCGCCATCGGTGTCCTCGTCGAAGACGCCCGCCGGACGGGTCTCGGAGCGCACCGACTCGTCGACGAGGTAGGAGGTCACGCTCCCCAGGAGGAAGGTCGTCTCCAGCGAGAGGAAGAGCGCGCCGAGGCCGTTCTGCCGGTTGGCGAACTGGCCCACGCCGAAGGGCACGAAGGTCTGCCAGCGAGGGACGACCTCGACGCGGGCCTCGGAGCCGAGCAGCTCCAGGGCGAGCGCGCGGCGGGCGTCGCGGGCGTTCTCCTCCTGCCTCCGCGCCTGGGCGCGCTCCACGAGCAGCCGGTCGAGGGTGGGCTCCATGGAGCGCACCACGTCGTCGTAGAGACGGACGAAGCGCGCCTCGAAGGAGGCCTGGTCGAGCCTCGCGCGCGGGTCGTCTCGCAGCAGCGTGGCGATGACGGCCCGGGCCTCGGGCTCGTGGCGCTCGGCGAAGAGCGAGGCCGCGAGGTACTTGCGCGCGGTCGGTCGCACGGCGGTGAGCTGCGGGGTGCTGGGGCGGCCGACGAGCTCCTGCAGCTCGCGGGTGGCGCGGGCGTACTCGCCGTTGATGTAGGCGTCACGGGCGGAGATGAAGTCGTCGAGCTCATCGGCGCTCGCCTCTCCGGTGAGCGTCAGTGCCGAGAGGAGTACGGCGATCAGGGAGGCGCGGCGGCCTGCGTGCTGGTGTCGCCGGGCGGCGGGAGGGCCCGCAGCCTTGGACGGATCTCGAGGGGCCCGTCGCCGGGAGGGATCACCTCCGACCATTCGAGTGGCTCCCAGCCCTGTCGGATGAAGTGGATGGTCGCGCGCTGGCCGACGGGCAGACGCAACGGCGGGGCGGAAGGGCTGAAGTCGACGAACGATCCACCGGCGCCGATGGAGTACATCACATTGACCGGGTTTGGGTGGATTACCACCTCGCGCATGACCACCGTGGCGGGCGGACCGACGGGGCCGTGGCGATCGGGCGGTCGAGGGCTCACCCGAGGCAGGGCCGTCGGCTCGGTGGCCGCGGCGGGCACGTCGTCCGGGACCGCCGGGCGCGCGGGCTCGGAGACCGGGAGCGGGGGCATCAGCACCGGGTGGAGGATCGGGTCTCCATCGGGGACCGCGAGGAGCGGCGCCGCCGGGGGAGGGATCAGCACCGTCAGCGCCATGCCGAGGAGCGTGGAGGTGAGCGCGGCGATGGCGACGATGGACACGGAGCGCACCGTGCGGCGGCGGCGGTGCGCGAGGGCCGCGCTGCGCACCATCGCGAGCACCTTCGCGTTGCCCGGGTCGATGGCCAGCGCGCGGTTGAAGTAGCCCATCGCCTCCGGGAGGTCGCCCCGGCTGCGCGCCGCGAGGCCGAGCGCCGGGAGCTTCGCGATGAGCGTCTCCTGCAGCCTCGCGGTCACCCCGTCGGGGTCGGCGAAGTAGCGGTTGAGCTCGCGGGCCGGATCGTCCCAGCCGACCTCGGCGCAGAGCGAGAGCAGGGCCTCGCGCAGGGCGGCCGCGTCGTGGAAGCGGTCGTCGGGGATGCGAGACATCGCCCGGCGGACGATGGCGGCGAAGCGGTGGCCGATCTCCGGCGAGGTGCGCAGCGGATCGGGGTAGTCGCCGTCGAGGATCTTGCGCAGCAGGCTGTGGGGGTTGGGTCCGTCGAAGGGCAGGTGCCCGGTCGCGAGGAGGTAGAGCACGGTGCCCGCGGCGAAGATGTCGGTGCGAGCGTCGACGAGCGTCCCTTCGATCTGCTCGGGCGCCATGTGCGCGGGCGAGCCGAGCACCTGGCCGGTGGCGGTCATCTCGCGCTGGTCGGCCACGTGGGCGATGCCGAAGTCCGTGAGCTTGAGCCGGCCCTTGGAGAGCATGAGGTTGTCGGGCTTCACGTCGCGGTGCACGACGCCCTGCGCGTGGGCGCAGATCAGCGCGTCGCAGAGCACGACCCCGATGGCGGACGCGATCTCCGCGGGGACCGCCTTGCGCCCTTCGAGGAAGCGCCGGAGCGTCGGTCCCTCCAGCAGCTCGGTGACCATGAACGAGGCCTCGTCGCCGCCCTCGGAGAACTCGTAGACCTCGACGATGTTGGGGTGACGCAGCCGCGCGGCGGCCTTGGCCTCGCGCTCGAAGCGCATGCGGCTCTCCGGGTCCTGCGCGAGGTGCGGGTGGAGCACCTTGATGGCCACCTCGCGGTCGAGCGTGGGGTCGTGCGCCCGGTAGACCACGGCCATGCCGCCGTGGCCCAGCTCGCCGCGGACCTCGTACTTGCCGATGAAGCGAAGGGGCTTCTCGGGTGCTGGTTCCACGTTGGGGGGCACTCTAGGCATCGGAGAACCCCATCGGCAAGGGAGACTGAGCGCCGCGGCGGGGATGCGCGCCGAAGGTTCAGCCGTCGACGTCGTCGGGGCGGGGAGGCGCTCCGTAGCGGATCGACATGCCGCCGCCGGGGCGGACCGTCGGGGGCCGGGGGCGGACGTGCGGAGGAGGGGCGCCGTAGGCGGGCACCGCGACGGGGTGGCTGTCGTGGTGCGGCGGCGTCGCGATCGGTCGGGCGGCGGTCCCGGCGTCGGCGGGCGTCGCGGCGTCGACGGGCGGCGTGGCGGCGTCGGCGGGCTGCGCCATCGGCTCGGGCGTCGGGGGCGTCGGAGGGACGAGCACCGCGGGAGGTCCGCCGTAGATCGTCTGCATCATCCCCGAGTCGGCCGTGGAGAAGGGCGCCGGGGCCTCCCTCGACGGACACGCCGTCGACAGGAAGGCCGCCGCGAAGGCCAGCACCCCGGCGCGGCTCAGGCGCTGCTGGGGCTCCGGCACGATGCCCTCGCCAGCGGCGTCGGACAGCGGGTGCGCGCAGAAGGGGCACGCCGGCTCATGGGCGCGGACGTGTCGGTGGCATCCCCCGCAGGGGACCAGCGTGGCGGTGCTCATGCGGAGATGACACCACGGGGCCGAGCGTCCTTGGAAGGGCCTCGTGGGGATCGTCCGGCGCGGATGACCCGCGGCGCGGTCGCGTGCTAGGTGCTCGCGCATGGCGATGGAGGAGAGCTTCCTCAAGTCCGTGTTTCACGGCGCGATTCCCGAAGAGATGGTCTTTCCGTACCCCGAGCCGGGGCGAGAGCAGCGGGAGCACATCGGGCTCATCCTCGACGGGGTACGGAGCTTCGCCCGCAAGCACGTGGACGCGGGCGCCATCGACCAGGCCGCGGAGATCCCCGAAGGGGTGCTGCAGGGCATGCGCGACCTCGGGCTCTTCGGGCTCACGGTGCCGAGCGAGTACGGCGGCGCGGGCCTCGGGGCCACCGGCTTCGCGAGGATCATCCAGGAGCTCGCCGGCTACGACGCGTCGCTCGCGGTGACCGTCGGGGCGCACCTCTCGCTGGGCACCTCCGGGCTGCTGCTCTTCGGCACCGAGGCCCAGCGTCATCGGCTCCTCCCTGCGATGGCTCGGGGCGAGCGCATCGGCGGCTTCGCGCTCACCGAGTGGGGCGCCGGCAGCGACGCGGCGGGCATCCAGACCCGCGCCGACCTCGACCGCGCGGGAGAGTTCTGGACCCTCGATGGCACCAAGGCCTGGGTGACCAACGGGGGGAGGGCGGACGTGATCACCGTGTTCGCGCGCACGACGGCCTTCGACATGCGCTCCAAGCCCCGGCTGACGGCCTTCCTGGTGGAGGCCGGCGAGGGGATGATCCGCGGTCCCAACGACCGAAAGCTGGGGCTTCGGGCGACGTCGACGCCGTGGGTGCGCTTCGAGGGCGTGAAGGTGCCGTCGGAGAACGTGCTCGGCGAGGCGGGGCGGGGCTTTCGCGTGGCGATGGAGGTGCTCAACGGCGGGCGCCTCTCGCTCGCGGCGGGCTGCGTGGGGATGTGCCGCCGGCTCATCCGGCTCTCCGTCGACCGGGCCCAGGAGCGTCGCGCCTTCGGGCGTCCCATCGGCGAGTTCGGGATGATCAAGGACAAGGTCGCCCGGATGATGGCGGAGACCTTCGCGCTGGAGTCGATGGTCTTCCTCACGACGGGAATGGTCGACGCCAAGGTGCCCGACTGGTCTCTGGAGAGCGCCATCTGCAAGGTGTTCGGGAGCGAGGTGCTCTGGCGCGTGGCCGACGACGCGCTGCAGATCGCCGCGGGCATCGGGTACCAGCAGCCGCACCCCTGCGAGCGGATGCTGCGCGACGCGCGGGCCAACCCGATCTTCGAGGGCACCAACGAGGTGCTACGGGCCTTCGTGGCGCTGAGCGGGATGCAGGGACCGGGGCGCAAGCTGTCCGAGGTGGTGCGCGCGATCCGCGAGCCCATCAAGGGCATGGGGCTCATGTACGAGTTCGCGATGCAGCGGGCGCGCACCACCTTCGGGCGCGAGCGGATGAACCGCGCTCACAACACCCTGCGCCGCGAGGTGGTGATCTTCGAGGAGTACGTGGCGCACTTCCAGAAGAGCGTCGACAAGGTGCTGCGCCGGCACGGCAAGGACATCGCGGAGATGCAGTACACGCAGCGCCGCGTGGCGGACCTCGCGACGGACCTCTACGCGCTGGCGGCGGTGCTCTCTCGCACGACGCGGGCGATCGAGCGCAAGGGCGAGGAGGGCGCCCGGCGCGAGGTGGAGCTCACCATGTCCTTCTCCAACATGGCCGAGCGGCGGATGCAGGCGAACCTCGCGGCCTTCGACGACAACGACGACGAGCTGCGCAAGGGCGTCGCCGAGCAGGCCTACATCGACGGCGGGTACAGCTTCGACGTGGTGTGACCGCCGTGCGGGTCGGAGGTGCGCCCGCTCCCTGCGCCCTGATCTCCGCACTTCGCGGCGCTCCGGGCCTGGGCTAGCGTCGCCTCCGTGAACCTCCGACACGCCGCGCTCGGCCTCCTCCTCTCGACCTGGTCGACCGTCGGCTGCGACGACGCCCCGGTCACGGCGCCCGACGCCGCCACGCAGGACGCCGCTGCGCAGGACGCCTCCGCGCAGGACGCCTCCACGCAGGACGCCTCCGACGCGCCCTCGGTGATGGACGCCGGTCCCATCGTCCCGGTCGCCGACCGCGCTCCGGGCGAGCACCGGGCGCTCGGGCTGGGCTGCGACCCGACGGACGCCACGCGCTGCCTCATGCCCTGGCCGTCGAGCGCCTTCATGCAGGCCGACGACTCGCAGGTGACGCACCTCCGGCTGCGGGTTCCGCCGGAGGGGCTGGTGAGCGGCGACCGCGTGGCGGGGCTCGATCGCGCCGACGGGTTCTCCCGCGCCACCCCGATGATGGTGGCCTTCCCGGCGCTTCTCGACGAGGCCTCGATCGGCGACGGCACCACCGGCTCGGTGCGGCTCCTCGTCGCCGAGGGGCCCACTCGCGGGACGCAGGTTCCGGTGCGCTCGGTGATGCTCGCGCCGCAGGACATCCGCGAGCCCGAGACGGCCATCGTGGCCTATCCCCGCACGCTGCTCGCCCCCGCCACGGAGCACATCGCGGTGGTGCTCGACACGCTCCACGCCGCCGGGGGTGCGACGCTGCGGGCGAACGACGAGACCCGCGCGGCGCTCGGTCTGCAGGCCCCGCGCACCCCCGCGCAGGAGCAGCTCCGGGCGTGGCACGCTCCGACCCGCGCGCTGCTGGCGCAGGCGGGCATCGACCCGGCGAGGGTCATCCGCGTGTGGGGCTTCGTGACGCGATCGCGGGAGCAGCCGCTGGTGGCGCTGCGCGCGATGCGGGCGAGGGCGATCGAGGCGCTGCGCGACGGAACCGCGACGGTGCAGGTCGACACGGTGACGGTGCCGTCGCTCGAGTCGGCGGCGCTGGTGGTCAACGGCCACATCCGTGGACTGCCCCGCTGGGTGACGGCCGAGCACCTGGTGACGCGGCAGGCGAGCGGGCCGGTGGCGGTCGCGGGGATGACCTACGACGCGCCCTTCCGGGTGCTGCTGCCTCGCGGGGGAACGGGCTCCTACCCCGCGGTGGTGTTCGGGCACGGGATGGGCGGCGAGGTGACGGACCCGTCCTTCGACGGGCTGCTCGCCGGGGCGGGCGCGGCGAAGATCAACATCCGCTTCGACGGCCTGACGGAGACGGAGATGGCCACCACCTTCCTCGGGTTCTTGAAGATGAACCTCGGGGTCGAGCAGGCCACGAGCGTGCTGCTCCAGTCGCTGGCCGGGGGGATGGCGGTGATCCACTCGATGCGCGGCGTGACCCCGGAGGGCGTGGCGCTGCCCGCGGCGTCGAACCTCCGCGAGGTGCTCGCCGCGCCGATGGTGGGCTCGATGGCCAACCCGCTGGTCGGGCGGCGCTCGGACCCCGACACGCTCACCTGGGCCGGCGGCTCCCTCGGCGGCACCGCGGGGATCACCATGGTCAACGCCGAGCCCCAGTTCATCGCCGGGGTGGCCAACGTTCCGGGCGTCGCGTGGTCGCACTTCCTCATCCGCTCGGTGCTCTTCGACATCGTGCGCACCGGGCTGCAGCGCATCTACGGCAGCACCCTGGACATCTACCTCCAGCTCGCGATCAGCCAGACGCTCTGGGACGAGATCGACGGCGCCGCGTGGGCCGACGCGCAGGAGCACCCCCGGCCGCTGCTCATCCAGGAGTCCATGGGCGACCCGGTGCTGCCCAACCTCGGGACCGAGTTCGCCGCGGCGGCCCTCGGGGCCGTGCAGATCGGCGCCGTGCTCAACCCCATCGTCGGGGTGAGCACCGCGCCCATGGCCGAGGGGCGCACCGCCATCACCCAGTACCGGGTGCCCGCGAGCGTCACCAGCGCGTCGGACATCCACGGCTTCGCGGCGCGCAGCGGTCCCCCCACGGAGGCCGCCCTGGAGCAGATCCGGGTCTTCCTCTCCGGCGCCTGGGCGGGTCAGGCGAGGACGATCCTCCCCACCAACTGCGCGATGAACACGCCCGCCGGGAGCTGCGACTTCAGCGCTCTTCCCTGAGCCCGCTCCGTCAGCGGCCGAGCGCTCGGATCACCGCGTCGGCGGTCGCGTCCGGCGCGTCGACGTGCACCCAGGGCCCGGCGCCCGGGACCACGACCACCTCGCAGCCGCCGCGCGCCGCGACCGCGTCGAGGCGGCCGAGCTCGGCCGGGTCCATCACCCCGGAGTCGCCGCCCAGGATGAAGGTCGTGCGGCGCGTGGCCGGGGCGGACTCCACCACGCTCCAGAGGTCGGCCAGGAAGTAGCCGTCGAGCATCGAGCGGATCGCCGCGATGTCGACGCGAAGGCGAAACCCCCCGGGGGCGTGCTCCAGGTTCATCGCGAGCCAGGCGGCCATGCCGCGATCGTGTCCGTCGGCGATCACCGCGGCGAGGAAGGCCTCGCGCGTCGGCCACTCTCGGCCGATGGCCTCCAGGGTGTCGAGCGCCCTCAGCGACGCCTCGGAGCCGCGCCGGTCGGGCCGGGCCCCGGGGTTGGCGTCGACCACCACGAGGTGCGTGAGCGACGGGGTGTCCCCTGCGAAGGAGAGGGCGACCTTCGCCCCGAAGCTGTGGCCGAGCACGCCCCGCACCGGGAGCGGGAGCGAGGCGCCGAGCTCCTGGAGGTCGCTCGCGGCGGCGGCGAGGGTGTGCGGGGGGGGAAGGCCCTGCGAGGCGCCGTGCTCGCGGAGGTCGACGAGCACGAAGGCCCAGTCGGGCAGCGCCTCGGCGAAGCGGCGCGCGAGCGTGCGCCAGTTGGTCTTCGAGCCGAGGATGCCGTGCAGGACCAGGCACGCTCGGGTGGGCGTGGAGCCCGGGGCGGTGACGATGGCGTGGGACAGCATCGATGGGTGCTCCGTCGCCTAGCACGGCCGTCGGCGGGAGAGGGGGCGGGAGGCGTGTTAGAACGCAGCCCGTGATTCGCTTCAGTCCTCGCCTCGCGCTCACTTTGTGTCTCCTCGGGCCGCTCTCCTGCGCGTCTACTGGCACCCCGGCCGTGGCCGCCGCCGAGGCGCCGCGGCCCCCCGACGTCCACGGCGAGCTCCTCGCCCTGCTGCCGCCCGGAGCGGTCGCGTGGGGGCGCTTCGAGCTCGCCGAGGCCCGCCGCTCGCCGCACTTCGAGGGCGCCCTGGAGCTGGCGACCTCCCTCGGCGCCGAGGTGAGCGGCGTGCAGCGAGAGCTCGGCTTCGACGCCCTGCACCAGGCCGAGAAGCTGGTGTTCGGGGTCTATCTCCCGCCCGGCACGGGCGCCAACGCGGGCTGGCCCGTGATCATCGCCCGGGGCGCCTACGACCGCGCGGCGGTGATCCGCGCGGCGAGGGCGGCGGCGAGGGACGCGGCCCCGGAGGAGGGCGCCGAGCGGGGCGTGAGCTACACGATCGTCGGCGCGAGGGCGTTCATGTTCCCCGCGGCGGACGTGGTGATCGTGATGGAGCGCTCGCTGGTGCGACGGGTGGCCGCGCGGCTCACGGGCGTGGAGCGGCACTCGGTGCGCGACGACGACCGCTTCGACGACCTCTGGGCGCTCGTCGACGGACAGCAGGGGGCCCTGCAGGTGGCGGCCGACCTCGCGGCGATCCGGGCGCGGGTCAACGTGCGGATGCGAGGCGTGGGGCGGACGGGCGACGGGCTCGACCGGGTCGTGGCGCGGGGCGACGTCCCGGGCGACGTGAGCGCCAGGGCGGCGGGGCAGGCGCACACCGAGGCCGCGGCGAGGGAGATCGCCCGGCTGGTGGACGCCTCGACGCGACAGCTCGCGGGTCAGATCGCGGTGCGGCTGCTCGGGCTGGGGAGGCTGCTGCGCGAGGGCATCACCACGCACGTCGAGGGTGACCGGGTGACGCTCTCGGTGCAGGCCAGCTCCACGGAGGCGGGGCGCGTGCTGCGCATCAGCTCGGCGCTCCAGGAGCTCGACGCCGCGGAGTAGCCGTGACCCGCGGCGCCAACACACGTCGGTGCGGTCCCGGCGGCCCGGTCGGTGTACCCTCTGCGGCCGTGGATCCCTCTTCCGCCGACGCCCTCAGGGTACAGACCGTGGACGGGGCGTCGACCGTCGACGACCTCGCGCCGGGCACCCTCTTCGGCGGCTACGAGATCGTCCGCAAGCTGGGCACCGGGGCCTTCGGCGCGGTGTACGAGGCGCTCCGACTGCCGCTGCGAAAGCGCACGGCGCTCAAGGTGCTGCACCGGGAGTTCGTGCGGTACCCCGACGTGCTCAAGCGCTTCCTGCGGGAGGCGGAGATCGTCGCGCAGATGGAGCACCCGCACATCGTCGGGGTCTTCGACCTGGGCGTGCACGAGGGCCAGCCGTATATCGCGATGGAGTTCCTCGACGGCGAGACGCTGGCCGACCGGCTGGAGCGCGAAGGGGTGATCCCCGCTGCGGAGGCCGTCGACGTGATGCTGGCGGTGATGTCCGCCGCGGCCTCGGTGCACGAGCGGGGCGTGGTGCACCGCGACCTCAAGCCCGACAACATCTTCCTCGCCCGCACCGCCACGCGGTCGATCCAGCCCAAGCTCCTGGACTTCGGCGTGGTGAAGGTGCGCGAGGCGAGCGGGGCGATGACCATGACCCGCGCGATGGTGGGCACGCCCTCGTACATGTCCCCGGAGCAGGCCCGCGAGGCGAAGGACGTCGACGCGCCGAGCGACCAGTGGTCGCTGGCGGTGATCCTCTTCGAGTGCCTCACCGGGAAGTGCCCCTTCCGCGGCGACAACCTCCTCGACATCCTCAACGCCATCACCACCGGGCCGATCCCGAAGCTGCGGGAGGTGAGCCCGACGATGCCCGCGGGCCTGGAGGCCGTGCTCTCGCGGGCGATGCAGCGCGACCCGGCCGCGCGCTGGCCCTCCGTGCGCGCCTTCGGAGAGGCGCTGCGGCCCTTCGCGTCCGTGGGTGGCCAGGCCCTCTGGGAGGCCTTCTACACCAACGAGGTCGCGTACGTTCCGACGCTGCACCAGTGGGGCGCCGCGCCTGCGCCGCCCCCGAGGCCCCACCTCCAGCTGCACGACGTGGCGGCCACCTTCGCGGTGCCCTCGGCCCCCGCGCCGACCGCGCCGATCTACGCCCCGCCGCGGCCGACCTCGCCGCTCCGCCGGGGGTTGATGGTCGCCGGCGGGGCGCTCTTCATGGGGATCATCCTCGCCGGGACGACCCTCGCGCTCTACTCCGCGCGCTCGCCCTCTCCCGATGGGGCCCCGGTGCTCGCGCCCTCGCCGCTCCCCGCTCCTCCTGCTCCTGCTCCGGTGACCGTGCTCCGCGCGGCCCCGCCCCCTGCGCCGCCGGTCGCGGCGCCCGTGGCGCCTGCGCCGGTGCACGTCGTCCTGCCTCCCCCGAGACCGGTCGCCGCGCCGGTCGCCGCGCCGGTCGCCGCACCGGTCGCTCCGGCCCCGGCGGCGCCTCCGAGGCGCTCCGTGCGCGAGGAGCCCGGCGCTCTCCGCGGCCTCCCGGTGCGGCGCCCTCGCAGCCGCGCCGCCGACTTCAACACGCTCGGGTACTGATCCTCCGGGCGC
>CBIHPK010000120.1:0-26040 GCA_966211675.1 uncultured Myxococcaceae bacterium
CGAGCGCTCCAGCGCTCGATGCGCCTGCAGAGAGTCCCGCGAAGGCGGGACGCTCTGTTCCAGGCTCCCACTTCAGCGGTTGCAGGCCCGCTCGCGGGCCGTCCGCAACCGCGGAGTGGGCGGCCTCTCCGCGACGATGGGACCCATGCTCAGCGCGTCAGCGTGGGGGAAGGGCGCGCGGCAGCGGGGATGGGGGCACACCCCAACCGCCGCCGCCCTCAACATGCCCATGTAGACGCGCCAACATGCCCATGTTGAGGGGCGGTGGTGGGCGTGCTCTTGCCCGGGGTGATCCCGTGCTAGGCAGCGCCGGTGCCTCTCCGCGCCTCGCCCCCTGTCTCCCGTCGGGCCCTCGTCGCGGCCGTGGCGCTCGCCGCCGCCTGCGCGCCCGAGCGCCCCGCCGCGAGCGCGTGGCGCCCGGACGCCCGCCTCCCGCTGATCGCCTGGACCCACGGCAACGACCCTCGCCTCCGCGTCGAGGGCCGCGTGCGGGTGGGCCCCGACGGGCCGCAGTTCGCGTGGCCGGCGTCGACGGTCCACCTGCGCTTCCGTGGGCGCACCCTCGACCTGAGCATGCAGGACACGCTGATGGAGGACCGCGTCCGCGACCACGACGTCGTCGGGGTGTTCATCGACGGAGCGCTCGTGCGACGCCTCACGCTCCGCGAGGGAGCGGCGGTGTATCGCGTGGCGATGCGGCTGCCCGAGCGCGAGCACGTCGTGTCGCTGGTGAAGCTCACCGAGCCCGAGGCCGGGGCCGTCACCCTCCTCGGCGTCGGAACCGACGGCCCCATCGGGTCCGCACCCCCGCCGAGGCCCCACCGGCTGCTGGCCATCGGCGACTCGATCACCGCGGGCTACGGGGTCGCCGGCCCGGCGGGCTGCCACTACAGCGCGGAGTTCGCGGACGCCTCGAGGGCGTGGGTGACCCGCGCGGCGCAGATCATGGACGCGGAGGTCCACGTGGTCGCCTGGTCGGGCCGAGGGGTCATCTGGAACAACAGCACCGAGGCCGACGAGATGATGCCCGCGCTCATGGAGCGCACGCTCCCCGGCGACCGCGCCTCGACCTGGGACTGGAGGGCCTTCGTCCCGGAGGCGGTGGTGCTCAACCTCGGCACCAACGACGTGTCCCGTACGGAGTTCGACGCCTCGACCTTCGCGCGAGGCTACGGCGCCATCGTCGACCGGCTGCGGGCGCTCTACCCCCGCGCCCTCATCGTGGTGGCGCTGGGACCGCTCATCTCCGACGATGATCCGGCGCCGGGGACGGGGCGGCTCACCCGCATGCGCGCCACCCTCCAGGAGATCGTGAGCGCCCACCAGCAGCAGGGCGACGCGAACCTCCGCTTCCTGGAGCTGTCGTCGGGGGACCCCGCGCAGGAGGGCTACGGCTGCGATCAGCACCCGAGCGCGGCCACCCACGCGAGGCTCGCGCTCGTCCTCGCCAACGCCCTGGCGGACCTCGCCATGACGCCACGGCCCTCGGTCGCGTCGCGCGGCTCGTTCTAGTACTACAAGCCCGATCCTTCGATGGTCCCCCGCCTCAACACCTCCCTCGTCGCGCTCCTCGCCCTCGCGGGCTGTGCCCCGGAGCTCAAGCCCGGCGCCGACCGCGCCGACGCCGCCGCTCGCCTCGACGTCCCGACCCCGGACGCCGGTCGCGACGTGCCCGCCGCCGACCTCCCTCGCGACGTCGTTCCGCCCGTCGATGCGCCGCGCCCGGTGAGCTCGCAGACCTCCTGCCCCGACCCGAGCGAGACCGGCTGCGGCCTCGTGGAGATCGCCGGCGGCACCTTCACCATGGGCGTCGCCACCGCCGACCGAGCGGTCGACGGATCGCCCGAGCAGCCTATGATCGCCGTCGGTCCGATCGCCCTCGACAGCCACGAGGTCACCGTCGCGCGCTTCCGCCGCTTCTGGTCCGTGGCCGCGATGCTCCCGCCGGTGACGAGGGTGATGTACCCGGGTGGGGTGGTGACCGTGCTCGGCGGGCTGCACGAGCCCGACGCCACGCCCTCGCTGGCCGATCGAAGCTGCAACTGGACCGCGACGCCCGGGATGCGCGAGCTGCACCCGATCAACTGCATCGACTGGGCGACCGCTCAGGCCTTCTGCGTGTGGGACGGCGGAAGGCTCCCCACGGACGCCGAGTGGGAGTTCGCCGCGAGGGGCCGGGAGGTCGGCGGGCTGCGAGCGGGCAGGCTCTACCCCTGGGGCGACGAGGACCCGCTCACCACCTGCGACCGGGTCCGCTGGAACCTCTACGCCTGCCCCGGCGATGACGGCGCGCAGACCCGTCGCGTGGGCAGCTTCGCCCCATCGCCCAACCTCGACGGCGCCCGCCTCTGGGACCTCTCGGGGAACATCTACGAGTGGACCGCGGACAACTTCGTCGACTACTCCGACCCCGATCACGTCGGCTGCTGGGGCGCCCTCCCGTCCGGGCGGCGCAACCCGCTCTGCAACGTCGACCCGGCCGGCGCCCGGACCATCCGAGGCGGGTCGTGGTTCTTCAACTCCGTGGGCGTGCTGCGCTCCCCGTCGCGCTTCGGGGTCAACATGGGCGGCACGCTCCCGTTCCCGGGCATCGGCATCCGCTGCGCCCGCACCCGCTGAGCCCTGCCATGCACGCTCTGAATCGTCGTGTAGAGTCTGCGCTCGATACGATGTCGCCCGTTCATCCGAAGGCCGAAGCCACCCTCGCGCCGGACACCCGCTTCGGGCGCTACCGCGTGGTGCGCTGCATCGGCGTCGGCGGCATGGGCGCCGTGTACGAGGCCGTGCACGACGACCTCGAGAAGCGCGTCGCCCTCAAGACCCTGCACCCCTCCATGGCCCGCGAGCCCGAGGCGCGGGCGCGCTTCCTCCGCGAGGGCCGGGCCGCCTCGCGCATCCGACACCCCAACGTCGTCGAGGTCTTCGACGTCGGCCAGCACGACGACACCCTCTTCCTGGTGATGGAACACCTCGCCGGAGAAGACCTCGCGGCGCTCCTTGCGAGGGAAGGTCCGCTCTCGGTCGAGCGCCTCGTCGACCTCCTGCTCCCCGTGGTGGCCGCCGTCGCGACGGCCCACGAGGAGGGCGTCGTGCACCGCGACCTCAAGCCCGAGAACATCTTCCTCGCGCAGACCCGCAACGGCGCCGTGCAGCCCAAGGTGCTCGACTTCGGCATCTCCAAGGTCTCCGGCGTCCCCAACGCGCAGCGCATCACCGGCGCCTCGTCCATGATCGGGACGCCGCTCTACATGAGCCCCGAGCAGACCCAGGGCGCCGCCGTCGACGGGCGCACGGATCAGTACGCGCTGGGGGTGATCCTCTACGAGTGCGCGACCGGCCGGGTGCCCTACGACGCGCCGGAGCTCTATCCCCTGATGCACGCCATCGTGCTCGGCGAGCACGCCTCGCCCCGCTCGCTCCGCCCCGAGCTCCCGGCGGACTTCGAGGCCGTCATCGAGCGCGCCATGGCCCGCGAGGCCGACCGCCGCTACGAGTCCATGCACGCCCTCGGTCGCGCCCTGCTCCCCTTCGCCAGCCGCACCAACCGCGGCCTCTGGCGGGACGTCTTCGGCGCCGCCCCGACCCCCCTGCAACAGCCCGCCTTCGTCGCTCCGCCGACGCCCGTTCCGGCGCGCTCGGCCTCCACGCTGCTGCCCCGGGTGCGAGAGGTCTGCGAGGTCACCAGCACCCTGCGAAAGACCTCCCGCCTCCCCGCCATCACCCTGGGCGTGCTCGCCGCCGGGCTCGTCGCCGCCGCCGCGCTGCTGCCCTCGCGCGCCCCCGCGCCCCGAGCGAGCGCCCGCCAACGCATCGCCGCCGCCCCCGCGGTGGCCGTGGTCGCCCCTGCGCCCGTGGTCGTCGCGGCGCCCGCTCCGGTCGTCGCCGCGCCCGCGCCCGTGCTCGCCGCGCCCGCTGCTCCGGTGGTCATGGCGCGGCCTCGCGTGGCGATCGCGGCACGTCCGCGGGCGTCGGCGCGCGTCGACGCCGGGGTCGCGTCGTCGTCGTTCCGCCTCTGCGGCGGAGTGCCGTGCCCGTGAAGCGCCTCCGCCTCGCCCTGCTGATGGCCGGGCTGCTCGCGACGCCCTCGGTCCTGGCGCAGACGAGGGACGATCGGGCGCTCATCGAGCAGGGCCGCACGCTCCGCCGAGCGGGGCGCAACGCCGCGGCGCTGGAGGCCTTCCGCGAGGCCTACGCGCTCAGCCCGACGCCGGAGGCCGCGGGGCAGATCGGCTTCGCGGAGCACGCGCTCGAACACTGGGAGCCCGCGTGGCGCTTCCTGAGGATGGCCCTCGGGGCGGCGGCCGACCCGTGGGTCGTCACGCAGCGGAGGGCGCTGGAGTTCTCGCTCCAGCAGGTCGAGCGGCACCTGGGGTCGCTGCGCGTCGAGACCACCACGCCGGGCGCCACGCTGAGCCTCGACGGACAGCCCGCCGGGGCGCTCCCGATGGCCGAGGCGGCGCGCGTCGGCGAGGGGCCGGTGACCGTGGAGATCCGAGCGCCCGGGCACCAGCCCGATCGCCGGGAGGTGACCATCGCGGCCGGGGAGACCGTGAGGCTCGTGGTGCAGCTCGCGCCGGTGGAGGGGCCTCGCGAGGCCGTCGGGCCGAGGGTCGAGGCGCCCGTCGGGGTGCGCCGGCCGGGTCCGTCGACCGTCGTGGTGAGGGACGCGCCGCCGAGGGAGGGACCGCCGTCGTCCGGGGGTGTGACCCGAGCGCTGGCCTGGGTGTCGCTCGGCTTCGCCGCCGCCTCGCTCGGCGGGGGAGTGGTCGCGATGGTGCTCCGCGACGGCGCGGCCGAGCGCTGGAACGACGACGCCCGATGCCTCGCCGGGTCGCGCACCCGGGAGGAGAACTGCGGCGACGATCGCGCGACCGTCTCCACCGCGCACGACCTCATGGTCGGCGGCTACGTCGCCGGAGGGGTGCTCGCGGTCGGGGCGATGGTGTTGTTCCTGGCGTCGCCGTCGGCGCAGGAGAGGCCGAGCCCGCCCCGGGTGACCTTCGGCATCGGACCCGGCAGCGTCACCCTCGGAGGGCGCTTCTGATCAGTCGCGAGGCGCGCTGGCGTCGGGGTAGCCGCCGTCGGGGCACACCCGGAACACCTCGTCCTCGGCGCAGTAGTTCAGCACGCAGAGCCTGATCGGGCCGCACGACGCGCCGCCGTTGCAGTCCTCGTCGCGAGCGCATCGGACGCCTCCGTCGCGCACGGCCTCCGGGGCGGAGACGCACGCGGCGAGGGTGAGCGCGAGGAGCAGGATCCATCGTCGAGCCATCGCCGGGGAGGTTACCACCATGCTCCTCCGAAGCCCTCGCGTTCAGGGCCCCGCGAGGCCCGCTTCCGCGTCCGTCTCGGCGACCGCGTCCGTCGGGAGCACGTCGTCGACGCAGCCTCCGTCGCCGCCGTCCTCCGGCGCGTCGCAGCCGATGCTCGCGTCGGCGTCCTGCGCCGGGCCCGCGTCGGTCGCCCCGGCGTCCGCGAAGCCACCCCCGGCGTCGAAGGGCGCGCCCGCGTCCGTGTTCGTGGCGCCCGGGACGTCGGCCCCCGCGCTCGCGTCGAAGCTCGGCGGCGCCGTGTCGGTCGGAGCCTCCGGCGCGTCGGTCCTCGGGGGCGAGCCCCGGTCCGAGGCCGCGCTCGCGTCCCGCGCCGCCGACGCGTCGGCCCCGCGGTTGGGCGAGTCGGTGTTGTCCTCCGTGAAGGGGATCATCGGCCGCGGCGTGAACACGCACCCCGCGAGCAGCGAGCCCACCAGCACCCAGCGCGCTCCGATCATCGCCGCTCCACCGCCTGACCGGTGGCGGGGCCGCCGTCGCACGCCTCCCCGTCCCCCGCGTCGCTCGCGTCGCCCGCGTCACAGGAGGCGTCGGGCACGTCGCGCGCGCCGCCGTCGGCTCGCGGCGTGGACGGATCACACGGCTGACCGTCCCGGTCGATGTAGCCGGAGTCCCCGGCGTCGCCAGCCCGGCGGCACTCGGAGTCGAAGGGTCCGGGCGGAGCGTCGGAGGCCGAGGCGTCGCTGGAGTAGGTGGCGCCCGCGTCGGCGGAGGGAGTGCCCGTCACCGCGGAGTCACCCAGGCCGGTGAAGCCGCCGCCGCCCGCGTCGTCGGTGAGGGGGATCATCGGCCGCGGCGTGAACACGCACCCCGCCCCGAGGACCATCACCACCACCCACGACAGGCGCTTCGTCACCGGGCACACCCCTCCGGACGGTGCACGGTGCGAGCCACGGTCGCCGCAGCGCGGTGGCGATGCCCCGCCCACGACAGCCGCGCCCCGTCGGTGATTGCTTCCCATCACGCGGCGGCACAGTACGGCACAGACCGATCACTCGTCCAGGAGGCCGTACTCCTTCAAGCGCCGGTAGAGCGTGCGCCGGGGCATGCCCAGCACCACCGCCGCGCGGACCTTGTTCCAGTTGACCTGCTCCAGCGCGTCGACGATGCGCTGCCGCTCGCTGGCTTTACGCACCGCTGTAAACGCTCCGCCCCCCGCGGGCCCCGGGGTCACGCTCGCCGTCACCGCCGGGGACACCAGCGGCGTCGCGGCGCGAGGGAGCGCCAGCGCGTCGGCCTCGATCACCGGCCCGTCGGCCAGCACCGAGGCGCTCTCCAGCACGTGCCGAAGCTGCCGCACGTTGCCGGGCCACTCGGCCCCCAGCAGCCGGGTCATGGCCTCGCGGGAGAGGCGCTTTCGGGGGGTTCCCTGGGCCTCCGCGAAGGTCGCGAGGAAGTGCGCCGCGAGGGCGGGGATGTCCTCCAGGCGCTCCCTCAAGGGAGGCACCCGGAGCGTCACCACCGAGAGGCGGTAGTAGAGGTCCTCCCGGATGCGGCCGTCGCGGGTGAGCTCGACCAGAGGGCGCTGCGAGGCGGCGATCACGCGAGCGTCGACGGGCTCGTCCTGCTCGCTGCCCACCGGGCGCACCCGCCGGTCCTGGAGCACTCGCAGCAGCTCGACCTGCATCCGCGGGGACATCTCGCCCACCTCGTCGAGCAGGAGCGTGCCTCCGTTGGCGCTGGCGATGAGGCCCTTGCGGTCGCGGTCGGCGCCGGTGAAGGCCCCGCGCACATGGCCGAAGAGCTCGCTCTCCAGCAGCGACTCGGGGATCGCCCCGCAGTGCACCACCACGAAGGGCCCTCGCGCCCTCGCGCCGGAGTGGTGGATCGCCCTCGCCACCAGCTCCTTGCCGGTGCCCGACTCGCCCTCGATCACCACCGGCACGTCGGCGTCGCGCACCCGCTCGACCAGCGCGAAGAGCCTGCGCATCGGCTCGGTCCCGGCGATCACGCCCGCCGGGGCGAAGCGGCGGTTGAGCGCGTCCTGCGCCCTCACCAGCGAGGTGCGCGTGGCCTGCAGCTCGTGGTCGCGAGACTCCAGCAGCGACTCCAGCGTGCGCCGCGCCGCCTCCAGCTCGCCGGTGCGCGCCTCGAGCTCCTCCACGAGGCGCTGGTGCTCCACCGCGATGGCCGCCTGCTCCGCGAAGGCCATCATCAGCGACACGTCCGAGGCCGCCCAGGCCACCTTGCGCCTCCGGCTCTCCACCAGCAGCACGCCCACCACGCGCCCGCGGAAGCGCATCGGCACCCCCGCCACCGCGGTCACCCCGAGCTCGTGCACCGAGCGGAACTCCGCGAAGCGACGGTCGCCCTTCGCGTCGAGGGTCACCACCGGCTCGCCGTCGATCCACACCGTGTCGGCGATGGAGCGGGACACCACGTCGTCCGGGCCGTCGCCCTGCCGGGGACCCACCCTCGCTCGCAGCACCAGCGCCCCTTCGCCCGCCAGCAGCAGCGCGCCGCGCTCGGCGTTGGTGAGCTCCACCGCGCTGCGCACCGCCTGGTCGAGCACCCGCTCCAGGCCGTTCTCCTCGCCCAGCCTCCGCGACAGGTCGAGCAGCAGCAGCAGCCGCTCGTCGTTGGCCATCAGCGTCGCGCCGCCCACCGCCGCGCCCCGCGACCCCGCGAGCCCCATGGCCGTCGCGCGCTTCATCACCTGCGGGTCGAGCACGATCTCCGACGCTCCCGGCGCCACCCCCTGGGCGTTGAGCGAGGCCCTCAGCGAGGCCCTCCTCGCCACGCCCCAGAAGGCCCCGCGCAGGTCCGGCGGCAGCAGCATCGCCTTCTCCTCCAGCACCTCCAGCGCCCGCTCGCGGTCCCGGCGAGCGTGCAGGTCGGCGCCCGTCGCCGAGAGCGCCTGGGCCCTCACCGCCAGCGCCTGCGAGAGCACCTCCCAGTCGCGCTGCGCCTCCGCCTCGGTGATCGCCGCCGAGGCCCTCGCCATCGCCTCGCGCGCCCCGCCGCCCGCCAACAGGCACCGCGCCTCCAGCAGCGACGCCCGGCACGCCCGCAGCCCCAGCTCGCCCCGCCTCGCCGCGCGGGAGAGGGCCTCGCGCGCCCGCTCCACGTCGCCGCTCACGCCCCGGTCGAGCAGCGCCTCCGCGGCGTCGAGGGCCGCGTCCGCCGCGTCGTCGCCCTGGCCCATCGCCTCGAAGCGGGACTCCGCCTCGGCCACCAGCGCGAGGCCCGCGTCCACCTCGCCGCCGCGCGCCCTCGTCACCCCCAGCATCAGCGTCGCCGCCGCCGCGAGCTCGTGGGCCTGCGTCTCCCTCGCCAGCGAGAGCACCGCGTCGAGCTCCGCCCTCGCCCGGTCGAGGCTCCCGATGCGGATGAGCTGGCTCGCCATGTTGAGCCGGGCGTTGATCACCGCCGGGCGAAGCCCCGAGCGCTGCGCCAGCCGCAGCGCGGCCTGGTCGTTCTCCAGCGAGGCCCCGAGGTCGCCCAGCCGCTGCGCCACCTGGCCGACGTTGATGCGAGCCGTCACCATCGCTCGCAGGTCGCCCGCCTGCCTCGCCCTTTCGAGCGAGCGCTCGTGCAGCGCCCTCGCTCCCTCCAGGTCGCCCTCGCGCTCGCGGGCGATGGCCAGGTAGGCCAGCAGCGTCGCCTCCTCGCGGGGCAGCGCCAGCGTCGCGTACTCCTCGCGGGCCTCCTCCAGCCAGGCCGACCCCCTCGGCGCGTCGCCCGCCAGCACCAGAGCGAGGCCCCCGAGCGAGCGAGCCCCGGCCCGCACCCGGGGGCTCCGAGCGCCCGCCATCGCCGCCTCGCAGCGGCCCACCGCGGTCGCGTACTCGCCCCTCGCCACGCTCACCCGAGCGGCCTCCGTGAGCGCCTCGGCGGCCAGCTCCGGGAGCTCGACCGCGGCCGCCGCGTGGGCCCGGGTGAGCCACGACTCCGCCGCGTCCAGGTCCCCCGCGAGGCGCCGCAGCCGGCCGTAGAGCAGCGTGGCGCGGGTGCCCGCGGCGTCGTGGCGGGCGGCCACCTCCAGCGCCATCGCCTCGGCCCGGGGCATCAGCCCCGCCTCGTGCAGCAGCTCCGCCTCCTCGTAGCGGGCGTCCGCGTCGGCTCCGTCCGGGTCGGCCTCGCGCAGCGCCTCCAGCAGGGTCACCGCCGCCATCGGCAGCCCCGCCCTCCGCAGCGCCGTCACCGCGTCCGGCGCCAGGGCCCTGGCCTGCGCGACCTCGCCCGCCCTCAGCCACGCCGTCGCGCGCAGCGTCACCGGCGCCCGCTGCGCCTCCAGCGCCTCGGCCACCCGCCTCGCCACGGAGGCCCACGAGGCCTCGCCCGCCGCCTCGCGCACCGTCGACTCCAGCGCCCCTCGCGCCAGAGACCAGCGGCCGTCGGCCTCGCGGCTCAGCACCCCCTCGCGCCTCGCCTCCGCCAGCGCGAGCTCGTCGCCCAGCGCCGCGCTCACCCGCTCGGGCGTGGCCTCGCCGCCCAGCATCGCCACCACCGCGACGGCCTCCACCACCCTCGGGGGCAGCGCCGCGAGACGCCTCGTGGCCGCGTCCCGGGCCCGGCCGCTGAACTCCGCGGCCTCCACGTCCGCGGGCGACACGGCCCCGGAGCGGGCGAGCGTCTCCAGCAGCTCGTGCACCGCGAGGGGAAGGCCCCCGGAGCGGCGTCGCACCGCCACCACCACCGCGGGCTCCACCGCGCCCAGGGTCTGAGCGCAGAGCGCCGCCACCGCGGACTGATCGAGCGGACCGAGCTCCACCCGCGACGTCGCCTCCAGCGCCGAGATGGACTCCGCGCTGGCCGCCGTGGCGATCACCAGCAGCGGCTCGTCGGCCTCGCAGGCGTAGGCCACCGAGCGAAGGAGCGCGTGCACCGCGGGGTCCGCGCGGTCGAGGTCGTCGGCGAGCAGCAGCACCGGCGCGGTGCGGGCGGCCTCTCGAAGCGCGGCGGAGAGGTCTTCGGGGGCGTCCGGGGCGAGGGCCCTGCCGGAGAGCACCGCGGCGCCCTCTCGGAGGCGTCGCAGCGGGCCTTCGCCGGCCTCGCCCTGGAGCCGCAGCGTCTGCACCCCTCGGAGCTGGGCGCGCCACGCGATCTCCCTCAACAGCGTCGTGCGGCCGCTGCCCTCCTCGCCGACGATGGCCACCGCGGCGAGCGATCCGTCGCGGCGCACGAGGCGGCGGGCGATCGCGTCGAGGAGGGTTCCGAGCTCGGGCTCACGGCCTTCGGGGCGCAGCACCACGCGGTTGGGCATGGAGGCCGGGCGCAGGCTGGGAGAGGAGCCGTCGGCCACGTCGCCGAGGGCCGCGAGCAGGTCGTCCATGGTGGCGAAGCGGCGACCGGGCTGCTCGGCCGCGCCCCGCTCGGTGAGCGTCCAGAGCGAGCGAAGTCCCTCGTCGGGGCCTACCGCCGCGGGGGGAGGGGAGCCCGGAGGGAGGAGGGTTCCGCCGGAGAGGACGACGCGGAGGGAGACCGCGAGGGCGTAGACGTCCGCGCGAGGATCGGGCGGCAGCGACTCGCCCGCGAGCAGCATCGCCTGGCGCTCCGGGGGCATGAAGCCGAGGGTTCCGCCGCGCACGTGGGAGGCCGCGGCCATGGCCCCGTGGGCCAGGCCGAAGTCGATGAGCACCACGTGGTCGGCGCCCTTGGGGACGATCAGGTTGGCGGGCTTCAGGTCGCCGTGAACCACCCCGAGGCGGTGCAGCTCGCGGAGGGTCTCCGCGGCCGAGAGGAAGAGCCGTCGCAGTCGAGGGGCGTCGAGGGCGGAGACGGCCTCGTCGAGGGGGGAGCCGTCGACGAAGGCGCGGGTGAAGAAGGTCCCGCCGGGGTCTTCGGCGTCGGCGCTCGCGAGGCCGAAATCGAAGACCGGAGCCACCGTCGGCAGGTCGAGCTGCGCCAGCACCTGGAACTCGTTGACCAGCCACTGAGAGAGCGTGACGTGGGCCTGCGCGTTGAGGCGCTTGAGCACCATGAGGGCGTCGCCCGCGAGGCGGTCCTCCACGAGGAAGACCCCGCCGCCGCCGCCCTCTCCCACCCGACGAACCAACCGGTACCGATCCGCCAGACGCATGTCGGGGCGGGAATCTACTCTCCCGGGGCCCGAGGCGTCGCCTGCTCGTTGCTCTCCGTGGCCGGCGCCGGGGCCTCCGGTCGCGCGGCCAGGGTGAGCGTCGCGTCGAAGGTCGCCCCGCCGCGGGTCACCCGGAGCGTGACCGCCTGCCCGATCTGACGGCCCTCCAGGATGTCACCCAGGTCGGCGAGCGAGCGCACGGTGCGGTGCTCGGCCGCCACGATCACGTCGCCGTTGGGCCCTCCGCGCAGCCCCGCCGCGGCGCCGGGGCCCGCGGAGGCGACGCTCGAGATGCGCAGACCGCCAGTGGCGAAGCGCACCGACTCGCCCGGGGGGATCTCCACCATCACCAGCCCGAGCCACGGCCGCGAGGCCGCCGCGGCGGAGTTGGCGAGGGCCCGGAGCACGCTCGCAGGGACCGCGAAGGCCACGTCGGCGCCGGTGATCTCGCTCTCCCGGTCGGGCGGGACGATGAGCCCGATGAGGGTGCTGGTCGCGTGGTGGAAGACCCCGCTGCCCACGGCGCTGTTGGCCGGGATCGGGTCGAGCTCCCAGGCGTCGCGAAGCAGCGTCGCGTTGCCCCCGACGAAGGAGCGCCGCCGCCGAAGGATCCCGCTCGACACCCGCGAGCCCGCGATGGGCACCCAGCTCACCTCGTCGCGCGCCCGGCCGTCGCGGTCGCTGAGGCGCAGCCCCTCGACCCAGCGACCGGCGTTGCCCTCCAGCAGCGCCACGCCCCAGGCCGGGTCCGTCGCTACGACGCGAGCGCGGTCGATGCGCCCGTCGGGGTAGACCACGCGCAGCTCGTGGGCCTCTCGCACCGGGACGAGCGCCGTCAGGATGCGGCCGCTGTCCTGGAGCACCACGCCTCGGGCGAGCGACTCGCGGCCGTCGAGGACGTTGACCGTGACCCGCGGGAGCCGGGCGCGAGCGGCGGTCGGCGTGGTGACCACCGCCGGCGCTTCGGCGACCTGCGCGGCGCCGGGCGACGAGGCCGCGGAGAGCGCAGCGAGGAAGGCGATCAGCGAGAGGGGGCGGCGGGCCATCGGAGCGGTGACGGGATAAGGGGCTCCAAGGAGCGGCGGCGTCAAGCGCCGGGGCGCGACGGCGCCGGGGATGGTATGACCGGACCTTAGAGGGGGACGAAGGGGCTCAAGCGCCATGACGACCCGGCATCAGCGAGGGGACATCGTGCGGAGAGCGCTCCCGACCCGCCGGCGTCCATGACGGCCGACGACCGCCTGGCCGCGACGCTGCGCCGCGCGGCGAGGGTCGCCGCCCTCGTCGTGATCGCCACGGGCGTCGCGGTGCTGATCGCGTGGGGCCTCCACGGGCCCACCGCGGAGGGCGCGCTGCACGACCTCGTGCGGATGAAGTTCAACACGGCGGTGGGCCTGGTGCTGCTGGGCGTCGCGCTCGCGTCGCGGCTCGACCGGGCCTCGGGGGCGGCGCGGCTGCGCGCGGGGTCGGCCTGCGCGCTGCTGGCCGCGGCGATCGGCGTGGCGAGCCTGCTCGAAGACCTCAGCGGGCGCTCCTTCGGCATCGACCAGCTCCTCGTGCGCGACCCGTGGAGCATCGGCGGCGCGCCCGGTCGCCCGGCGCCGATGACCTCGCTCGGCCTCACGCTGCTGGGGCTCTCGATCGTCTGGCTCGACGCGCGCGCCCGTCGGCCCTTCGCGCCGTGGCTCGCGGTCGCCGCGCTCCTGGCCTCGACGGTGTCGCTGCTCGGCTACGGCTACGGCGTGCGGCGGCTGTACAGCCTGGGCTCGTTCTCGCCCATCGCGCTCCACACCGCGGTGGCGCTCGGGGTCCTCGCGCTCGGGGTGCTGTTTGCGCGGCCCGAGCGGGGGCCCATGGCGATCGTCACCGGGGGCACGGCCGCGGGGGCCGCCGCGCGGAGGCTGGTGCCCGCGCTGGTGCTCGTGCCGGCCGCCTTCGGGTGGGCGTGGCTGCAGGGCAAGCGCCGCGGGCTCTACGGCACGGAGATCGGCGTGGCGCTGCTGATGACCGCGACCATCGTGACGCTGGTCGCGCTCGCGCTGAGGACCGCGCGCACCGCGGCCCTCGCCGAGGCCGAGCGGGGACGGCTCCAGCGGGCCCTCTCGGAGGCGGCGCAGGCCCGCTCGGAGGAGCGCATCGAGTCGCTGCACGCGTCGCTGCGCGAGGCGATCGACAGCGTCGACCAGAAGGCCGCGGCGCAGGTCGGGGAGCGGTTTCGCAAGCTGGTGATGAGCGCCCCGGTGGCCCTCTTCGAGAGCGACGCCCGCGGCCAGAGCGTCTTCGTCAACCCCCGGTGGACCGAGCTCACCGGGATCAGCCGCGCCGACGCCGCGGGCGGAGGGTGGCGCCGCGCGGTGCACCCCGACGACCGGCAGCGCGTGCTCGACGCCTGGCGCGAGGCCGTGGAGAAGGCGGAGCCCTTCCGGCAGGAGTACCGCCTCGTGACCGCGCGCGGCGAGCTCGCGTGGGTGCTCGTGGACGCGGTGCCGCTCCCCGGGGCCGGCTACATGGGCACCGTCGTCGACCTCACGGACCAGAAGCGCGCCGTCGAGGCGATCGCCCGCTCGGAGGCCAACTTCCGGCTGCTCGCCGAGCGCATGCCGGCGGGCGTGGCGGTGCACCGCGGCGACCTGATCGTGCACGCCAACCCCACGCTGCTGCGCATGCTCGGCTACGAGCGCCTGGAGGAGCTCGTCGGCCGGCCGCTCTCCGAGGTGGTGGCCCACCCCGGCGAGCGCGAGGGCGTGGCCGTGCAGCTCGCTCGCATCGACCGCGACCGCAAGGAGATCGCGTGGCCGCCGACGCGCTGCCTGCGCCGCGACGGGGAGGAGGTCTACCTGGAGGGGACGAGCGTGCCCTGCGAGTTCGACGGGCAGCCGGCGCACATCTCCGTGGCCTTCGACGTCACCGACCGGCGGCGCGCCGAGCAGGTGCGGGCCTCCTCGGAGGCGTCGCTGCGGGCGTCGCTGGTCGAGAAGGAGACGCTGCTCAAGGAGATCCACCACCGGGTGAAGAACAACCTCCAGGTGATCGCCAGCCTCATCAACCTGCAGGGGGCCAAGGCGCCGGAGGGGATGGCGAGGGAGTTCCTCGACGAGCTGCGGGGGCGGGTGCACGCCATCGCCCTGCTCCACGAGCGGCTCTACCGCTCGGGCAACCTGGCCCGCATCGACCTGCGGGACTACGTCCCCGACCTCGTCGCCGACCTCGTGCGCGCGGGCGCCGCCGAGCCCGGTCGCGTGGCCGTCACCACGACCGTGTGCGAGCTCTACCTCGCGATGGACGCCGCGCTGCCCGTCGGGCTCATCGTGCAGGAGCTCGTCTCCAACGCGTTCAAGCACGCCTTCCCCCCGTCGCGCGCGGGCGGCAGGGTGGACGTCGAGGTCGCCCGGCGCGATGGATCCATCGTGGTGAGCGTGGCCGACGACGGCGTGGGGTTCGCGGCGCCCGTCGACGCCGGGGCGCCGACGACGCTCGGGCTGCAGCTCGTGGGCGACCTCGCCCGGCAGATCGACGGCGAGTTCACCGTGGAGCGCGGCGCCGGGGCGCGCTGCGTGGTGCGCTTCCCCGAGCCGAGGAGCGAGGAGTGAGCCGTGATGACGGACCGAAAGAGCATCCTGGTGGTCGAGGACGACGCCATCATCGCGAGGGACATCCAGCAGACCCTCCAGCGGCTCGGCTACGAGGCCTCTCGCATCGCGCGCACGGGCGACGAGGCCTGCCGCGCCGTCGAGGCGTCCACGCCCGACCTCGTGCTCATGGACATCAAGCTCCGCGGCGGCTCCGACGGCGTCGAGGCGGCGGTGCGCATCCGCGAGCGCTGGGACGTGCCGGTGGTCTACCTCACGTCCCACTCCGACGAGGCGACGCTCCAGCGCGCCAAGGCGACCGGGCCCCTCGGCTACCTGCTCAAGCCCTTCCACGAGCGCGACCTGCGCACCACCATCGAGGTCGCGCTGCACACGCACGAGCTCCAGGTGAGGCTGGCCCGCTCCGAGCGGCTGGCCTCCGTCGGCACGCTGGCCGCGGGGATGGCGCACGAGATCAACAACCCCCTCGCGGTGGTGATGGGCGTGGCGTGGTCGCTGCGGCACGCGCTGCACCGCGCCGACGAGGTCCTCGCGGACGTGCCCGGGGCCGAGGGCGCGCGGGCCGAGCTGCGCGAGGCGGCGCAGGGCCTCCAGGCGCTCGACGAGGCCGCCGGGCGCATCCGGCGCGTGGTGCAGGACATGCGGCGCTTCGTGCAGCCCGACCGCGCCGAGCGGCAGGTGCTCGACCTGCCCGAGGTGCTGGACGCCGCCGCGCGCATGGCCGCGCCCCACCTGCGGCAGAGCGCGCGGCTGCATCGCCGCTACGGCGCGACGCCCTCGGTGCAAGCCAACGAGGGGCAGCTCGTGCAGGTGTTCACCAACCTCCTCGTGAACGCCGCGCAGGCCATCGGGGAGGGCGACGCGTCAGCCCACCGCGTCGAGCTGAGTACGCTCACCGACGACCAGGGCCGCGCCGTGGTCGAGGTCCGCGACACCGGCCCCGGGATCTCGAAGCACGACCTCCCGCGGGTCTTCGACCCCTTCTTCACGACGAAGCCCGTCGGCGCCGGGACGGGCCTGGGCCTCGCGGTCTGCCACGGCATCGTCACGTCGCTCGGGGGGGAGATCACCGTCCAGAGCGAGGCGGGGAGGGGAGCCACGTTCCGCGTCGCGCTCCCGCCGGCGCCGCCCCGCGCCGCCCCGGCCGGGGCCTCGGCCTCCCCGGATGCCGGGGCCGCGTCGCGGGGGCGCGTGCTGGTGGTCGACGACGAGGCGCAGCTCTGCGAGGTCGTGCGGCTGATGCTCGCGCCGCGGCACGACGTGGTCGCCGAGACCGACCCGCGCGCCGCGCTCGCGAGGATCGCCGCGGGCGAGGACCACGACGTCATCCTCTGCGACGTGATGATGCCGGACATGAACGGCGTCGATTTCTACGAGGCGCTGCGCGAGACCCGGCCCCGGTCGGCGGGCCGCGTCGTCTTCATGTCGGGAGGCGTGCTGTCGCAGCGCGCCCGGGAGTTCATCGACGGCGCCGGCGTCGAGGTGGTCCAGAAGCCCTTCACCGCGCAGGAGCTGGAGGCGCTGGTGGCGGCGCGGGTCGCCGCGATCGGCGGTGCTCGCTGAAGGGGGGGGACGTCCACGCACCCGCTGGACGCCTGCCTCTGCCCACGAGTGCTGCCGAGGAGCCGCGCTGACAAGCCGTCGCGCCCGTGGCATCGTGTCGACGTCTAAGGGGGCGGAGATGTCTGGGTTCATCGGAGAGCGGAGCGGAGGAGCGCGCGTGCTCGCCGCGCTACGGCGTCGCATCGCGGAGCTCGAGGCGCGAGAGGCCGAACTCCTGCCCGGGGAACGCGAGCTTCGCGCGAGTCTCGCGTCGGACGCGGCGCTGCTCCGCGACGTGCAGCGGCAGCTCGATGGGGCGAGGGCGTTCGTCCACACGATCCTCGACACGATCCCCGATCCGATCTTCGTGAAGGACGAGCGTCACGCCTGGATCGTGCTGAACGAGGCGTTCTGCGCGTTCATGGGACACCCGCGCGAGGAGCTCCTCGGGAGATCGGACTACGATTTCTTCCCGAAGGAGGAGGCGGACGTCTTCTGGCGGCTCGACGACGCGCTGTTCACGACCGGCGAGACGAACGAAAACGAGGAGTCGTTCACCGATCGGGCCGGCGAGGTCCACGTCATCTCGACGAAGAAGGCCCTGTGCCTGGACGCCGGAGGCAACAGGATTCTGGCCGGCGTCATCCGCGACATCACGGCGCGCGTCCGCGCGGAGGAGGCGCTTCGACGGGCCCACGAGGAGCTCGAGCGGCGCGTGCAGGAACGCACCGGGGCGCTCGAGCACGCCAACGCCGAGCTGCGAGAGAGCGAGGAGCGCTTCCGCGCGACCTTCGAGCAGGCTGCGGTGGGCATCGCCCACGTCTCGCTCGACGGGGCGTTCCTGCGGGTGAACCAGCGGCTGTGCGGCATCGTCGGGTATTCCGCGGACGAGCTGCTCACGCGGAGGTTCGCCGACATCACGGCGCCCGAGGACCTCACGGCCAGCTACTCGGCGGCGCACGAGGTCGTCGGCGGGGCTCGCGAGGCGCATTCCTTCGACAAGCGCTACGTCCGAAAGGACGGTTCGCTCGTCTGGGCCCATGTGACCACGACGCTCGCGCACGACGCGACCGGGCGACCGATGTATCTCATCACGGGCATCGAAGACATCTCGGCGCGCAAGGCGGCGGAGGCGGCGCGCCTCGACGCGGAGGAGGCCCTCCAGCAGAGCGAGGCCCAGCTGCGTCAGGCGCAGAAGATGGAGGCGGTGGGGAGGCTCGCCAGCGGCGTCGCGCACGACTTCAACAACCTCCTCCTGGTGATCACCGTGTGCACCGAGCTCGCGCGAAAGCAGCCCGCGAGCGTCAGCGGACTCCAAGCGCTGCTCGACGAGACCCTGAACGCCGCGAAGCGCGCGGCCGGGCTCACGCGGCAACTGCTGGCGTTCTCTCGTCAACAGGTGCTCCAGCCGAGGGTGCTCGATCTCAACGATCTCGTCGCGGACGCGGTGACGATGCTGAGGCGCCTGATCGGCGAGGACATCGAGCTGCGCACGGCGCTCGCGCCCGGCGCCGCCCTCGTGCGCGTCGACCCGGGGCAATTCGTGCAGGTGTTGATGAACCTCGCGGTCAATGCCCGCGACGCAATGCCCGACGGCGGGAGTGTCTTGATCGAGACCCGCAACGTCGACGTCGATGAGAGCGGCGGGCCCGAGCGCCACGGCGTGCGGGCGGGGGAGTACTGGGTCTGCGCCGTCACGGACACGGGGTGTGGAATGGACGCGAGCACCCGGGCGCGTCTCTTCGAGCCGTTCTTCACGACGAAGGCGCCGGGGAAGGGGACGGGCCTCGGGCTCTCGACGGTGTACGGGATCGTGGAACAGAGCGGCGGCGCGATCAGCGTCCAGAGCGAGGTCGGCCAGGGTACGACCTTCGAGGTCTATCTCCCGCGAGCAGCTCCCGGGGCGGCGATCCCCGCGCCAGCGAAGGCGACGACGGCGACGTCGGGCGCGGCGACCGTCCTTCTCGTGGACGACGAGGCCACGGTCCGAAACGCGGTCCGCCACCTCCTCGAATCCAACGGATACTCGGTGCTCGTCGCCAATACGCCCGAGGGAGCAGTGGAGATCGCCGAGTCGTGCACCGACCGGATCGACGCGCTTCTGACCGACGCGATCATGCCGCGCATGAGCGGGCGCCAGGTGGCGCAGCGCGTCCTGGCCCTGCACCCCGAGGCGAAGGTCGTCTACATGTCCGGCTACGCTCCCCGCGACGTTCTGGAGGCCGAGACGACGTTCTTGCAGAAGCCGTTCAGCGAGGAGGCGCTGCTCGAGGCGTTGAGAGCGTAGCCTCCCCGTCGCGCCGCCCTCCCGGCGCGCGCCACGCGCGACGAAGGATGCGACGAGGGGCCACCGAGCGCCCCACCGACGCTCGCCAGGAACACCCCGTACCCCCTCAGGCATCCGAGCGGGCGTGACGACGCACGCGCTGCGCGCACACGCATTCCCTGCGGAGGTGGAGACCGGCGGCGGTCTCATCGTCGAGCGCCGACCCGGCACGGGCACGCACGGTGCGGCCGCGACCACCACGAGGTACCAGGGGTGGGAAGGCTGACCGAAGCGACGAGCCATCCGACGATGGCGATTCCCACCCAGCCTCCGATCACACGACGGGTCACGCGCTCGGTCCTGGCGCTTCTCCCGCCGCTCGTGGCCCTCGTCGTCCAGCACGCCCTCTGGACGCTCATCCAGCCCTACGTCTGGTTCCTCTTCTATCCGGCGGTCTTCGTCAGCTCGTGGATCGGTGGCCTCGTGGATGTTCACGGTCATCCTCCGCGACATCACGGAGCAGCGGCGCGTCGAGACGGAGCAGCGGTTCCTCGCCGAGGTGGGCGCCGTCCTGGCCACGACGCTCGAGTAGCAGGCGACGGTCACGAGCATCGCGCGTCTGACCGCGCGGCAGCTGGCGGACTGGTGCTTCGTGGACCTCCTGGAAGACGACGGGCGGGTGCGACGGGTGGATGTGGCGAGCGCGGATCCCGGCTTGCCCATCGTCAAGGGGATCGTCGAGGCCCACGGCGGTCGTGTCCGGGTCGAGAGCACGCCGGGGCGCGGGAGCACGTTCTTCTTCACGATCCCGACGCCGCCTCGGGACCAGCTCAGTCAAGCGCCAGGATCGGCGAAGCCGATGGACACCACGTCCCAGTCGTCCTCCTCCTCGTCGAGCTCCTCCTGCTCGGCGCGGCTGGGCGCGAGCCCGCTCGATGCGGGCGTCGCGGCGGCGGGCGCGCTGGCGGTGATCTCCACGAGGTCCCACCCGGGCAGGTGGTAGCGGTGTGAGGCGTCGAGCGCGACCGGCTCCGGCGTCTTGCCCGGCACGTAGAGCACGCTGCCCTCCGAGGGCTCCTCCGACTCCGTCTCTCCCTCCTCCGACTCCGTCTCTCCCGCCTCGGCGTCGAGCTGGGGGAAGACGATGGTGCAGGTGCCCTCCTCGGCGATGCCGTCGACTCGCACCCGTCCGCGGCCGTTGAGCTCGCCGGTCACCACGCGACCGGGCAGTCGCAGCTCGTAGCGCAGCCCCGCCGCGGGCTCTCCCTCGTCGAGCAGCTCGAACTCCACCCAGTGGCTGCGCCGCCCGCAGGGGAGCATCCCCGAGCCGACGGGCCGCTCGTCGAAGCTCTGGTTGGCGTCGGCCTCCGCGGCCACCAGGGCGCCTTGGAGGTCTTCGGGGGCGCTCATGGGAGATCCCTCCGAGGCTCGATGCCGTGGGCCCGGTGCATCATCCGCATCGCCTTGTCGAGCAGCGCCTCGACGAGCGCTCCGGGCGCCGTGGTGGCCTGCCTCGCGAGGATGCGCGCGGCCCACGGGTGGCTCTCCGCGCGGTCGAGGTCGCGACCGAACACGAACATCAGGTCGATGTACTTGCACACGTCGCGCTCGGAGGTGATGCCGTAGAGGGCGGAGCGGGTGATCCCGTGCTCGATGGCCTCAGCCACTCCCTCAGCGCCGAGCACCAGGCAGCGCTCCGGGAAGTAGCGCCGGAGGTGCTCCCCCATGCGCGCGGCGAAGGCGGAGCGATGCCGTGCCCCGAGCGCTTCCAGCTGCGGCTTTCGGATGACCAGCATCACGCAAGGGCGCTGCGCGCTCGCCACGCGTCCGTGTCTCGCAGGGCGTCGAGGTCGGGGTCCGTGGCCCTCGCGTCGAGGTGCGCCACGAGGGCGTCGCGACGGCGATGGAGCCGCTGCCGCTCGGGTCCCGGCGGGGCGAAGGCGAGGGCGCGAGAGACGGCCAGAAGGTGCTGCTCGGAGAGGCGGAGGTCCTCGTCGAGCCAGGCGAGCGCGTACTCGACGAGGTCGGGGCGGCGGTCGTGCAGGGCGGCCACCCGGGCGGAGGCGCAGGCGGTGTTGAAGGCGTGGGGGCGCCCCGGCTCGGCGCGCACCTCCGGCGACTCGAAGGCGGCGGCGAGGAAGCGAGCGGCCCCGAAGGCGTCGCCCGCGCGGGCGAGCGAGTACGCGACGACCAGACGGTCGAGGCCGGAGGAGAGGGCCGACGGGTCTTGAGGGACGGCGCTCGGGGCCGAGGGCTCGCGGCGCTGCACGGCGGAGCAGCGGGGCCCGGCCGAGAGGTGCAGGTGGTAGGGCTCCGAGGGGAGGGGGACGAGGTCGGCGAGGTCGAAGCTCAGGTCGAGCACCCAGGCGCCGTCGCGGGCCACCGTCTCGCCCAGGAGGGCGCCGTCCGCGAAGACGCGGGCCACCGTGGCGACCTGGTCACGCTCGGTGATCACGCTCACGAAGAGCGAGCGCAGCTGCGAGTCCCGCTGCGAGGGGCTCTCGTCGCCCGGGAGCGAGAGGGTGGCGTGCACCCACTCGGAGCCGGAGCTCACCTGGGGGAGCGCCTCGCGAGGGCCGAGGTGCAGTCCCGCGGGGGTCGCCGAGCGCTCGTCGCGGCGGAGGTGGATGGGAGCGCCGAGCCTCACGCGCCGGCCTCCTCGGAGTCGGGCTCGAGGACGGCGACCTCGGAGACGTGGTCGAGGAGCGAGGCGTGGAGATGGAGCGCCGAGCGAGGGGCGCCGCCGGGAGTGGCGAGGGAGAGGGTGAGGTTGATCCAGCCCTCGACGCAGCAGTCGGGATCGCCCCAGCCAGAAGGGTTTCCGGTGTGGTTGGGCGCGTAGTCGGGCGGCGCCTGGGAGGGGTCGACCAGGGCCGCGGCGAAGAGCACCTCGGGGTCGGAACACTCGGCGTGCAGGACGATGGCGCGGGCGAGGTCGAGGAAGCTCCCGCGGAGGGTCTCGGGGACGCGGTAGGTGAGGAAGAGCGGGACGAGCAGGCGGCCGTCCTCGAGGCGGGCGGCGTCGCGGGCGAGGAAGAGCCCCCGGCGGGGACCCGGGTCGGGAGAGAGCTCGTGCCGCTTGAAGGAGAACGAGGTGAGCTCGTGGTCGGGCATCGGCGTCGTCCTTCAGTAGTTGGTCGCGTGCGAGAGGTCGGGCAGGGAGGCCGCGTCGAGCTCGAGGAGCCGGAGCTGCTTCACGCAGTGGGCGCAGAGCGTGGCGTTGAAGAAGTGGGGCACGTACGCGCGGTGGTACATGAGGCAGATCGACGGGCTCGACGGCAGGTAGATCTGCGGCTTGTTGGGCTCGTAGGTCTTCTTCTTCTGCTCGTCGGTGTTGTTCTGCAGCGTCGAGGCGGCGGTGAGGGTCGCGCCCGTGGCGCAGTGGCCGAGGTTGCCGGTGCCGGAGCCGCCGAGCGCGGGCGCGTAGAACTTCGGGTGCCGGGAGCCGTCGTTGAGGTCCTGCGACACGCCGCCGATGGAGTGGATGATCTCGTGCACGATCGCGCGAAGGACCATCTTGTGGGCGTTGCCGGCGTGGTTGCTGGCGCGCGTGGTCATCTCGCTCACGGCGATGGCGATGTTGGCGCCGCCGCTGTGGCCCGCGAGCTTCTTGTAGGCCTTCTCGTAGACCTTCAGCGTGGCGCCCGCGAGGCGTCCCGCGAAGTAGTCCGAGAGCCTCGCCACCCAGGGGACGTCGGTGACGGCGATGACATAGGTGTCGCCGTCGGCGGCGGGCGTGGCGGTGCCTTCGGCGGCCTGGCCGTCGGCCGCGAAGGCGATGGTGTGGCGGGCCTTGACCTCGACGGCCGTGGTGACGAGCTGGTCGGCCCCGGCCCAGCGGGTCTTCTCGGCGTTGCCCTGGCCCCCCGTGTTCCAGCTGAAGGTCACCACCGGGTCGGCGAAGGCCGTCGCCTTGAGGCGCTCGTCGCGGCCGTCGGGCCACACCAGGTGCAGGGCGACGTCGTGCCGCAGCGTGGCCTGGACCGCCCTCACCGCCGCCGCGATGTCCGGCTGATCGACGGTGACGGTGAAGGTCGTGGTGGTGCTGCCGCTGTTCTTCTTGGTGTCCGCGACGAAGGTGGGCGTGTCGTCGACGTCGATGGCTCCGGTGAGCACCAGCTCGAGCTTCTCCACCGATCCCTCCGGGGCGTACACGAAGGACGGCGGGGCCTGCTTGGTGATGCGCCAGACCGGGGCGGCGTGCACGGCGTCGGTGGTGCCCACGTCGCGCACCGCGTCCTCCCCGAAGCCGAAGACCGACTTGACCAGCGCGAGGCGGATCCAGAGCCCCTGCACCGCGGCGTCGGTGGGGAGCTGGCGGGCGTAGGGCTCGTCGGGCAGCGCCGCCACGAGGTCCGCGATGTCGTCGGCCTCGATGCGCTCGACGGCCTGCATCGGGGTGGTGTCCTGCGGGCTCAGCACCTCGATGCGGATGAACGCCGGGAGGAACATCGCCGGCAGGTCGGCGGCGAGCGCGGCGGCCTGGCCCTCGAGGCCGGCCATGCAGTTGAAGGTGACGTAGAGCTTGCGCCACGCCTCCAGCTCCACCGGCGGGAGCGAGCGCGCCGAGGAGACCTTCGACGACTCGTGGGCCTTGCGGACCGTGACCGTGAAGCGGTCGCCCCCGGTGGGAGGGAGCTTCACGTGGTTGCGAAACGATCGGCTCCCCGGGGTCATCGGCAGCACCTCCACCGCGGGCGACGCGGTGACCAGCTGCGCGGGGTCGGTGCCGAGGTTGCCCCTGGCGCCGACGACGCTCCACGACGCCTGGCGGGTGCCCGTCTTGGTGGCGCCCTTGGTCGTGGTGACGACGATCTCCTCGCCGTGGGTGACGTGGCTCGCCGTGTTGACGAAGACCTCTCTCGGGGGCATCGGCGGCGGAGTCTGCCGCCCCGGGGCGCGGCGACGCAAGACGCTCTTTACACGCGACCGCGGGCCCAGGGCGGTCTCGCACAGTGGGTCGGGCGCCTGCGGACGACACGCCCCCGTTGACGGTGCGCGTCGCGGGAGCTTTCGTCTGCTCCTCCACGATGAGCTCCACCGTCGCCCGCACCGCCTTCGCCATCGCCGCCGTCCGCGCCGACGAGGCCCTCCGGTCCCCTTCCGAGCGCCTCTTCGACGACCCCTACGCCGCCCTCTTCGCGGCCGCTGCCGACGCCGAGGCCGCGGAAGGCACTCGGCGCTTCCTCGACCTGCCGTTCTTCCGCGACGGCGTCCGGCTGCGCACCCGCTTCATCGACGACGTGCTCCGAGAGGCGCTCTCGCAGGGGATCTCGCAGGTGGTGCTGCTCGGCGTGGGCTTCGACGCGAGGGCGCTGCGGATGCCGGAGCTCGCCGCTCGGGGGGCGCGCATCTTCGAGGTCGACCTCGCCGAGCAGATCGAGGCCCGTCGCTCGCTCCTCGACGCCGCGGGGGTGGTCGTGCCGCCCTCCGTCGCCCAGGCCGAGTGCGACTTCGACGCTCCGGACTTCGAGGACACCCTCACCGCCGGCCTCGTCGCCCGGGGCTTCCGTCCCGGCGTCGGGACGATCTTCGTGTGGGAGGGCGTCACCGCGTACATCAGCCGGGCGAGCATCGACCGCAGCCTCGCGTGGATGGCGCGCGCCGCGGGCCCCGGTGGCCGAGTGGTCTTCGACTTCGGGCACTTCAGCTTCGACCCGGAGGGCGCCTCGGAGGTCATGCGGCGTCATGGGTACGGCTCCTTCGAGGAGCACGGCATGGACGAACTCTGGCGTCGCTACCTGCCCGGCGAGGCCCACGAGAACGCCTGGATCGCTCGCATGGGCGTCGCGAGGGCGTCATGAGCGACCTCCTCCGTCGACGCGCTCCGTGGTGGATCGCGCTGGCGCTCACGGCAGGGTGTAGCGAGTCCGCCTCGCCGGTCGTCGATGCTGCCGCCGCCGACGCGAGCGAGGTCGGCTACACCTGTCCGAGCGTCTCGTACGACCCGCTCTTCTCGCAGCCCTGCCCCGGCCTCGAAGGCGTCGAGTGCCGCTATGGCTACATGGTCCCGGGCTGCGGCGGTCGCACCCAGACCTGCCGCCTCGGCCGCTGGAACGAGGTGCACACGGACCCCTCCGCGTCGTGCTTCGACGCCGGGCCCGACGCCGCCGACGCGACCGGCGGGGACTGAGCGCGGGTTGGAGGGGCTTCGGTAGCGGTCGCGGCGAGCGGGGGGCGAGCCGGGCGCGAGCATCGTCCAGGAGAGGAGCACCGAGGGGGTCGAGCCCGTTGAGGGACGGCGTCCCAGCGCCACGGGGCGCATCGTCCAGGAGAGGAGCATCGAGGGGGTCGAGCCCGTTGAGGGACGGCGTCCCAGCGCCACGGGGCGCATCGGCTACGAGAGGAGCATCGAGGGTGTCGAGCCCGTTGAAGGGCCGCCGACTGCGCGCCCGCGGACGGCCCGCGAGCGGGCCTGCGGTCGCTGAAGTCGGAGCCTGGAGCTGACCGTCCCGCCTTCGCGGGACTATCTGAAGGAGCGTCGAGCGCTGGAGCGCTCGACGAGTGGGGTTCAGAGTCAGCGCTCTTCGGGCACTCGAGAGGTCGGTTCAGGGACTCAAGTCGGTTGTTCCCAACGAGCCTGTGTGGTGCCAGCGGAGTGGTGGCGTGGCTGATCGTCGATGTAGGCCGTGAGTGAGGGGACGCTCTCGGGCCCCACGCTGAACAACGCGTACCCCTGGCTCCAGGTGTACGTCGGGTCGACAGACAGTTCGGTGTGCGCGAAGCGCGACGAGACGCCCTTGAGGTGACGAACCAGTTCCGCCGGGTACAACGTTGCCGGAGCGCGCACCAGCACATGGACATGCTCGTCGACTCCACCCGCCGTGGCGAACGAACACCCCTGCGACCGCGCGATCGAGGCCAACACGGCGTGTAATCGAGGCTGCATCGAGGCCTCGATCCACGGGTAGCGATCCCAGGTGCTCCAGATGAAGTGCAGGTACAACTCGACGTGTCGGTGAAACATGTCCGCCTGTCGTCCGGCGGCCCCACGGAGGTTGTTTCCGACCCCAACTCGTCGAGCGCTCCAGCGCTCGACGCTCCTTCAGATAGTCCCGCGAAGGCGGGACGGTCAGCTCCAGGCTCCGACTTCAGCGACCGCAGGCCCGCTCGCGGGCCGTCCGCGGGCGCGCAGTCGGCGGCCCTTCAACGGGCTCGACACCCTCGATGCTCCTCTCGTAGCCGATGCGCCCCGTGGCGCTGGGACGCCGTCCCTCAACGGGCTCGACACCATGGATGCTCCTCTCGTAGCCGATGCGCCCCGTGGCGCTGGGACGCCGTCCCTCAACG
>CBIHPK010000121.1:0-25798 GCA_966211675.1 uncultured Myxococcaceae bacterium
TCGGCCCCGAGCATCGCGAAGGAGGTGAAGAGACGGATGAGCGAGAAGCCACCTGAGTGCATGCGTTACCTGTACTTCGCTTGATCCGCGCCCTCAGGGCGCGGGCTCGGACTGCATCGTGGGATGCTCGTCCGCAGATCCTGTTTCAACCGTAGGGGCCGCCGACGTCGACGACACCCCGAACTCGCGCATCACCACCGTCGCGTACGCGCCCGGCGAGAGCGTGAAGCGGAACACCAGCGCGTCGCCGTCGGCGCTCACGGCGAGGTCCTCGACGAGCACGCGCGCCAGCCGACGCGTGCCCTCCGCGAGCGCTCCGATGCGATCGAAGAAGGCCCGGTCGAGGGAGGCCTGCGCCAGCACCGCCTCCTCGCGCGCCTCCTCGGCGCCGGTGGGGCGGTCCATGGAGCGGCCGAACATCGGACCCGTCGGGGAGGCCTCCCCGGTCGGGTAGAGCCGCGCCGCGTCCTCCGGGGTGATCAGCCACGGACGGCCCGAGGCGCCGCGCGCCGCGAGGTCGCCCTCCACGTACTGATCGAGCAGCCCGTCGCGGACCCGCGCCCCCAGCCACGCGTTGAACAGCTCCGACTGGAGCGACGACACCAGGAACCTCCGCTGGTGCGGATCCCTCGGCTCGGCGCCCTTCCCGGAGAGCCACTCCCTCGCCTTCGTGGCGTTGTCCCCGTCGCGGCCGAAGCGCTGCTCGCCGTAGTAGTTGGGCACCCCCGCGCGGCCGATGACCTCGGCGATGGCCAGCGCCCTCGGGAGCGCCGCCTCGACGCCGCCCGGCAGGTCGCGCACGCGCAGCTCGAAGCGGTTGCCCTTCAGGTGCCCCGTGCGGAGCTTGTTGCGATGCCGCGTCACCGAGAGCACGCGCAGCCCGGGGATGACCATCGCCGCCGCGCGCTCCGGGTCGACCCTCGGCAGGCTGACCGTCTGCGTGGTGACCGCGTGACGATCCTTCATCCCCGCGTACCCGACGTCCCTCGCCTGGATCTTCAGGGTGCGAGCGATCTGCGTGATGGCGTAGGGCGTGGTCATCCCCCGCTTCTCGAAGCGCAGGTACGTGTGCTCCCCCTCGCCGCAAGGCTCATACGAGGGGATCTCGTCGACCCGGAAATCATCGTCGATGGCGCGCAGCACCCCGCCCACGGGGTTCAGGTCACGGCAGCGGCGGGGCAGGAGATCATCCAGGTCGTCAGGCATCAGCGGCGGCGGAAGATACCCGAAGCCCCCCGCCGCGCCACCCCCGCGCCGTATCCTGTCGCCCCGATGCGCCGCTCCATCACCTCCGACGAGTTCGACCGCGCGCTGCGACCGATCCTCCTCGACGCCATCGCCGCGGGTGCGACTCCAGGAGCGCAGGTCGCGCTCTCGCTCGCGGGCGCTGAACCGCGGCTCATCGCGGTCGGCTCGCTCGACGGATCGCCCGACCGACCGGTCACCCCGGACACCGTCTACGACCTCGCCTCGCTGACCAAGCCCCTCACGGCCCTCGCGGCGCTGAGGCTCGCCCAGGCCGGAGCGCTCGCTCTCGACGAGACCCTCGGAGCGCTCTGGCCCTCGCGCTTCGGCGAGGCGATCGCGGCGCTGCGGCTCGACGCGCTTCTCTCGCACCGGTCGGGCCTGCCCGCGTGGGTGGCCGCCTACGAGGGCGTGTCGCTCGCGGACTGCGGCTCGGCGGCGGCCCGAGAGCGGCAGCTCGACGTCGTGGCGGCGGCGCCGGTCGCGGAGGGCGGCGCGGCGGTCTACAGCGACCTCGGGTACATCCTCGCGGGCGAGGCGATCGCGCAACGCGCGGGCGAGGCGATCGACGCGGTGGTGCGCCGGGAGGTGATCGCTCCGCTCGGGCTCGGGGCGCTGCACGTGCGGGGGGTGGGCGAGCGCTGGCGCGATCCGGACGTCGCGCCCACCGAGCGCTGTCCGTGGAGGGGACGGGTGATGCAGGGCGAGGTCCACGACGAGAACGCCTACGCGATGGGCGGCGTCGCGGGCCACGCGGGGCTCTTCGGCACCGCCGCGGCGATGGCCTCGCTGGGGCGCGCCTGCCTCGACGCGCTGCGCGGAGAGAGCGGGTGGCTCCCGGCCGCGGCGATGGAAGGGATGATCGCGCCGCGTCCGGGGGGCAGCCATCGGCTCGGCTGGGACGGCGTGAGCGCCGGGGCCTCGTCGAGCGGGAGCTACTTCGGCCCGCGGGCCTTCGGTCACCTGGGGTTCACCGGGACCTCCGTGTGGTGCGAGCCGGAGCTCGACGTGGCGGTCTCGCTGGTGACCAACCGGGTGCACCCGTCGCGCGCCTCGGTGGGGATTCGCGCGTTGCGTCCGCGGGTGCATGACGCGATCATCGAGCTCCTCCGAAGGAACGCATGACCCACCTCACCCGCTCCGCCCTGCTGTTCGCGCTCCTGGTCGCGTCGTGTCGGAGGCGCGAGGAGACCGCGTCCGGCGCCGCGTCCCCGACGGTCCCGACGCTCGCCCCGGCGCCCGCTCCCGCTCCCGCTCCCGCCCCGCAGACGGGGCCCTTCGGCATCCCCATCCCGGCCATCCCCGGCCTCCCGACGCTCGGCACTCCGCAGCCCCAGCCGAGCCAGAACCCCGCCGCGCCGCAGGGGCCGTCCGCCATCGAGACGGCGCCGCTCCCTCCCGGCGCAGTCGAGCCCGATGGATCGTTCGCGCTGCCCTTCCTCGAGCAGGAGGCGCAGTACCTGATCAACACCCTCGCCGCGAACCTAGAGCCTGCGCAGCGCGCCCGCGTCGCCAACATCCCGCTCAACTTCGTGAACACGCTCACCGAGGTGAACGCCGCCGCCGGCTGCACCCGAGGGGGCCGGGCCTTCATGGTCGCGACCGCGGCGATCCTGGTGCTCCACGCCGCGACCGCGGAGGCACGCGCGGTCGACGAGGTCGCGGGCACGCACCTGCTCCGCGACTACACCGACCGCACCGTGAGCCTGATCAACCAGGAGCAGATGGTGCGCGGCCTGCCCGACGGGGTCGTGCCCCCGGCGATGGCGTTCAACCCGCAGAAGCTCGCGCGGCAGCGCTACCTCTACGACGTGCAGATCGCCTTCATCCTGGGCCACGAGCTCGCGCACCACTACCGCGGCCACACGGGCTGCGCGACCGGGGCGCCCGTCAACCCGCAGCAGGGCGACCTCGAGGACCTGGAGCGCGCGGTGTCCAACCTCGCGCCGCTCTTCAACCAGCCGCTCGAGGTGGAGGCCGACACCTGGGGCACGGTCAACGTCCTCGACACCGGCTCGCGCCGCACCACCGGGCGCTGGACCGAGGAGGGCGCCGTGATGAGCATGGACTTCTTCGAGCGCCTGGAGGGCCTGCGCGGCAACTCGCCGCTGCTCTTCTTCGTCCGCTCGCACCCGCCCGCGGCGGTGCGTCGCCCGGTGATCCAGCTCTGGTCTTCGCAGTGGCGCAGCGGCGTGCGCCCGCCCGCCATCGGCGTGGCGCAGGGAGCCGGCAACGGCGGTTCACCGCTGCCCTTCCCGCTGCCCTTTCCCCTACCGGGTCGATGAGCCTCGCGCTCTCGATCGTCTGCGCCCAGACGGTCGCGGCGCAGACCTTCGTCGACCTGCCCCCCACCGCCTCCGTCGCCCCTTCGCCCGCCTCGATTCGACGCGAGGAAGAGGGCCTCCGCGCGCCTCGCGCCCGCTGGCGTCCCGCCGTCGAGGGCGGGGTCGCGGTGCTCTCCGGCTTCAATCGCGCCAACGAGGGGGGCGTGGTCGACTGGTCGCCCGCGATCACCCTCGCGGTCGGCCTCGACGCGCGCCGAGCCATCGGCGACCTGCTGGAGATCCATGGTCGCCTGGAGTTCCTGGGGCCGCAGGTGATGACGGTGGTGCCGAGGGCGCTGTCGGAGCGCGTGGCGGGGATGGCCTGCGCGGGCTCTCGGGCCTTCGATGCGCTCCCCGGCTGGGGCGCCCAGGCGGGCCTCTCCTTCGGGGTGCGAGCGCGGGTCTTCTCGCTGCGCTCGCCCTTCTACGTCGGGCTCGCGATGCGCGTGGGGCTCTGGGCCGGGAGCGCCTCGGGAGAGTCCGTCGCGTACTGCGTCAACGCCGATCACAGCGTCCGCACGCTCGGCCGCGAGCAGACCTCCGCCACCTCGACGCTCCTCGACCTCGGGGGAACGCTCGAGACGGGCTTCCGCTTCGGAGCGCGCGAGGAGGGGGTGCTCTCGCTGCGGTTGCTCGCGGGCGGCGTCGGGGTGGGCGATCCGGCCGTGCGAGGCGCGCTGCTCACCTTCGGATGGAGCCTGCGATGAGGGGCCGTTCAGCGCCCATCGCGCTGCTGGTGCTCTCGCTCGGGTGCGCCCAGTGGCGGCCGGTGACGCTCGCCTCGGTGCGCTCGGGCGAGGTCGACCTGCGCTTGCAGCGGGCTCGCTTCACGGCGTCGGAGGGCGTGCGCGAGCTGCGGGTGACCTCGCTCATCGGCCCCTTCGCGCAGGGCCTCGACGCCGACACCGGGCGCGGCGTGAGGGTCGACCTCGACCGCGTCCGGAGCATCGAGCTGCGCCGGCCCGACCACCTGCTCAACGCCCTCATCGTGGGAGGGATCTACCTCTCGGTCTTCACCCTCGGAGCGCTCGGCTTCACCGACGGCCTGCCGCCGCTCTTCGGCCAGCGCTGAACCGCCGCTCAGGGGTGGTGCGTGATGACCGCCGCGAGGAAGCCGACGCCCGCGATCGCCGCCGCCGTGAGCACCGTGGCCGTGCGCCGCCGCGCCGCCGCGAAGCGCTCCCACGCGGTCGCCCGCGCGGAGGGGTCGATCGCCCGATCGCCCGCCGCGCCCTGGCGGAAGGGACCGTGACCGAAGGTGCCGTCGCCCTCGACCATCTGGCGGTGCAGCCGGTGCAGCTCGGCGACGACCTCCAGGCCGGCGACGATGTGATCCGAGTCGGGCTCACCCCACCAGCGCAGGATGACCTCGCCGTTCTTGAGCGAGAGCGAAGGGCCCTCGCTGCTGCGCGGGAGGGCGGAGAGCTTCTCCCTCATCGGGGCGAGCAGGAGCGAGGCGGCCACCGAGCGAGGCGCCGACGCGATCACGAAGACCCGGTCGAACTCCACGTCCCCGACCGGCTGGTCGACGGTCATCCCCAGGAGCTTGTCGAAGCCCTCGCCCACGAGCTCGGGGCGCAGCGTGAGCTCGACCGGGACCCCCTCCGCGAGGCAGCGCACCTCCGTCGAGGGGGAGCCCGCCAGCTCGTCGCGCAGGGTGCAGGTCACCGTCCAGCCGTCGCGCTCGCCGATCATCACCGCGCGTCGATCGACTAGGCCGTCGGGCTGGGCGGTGAGCGTGAGCCCGGTCACGCGGAGGGCGCGGACGGCGTCGTCGATCCAGAAGCTCCAGCGATCAACCTTCGATGCGTCGCCCATGGTGTGCGCTCCTCGCGAGTGTCCTGCGTCAACGCCCCGCGGCGGCGGGACCTTGGGTGGAAGGACCACGTCCGGCGTCAGAGGTTCCGGCCTCAACGCTCCGCGAGGGCAGACAGATCCCCGAGGCGTCACATTGCAGTCTCCCGGCGCAGCGGCCCGCCCGGTCGCAGGCCGCGACGCAGGCCCGCCAGGGGGCGCCCTCCCCCGACGAGGCCGGCGTGGCCTCGACGGAGCGGGTCCCCTCCGGACACGGACGCCCGAGGTGCAGCCACGGGTCCATCGGGGGAAGGCAGATGGACCCGGCGCCCACGCGAGCGCAGAGCCCTCCCCCGGCGCAGTCGGCGGTGGCCTGGCACGCGCGGGTCCAGCGCTCGGCGGCGGGAGCGAGGGTGGCGTCGTCGGGCACCACGTGCAGCACGCGCGGCGTAGGGGGCGGGACGTCGTGCTCGCCGTGGGCCACGGCGTCGACCACCCGCCAGGTGCCCAGGCGGATCAGTGACAGGGAGACGAGCTCCACCACGGAGGTTCCGCCCTCGCAGCGGCCGCCGTCGGTCGTACGGCGCTGCGCTCTCATCCGGAGGCGCACCTCGCCGTCGCCTCGCTCGCTCACCGTATAGCGCGGGACGAAGCCGCACGGCACCGTGGCGCCGACCACTGCGTAGGGCGTGCTCCCGGTGGGGGCGGGCTCCGCGAGGAGGTGGATCCATCGCAGCGGGACGTCGACCTCCTGGCCATCGGCCGACGGGCCCGGCGGGGGGATCTCGGCGACCGCGGGGACCCGCTCGACGTCGGCTCGCGGGGCGCCCGAGTCGACGGAGGGGGCGCGGGCGCGAGGGCAACCGGTGAGCATCACGGCGAGGCAACCGCAGAGGAGGCGCGCGTTCATGCGAGCGCGGACGTAGCACAGGTTGCCCCGTGGGCTTTGACACCATCGCCGGGCGGGTGATATCCCCTCGCGCTGAATGGCGGTTCAGTTACCGAACGCGCCCGATCACGGAGGCTCTGTCATGACGGTCGACACGAAGAAGCTGTTCAACGAGGAGATTCCCGGCGCGCTCTCGCGGCGCGGCGACGAGGCCCGCAAGATCGGCGGCAAGTACCAGCTCAACATCGCGGGCGCGGGCAACTGGACCATCGACCTGGTCTCCAATCCCCCGACCGCCACCGAGGGTACCGCCACCGATCCGCAGGTCACCATCGACGTGGCCGACGCGGACTTCCAGACGATGGTCGCCGACCCGAGCGCGGGCATGAAGCTCTTCTTCGCCGGCAAGCTCAAGGTCAAGGGCAACCAGATGCTGGCGATGAACCTCACCAAGCTCTTCAACCTCCTCAAGTAGTTCACTCCCATCGGGTGTCAGGGCGCCCGGGTCCCTCCGAGCGCCCCACCGGAAGCCGACCTCCCCCTCATGCTCCCTGAGTCGCTCCGTCACCGGCGTCCGCTGGAGGGCGTTCGGGTCCTCGACCTCACCCGGCTCTTGCCTGGTCCCTTCGCGTCGCTCGTGCTCGCCGACCTCGGCGCCACGGTCGACAAGCTCGAGGACCCCTTCCCCGGCGACTACCTCCGCTCGATGCCCCCGAGCGTCGACGGTCAGGGCGCCGCGTGGCAGGCGCTCAACCGCGACAAGCGCAGCCTCGTCATCGACCTGAAGAGCCCCGAAGGCGCGGAGACGCTGCGGCGGATCGTTCCTCGCTACGACGTGCTGATCGAGGGCTTCCGACCGGGGGTGCTCGACCGCCTCGGCGTCGGTCACGCGGCGCTCCGGGCGCTGCACCCCGGGCTCATCGTCTGCGCCATCACCGGCTATGGCCAGGACGGCCCGCTGGCCAAGCGCGCGGGGCACGACCTCAACTACCTCGCCCGCGCGGGCGTGCTGGGCGTGACCGGCCCGGCGGATCAGCCCCCCGCCGTCTCGGGCGCGCAGATGGCCGACGTCGCGGGCGGCGCTCTCTGGGCGGTGGTGGCCATCCTGGCGGCCTTGCAGGAGCGCTCTCGCACCGGCGTCGGGTGCGTGGCGGACCTCGCGATGTCGGAGGGGGCGGTGCCGCTGGCCGCCTTCGCGCTGGCCTCGCTCTTCGCGGGAGAGCGCCCGAGGCCTCGCGGCGACAACGTGCTCGACGGGGGCATCGCGGCCTATGCGACGTACCTCACGGCCGACCGCCAGGCGGTGGCCCTCGGGGCGCTGGAGCCGAAGTTCTGGACGGCCTTCGCCACCGCGGTGGGGCTCGAACCGACGCTCGACGCGCTCGTGCCGGGGCCGCACCAGGCGGGGCTCAAGGCCTCCGTCGCGGCGGTGATCGCGGGTCGCACCCGGGCCGAGTGGGAGGCCTTCGCGAAGACCCACGACTGCTGCCTCGAGCCGGTGCTCGAACCGCATGAGCTGCCCGGCGACGCGCAGCACCAGCACCGCGGGGTGTTCTTCCAGACGCCGGGCTTCGGCGGGGGGCCGATGCTGGCCTTTCGCACGCCGGTGGGCCCTGGGGCGGACGCAGCGCACACGCCGCCGCGCGCGGCGGGGGCCGACACGAGGGAGATCCTTCGGGAGGCCGGGATCGACGACGCGCGCATCGACGCGCTGGCCGCGGCGGGCGCGATCGGGATCTGAAGCGGGAGGAGCGGGCGATCAGCCGCGGCGGGCGATGGGGAGGCTCGGCGCGTCGACGCGACGCATGACCCCGGAGCGGCGGGTGTCGGAGATGAAGCGCTCGCAGAGGGGACCGAGGCCGAGCGGCTTCCAGAGGATGGTTCCGAGGGCGTGGGCGCGGCAGAGGAGCTCGCCGTCGACGCCGCCGGTCACGAAGCAGAGCTCGATCTCCGGAGAGTGCAGCCGGACGCGCTCGGCGAGCGTGGCGCCGTCTCCGTCGGGGAGCGTCAGCTCGATGAGGGCGCGGCTCCAGGCGGGAGCGCCCTTGAGCGCCTCGATCACCTCCGCCGCGCTGGCGAACGCATCGACCCCGACACCGCGAGCCCGCAGCGCCCGCATCAGCGGGACGCGAAGCTCTTCAGAGGGTTCAACGACGAGGACGCGTGACGACATGGTGGTTCTCAGCCTTCCGGGGATAACACCCTGAGTGTGGGGGACGAAGCCCCCTCGCATCAAGGGGCGCGGAGACCCACGGCCAGCGCGAGGGCGGCGCCCATCAACATCAGGATCGAGATGCCCGCGACCAGGATGCCCACCCGGTCGCGGCGTTCGCCGCTCAGAGAGCGGAGCGCCGCGGGCCCGCTCGCGAGCCCGGCGCCCAGCAGCAGCAGCACCTCCAGCGCCACGCTCACCGCGAGGCCGCCCACGCAGATCGCGCGCGCCCGCTGAATACGCTGCCGGGTAAGCTGGGCCCCCTCCGAGGGGCCGTCCCAGAGGACGCGCAGCGGAGGCAGCGGCGGTGGAGCGAGGCGGCCGCGGGCCAGGCGCTGACCGAGCGGGGTCGCGAGGCAGGGCGGCGAGGCGGGGCGGATCAGCGGAGAGACGGGCTCCGCGAGGTCGACGCTCGGAGAGGCGGTGACCCAGAGGCTCTGCGGCGGCAGCGAGACGCGGGCGCTGCCCTCGTCCCCATCAGCGATCAGCTCCACGGCGGACCACCAGGTGGGGCCCGAGGCGTCGCCCGCGACCAGGTGCGCCGTCGCCCCGGGGCCCGTCGCGCGGAGCAGCACCGTGTCGCCCTCGTCACGCACCGCGATGCCGCCCGGAACCAGCGGGAGCCGCAGCTCGTCGCGGCGCGCCCCCGAAGGCCCCGTGGAGCGCATCGAGACGGGCGCTCCGAGGCCGGAGACGCGCACGCTGAAGCTCGCGAGTCCGCAGGCATCGACCGACCGCTGCGAGGGATCGATCTGCACCTGGTCGGTCACCGGGAGGAGTTCCACGAGGCTGCCCGCGGGGCGGGCGAGGACCTCGCCGGTGAGCTCGGGCACGAGGGTTCCCTCGACGACGAGGACGCGCTCGTCGAAGCGAGAGGGCGCGGAGAGCGGGCGCTGCGGTCGCACCGCGGAGCGCAGTCGATGGAGGCCCGAGGCGTCGCGGAGGTGCAGGTGCAGCTCGCTCGCGGAACTCGGGACCAGCACTCGGAACCACCCTCCCCGGTCGCGGAGCGCGGCGATGGACTGCACGATCGCGTCGGGCGAGGTGAGCCCTGGCGAGGGCGCTCCGGCGGACTCCGTGGTGATGCGGGAGCGCAGCAGCCACGGACGCCCCGGAGAGGGGTCGCCGAGCGACTCCAGTCGGTGGATGGACGCAGTCGACGAGCCGATGGGCGGCGAGACGGACAGCACCGCGAAGACGGCGGCGCTCACCGCAGGCGGAAGTACCCAGCGATCCCAACGCACCCGACAGACCATACGCGATGAGCGGCCGGTGTCAGGCGATCACTGGAGCGACCAGCGGGAGACTGCCAACCGCCAACCTTGTTGACGGCACATGCGCGAAACCGCCATAGATGGTTGACGGAACCCATCGTGCAGAGAGCCAGCGACGTGGACGGCATCAACGCGCGCAGCATCGTCGTCGGCCGCTATCAGCTCGTCGCCCGCCTCGGTGGGGGAGCCGAGGGTTCGGTCTGGAGGGCGGTCGACCTGCGCGATGGGGCGTCGACCTGCGCGGTGAAGATCCAGACCCGGGCGATCGACCCCTCGCACGCGAGGCTGTTGCTGTCGCTCGATCACCCGCACCTCGCCCGCACCCGCGACCTGGGCGCTCTGCCCGGCGGCGGGTCCTTCGTGGTGATGGACCTCGTGGAGGGCGTCGCCCTCGACGCCGTGAGCGAGACGGCTGCGGTGGTGCGCGCCGGGATCGGCGTGGCGGGAGCCCTGGAGGCGCTGCACGCCCTCGGCATCGTCCATGGCGACGTGAAGCCGTCGAACATCCTGGTGCGCGGCGACCACGCGGTGCTCGTCGACCTGGGCACCGCGGTCGCCGTGGGAGAGCGGAGCGCGGGGCTGCGAGGGAGCCTCGCCTTCGCCGCGCCGGAGGCCCTCTTCGGAGCGGCCACCCCCTCGAGGGACCTCTATGCGCTGGGCGTCTCGCTCGCCATGGCGCTGGGAGGGGGACACCCGCTGGTGGCCGATGCGACGGACGCCCGAGCGGTGCTCGCCTCGCTGGGTCGCGCCCCGGTCTTACAGGAGGGAGTATTCGCCCGCATCCCGGGTCCGCTGCGCTCGGTGATCGCGGCGTCCGTGGCGGCGGACCCGAGCGAGCGGCCCTCCTCGGCGGGGGCCTTCCTGCGACGCTGGGCGCTGGACGGCGCTCGCTGGCTGCCAGAGACCGCGGGGGAGCGGGCCTGGACGACGGATGACGAGACGGTCGCGGCGGCGCCGAGGTGGCAGGGCGATCGCTCGGAGAGCCGTCGGGTGGCGGAGGCGATCTCCGCGGCGATGGGAGGCGCGTCGGCCGGGGTGGTGCTGGTGGGCCCCGAAGGGTCGGGTCGGCGGCGGCTGCTGGAGGACGCGCTGCGCCTCGCGCGGGTGGGCGCGGCCTCTCGGGCGGAGGTGCTGGCGAGGGAGGACGGAGCGCCGACGCCGTGCGAGCGGCCCACGGTCTTCGTGATGGTCGACGCTCCGGAGGAGGCGCTCGCCTCGGCCATCGCGGCGGTCGAGCGCTCTCGTCGCTACGGGGTCGACGCCCCGATGGCGTTGCTGGCGACGAGCACCGTGGCGGTGAGCGATCCGCGAGTGGTGGCCCTCGAGCGAGCGCCGTTGACGGACGAGTCCCTCGGGGCGCTGCTCAGCGACCTCCACCGGGCGCCGGTGGCGAGCGCGGTGGTCGAGCGCTGGCGGATCGCGACCGGCGGATGGTCCGGGCGGGTGGTGCAGGCGGTGCGGGCGCTGGGTCCCTCGGCGATCCCGACGGCGGCGCTCACGGCCGCGCACCCGACGGGCGAGGGAACGACCCCGGAGGGGCTCACGGCCTCGTCGGCGAGGCTGCTCCGAGGGCTGTCGCTGGCGCGCGAGCCGGTGGCGCTGGAGGCGCTGGCGGAAGCCTTCGGCGACGCGCTCCCCGAGGCGGTGGCGGGCCTTCGCGAGCGGGGTCTCGTCGCGCTCGGGCAGGGGCGCATCGCGGCGACGGTCTCGTCGGCCCTGCCTCTGGAGGGCGAGCGAGGGTGGACGATCGCGCTGGCCGAGGCCCTCGGCGCGAGGGGTGCGAGAGGAGCTGGGGCGGCGGCGAGGATCTTCGCGTGGGCGGGAGACCGGGAGGGCGCGACGCGAGAGACGACGCGCGCCCTCGAGGACGGGAGCGCTCCCATCGCGGAGCGCATCGCGCTGCTGAGGGAGGCGGGCGCGTGGGCGGTCACGACGACGCTGGCCGCGCTGCTCTGTCGGGCGGGTCGACACGCCGAGGCGCGCTCGCTCACCGAGGAGGGAGAGACGCCGACGGCGGTGCTGCTGCATGGGGAGATCCTGCTGCGCGCGGGGGAGCGCGACGCGGTGGATGCGTGGGTGGCGAGGCACTCTGCGATGGGCGGAGCGCTCGGGGTGGCGGCGAGGGTGATCGGTCTGAGGGCGGCCTTCGACCGGGGCGCGATGCCGTCGAGGGCGGAGGTCGACGTGGTGGTCGACGCGGCGACCGCCGAGGGCGCGGAGGCCCTGGTCTCGCTGCGGGCGCTGGAGGTCGCGGCGCTGGTGGCGCTCGCGGCGGACGACCGAGCGGAGGCCTCGGCGCGGTGCGAGGCGTGGGCGCTACGGCTCGGCGATCGGGCCGCGACGGAGCCGAGGGCGGCGGGGGTGCGGGGACTCCTCGCGCAGCGGTCGGGCGACCTCGCGGGCGCCTCGGCGGCGTACCGCGCCGCGTGGGAGGCGGCGAGCCGGGACGGGGACGCGAGGGCGGCGGCGACGTACCTGATGAACCTCGGCGCGGCGGCGCTGGAGGCCGGAGCGCTGGGCGAGGCCTACCTCGCGATGCGGCGCTCGGTGTCGCTCTTCGCGGCGGAGGCGCAGCCGGCCTCGGTGGCGAGGGCGCTCGCCAACCTCGCGTCGCTCTCGGTCTGGATCGGCGCCGCGGAGGAGTCGCGAGCGCTGCTGCGTCGGGCGCGGGAGGCCGCGGCGGAGGCGGGCGACGCGCTCACCGCGCGGTGGGTGGACGCGCTGCAGGCGGAGGCGGACGGGAGCTCCCGGGCGCCCGTGGAGGCGGCCGCGGTGAGGGAGCTGGGCGCGACGGCGCTGGCGGACGAGCTTCGGGCGCGCTGGGCCATCGGGGCCGTCGGGTCGGGAGCGCTGGAGTCCGCGGCGACGGCGATGGGGGCGCCGCGCTCCGACGAAGGGGCGATGGCGGCGCTCGCGAGGCTCGCGCTGGCGGTGCAGGGCCACCCCCGCTACGGCGCGCTCGACACCGCGGAGGACCGGGCGCGGCGGGCCGTGGAGGCGGACCCGAGCGTCGAGCACGAGCTGCTGCTGCTGCAGTGGATGGAGGGCGCCGCGGAGGTCGCGGGCGATCGGGGTCGCGCGGAGTCGATGCGCGCTCGGCGGAGGGCGCGGGTGGACGCTCTCTCGGCGACGCTGCCGGAGGCGCTGGGCGAGTGCTTCCGACGGAGGCACTCGCCGGCCTCGAAGGCGCCCGCGAGGGAAGCTCCGACGACGGACGACGCTCGCTGGCGGTGGATGCTCTCCGTGGTGCAGCGCATCAACGCCGAGCCGAGGCTGCCGCCCATGCTCGACCGGGTGATGGACGCGATCATCGAGCTCACGGGCGCCTCGCGAGGCTTCCTGCTGCTGCGCGAGCCCGACGGGACGCTGAAGGTGCGCAACGCGCGCAACCTCGGGGAGCGCGACCTGGTGGGCGACGAGGCCGTGCTGTCGCGCTCCATCGCCGAGCGGGTGGCGACGACGGGCGAGCCCGTGGTGACCATCGACGCCAGCACCGACCAGCGCTTCGACGCCACGCAGAGCGTGCTGGGGCTGCAGCTTCGCTCGGTGCTGGCGGTCCCGCTGAGGGTGCGAGGCGAGGTCGCGGGGACCATCTACGTCGACGACCGGATGCGCGCCGGGGCCTTCGACGAGCGGGCCCGCTCCCTGGCGGTGGCCTTCGCCGACGCGGCCGCGGTGGCCATCGACAACGCGCGCTCCCGGGCGGAGCTCCGGCGTTCGCTGCGCCGCTCGGAGCGCCTCGCGGACGAGCTCGAGCGGGCCCTCGCGAGGCAGCGGGCGGAGCTGGAGACCGCGCGCCGGGCGGTCGATCCGTCGGCCACGCGGGGCCGCTACGACGCGCTGATCGGCCGCGGCGACGCCATGCGGCGGATGCTCTCGCTGCTCGACCGCGTGGCCCCGACGCCGATGCCGGTGCTCCTCCAGGGCGAGTCGGGGACGGGGAAGGAGCTGGTCGCGAGGGCGATCCATGACAACAGCCCGAGGGCGCACCGGCCCTTCGTGGCCGAGAACTGCGGGGCCATCCCCGAGACGCTGCTGGAGAGCACCCTCTTCGGTCACGTGCGCGGGGCCTTCACGGGCGCCGACCGGGCGCGCGTGGGGCTCTTCGAGGCGGCCGACGGGGGGACGCTCTTCCTCGACGAGATCGGCGAGATGTCGCCGGCGATGCAGTCGCGGCTGCTGCGGGTGCTGCAGGAGGGCGAGGTGCGGCCCGTCGGCGGTGAGCGGGTGCGGCGCGTGGACGTGCGCGTCGTGGCCGCGACGCACCGCGACCTGCCGGACATGGTGAGCCGCGGCGCCTTCCGGGAGGACCTGTACTACCGCCTCGCGGTGATCGTGGTCCGGGTGCCGGCGCTGCGAGACCGGCGGGAGGACATCCCCGACCTGGTGGCGCACTTCCTCCGGCAGGGCGCGCGACGGGACGTGAGCATCGACCGGGCGGCGCTCGCGGCCCTCTGCGCGGCCCCGTGGCCGGGCAACGTCCGTCAGCTCCAGAGCGAGGTGCTGCGCGCGGCGGTGCTGGCCGAGGACGTGATCCGCACGGAGCACCTGACGGTGTCCACGGAGTCCTCGCCGGGGCACCGAGCGCCGACGGGCGGGCACACGGGCCTCGACCTGCGCAACGCCGTCGAGGACGTGGAGCGCGCGATGGTGCTCCAGGCGCTCGGGTCGCACGGGGGCAACCAGACGCACGCCGCGAAGACCCTGGGGCTCTCGCGGTTTGGCCTTCAGAAGAAGCTGAAGCGATTGGGGATCTCCGCGCGCGACGTGGGCGCGGAGGACGGAGGAGGGACCGGGATCAGACCTTCGCGCCGACCTGCTTGAAGCGGGCGGTGAGCACGTCCCAGTTGAGCCCCGAGAGGATCGACTCGACATACTTCGCCTTGCCGGTCTGGTAGTCGAAGAAGTAGGCGTGCTCCCAGGCGTCGAAGGCCGCCATCACGTGGACGTTGGCGAAGAGGCCGATGTGGTGCTCGCCCTGGACCAGGTTGTTGATGAGCTTCTTCGAGTCGTAGTCGTAGCAGAGCAGGGTCCAGCCGTGGGCGCTCATGAGGCAGGCCTTGGTGTCGGCGACCCAGGCGTCGTAGCTCCCGAAGCCGTTGGCGATGAACTCCTTCACCCCGGCGCTCGGCTGCGTCGAGCCGTCGCCCAGGCCCTCGAAGTACATCTCGTGGAGCACCGTGCCGTTGAACGCCACGGGCTCGCGGCGGCGCAGCTCGGAGTACTCGTTGAAGCTGTAGTTGGGGGTGCTGCGGTCGGCCGTGGCGAGCTTGGTGGTGATCTCGTTGAGCTTCGTGACGTAGCCCTTGTAGAGGGTGAAATGCGCCTGCAGCTGGGCGTCCGAGAGGCCCTTGGCCTTGCCGCCCAGGAGGTGATCGAAGTTCTTCGGTTCGCGTGCCATGGTCCGACTCCTTGATGAGTGTGTTGGAATCTCGAGCGCCCTCTCGGACGGCCTCGGCCATCGATCGGGGCGGTTCGTGGGTACCGCCCCCACCAGCGCGGCGCAATACCTGGAGTCCCGTGCCCGCGACGTCGACGGAGAAAGCGCTCCCCGCTGCGGATCGAAAGGCAAACCCGTGACCCGAAGAGCCCTGGCACCCATTTTCATCGCCACCTTCCTCTCGGCCTGTGATTCCGGTCCCTCGGTCGGCCCGGCGCAGGACGCCGGGGTGGACGCGCCGGTCGTGGTGAAGGACTCCGCCGTCCCCGACGCGCCGGACGTCGGCGTCGACGCGCCTCCCCTCCCCTACGACGCGGGCGCTCCGCCGAGCTGCGAGGGAGAGGGCTTCGTGCGCCCGATCGGGACCGCGACCGCGGGCTACAGCGACGGCGAGGTCGCCGGGCTGGTGCCGTACCGCGGCGGGTTCCTCGCGCTCTGGCGCGAAGGGGCGCTGCGGGCCGCCGATGCGGGGGTCGCGGGGCGAGACCAGATCACCCTCTTCGCCGTCGACCCCAACGGCCAGGTGCAGCGCGAGCCGGCGGTGGTGCGCTCGACCGCGGGCACCCGCATCGACCTCTCGACCCCGACGCTCACCCGCGCGGGCGAAGGGGCGATGGTGCTCTTCCGCGAGAGCGTGGGGTTCCCCGGCGACGCCGACTTCACCACGCGGATCATGGCAGCGCCCATCGACGCGAGCGGCGCCCCCTCGGCGGCCTCGCCGGTGCTGCCCGGGTACAGCGATCCGATCGCGACGGGGCTCTCCTCGGGCGTCACGCTGGGCCTCGCCTCTCGCGTCGTCGAGGTGCTCGACGGCGGCGCCGTGGTGGCGGCGCCCGGGGCCTTCCGGGTGCGGCCGAGCGGCGAGCTCGCGGCCGCGGCGATCGACGTCACGGCCTTCATCCCCGCCTCGGCGGAGAACGTCGTGCTGCGCCCCGACGGCGACGCCGCGGGGGTGATCTACAAGCGCGGCTCGGACGTGTACGTCGTGCGCTTCGACCCCGGCGGGCTCATCGACAGCCGCGGCCCCCGGGTCACGCGCAACCTGCTCATCCCCAGCATCGACGACGGCGCCCTGCTCGCCGACGGGGTCATCGTGGCCTGGAGCGAGGAGCTCAACGGCCAGGTGGTCATCGCCACCGCCGTGCTCGGCCTCGACGGAGCGCTGCGGGCGCGGAGGGTGATCGAGCAGTTCGTGGGCGACCCGCCGCCGGTCACGGTGGTGCCCTCGTATGGCGGCGCGACGGCGCTCTGGCTGCGGGATGGGCTGATGCGCGGCGCGACGATCCAGCCCGACGGGGTCGTGCGCGCGGCCTTCGACGGGCCCCGCATCTCGGAGGGAGCGGGGCGCATCGCGGCGGTCGGGAGCGGGAGGCGCCTGTCGGCGATCGTGCAGACCGGGCCGCGAGGGCGACGCGGGGTGGCGTTTACGAGGTTCTGTATTCCGACGCCCTGAGCGGGCTCAGCGCGAGGGGCGGCGCTCGATCACCTGGAGCTGCGTCCCGACGAGGCCCGCGATCACCGCGCCGTCGTCGGAGATGATCAGGTCGCGCAGCTGCGAGGTGCGCCCCTCGAGTCCCTCCACCGGGCGGAGCCTCCAGCCGCTGGCGCCTCGCACCCAGAGCCCGTTGAGCCCCGGCAGCACGGCCCAGGCGCCGTTGACGCTCACCGGCCCGCCCGGCGAGAAGCCCGCGCCCAGGCGCTGCGAGATGAGCACCGGCGAGGACTGAGCGGCGCCCACCCACCAGAGCCGGCCCTCGATGGAGACCAGCGCCCGGTCGCGCTGAGCGCCCATCACCTGCGTGGACGGCGGGCCCAGCGGGCGCAGCGCCTCGGGGTTGGACGCGCACGCGACGCCGGGGTCGACGGAGGCCGCGGTGTGCACCGGCCAGCGGACGATCCCCGGCGGCGCGGTGGTGGCGCTGGCCGGGACGGGCTCGCAGGGCTGCGCGGGGTCGCAGAGGAGGACGCTCACGCCGTCGCAGCGCGAGCCCACCCCGACCACGACGCCGACGCCCGCGAGGGTGGCCAGGAGCTCGCGCGCGGAGCCCGCGGCGCCCGGCACGAAGCCGAGCGTGGCGAGGTCGACGCGGCCGCCCTGGAGGCCGCGCACCATCACGGCCGGAGGGCGCAGCGGGAGGTCGAAGGCGAGGGAGCCGACGCGCCCCGGAGCGCTCGCATCGAGGGGCATCCCGACGAAGGGGCCCGTGCGCGCTCGCCAGCCGCGGTCGAGCGTGGTCGCGCGGCGAAGGGCGCCCTCGAGCTCGGTCCAGGCGGAGGCGTGCTCGGGCATGGCCGCGAGGGCGCGGGCGATCTGCTCCGCGGCCGGGAGCTCCCCGAGGCTGATCATCGCCGGCACCCGGATGCGCGCCCGATCGCGCACGCCCCCCGCGGCCCCGCAGCTCACCCCGCGCGCGCCGTCGATGGTCACCCGGGGCGATCCCTCCTCCGTGCAGAGCGCTCGGCGCAGCGACGCGATGGACCGCTCCGCCTCCAGAGCGCGCACGCTGGTAGCCTGGCGCGTCGCCGAGAGACGGGCGGCGTCGCTCGCCGCGGTGAGCGACTGCGCGGGCTCGGCCACGTCGCGCGACAGCGCCCCGTCGCGATCGAAGTACACCAGCCGCGCCACTGGAGCGGCGCCCGCGAGCGAGTCCGCCGGGCGCAGCGCGACGCGCAGCTCGTCGACGCCGTCCTGGTCGCGGTCCTCCGCGGTGACCTCGGCGCCGACCTCGGCGGCGCCCGCGGGCGCGGCCTCCACCCCCACCACGCTGCGGGTGCGGGGGGCGTCCCCTCGGGAGATCCATCGGGACTCCACGCGAGCGCCGCACCGCGCGGTGACCACCGCCGAACGGGGCGAGGTGGCGCGCAGCGATGCGCCGAGGCAGCCCGCCGTCGAGGGGCGGGTGCCGGCGATCACCTCACGCCGCAGCGCCCCGCCCTCGACCACCACGCGCAGCAGGTCGAGCGCCTCTCCGTTGAGGCCCACCCGGTAGACCCAGGTCTCCGCGACCGATCCCACCACCGGCAGCGCCAGCGACGAGACGAAGCGCTCGGCGGGCTCGGCCGCCAGCGTGAGCGCCCCGACGGTGAGCGAGCGCCCCTCGCCCGGCACCTGCGCCGAGGTCACCACCGCGAAGCGCGGAACGTCCGCCGGAGGCACGTCCACCGCCGGCGGCTCGATGCGAGCGCCGCCCTCGAAATCCACCCGCGGGGCCGAGCGGGGGCAGCCCGCGGCGCCGACCGCGAGCAGGGCGCCGACCCACCGCCGCCTCACCGCTTGCGCCCCCGCTTCTGCACCTGCGGTCGGGGCGTCGGGCCCCGCTTCTTGACGCCCTTGCCCTTCTTCTCCCGCTCCGGGGGCGCGCGGCGCAGGGACTCCTTCGCCTCCCCCGCGAGGCGCAGCGTGATGGTGCGGCGGGCGAGCGAGATCTCCGCGATCTCCACCGTGAGCTGGTCGCCCACCTGGAAGATCATCCCCGTGCGGCTCGATCGCAGGCGCAGCCCGAGGTCATCGGCCTCCCACGACCCGGCGGCGACGGACTCGAGCGGCAAGAGGCCCGTGAGGAAGGGGTCGTCGATGTCGAGGTAGACCCCGAGGCTGCCGAAGCCCACGACCGTCGCGAGGTGGATCTCGCCCAGGTGGAGCCGGGCCACCTCGCAGCGGTAGAGGTCGAGCACCTCGCGCTCGACGTCGACCGCGCGACGCTCGAGGCGGGAGCAGTCCGCCGCGGCGACGCTGAGGCCGCTGGTGTCGGTGCGCTTGGCCGGGTCGCGCAGCCAGCGCCGCACCTCGCGGTGCACCAGCAGGTCGGGGTAGCGCCGGATGGGCGAGGTGAAGTGCAGGTACGCCGGCGCCGCGAGGCCGCGGTGACCGGTGTTGAACTCGCTGTAGCGCGCCTGCGGCATCGCCCGGAGCAGCAGCATCCCCAGCACCCGCGCCTCCGGGGTGCCTCGGATGGTGCGGAGGAAATCCGAGAGCATCCTCGGGGAGTCGATGGCCTCGTCGTCGATGGGATGCCCGAGCGCCTGCGCGGCCGCCATGAAGCGCTGGAACGCCTCGCCCTGCGGCCCGCCGTGCACCCGGAAGATGGCCGCGAGGCCCTCCTGCACGCAGATCTCCGCCACGATCTCGTTGGCCAGGAGCATCAGGTCTTCGATGAGCGCGTAGGCGCGCTTCACCCCGGGGTCGCGCTTGCTCTGGATGATGTTGATCGGGGTGAGGTTGTCCTCGGCGAAGCGCACTCGCCCCTCCGGCAGGTCGAAGTCGAGCGCGCCCCGGCGCAGGCGCTTCGCTCGCAGCGTCGCGGAGCACTGGTCGGCGGTGGTCACCATCGCGCGCATCTCGTCGCTGAGCGGCGCGGCGGCGCCCTCGTCGCTCCAGCCCATCGCTCGGGCCACGCCGCCGTAGGTGAGCCGGGCCTGCGAGCGCATCACGGCCTCCATCAGCTTCGCCTCGACGACGGTGCCGTCGCGGGTGAGCGTGGCCTCGACCGCCAGAGCGAGCCGGTCTTCGTTGGGGAGCAGCGACGCGATGCGCCCGGAGATCTCCTGCGGCAGCATCGAGACGGCGCGGTCGGGCAGGTACACGCTGGTGCCTCGCTCGGAGGCGTGGCGGTCGAGCGCCGTGCCGAGGGGGACGTAGTGCGAGACGTCGGCGATGGCGATGGTCACGTCCCAGCCGCCGTCGGGGCGTGCCGCCACGTAGACCGCATCGTCGTGGTCGCGCGCGTCGTCCGGGTCGATGGTCACCAGCGGTCGCTCTCGCAGGTCGACGCGCCCGACGGCGTCCTCGGCGGAGACCGACATCGGGAGTCGCGCGACCTCTTCGAGCACGTCGCCCGCGGTGGGCAGCTCGATGCCCTCGCGCACGGTCACCTTGCGCACCTCGGTGGCCAGCGCGCCCGGCTCGCCGAGCACCTCGCTCACCCTCGCGGTCGGGACCTCGCCCACGTGCGAGGGCCACTTCTCGATGAACGCGACCACCACCTGGCCGTCGCGCCCCACCACGTCGCCTTCGATCACGATGGGACCGCGGATGCGGGCGTCCTCGGGCTCCAGCCACGACCCCTTCGGGCGGGCGCGCAGCACGCCCGGCACCATCGGCGAGCGGCGCTTGAGCACCGCGGTGATGGCGCCCTCGCGCCCGCGGCCGCCGGGGCGAGCCACGGCCTCGACGAGGTCTCCGTGCATCGCGCCCAGCACGCCGTTGGGGGCGATGAACACGTCGCCCTGACCGTCGTTGGCCTCGACGAAGCCGAAGCCTCGCGGGTTCTGGATGAAGCGTCCCTCGACCTGGGCGCCCTGGTCCCTCGGCAGGCGGTAGCGCCCGCCGGGCATGGCGTGCACCAGCCCCCGCTCCACCATCCGGTCGAGAGCCTCGGTCACTCCCCGGCGCGCGGCGGGGCCTTCGTCCAGCGCCGCGAGCACCTCCATGATGTGGAGCGCGCGCGTGGGGTGCGCCGCGAAGACCTGGAGGAGCATGCCATCATCGAGAGCCTTTCGCGCCATTGGGCGCACTCTCTACGGCTGGAGGATCGTCGGTCAAGGCGAGTTCTCAGGGCGTTCCAGCGATGGCGTGCAGCGCGCCGTCGTCCGCGCCGACGACCAGGAGGCCGTCGGAGAGGATCCTCGGGCCGCTGTCGACGTCCGCGCCGATGCTCACCCTCCACGCCTCGGTGTTGTCTGGCGCGATCGCGTGGAGCGAATCGTCCTCGCTGCCGAGGTACGCCCAACCGTCGCGGTCGACGCACGCCCGCGAGCGCACCGGACCGCTCGTCGCGACGCGGAACACGAGCGTCCCGTCGGAGGCTCGCAGCCCGTAGATGCCGCCGTCCTCGGCGCCCACGAGGATCACTCCGTCGGGCCGGAGCGCCGGGGTCGAGCGCACCCCGAGTCGACGCGCCGCCCCTTCGGTGCGGAAGCTCCACCTGGCCCGGCCCTCGGCGTCTAGGCAGCGCACCGATCCGTCCGCGAGGCCCACCACGAAGGCCCCGTCCGCCAGCGCGAGCGGACCTCCATAGAGGAAGCTCCCGAGCTCCACCCGGCGGACGAGGCGCCCGTCGGCCGGGTCGATCACCGCGACGCTGCCGCGCATCTCGGGCACCAGAACCTCGCCGTGGGGGGCGCGCGCCAGCGGCCCGAAGACGTGGCCCGCGAGGGCGGCGGTCCATCGGAGCTCCCCGGCGGGAGAGAAGGCGCGGAGGTCCCCGGAGGCGACCAGCAGCTCGCCCTCGGGCAGCGCGAAGACCGGCGAGTCCATGTCCTGCGGGACGGCCGCGCGCCAGCGCACGGAGCCGCGGCCGTCGAGGGCCACCACCTCGCGCGCGTCGCTGCCGATCACCGTGAGGTCCCCCACCGAGGCGGGCGACGAGAACACCCGCGAGGGCCGACGATGAGACCAGCGGACGACGCCGTCGCGGTCCACGGCCTGGATGGTTCCGTCGAGCGAGCCGAAGACCGCCCAGCCGTCGCGGGTGAGCCCCGGCGAGGAGAACACCCTGCGCTCGGTGCGCACCCGCCACACCACGGAGGGGTCGCGGTGCGGCCCGCGGAGGGCGGACCCGTCGACGCCGGTCGAGGGCGTCGCGAAGGACGACACGAAGGGCGCCGCGTGGCGGTGGTGGGTCACTTCCTGCGCCGGGAGCGAGCGGCCGCTGCCGAGCCCGGAGAGCCCCAGCGCCGCGACGAACGCACCGACGCGCGAGCGGGTCATCACTCGCTCAGGTGTCTTGGAAGCCGGTGAGCCGGCGCGCCTCGAGGAAGCGCTCGCTGAGCGCGACGCGCAGCAGCCGCCCCGCCGCGGGCACCTCGTCGATCACCCGGGCGGGCAGCACCCCGGGAGGCGCCAGCGCGGCGATCGCGGCGGGCAGGTCGCCGGTCGCGAGGAGGGCGATGCGGTCGCCGAACTCCAGCGCCGCGCCGTGGATCAGCGCCGGGTCGAAGGGCCGCTTGAGCACCGCGCGCGCGGAGGGGGTGAGCTCGGCGTGCAGCTCGCGGGGCATCGCGCGGGTGATGGAGCGGGAGAGCGAGTCGAGCCGCACCGGGTCGACGCCCCCGGCGCTGAACATGGGCTCGAACTGCCGAAGCAGCGCGGTCATCACCAGCGTGAACTCGGCGACCTCCATGCGGAGCGGCAGCGAGAGCCCCTGGGTGATGAGCAGCAGCGCGCGAGCGACGGCGAAGCGAGTGACGATGGAGGGCGGCGCCGCGAAGGCGACGAGCACCCTCGCCGGCGAGCGCCCGACCGGCAGCGCGATGGCGGGGAGGTGCTCGGCGAGGAAGATCTCCACGTCGCCGAGGTCGAGCATGCGGGCCCAGCGCTCGATCTCCGCGCGCAGCCCGTGGGGACGTCCGCCCAGCCGGTCGGCGTGGCGGCTCTGCGGGTCGAAGGGGACCAGCGGGTCGAGCACGGTGGAGGTGCGCACCAGCAGCTCTCGCAGGTCGGCCGGGAGGGCCGGAGGCGCCAGCAGGTCGAGCGCGGCGGGGAGCAGGCTCTCGACCCCGGCGCCCGCGACGACGCCATCGGGCGCGAGCGATCGCAGCTCGTCGCTGGCCACCCCGAGGGTGACGGCGATCGCGGCGACCACGCGCTCGGCGTCCCGAGCGCCGCGGAGGCGCTGCCAGGCGGCGAGGCGTTCGAGGGAGGAGACGTCGCGCACGTTGCGGTCGACGCCCGCCCGGACGTCCTCGGCGCAGGCCTTGAGGGCCTCGTCCGCCATGGCCTGATCGGCGAGCGCTCCGCGGCCCAGCGTCGCCAGCCGGAGGCCGTGGACCGCCCTCTCGGTCGGGGTGCGAGAGCGGGCCAGCAGCACCTTGCGCGCCTCCACCTCGCGGGACGCCTCGCCGCTGCGCTCATAGAAGCGCGAGAGCCGGTCCCACGCGCGGGGATCGCCGGGCGCGGCCTGGGCCACGCGCCGCCACGCCGCCTCGGCGCGCTTCGGGTCGCTGAGCCGACCCTCGAACAGGTCTCCGAGCTGGAGCAGCAGCTCCAGGCGCTCTCCGCCGTCGGCGCTGCTCTTGGCCAGACGGATGCGCGCGTCCGCGGCGCCGGACCAGTCCTCCGCGCGGTCCGAGAGGCGCACCAGCGACCGAAGCGCGACCACGTGGTCGGGGTTGAGGGCGGTCACCGCGCGCAGGAAGGTGCGGGCGCGGTCGAGGTCCTCGACACTCTCTGCCGCGGTCGCTCCGCGGAGGTAGATGCCGATGGCGTCCTCGGGGGCGAGGTCGGCGGAGCGCGCCGCGAGGTACGCGCTGATCAGGTCGAGCTCCAGCGCGGGCTCGGGCGACTCGTCGAGGAGCTCGAGCGCCAGGGTGAACGCTCCCTGGTGCCCCGGGTCGCGGCGCATCGCCTCGACCACCGCCGCCATGGCCCGCTCGGAGTCGCTCGCCTCCTCGTGCCACGCCTTCGCCGCCGCGGTGAGCGCGTCGGTCGAGAGCCCCAGGGTCTGGATCTCCATCGCCGCCCGCTCGCGGTACGCGATCGCCGTGGCCGCCTCGCCCCGCGCGGCCGCGACCCGCGCGGCGCCGAGCAGCGTCGCCACGTCCGGCGAGGCCTCGATCGCCGCCGCGAGGGCGTCCGCCGCGCGAGGGAGCGCCCCCAGGGCCTCGGCGGCCAGAGCCACGCGGCTCCAGTGCGCCGCTCGCTCCGCCGGGTCCGAGGCGGTCGCCGCGAGCGCGCGGGAGACCCGCTCGGCCCGCGACCAGTCGCGGTCGTTGCGCACGTCGACGTCGAGCGACAGGAGGAGGCGACGGTCGAAGACGCCGCGGTCGAAGAGCTCCCACCGGAGCTGCTGCGCGGCGCGCCGGGCGTCGTCGCCGGCCCGCTCCGCCACCCGCGTCGCGGCATGCGCCGGTGGCAGCGCGTCGGAGGCCATGCGCCCCCCGAGCGCCAGCTGACGCAGCACCAGGAACAGCTCGTCCCAGCGCTCGCGCTCCGCGTAGTGGCGCTCGAGCGCGCGCAGCCCCTCGGCGTGCATCGGATCGAGCTCGAGGATCGCCGCGAAGGACAGCGCCGCCGACGCGAGGTCGCCGCGCTCGAAGAGGTCGATGCGCGCCAGGCGCTCGAAGACCTCCACCTGCGCCGCGGGCTCGCTCACGGACTTGAGCTGCTCGAAGGCCCGCTCGGACACCTCCACGTCGCGCCCGGAGACCAGCAGCAGCGACTGCTCGAAGGAGGCGAGCAGCGGGTCCGACGGGGCGAGCGCGCGGGTGCGGGCGAGCACCTGCAGCGCGTCGGCACGGCGGTCGGCCTGGTCGAGCATCTCCGCGGCGAGCTCGCCGAGCGCCAGCGTGAAGGGGCCCGCGTCCCTCGCCTCGACCGCGCTCTCGAAGAAGGTCCGCAGCACCGTCGAGGCGTGCGAGCCCTCCTGCCCCGGCGTACGCAGCACCAGCGTCGCGAGGCACGCGTCCGCTCGCACCGTGGACCACCGCTCCCAGAGGCTCTGCGCCGCCATCTCGGGGTCCGTCTCCGAGCGCCGCAGGGCGCTGCGGATCGACGCCACCTGCACCACGCTCGCGTCGCCCTTGACCTCCTCCAGCGCCGCGGCCACGTCGGCCATCGGGCTCCGCCCTCGCAGCCCGAGCTGGGCCGCGAGCTCCGCCACCGCCACGTCGCCCGGCAGCAGCCGCCGGAGCTCCGCGAGGTCCACCGGGTCGGCGTCCGGGGCCCCGCTCGTCGCGGCCGCCAGCAGCAGGAGCGCCGCCGTGCGACGCGGGTCGACCGCCTCCTCGCCCTCGGCGCGCAGCGCGGCGGGCAGCTCGTCGGGCGTCGCGAGCCCGACCACCGCCCTCGCCGCGAAGGCCTTCACCCCGGCGTCGTCCGCCATCGCCTCGAGCGCCGAGAAGGCGTCCCTCGCCCCGTCGTCGCCCGCCCTGCGCTGGGCCTCGGCCGCCGCCAGCTGGTGCCACGACCCCTCGCCGGTCGCGAAGTCGCCCAGCGAGACCTCCCCCTCCGTGGATGCCCGCAGCGCCACCAGGAGCCGGTCCGTCTCGGCGAGCGATCCCTGCAACGCGGCCGTCTCGGCGGGGTCGACGGAGCCGCCGCGCGCCAGCAGGCCCGCCCGCACCACCGGACCGTGCGCGTCGAAGAGGGAGCCCGCGGCGCTGGCCACGGCCCCCTCGCGGCGCTGCTGGAACGATCGAAGCAGGCCCTGCACCCTCGATCGAGCGTCCTCCGCCTCGGCGCGAGGCGGCTCGGAGGCGGAGCCCTCGGCGGGAGCGTCGGCCGCGTCGAGGCGGGTGAGCTCCCGGGCGTGCGCCACCAGGCGGCCCCCCACGGTGGCCTCAGCCGCCACGTCGGCGGTGACGGGCTCGCCGACGATGTAGCCCAGGGCGGCCCCGAGCGCGACCGCGGAGCTCGCCACCGCGCTGCGGTCGGAGAGGCGCCCGACGCCCGCGAGCGCGTCGAGGAGCCAGCGCGCCGTGCCTCGCGACGCCGCGAGGCGAGCGAGCGTGAACCAGGCCCCGAGGTCCCCCGGGTCGCTCGTGGTCGCGGCGCGCACCGCCTCCAGCGCCGCGTCGGTGTCGTGGCCCACCGCCCACCCGGCGCGGGCCCCGCGGATGCACGCCCCCACCGAGCCCCACGCGCACCCCGCCCACGCGTCGAGCGCGGCCTCGATTGCGTCC
>CBIHPK010000122.1:0-25714 GCA_966211675.1 uncultured Myxococcaceae bacterium
GTTCGTACCGCGGACTCCTCGCCGACGGCCTCGCGCTCGTACCGGGACGCCCTCCCCCCCCCTCGGCTCACCCCACCCGATCGACCTCCGTCCGAAACGCCGCCCCATCGTCCGCACCGCCGTGCGTCTCCTCGATGAGCCGCCGGTGCAGCAGCTGCGTCGACAGCACGCCCACCACGGCCATGTTGTCGGCGTTGCTGAAGCCCGCGTCGCCGCCCTTCGCGGCCACCCTCCGGGCCTTCTCCATGAGCGCCGTCACAGCAGTCGCGTCGAAGACCCCCACCGCCTTCAGCGCCGCCTCGGTGGTCAGCTCGCGCACCCACTCCGGGGCGTCCGGTCCGGTGAAGCAGGCCGCGTCGGGGGCGCGGTAGGGCTGCTTCGGGCGCTCCAGGATCTCCCTCGGCAACACCTCCGCCGCCGCCCTCTTCAGCACGTGCTTCTCGTCGAGCCCACGCAGCTTGAAGCGCGCGGGCATCGCGTTGGCGAAGGCCATCACCTCGCGATCGAGGAAGGGAAACCTCCCCTCGACGGAGTTCGCCATCAGCATCCGATCGCCCTGCGACGCCAGGATGTACGGGTTGAGCAACGTGACCACCTCCAGGTACTGCGCCTGGGCGAGCGGATCCCACCGGGGGAAATCCGAGGGCAGCGAGGCCACCAGCGAGGCCACCGCCGCGGGCCGCGCATCGGCCGCCATGCGACCGCGCATCTCGCTGGAGAAGAAGCGCTGCAGCGCCGACGCGCTCGACCACCGCGGGCCGTGCGAGAAGGTCGGGTCCTCGGGGTGGTCGATGCCCCTCGCCCAGAACTGGAGCGCCAGACCGCGCGCCGCCGCGGGCGACCGGGCGAGCCAGGGGTAGAGCCGATCGAAGAGCCTGGGGCGCAGCTTCGACTGCGGCTGCCGCGACCAGAATCGCCGCACCTTGGCCTCTCGGAAGAGGTCGTAGCCGCCGAGCATCTCGTCGGACCCCTCCCCCGTCAGCACCACCTTCAGCCCCGCGTCCCGCACCAGCTTCGACAGCAGGAAGAGCGGCGCCGGACCCGTTCGCAGCAGCGGCCTCTCCGAGTGCGCCACCACCTCGGGGAACACCCTCGCGATGTCCGACCGCGACGCCACCACCTCCGCGTGGTCGCTGTGCAGCCGCTCGACCATCAGCCGCTGGTAGCGGGTCTCGTCGTACTCCGGGTCCTCGAAGCGGAGCGAGAAGGTGTGGAAGCGGCCTCGCACCGCGTCGCGCGCCAGCCACGCCACGTAGCTGCTGTCGATCCCCCCGGAGAGGTACGCGCCCACCGGGACGTCCGCCCGCAGCATCCGCAGCTCGGAGGCCTTGTGAAGCCGGTCGCGAAGCCCCGCCACGGCCTCGTCGAGGGTGCACGAGTCCGCGTCGCGCGCCCCCTCGCCCTGCACCCTCGGGTACTCCGGGCTCCAGTAGACGTGGTCGTGCCTCGCCCCGGCCTTGGTGTAGCGACGCACCACCCCCGGAGGCAGCTCGGAGATGCCCTCGAAGACCGAGGTGGGAGCGCGCGACGCCCAGAAGGTGAAGGTCTCCTCGATGCCGCGCACGTCGAGCGCGCGAGACACCTCCGGGTCGGCGAAGATCGCCTTCACCTCGCTGGCGAAGCGCACCCGGCCGCCGCCCTCGTGCACGAAGAGCGGGCGCACTCCCACCCGGTCGCGGCAGAGCACCAGCTCCTCGGAGGCGGTGTCCCAGAGGGCGATGGCCCACTGGCCGTTGAAGCGCGCGAAGGCCTCGATGCCCCACTGCTCCCAGGCGTGGATGATCACCTCCGTGTCCGAGTGCGTGCGGAAGACGTGGCCCGCGTCCTCGAGCTCGGAGCGCAGCTCGACGAAGTTGAACACCTCGCCGTTGAAGACCAGCCAGCGCGTGTCGTCCTCGTTGGCCATGGGCTGCTGCCCGCTGGCGAGGTCGACGATGGAGAGCCGCGCGTGCCCGAGCGCCGCCCGCCCGTCGCGGTAGAGCCCGAACTCATCCGGTCCGCGGTGGCGGATCGCCCGCACCATGGCCCGCACCAGCTCCCTCGACGGAGGCGGGAGCGCGGCGGAGAGGTTCACGATCCCGGCGATGCCACACATGGGTGGGGGTCCCTTCTGGTGAGTCGGGTCTAGCGTGCGGCCGCGTCTTGCAGCGCGCCGACCCAGCCCTCGTGCATGCGTTGTTGGGTGAAGCGCTCGAGCACCCGCCGCCGCCCCGCGGCGCCCATGCGCGCCCGCCGCTCGGGGTCTCGCAGCAGCGTCACCATGGCCGCCCCCATCGCCGCGTGGTCGCCCCTCGGGACGAGCTCGCCGGTGACGCCCGGAACCACGATCTCGGGGTTGCCGCCGACCTCCGTCACCAGCGCCGCGCGCTCGGAGAGCATGGACTCCAGCAGGGTCACGGAGGTGCCCTCGGAGAGCGAGGCCATGGAGAAGAGGTCGCTCGCGGCGTAGACGGCGGGGATGTCCCGGCGCACGCCCGCGAAGACCACCCGGTCGCCGATGCCGAGCTGCGACGCGAGGGCGCGCAGCGGGGCCTCGTCGCCGCCGCCCACGAGCAGCAATCGGGCTTCGGGCAGCTCGCGCGACGCGAGGGCGAAGGCGCGGACCAGGGTGGGGTGGTCCTTCACCGGGTGGAAGCGAGCGACGCAGGTGACCACCTGCGCGGAGGGGTCGAGGCCGAGGCCGGCGCGAACGCCCGCGGGGTCGAGCGAGGCGCGCAGCGAGGGGTCGAAGCGCGACGGGTCGACGCCGTTGTAGACCACGTCGATGCGAGAGGCGGGGATGCCCTCGTTCTCCACCAGCAGGCGCTTGATGTACCCGCACACCGCGACCACGCGCCGGGTGTACTGGAGGAAGACCAGGTTGTTGGCGGCGACGCGCTTCGGTCGGCGCACGTCGGGGTAGTGCCGGCCGTGCTCGACGAAGACCAGCCCTGGGCGGTGGCGCATCGGGCCGAGGGCCATCGCGGCGTAGGAGTAGGGCGTGTACTGGTGCGCGCAGACCACGTCGGGGCGCACGTCGGCGATGAGCCGGTGCAGGTCGACGGCGACCTGCGGCTGCAGCCCGCTGGTGCGGCCCAGCACCTCCACCCGCACCCCGTCGGCGCGCAGCGACTCGCCCAACGGACCGATGCCGTCGAGGCACACCACCACCTGCGAGAGCCGGTCTCGCGTGGCCTTGAGGAAATCGTGCACGAGCACCTCGGCGCCGCCGAAGGTCATGCTGTGGAGCACATGGATGACGCGCATGGGGAGTTGAGAGTCTTTTCCCAGCTGCCGGGAGTGTCGAGTCGCCCGATCGCGCCGGTACCGTGCGCGAGCGCCTCGCGGGCCGTCAAGGCTGCGCCGCGGGGCCTATAGCCTTTCTCTTGCGGTGTCCGCGAGGCTGTCACTAAGCTCGGCGCGTTTCTGGCGGGCGAACGGGTGGTACGTGCATCCTCCGCCCCTTGAAGGAGAACGCACGCTCGTGAAGACACTCAAGCCTCGTCGGAATTATGCGGTGCTGGCCGCGCTGCTGGCTTCGGTCCTGCCATCGGCCGCGGGGGCGCAGACCGTGTCGGGCTGGGCCCTCGACCGGTACGAGCCCACGACCACGGGTGACGTGTTCTTCATGTCCGAGCACCCCTGGTACTCGTCCACCCGGGCCTTCTCCGTGGGCATCGTGGCGGACTACGCGGCCAACCCGCTGGTGCTGCGCCAGGAGTTCGCCGCCGCCGACGGGAGCACCTCCTCGACCACCACCAACATCGTCTCCGGGCAGTTCGTCGGCCACCTGGGCGCGGCGTTCTCCTTCCTCGACCGGGTGGGCCTCGGCGTCTCGCTGCCGCTGTCCTTCTACCAGGGCGGCACCGCCTCGCCCGCGGGCACCGGCTCGCTCGGCCCGGCCAGCGGCGTCGGCGTCGGCGACCTCCGCATCGGCGCTCGCATCCGCCTCGTGGGCCACTCGGACCGCGACCCGATCTCGCTGCACATCGGCGCCAACCTCTGGGCCCCCATCGGATCGCGCAGCAGCAACACCGGCGACGAGAACGTGCGCTTCGAGCCGCGCCTCACCCTCGCCGGGCGCGCCAGCATCATCCGCTGGTCCGCGGGCGCGGCCTTCCAGCTTCGCGGCAACATCGACGCGGTCAACCTCGCCATCGGCAACGAGCTGCGCTTCAACGCCGCCATCGGCTTCGTCGCCCTCGACGACAACCTCACCATCGGCCCGGAGGCCTACATCTTCTCCGCGGTGCGCGACCTCCCCGCGGGCCACGGCCAGGGCAGCGCGTCCTTCCAGACGGGCCAGTGGGGCGGCGAGCTGATGCTCGGCGCGCACTACCTCATCTCCGACACCATCCTCGTCGGCCTCGGCGGCGGCGTCGGCCTCGAGCGCGGCTACGGCATCCCCGCCGGGCGCGGCCTGCTCTCCATCGCCTACGCCCCGGTCACCCGCGAGGCGCCCGCGGAGCCCGGCGACCGCGACCACGACGGCGTGCTCGACCGCGACGACGTCTGCCCGGACACCCCGCAGGGTCCGCACCCCGACCCGGCGCGCCGGGGCTGCCCCCTGCTCGACACCGACGGCGACGGCGTCTTCGACAACGAGGACATCTGCGTGACCGTTCCGCAGGGCGAGCACCCGGACCCCACCCGCCGGGGCTGTCCCCTGCCCGACAGCGACGGCGACGGCGTCTTCGACCCCGACGACCAGTGCGTCACCACCCCGCAGGGCGAGCACCCGGACCCCGATCGCCGCGGCTGCCCCGACGGCGACCGCGACCACGACACCATCCTCGACCACGCCGACGTCTGCCCCGACGTGCACCGCGGTCCCTTCCCCGACCCGGCGCGCATCGGCTGCCCGCTGCCCGACCGCGACCACGACACGGTGCCCGACGCCACCGACGCCTGCCCCGACGTGCCGGGCGCTCCCTCGGAGATCCCCGCCCGCAACGGCTGCCCCGTCGGCGGCGTGGTGATGGACGGCGGACGCATCAACATCCTGAGCCCGGTGTTCTTCGACACCGACCGCGACACCATCAAGCCGCAGAGCTTCCCGATCCTGTCGCGCGTCGCCGACGTGCTGCGGGCCTCCGGGTTCATCCGCCGCATCCGCATCGAAGGGCACACCGACGACCGCGGCGACCACGACCACAACGTCGACCTCTCCAACCGCCGCGCCATCTCCGTGATGCGCTGGCTCACCGAGCACGGCATCGACGGGACCCGCATGGAGGCCCAGGGCTTCGGTCCCGACCGCGCCATCGCCTCCAACCAGACCGTCGTGGGCCGCGCCCGCAACCGCCGCGTGGAGTTCGTGATCCTCGACCCCGCGCAGCCGGAGAACACCATGACCCAGTCCGCGGCCACCGCCGACCCGGGCGAGATCCGCGACAGCGGCAGCCGTCGCCGCGCTCCGCCGCGCTGACCGGTCCGTAGCTCCTCCCTCCCTCTCCCTCCTCTTCTTCCCTCCTCGTCGACAACGCGCGCGATCGTGCGCTAGCGTGAGATCCTGCTCATGGCCGCGAAGAACGAACGCTCCCTGGGATGGGTCCCGCTGGTGGTGATGTCCCTCGTGTACGGCATCTGCACGTACTTCGCGGACGCCATCGGCCCGATCACCTCGGCCCCGGGCTTCTATCTCGTCTCCGAGCTGACCCCGCCGCCGATGCGCGGCTGCCGCATCCCTCGCGCCAGCCCGTAGCCGGGACCGGAGGCCCTGGACGCCCGGGGCCGGGTACACCAGACAAAGGGGCTCAGGAGGGGACCCCGTGAGCATCATCGCGCATCTGACCGATGTCCACCTGGTGGAGCCCGAGGCGCGCCGCCCCGGCGGGTTCACCGCCCTGGCCCGGCGGGGCTACCTGAACATGGGGCGCTCCGTCGACGAGGGGGGGCGGCGACGGTCCTTCGCGGAGGCGCTGCGGCGGGCGACCACCCTCGGCTTCGACCACCTGGTCGTGACCGGCGACCTCACCGAGGAGGGGACCATCGAGCAGTTCGAGGTCGTCGCGGCGGTGCTCGACGAGGCGCGCATCGACCCCGCGAGGGTCACCCTGCTCCCGGGCAACCACGACGTGTACGCGCACGCCAACGCCTGGTCCGACGCGCTCGCCGGGCCGCTCCGGCCCTACGCCCGCACCAGCGCCTCGGGCATGGTGGTCGAGCTGGCCGACCTGGTGCTGGCGCCGGTGTCGACCACCCGGGCGCAGCGCTGGTGGCGCTCCGCGGGGGAGGTCTCGACGCCGGAGCGCCGGGCCATCGCGCAGGCGGTGCAGACCGCGACGAGGCGCGGGGTCGCGGCGGTGATCGCGCAGCACCACCCGCCGACGAGGGTGCACCGCGCGGCCTGGCACTGGTTCGACGGGCTGCTCGACCACGCCTCGATGCGGCCGATGCTGCGAGCGATGGAGCACACCTACGTGCTGCACGGCCACCTGCACCAGCGGCGCGACGACCGCTTCGAGGGGGAGACCCTGGCGCACATCTTCGGCGCCGCGGCGGTGGTCGAAGACCCGAACTCGCTGCGGCTCTATCGGGTCGTCGGAGAGACGGTGGTGCCCATCGAGATCACGCCGAGCTGAACGCTCGACCCGAAGCGACCGGAGGGGGTTCGATGGAAGCGCAGCGCATCGTCTCACGGGTCCGCGCGGCGCTCGTGGTGGCGTGCTGCGCGCTCGCCTCGCCGGGCTGCCTCTCGGCGAGCTACCGCGTCGAGGCGGAGGAGCTCTCGCGCCTCGCGCGCACCACCCCGGAGCAGCGATGGCAGTCCGTGCGCGTCACCCAGCGCGTGCTCGAGTCCGACCATCCCCCGGGCGACGTGGTGCCGGTGCAGGTCGACACCCCGGTGGTCCTGCTGCCGACGGTGTTCTGGTACCACGGGCGCTCGTGGGGTGTTCCGGGTCACTGGCGCGGCAACCCCGGGGCGTGGCGCGCCTCGGGCAGATCCGGGCCGGGCGCGGTGCATGTGGGCGGCGGTCACTCCGGCGGAGGCGGTCGTAGCGGAGGCGGCCGCAGCGGTAACGGCCCGGACGCGGCGGTGGTGGCCGTGATCGTACTGGCCGCCGCGGGGATCGTCTTCGTCCTCGCGGGCACCGAGGGCGCCCGCTACGACGGCTGGGTCGGGGTTCCTCCCGACGAGACGGTCTTCCTCGACCACCCCGACGGCTCGGTGAGCGCCGTGCCGCTCGCCGCGCTCACCCCCGAGCTCGCGGCCAGCGCGAGCGGCGCCACCCTCTACGAGGGCTCCGAGGGGCGCTTCCTCCGCCTCGGCCGCGCCCCGCTCCAGCGCGTGGGCTTCACCCTGCAGTCGGGCCTCGTCACGGCGCTGGTCCCGCACACCGGCGTCGGCGCGAGCGGCTCCGGCTTTGGCATCGGCGGCCGGGCCTTCTTCGGCGGATACCCGCTGGCGCAGCTCGGCCTCGGGGCGAGCGCCGACGTGGTCGCGGGCGAGGCCGGGAGCCTGCTCGCGCTGGTGGGCCCGGAGGTCCAGCTGATGCCGCTGCTCTGGGCCGGCGTGTACCTGGGCGCCGGCTGGTCGTCGCTCACCTCGGACGACCGCTCGGTGCGCACCGGGGGCTGGTACGTCCGCGGCGGCGCGATGTTCGAGCTGCCGGTGACCACGCGCTTCGCGGCGAGCCTGCGCGCGGGCCTCGCCCGGCTGGACCAAGGCTCCGAGGCGGGCCTGCTGCTGATGCCCGAGCTCTCCCTCGGGTTGTCGCTGTACTGACCGCTCAGCGCGACCAGCTCCAGCCGAGGGTCACGCGAGGCAGGATGCCCAGGAAGCTGAGCGGGTCGTCGCTGTCGAGCGGCACGCAGAGGTCGACGCCGAGCATCATCGTGCGCCCGAAGCCGCGGGACCACTCCAGCCGGGCGCCCACGTCGAGGTAGGCGAAGTGCGGGCGCGAGTCGACCAGCACGCGGCCCTGGCCCTGGCCGAAGACCATCCACTGCATCGTCGGGCCGACCTCCAGCGTGAGCGCCACGGAGGACCACTGATGCGTCACCAGGGCGGAGACCTGCGTCGAGAGGTCGCCGCCGAGGAAGGCGCCCTGGTAGGGCAGCGCGTAGATGAGCGCGCTCGGCTCGACCCCGAGCGCGAAGGACCATCCGCGGCTGCGAGCGAGGTTGAGCCGCAGCTCGGCGCCGACGCGGTGGGCGACGAGCGCCACGGTGTCGTAGCGGACCCGCAGGTCGAGGTGATCGGCGAGCCCTCGGGCGAACTGGGCGGAGAACACCGGGAGCGGCAGGACGGGCACGCCGGCGGCGTTCGGCCCGGTGAGCAGCAGGCCCCCGGTGAGGATCGTGGAGCCGAGCCCGCGAGGCACCGTGGAGGCCGTGTCGACCGGGGTGAACGCGAGGACCAGGGCGAGCGCGACGATCAGGGCGGTGGCTCCTGGTTGAGCGCGCTGGCGACCGCGAACACGTCGCCGACGTCATAGAAGTCCACCGCGAGGAAGTTGGGGAGGTGGTGCGTCTCGCCCATGCAGCGGCGCGCGCGGTCGAGCAGCATCGGGTCGTGGTTGACCTGCTCGGCGAGGTCGCGACCCGCGACCGGATCGTTCAGGAAGTGGTTGAGCACGAAGAGGGGATTGCGCGCGTCACCCCGGTTGCCGGCGCAGCTCATCTCCGTCGGCGAGCGGAACGTGTACCCGGTCTCCCACGAGTAGTCGTAGAGGTTCTGGTACCAGCTGGGCGAGCCGCCGCCGCTCTCGGTGAACACCACGAGCCGGCGGCCGGAGGCGATCATGTCGCGGAGCTTCGGCCACGGCGCCCCGGCGGGCTGCGTGTGGATGTACGGCCCGACGCCGCTGGTCGCGAAGACCTCGGCGGTGTCCTCGGCGGAGACGTGGCTCTCGATCAGCAGCGTGACGACCTCGTCGGGGTTCGCGTCGAGGAAGGCGCGCACGCTGCAGAGCGCGTCGGCGAGCGGGCGACGCCCGATGCGGCAGTCGTCGTGGCAGAGGTAGACCTCGCCGCGGTAGTAGTGCGTGTCGATCATCAGCGCGCGGATGCCGTCGCGGAGCGCGCGGCCGATCGGGTGCCGCTGGTTGGGGACGTACCAGCCCTCGTCGGCGTTGGACATCGCGTTGTGCGCGGTGGGGTAGACGACCTGGTCGTAGCGGCGGTCGCAGAGCCCCTCGGCGCCGTTGCACGAGCCCACCGCCGCCGGGTCGCGCACGTGCGGTCCGGCGTCCGGGAGCCGCGGGGCGTGGCAGGCGCCGAGGTCCGCGCCGTCGACGCAGGCCGCGGAGAGCGCGACCAGCGTGAGGGCGATGAGCTCGCGAAGGGTCAGTCTCCGAGGAGATCGTGTCGGGGGCCGCATCGCGCCGGGCCCGTTGGCGCTATCGGTGTTCTCAATCACGTCCTCCACCGATTAAGGGAGCTCCAGGGCTCGGTCAAACGCCCTCGCATGACGTGCAGCAGCAACGACACGCACGGACACCGGCCCCAAAGGGTCGGTGCATGGTGGCGCGAGTGACCCTCAACCCTTCAGCCAGAACGCCGTGAACGCGTCGCCTCCGTCCTCCGGGTCGGCGGCCCTCGAGGCGCGCACCCAGGGCGAGCGCTTCAGGTGTTCGCGCACCGCCAGCTTGAGCGCTCCGGTGCCGTGACCGTGCAGCACGTAGCCCGTGGTCGAGCCCTGACCGAGCACCCGATCGAGGAAGGTGTCCACCATCCCGAGCGCGTCATCGGCGCGCAGCCCGCGCACGTCGCAGGTGTTCGATTCCAGTCGCAGCACCCGCTCCAGCTCGCCCGGCGACCCGATCGCCGCCGCGGTGGGCGCGCGCCCGCGACCGGCCTCCGCCGCGACCGGCTCGTCGCCCGCGTCGAGCTGCACCTCGTCCACCGCGACCATCAGCTTCAGCGCCCCGGCCGCCACGCGGAGCTGCCCCCGCGATGGGGCCTCGAGCACCTCCACCGTGTTGCCCAGCCTCGGGACGTAGACCTTCATCCCCGGCCGCAGCTCCTCCTCGCGCACCCGTCGGCGCCCCGCCCCCGCGGGCTTCAGCGCCTCCAGTCCGCGGCCCAGCGCGCCGTCGATGGAGGCCAGCTTCGCCACCTCGTTGACCGCCCGCTCGGCCTCGCGCACGTCCTCCTCGCCGACCTTCTTGCGGCGCAGCTTCGCCTGCACGTCGCGCAGCTCCTCGCGAGCCCGGCGCAGCAGCCCCACGAGCTCCGAGCCCTCTCGGGAGAGGCGCTCTCGCTCCTTCACGCGCAGCGAGTGCTTCTCCGCCTCGAGCTCCACGCGCAGCGCCGTGATGGCGCGGGACTCGTCCTCCGCGGCCGAGCGCGCGAGGCGCGTCGCCCGCTCCTCGTCCTGGAGCCGGCGCAGCACGTCCTCGCGGCTGCCGGCGTGCTCGGGCAGCAGCCCCCGGGCGCGCTCGACCACGTCCTCGGGGACGCCGAAGCGCCGCGCCACCGCCAGCGCGCTCGACGCCCCGGGGACGCCCATGGTGACCGCGAAGGTCGGGGCCATGGTCGCGAGGTCGAAGCCCACGGAGGCGTTGACGAAGCGCTCGTCGCGCACCGCCAGGGTCTTGAGGAGCTCGTAGTGGGTGGTGACCGCCACCGCCGCGCCGCGCGCCGCGAGCGTCTCCAGCACCGCCGCGGCGAGGGCCGAGCCCTCCTCCGGGTCGGTTCCGCCGGCGAGCTCGTCGAGCAGCACCAGCGAGCCGGGGCGCACGCCGCGCAGCACGTCCGCGAGGTTGCTCACGTGCGCGCTGAAGGTCGACAGGTTGCGCGCCAGCGACTGGTCATCGCCCACGTCGCAGAACACCGGGTCGAACCACCCGACCCGCGACCCCTCCTGCACCGGCAGCGCGAGGCCCGCGCGCACCATCATCGCCGCGAGCCCGAGGGTCTTCAGCGCCACGGTCTTGCCGCCCGCGTTGGGGCCCGACACCACCAGCACCCGGCCCGCCCGCAGCGCCAGGTCGTTGGGCACCGCCCCCGCGGGAGAGAGCGCCAGCAGCGGGTGCCTCGCCCGGCGCAGGTCGAGCACGGGCTCGGACTCGGGCTCCACCGCGATGGCCTTGAGGTCGTCCGCGAGCGCCACGATCGCCCCCAGCAGGTCGGCCGCCACGCAGGCCTCGTGCGCCTCCTCCAGCCCGCGGATCTCTCCGCGGCAGCGCTCCGCGAGCTCCATCAGCACGCGGGCCTCCTCGCGCTCCATCTCCGCGGTGAGCACCTTCAGCTGGTTGCCGAGCAGCACCACGGGACGGGGCTCGATGAAGAGCGTCGCGCCCGATCCCGACGAGCCGTGCACGATGCCCGGCACGCGGATGTGCGAGTCGGAGCGCACCGGCAGCACGTAGCGCCCGTCGCGCAGGGTGTAGAAGCGGTCCTGGAGCACGGCGGCGTACTTCGCCATGAACTCCTCCAGCCGCTGCACGACGCGGCCGCGCATGTCGTGGACCTGGCGGCGGCAGCGGGCGAGGTCGGCGCTGGCCCGGTCCGCGAGGGTGCCGTCCGGGTCGATCGCGAGGTCGAGCGTGGAGAGCAGCCGGTCGAGCGCGGGGTCGCTGTGGAGCGCGGCGGCGAGCGCCGGGAAGGCGACGCGGCGGGACTGGGACCAGCGACGGAGCGTGTGCGCCGTGCGCATCGCCTCGCGCAGCTGGTGCAGCTCCAGCGAGGTCACCTCGGCCACGCGGTCGATGCGCAGCAGCACGTCGGTGACGTCGGGCAGCGGACCGGTCGGGATCGGGTCGCCGTCGCGGCTCGCGCGCAGGGCCTCCTCCGTGCGGCGCATGCGCTCGCGGGCCTCGTCGAGGGTCTCCGAGGGGCTCAGCTCGCGGGCCCGGAGCTGCGCCTGCGCGCTCTGGCAGCGCGACGCGAGCAGCGCGGTGAGCGCGGGCCATTCGAGGTCGTGGATGGATTTCGTGGACGGTTGCATGACGGTCTCTCGTGCGACGACGGCGGCCGCGTCGAGGCGTTGGGTTACAAGGGTCGGTAATGGAGGTGGCGGGTGTTCACCGCAGGGCCGCCAAGGACTGGGGCGCTGGGCTATGGGGTGCGTCGATCGGAGCGCGAGGACTTAGCAAGACCGGCGTGCTTCGGCAAGGCGAGCGCCCCGAGGGGGTCCGCGGGCGCCGCCGGGAGTTGCCAGCCGCCGCCCCGCCGTTGGAGAACGTGGGCGTCGCAGCGGCCGAGCGGGGCCCCCCATGTGGTGCGACGACGAAGGAGAACGCTGATGAGCACGACGCCGACCTACGCCCACGGAACCTTCACCTGGCGCGAGATCATGACCACCGACGTGGCCGCCTCGAAGCGCTTCTACGGAGAGGTCCTCGGGTGGAGCTTCGAGGACATGCCGATGGGCGCGACCACGTACACGATGATCCAGAACCAGGGCGTGGCCATCGGGGGCATGGCCCCGCTCGACGCGACGAGGGCGGTGCCCGCGCACTGGATCTGCACCGTCTCCGTGGCCGACACGGACGCCTCGGCGCGGCTCGCGGCGGAGGCCGGGGCCCAGGTCGCGGTGCCCCCCAGCGACATCGAGGGCTACGGTCGCTTCGCGGTGGTGATCGACCCGCTCGGCGCGCCCATCTCCCTCATGCACTCCTCCAACGGCGACCCTCGCGTCGCGCTGCGGCCGGGGCCCGGCGAGTTCTGCTGGGAGCACCTCGACAGCGCCGACGTCGCCGCGTCCAAGGCCTTCTTCCACAAGCTCTTCGGGTGGGAAGCCTCCACCATGCCCAGCGGCATGGAGGTCTTCAGCGTCGGCGAGCGCGAGGTCGCGTCGCTCTCGCCCGCCCCCGCGGGAGCGCCCACCCGGTGGCTCCCCTACCTCACCGTCGAGCAGCTCGCGAGCGCCCGCGCCCGGGTCATCGCCCACGGCGGCCAGGTGATCAGCGAGGAGAACGCCATCCCCGGCATCGGCACCTTCTCGCTGGTGCGCGACAACGTCGGCGCCTCGCTCTGCCTCTTCCAGCGCCTGCGCTGAGCGCCGCCGCTCAGCCCTTCAGCGAACCCGCCAGCACCCTCCGCTCCATCAGCTCCGCGAGCAGCCCCGCGAGGCTCTCTACGAAGGCCGCTCCCGCCACCACGTCGTGCCGCGAGAGCACCGAGCGCACGGCCTCCGCCGCGGGCGTCACCCCGTCGTCGAGCGCGTCGAGCACGTCCGCCGTCATCGGGGTGAGCGCCAGCGTCTGCACCGTGTGAAGCGCCGCGTCTCGGTGCAGCAGCAGCGCCCTCGGGCGCTCGACCAGGCCGTCGCCCAGGGGTTCCCAGCGCAGCCGCAGACGGCGGTGCGTGGGGTCGAGCGCGGCGGGGAGGTCCATCGAGAAGTCGGTCACGCGCGACGGGTCGAGGCGCGCGTCGGAGAGCCCGACGTGGTGCTCCGCGAGGTCGAGCGAGAGGGCCTCGGGCAACCACGGGGACGGCGACGCCAGCGCCTCGCCCTCGGTCGCACGGATCCACCGGGCGAAGGACGGGGCCACCTCCCGCACATAGCGGGTGCGCGGCGGATCTCCCTCCAGGTAGCGGGTGAACCACCCCCCGAAGCGCTCGCTCCCCGCCGCCGCGAGGGTGCGAGGGAGGCCTTCGGTGACCGCGGCCCAGAGGCGTCCTCGCACGAGGTTGCGGTAGACCTGCCAGCGCCCCGCGTCGCCGCCCAGCGCCGAGAGCGAGGGCTCGTCGAGCGCGGCCCCGAGGCACACCCGGGCGAGGGCCCGCTGCTTCGCGTGGAGGTCGCTCACGGCGCGGCCTTCCGCACGAGGGCGTCGAGGCGGTCGATCTCCGCGGACAGCTCCTCGAAGGGGGGATAACCCCCGTCGCGCTCCAGCAGCACGGGCACCGGGCCGGTGCGGGCGAGGGCCAGCGAGAGCAGATCGTAGACCTCGTCGCAGACCGCCTCGCCGTGCGTGTCGACGCGGAAGCCGTCCGCCCCGGTGAGGTGGCCCGCGACGTGGATCTGCACCACCCGATCGGCGGGCACCCGGCGGATGAACTCGCTCGCGTCGGTGCCGTGGTTGCGGGCGTTGACGTAGGCGTTGTTGACGTCGAGCAGGAGGCGCGCGCCGCAGCGGGAGGTGATCTCGTTGAGGAAGTCCGCCTCGTCCATCTCCGCGGCGCCGGGGTGCGCGTACCAGGAGATGTTCTCCACGGCGATGGGCAGGCCGAGGGCGTCTTCGAGGAGGCGCACCCGGTCGACGACCGAGAGAATACTCTCCTCGGTAAAGGGCAGCGGGAGCAGGTCGTGGAGGTGCGCGCCGTCGACCGCGCCGAAGCACAGGTGGTCGCTGTGCCACGGGGTCCCGAGCTCCTCGAGGAAGGCGCGGAGCGCGCGGAGGAAGTCGCGCGGAGGCGGGTCGCGGTCGCCGAGCGCGAGGCTGAGCCCGTGGGTCACCGCGGGGTAGCGGGTGCGGGCGTCGGCGAGCATCGCCTCGAAGAAGCCGCCGCGGCCGATGTGGTTCTCCGGGGAGACCTCGATCCAGCGCAAGGTCGAGGGCGCTCGCGCCATCAGGTCACGAAAGAGCGGGGCGCGGAGCCCCAGCCCGACGCCCTCGACGAGCGCCATCGCTCAGCGGGGGCGGCGCGCAGGCGTCGGAGCCGGCGTCGCGGGAGGCGGCGTCGCGGGCGCAGGCGCAGGCGTCGGAGCGGGGGTCGTGGCGGGCGCCGTCTCCGGAGCGGGGGTCGTGGCGGGAGGCGTCGTGCCCGGGGCGTTCATGTGCATTCCGCCGCCGCAGCCGCCGGCCTGGCCGCAGCTCATGGCCTGGCCCGCGCCCGGCGCCGGAGGAGCGCCCGGTCCCGGAGGGGCGCCCGGCGGAGGACCGCCCGGTCCCGGAGGACCGCCGTGGCCGCAGCCGCCCGCGTGAGCGCAGGCGCATCCGTGGCCGCAGCCGCCGGCCTGACCGCCGGGGCCGCCGGGGCCCGCGTGGCCGCCGTGGCCGCAGCCGCCCGCCTGACCCCCGGCCTGATGCTGGGCACAGGGGCACGCCATCGTCTGCGCCGCCACCGGGGGAGCGCTCGCGCACCCTTCGATCGCGACGCCTCCGAGCGCGGCGGACACCATCACCAGAAACTTCGCTCGCATCTCGTTGTTCATGCTCGATCCACTCCTTCGGACGAGTCGCGGTCCGTCGACCGCGTCGGGCGGGGACCATACGCCCATGGCCCGCCGCGGGGGGTTACAAGCGCGTCACGGCGAGAGCCAGCGACGGCCCGCGAGGGCGCCCAGCAGCACGCCCGCCGCCATCGGCGCGACGTGGGCGACGAGGGTGTGGTCGAGGTCCATCACCGGGCACTGGAGGTGCTGCGCGAGGGCTCCCGCGAAGCCCGCCGCGAGGCCCGCCGCGGCCCCTGCGGCGATCGGGCTCACCACCGCGCTCCGCCTCGCTCCATGGAACACCACCACCCCGACGAGCGCCGCCAGCAGCCCGCCGTGCAGCGCGCAGCCCAGCCGGCCCTGCCACGCCGCGGCGCCCTCGAGGTGCACCGATCCCTCCACCGGAACCGTCACCATCGCGTTGATCGCCTCGAAGCCCGCGAGCGCGAGGGCCACGACGATCCAGCGCGCCCGGGCCGGGAGCCCGAGGCCGCTTCGACCGCCGTGGAGCAGCAGCGTGAGGGCGATCGCCAGCCCGGAGAGCGAGGCCCCGAGCCCGAGGGCCAGGCGCGAGGGGGGCTGGTGCGCAAGGTCCGCGCGGGGCCTCACCGCCAGCGCCACCGACGCGATCGCCACGACGAGCGCCGCCGACGGGAGGGCTCGCCTCCACGGGCTGAAGGGCGTCACCGGCCGCGCGTCGCGCCGCAGGGCCTCGCGCAGCGCGGGCGGCAGGGCCTCCTCCGTGGGTGGCTCGGAGCCCGCGAGGGTGGCGAGCGTCTGGTCGGCGGCGACCGTGGCGCGGCAGCCGTCGCACGCGGCGGCGTGGGCCTGGAGGGTCGCGTCGAGGCCTCTCCCCTCGGCGAGCGCGTCGACGAGCTGATCGCAGGGCCTCACGGGGGCCTCCCTACGCCGAGCGCGCGGCGCAGCGCCTCGTACCCGCGGTGCGCTCGCACCTTGAGGTTGCTCGCGCTCACGCCCGCGACGTCGGCGGCCTCGGCCACGGAGAGCCCGTCGACCTTCAGCAGCACGATGGCCTCCCGCTGCGGAGGGGGAAGCTCCCCGAGGCTGCGCTCCAGCTTCTCCAGGGCATCGGAGGAGAGCGACTCGAAGCCGCGGGGCGAGTCCCCTTCGGAGGGGCCCTCGGGGAGCTGGCCGTCGTCGCTGAGGGCCTCCGGACGGCGGCGGCGGTGGCGCAGGTGGTCGAGCCAGGTGCGTCGGGCGATGGCGAAGACCCAGGGCTCCACCGGGGCGCCGAGACGGTAGGTCTCTCGCGCCTGGTGGACCTTGAGGAAGGTCGTCTGCGTGAGGTCCTCGGCCAGCCGGGGGTCGCCGCAGAGCCCGCGGAGGAAGCCTCGCAGCCGCGGAGCGAGCCGGCGGTAGAGGCGCTCGAAGCCGCGCGCGTCGCCCTGGAGGAAGACCTCCATGCACGCCTCGAGCGGGTCGTTGCGATCGTCCACGGCCATCAGCCCGCGGGACCGTACCGCAAGCCCGACCGCGACGGAGTGCAAGAGCAGCGCAGACACCAGCGGGAGTGCGCCGCCGGAGGGGAGACGGTTACAGGGCGCGGCGCGATCGGGCAGACTGTCGTCGGCGCGGGACGACGACGGGCTCGCGCGCAGGAGGTGACTCATGATGATGGTGCGACGACGAAGGTTCCTGACGGGCGCGCTGGCTGCGGCGGGCGCGCTCGCGCTCCGGACCTCCCTCTCCGAGGCGCAGTCCGCGCCCCTGAAGCGGGTCCTCCTGGGCTTCGAGGACGGCATCTCCTGGTCGGCGGTGTCGCCGACGTGGACGGGTCAGCGGCCCCTCTGGCTCAACAACGTGCGCGGCTCGCGGTCGACGGGCGAGCTGGCCGCGCAGCTGCTCCGGCTGGAGGCGGCCATGGGCTGGTCGGCGGTGCAGCCCTCGTGGCGCACGAGGCGCGCGGGCTGGATCGCCGCGGTGAGGTCGGCGGCCAACGACCACCAGCTCGCCGCGCTGCTCGTCGAGCTCGAGGGCGTCACCCAGTGGAGCGCCATGCGCCCCACCTGGCGCGCGTCGCGCGGCCCATGGCTCGCCATGGCGTCGGCGATCTGAGCGCGCTCGGCTGAAACGTGGGCGGTCGCCCCCCTCCGCTTCGCTCCGGGTGAGGGCGGGGACTGACGACGTGAGCGGCCCATGGCTCGCCATGGCGTCGGCGATCTGAGCGCGCTCGTCACCCCGGCTTCACGCTCGCCTGCGAGGCCCTCCATCGGGCCAGGAAGCCCTTGTAGGCCACGTCCATCTCGCCCCAGATCCGCTGCGTCAGCTCGTGCTGGCCGATGAAGTCGATGTAGCGCACGAGCCTCGGGCGGCTGCTCAGCGCGTCCTCCCCGGTCGGGGTCAGCATGGTCGCGTAGAAGAGCCACGGCACCAGGGCGCAGTCCGCGAGCGACAGCGCCCCGCCGACCGCGTAGCCCTCGTCCACCATGAAGGACACCAGCGCGTCGAGCCCTCGGGCGAGCTCGGAGCGCCTCGCCGTCAGGTCGATGCGATGGCTCGGGTCCGTCTTCGAGCGAAGGATCTCGATGGCGCCGCCGCAGTAGAGGTCGACGATCCGGGCGATGAGCCGGGAGCGCATCCGCTCCTCGAGGGTGGCGCCCAGCATCGGCGGCGTCGGAAAGGCCTCCTCCAGGTACTCACAGATCACCGCGCTCTCGGGGACGAAGAGCCCGTCGTGCTCCAGCACGGGCATCTTCCCGATGGGGTTCATCTTGAGGAAGTCCGGCGTCCCGAGCGAGGCGGGGCTGAGCTCCACGGAGAGCTGCTTCGCGTAGGCCATCATCCGGACGCGGGAGACGAAGGGAGAGCCCGCCGAGCCGTAGAGGGTGATCATGACGCGCAGACGTAGCCCGACTCCGTCGACGGGGACAACGCCCCGTCGCGGCGGTCAGAAGTTGATCTTGCGCATCACGAAGCGCGGCAGCCAGCGGATCACCAGCATCACCAGCGCCCACATCCCCGGCGTGTAGAGCATCGGGCGGCGTCGATCCATCGCGCGCACGACGTCTCGCGCGACCTGCTCGGGGTCGCCCGCGAAGGGCGGTGGCTTGAGCCCCGCGGTCATCCCCGTCTTCACGAAGCCCGGCTTCACGCAGAGCACCGAGAGCCCCTTCGCATGGAACCTGTGGTCCAGCGCTTCGAGGTAGACCGAGAGCCCCGCCTTGCTCGACCCGTAGATCGCCACGGGCTTCCTCCCCCGGTCGCCGGCCACCGACGAGAACACCGTGAGCCGGCCGCCGCCGCGAGCGATCAGGCGCTTCCGGGCGTGCTCGCAGAAGACCACCGTGTTGGCGTAGTTCACCGTCACCAGGCGGCGGGTGAGCTCCACGTCGGCCTCCAGCGCGTCCTGCGAGGCGAAGAGCCCGGCGGTCACGATGACCGCGTCGAAGTCCCCCAGCGCGGCGTCCGCGGCGTCGAGCGCGGCGGCGAACCCGTCGGGGGCCTCCAGGTCGCAGAGCGCGTGACCGACGGGCTCCGCCTTCGGGTGCCGCGCGGTGAGGTCCGCGGCGCTGCGCGCGAGGTCGTCGACCTCCCTGCCGAGCAGGAAGACCGAGTCGCCGCGCTCCGCGAGTCGCCGCGCGATCGCTCGCCCCATGCCGGTGGTGCCGCCGATGATCACCGCCTTCACGCCACGTCTCCCAGCAGCCGCACCGACTGCGCGCTCCGCAGGCGCCGGTGCGGATCGTATTTCTCCCTCGCCGCGAGGAAGCGCTCCAGCCGAGGCTCCATCGCGCGGTAGTGCTCCGGGCGGGTGAAGCGGTCCTTGGTGAGGTAGATCCGGCCTCCCGCGGCGATCACGAACTCGTTGAGCCGGTCGACGATGCCCTGGATCTGCGGCGACACGGCCATGTCCACGGCGATGGAGGTCCCCTCCATCGGGAAGGAGAGCATTCCCCGGCCCTCGGGGCCGCAGTCCTTGATCACGCAGAGCGGCGAGGCGCCGCCGAGCTTCGTGAGCAGGTCCATGAACTCCCGCACCGCAGGCGCGCCCGCCTGGCGCGGGATCACGCACTGGTACTGGGTGAAGCCGCGCGGACCGTAGACCCGGTTCCACTGGAGGATCGCGTCGAGGGGATAGAAGAAGGGGTCCGGGGCGACCAGCGTCGTCGCGCGGCGGCGCAGGTGCTTCCAGTAGTAGAGCGAGTTGAAGGCCGCGACCGTGAGGGGGTTGATCGCGAGGTTCGGGAGGTCCACGGGCATGGTGAGCGGGCTCCCGTCGCGGGGCGCGAGCTCACCGGCCTCGGAGGCCTCGGCCCAGCGCCCGGCCATCAGGATCCCTCGGCCCATGGAGCGACCGCGGTGCAGGCAGTCGATCCAGCCCATGGTCATCGGGAACGCGGGCGCCGCGCGGCCGAGCGCCGAGAGGAACTCGTCGATGGAGGGCACCCGCTCGCTCTCCATGTGGATCCAGCGGGTCGGGATGCGAGAGAGCACGAACTCCACCTCGAGGATGTGCCCGGTGAGCCCCATGCCTCCGACGGTGGCGTCGAAGAGCTCGGGCTCCTGCTCGGGTCCGCAGTCGACGATGGAGTCGTCCGCGAGGCGCATGCGCAGCGAGCGGACGTGCGCGCCGAAGCAGCCCTCGACGTGGTGGTTCTTGCCGTGGACGTCCGAGGCGACCATGCCCCCGAGGGTCACGAACTTGGTGCCCGGCGTGACCGGAGAGAACCACCCTCGCGGCATGAAGAGCCGGTTGAGCTCCACCAGCGAGAAGCCCGCCTCCGCGCGCAGCACGCCCGTCGCGGGGTCGAAGCCGAGGATGCGGTCGGCCATGCGAGAGCCCGCGACGAGGTCGTCCCTCCTCGCGGGGAGCGAGGAGTCGCCGTAGGAGCGACCGAGGCCGCGGGTGAGCGTCGCGCCGAGGGTGATGCGCCCGAGGTCCTCCGAGAGCTTCTCCGTGCCGGGCGCCGGGAGTCGCCCCCAGCCGGTGAGTGTGGGTGTGGTTCGAGGGTCCATCCTTGTTCCGCGCGGCTTGTATCATGCGACCCCTTCGCGTCGCAGCGCGCGAGGGTTCATCCCCAGCGGCGCAGGGGTAGGCGCGAGTGAGCCGATGTCGCCGCCGAATGGTCGGGGCCGAGACCGCAGCGTTGCCCGTCCGCGGCCGTCTGGCTACGGTAGTAGGGATGGCTGGGTGGCCCCCATTGCAGGGATGCCCGATCCGGCGCCTCACCGAACAATGGTGGGCGTCGAAGCAGGCCGCCCAGGGGAGCGGCGACTACAAGCTCGCGCTGAGCGAGGTGATCCGCGAGCTGCCGGAGGCCCTCTCCGCCTGGCTCGGGGGAGGACCGCCCTCGGGCGGCCGGTTCGCCGCGAAGATCAACCTCGCCGTCTACTCTCGCGACGAGGCGATCGCGGAGTTCGCCTCGCTGCGAGACCACCTCGTCGCCGCGCTCGCCGCCGACGGGCCGCACGCCCACACCGACCGCCTCTGGCGCTTCTTCGAGGCCGAGATCCTCGCGGTGCTCCGCGCCCGGGCGCCGGCCGACGCCGCCGAGGACGAGGAGCCCCGGCCGTCGATGGACACGGAGATGCTCGCGGCGGAGCGGGACGCGGCCATCGCCGACGCCTACCCCGTCGAGGGGGCGGGCCTGCGCCGCCGGCAGCTCTTCGAGGAGCGCGCGGTGATGCTCGCCGAGGCGAGCAAGGCGCTCTCCCGCTCGATCCGCTACGACGACACCCTCGCCGAGATCGCCCGCATCGTCCTTCGCACCCTGGCCGACTGGACCATCGTCGACGCCCTCGACGCGAGCGACCGCATCCGTCGCATCGTGCGGCACCGCGACACCAGCCGCGCCCCCTTCGCCGCGGAGCTCGAGCGCGACTTCGTCCCCGGCGAGGCGAGCCGAGGCGTCCCCTCGCACGTCCTGCGCACCCGCGAGCCGCTGCTGATCCCGCAGGTCACCGACGCGCACTACCGCGACACCAGCCGCAGCCCTCGGCACGAGCAGCTGCTGCGCGCGATGGGCAGCCACTCGTACATGGCCGTGCCGATGGTGGTGCGAGGCAACGTCCTCGGGGCGCTCACTCTCGTGTCGTCGGACCCCGCCCACACCTACGGCCCGGACGACCTGCTCTTCGCCCAGGAGATCTGCTCTCGCGCCGCGATGGCCCTGGAGAACAGCATCCTCTACCAGCGCACCGTGAAGGCCGTGCAGCTGCGTGACGAGTTCCTGAGCGCGGTGTCGCACGACCTGAGGAGCCCGCTGCAGGCGATCGACATGGCGGCGCAGACCCTCGAGGCCGCCGCCGCCGGGGGCCTCTCGGAGCCGCGCGCGACTCGGCTGGTGAGCACCATCCGCTCGTCGAGCCGTCGCATGCAGCGGCTCATCAACGACCTGCTCGACCTGGCCCGGCTCGAGGCCGGCCGGCTCAAGCTGGTGCGCGCCTCGGAGCCCATCGGGCCGCTGATCCAGGAGCTGGTGCAGTCCTTCGACCCCATCGCCGCGGGCCGCTCGGTGCACCTGGAGTGGTCCGCCGACGAGGGGCTCACGGCCTCGCTCGACCGCGACCGGATCTTCCAGGCGCTGGCGAACCTCCTCGGCAACGCGGTGAAGTTCACCCCCTCGGGCGGCCACGTCACCGTGACCGCGCGCGGCGCCGAGGACGAGGTGTGCATCGCGATCTCCGACACCGGCCCGGGGATCTCCCCGCAGGACGTCCCCCACCTCTTCGACCGCTACTGGCAGGCGCGCGAGGGCACCCGCAGCGGCACCGGCCTCGGCCTCTCGATCGCGAAGGCCATGGTCGACGCCCACGGCGGGCGCATCGAGGTCGAGACCAGCGTCGGACACGGGAGCTGCTTCACCGTGTGCCTGCCGCGCATCCACGAACGCACCGAAGGAGCCCCGCATGCAGCCGAAGCCGCTGAGCCCCCGACGCTTGTATCCGCTCTCCGGCGGTGACCGCGCGCCCGCCCCGCGCCGCCGCACGGACTTCGAGAAGACCATGGAGGAGGCCGCGCGCCTCATCGACGCGGGCGACGAGGCGGGCGCCCGGGAGGCGCTGCGCGCGCTGAGCCCCATCGACGTCAAGCGCTCGCCCGAGGACCTCAAGCGCTTCCTCTTCCTCAAGGCCTTCTGGCGGCGCCTCGACGAGCCGCTCGACCACGCGGGCAACCTCTACCTGGCGCGCTTCGCGTTTCGCCAGATCAACCTGTTCAACCTGATGGCCGAGCGGCTGCCGCTGGTGCGCAAGGCCGGCGAGATGGTCAACCAGCTGCTGCTGGGCGAGGTGCTCCAGTACGAGCGCCCGGTGCTGGTGGACGTGGGCATCGGGACGGGCCGCCAGGAGGTCGCCCTGCTTCGCCTGCTCGCGGCCTCCGGCGCCTCCGTGGGCCCCCTGCTGGTCGTGGGCATCGAGCCCTCGGTGGAGAGCCTGCGGGGCGCGGAGGCCGCCGTCCTCGGAGCGGGCTCCTCGCTCGGCCTCGACGTCTCCTTCCACGGCGTCTCCGGCTGCATCGAGGACCTCTCGCCCGCGCAGTGGGAGGAGGTCGCCCGCCTCGCCCGCGGCGGCATCGTCTGCGAGAGCTTCGCGCTCCACCACGTGGCCCACGGCAGCGGCGAGCTCGACCCGAAGGACGCCGTGCTGCGGCGCATCCGGGCGCTGGAGCCCTCGCTCTTCGTCCTGGCGGAGCCCGACTCGGACCACCACGACGCGAGCCTCGCGGCGCGCTTCCGCAACGCGTGGCGCCACTTCGGGCTGGTCTTCGAGGTCGTCGACCGCATCGACGCCTCGCCGGAGGAGCGCGACGCCATCAAGGTGCTCTTCTTCGCCCGCGAGATCGACGACATCCTCGCCTCGCCCGAGCACGAGCGCTCCGAGCGCCACGAGCGCGGGTCGATGTGGGTCGAGCGGATGCGCCGCGCCGGCTTCCGACTCCGCGCCGACCTGGCCGACCTCGAGGAGCCCGCCGGGGATCTGGTGCGCTTCGCGTGGAAGGGCGACCACCTGGGCCTCGACGTGCGCGGCGAGACGGTGGTCTCGCTCATCGCCGCCGGGGTGTGACGCTCAGGAGAGCGAGTCGAGGAGCGCGTCGAGCTCCGCGTGGACCCGCTCGGGTCGCTCCCTCTGGACGTAGTGGCCGCAGTCGGGGACGGACACCACCCGCAGCCCCGGAGCCAGCCTCGCGAGGCGCCCGAGGTCGACGGGCGCTCCCGCGTGCACGAAGACCCCCGGCACCTTGAGCGCCGTGAGCAGCGGCTCGGCGTCCAGCTCGGCCATCGCCTCCATCAGCGCGGCGACGGTGGCGCGCGGGGTGCGCCGGAGGCCCGCGGTGACCTCCTCGCGCAGCCACGAGGGCGAGGACGGCGAGAGCAGGCTCTGCGCGGCGAAGCCTTCGAGGGCGGCGTCGGCGTGCTCCCCGTCGAGCGCGGCGCGCAGCGAGCGCATGCCCGCCACCACCTCCGGGGGCATCAGGATCGGCACGTCGAGCAGCGCCACCGCGAGCACCCCGGGCAGCTCGGAGGCCATCGCCAGCGCGAGGATGCCGCCGAGGCTGTGACCCACGAGCACCGTCGGCCCGCTGGCCTGCGAGGCGACGGCGCGCGCCACGGAGGAGGCCAGTGGCCGGAGGCCCCCGACGAGCGGCCGCTCGGGGCTCGCTCCGTGGCCGGGGAGGTCGACGGTGAGCACCCGGTGCGAGGTCGAGTAGCGCTCGATCTGCGGCTTGAACGAGCCTTCGCCATCGCTGCCGAGGCCGTGAAGGAAGACCAGCGTCGGCTCGCCCGCTCCGACGCCATGGAGCACCATCCCAGGGGCATCGCCCGCGTCCCGCTTCGACATCGATCACCTCACCGCGCGTCCGCCACCTGCGCCGCCGGAACCCACCACGAGTGATATCCGATAGGGACCTGCTGCGGTAGCAGCACCCTCGCCACGGGCTCTCCGCCCACGTCGCGCGCGTCGAGCACCAGCACCTCGCCCCGCCCGCTCACCCGGTCGTGGACGAAGGTCACCAGGTATCCGTCGTCCTCGGCGGTGGAGCCTAGGCGCGGCGCGAAGGCCACCTCGCCGCCGTAGCGCCCGTGGCCATAACCGTGTGCGATGGAGGTCCCGGCGACGGTGTCGTACTTGATCACTCCGTCATAGAGGAGCGTGGACTCCTGGGCGATGCGGGGGTTGTAGCTATAGCGGGAGGCGCTCCCGAGGAGCTCGTTGTTCATCCGAGGGAACTCGGTCATCACGTCGTCGAGTCGGCGCTCCCTCACGGCGCCGGTGACCAGGTTGAAGCGCCACTCGTGCAGGTATGGCTCCAGCGCGAGCGCGTCGAGCCGCGGCACCATCCGGGAGGGGTCCATCGCCTCGGGGAGCGGGTTCTCGATGCGACACCCGAGGAGCACCACCTCGTCGCCCTCCTCCCAGGCGTTGATGGTGTGATACATGTAACAAGCGCTGGCCTCGAACCAACGGACCTCCGTCGACCCGCCATGCCGGGGAATCAGGCCGAAGCGCGAGGGCATGTCGGGATAGAACCGCACCCGCGTCTTCCCTCTCGCCAGGAGCGCCGGGTCCCACATGAGGGGAAGGTCCATGAGGATGGTGTGCCGTGAAGTGATGGCGATGTCGTGCTGCAGCCGAGCGCCCGGCAGCTCGATGGGGACCTGGTGCGCCAGCCGGCCGTCGGCGGAGATCACCCCATAGGTGAGGTACGGGGGCGTGAGGGCGTAGTCGAAGAACATCATCTCGCCGGTGACGGGGTCGACCTTGGGGTGCGCCGAGAGGCCCTTCTTCAAGGGAGATCCGAAGTCCACGACGCCGAGCGTCTCCAGGGCCGGGAGCGAGAGCCGGTGACACGCGCCGCCCAGCCACCAGAGGGCCATGAAGCGCCCCGCGTGGAAGACCAGGTCGGTGTTGCCAGTGTCCTTGAAGGGACCGCCGCGTCGGCGGAAGTCCGGCGGCTCCATGATGCCGGTGGAGAGCGCGTGGCCCGCGGCGGTCTCTTCACGGAGCGCCGCCGTCTGCACATATCGGTTGCGGTACGTGGCGCGGCCGTCCTCGAAGTGGATGCCATGGACCATCCCGTCGCCATCGAACCAGTGGTAGCGGCCCTTCGGGGCGTACTTCGGGTTGCTGCCGTTGCGCACGTACATCCCCGCGAGGTCGCGAGGGAGCGCCCCGATCACGGGCAGGTCCGTCGCCGTGATCTCGCGCTCGATGGGGGCGTAGGGCCCTTCGAGGTAGGGGCTGCGCGGCGGCGTGACGACGGCCTCGGCGGTGGGTTCCATGGAGGCTGATGAGGCGGGGGCTCGATGGGGAGTGTCAAGCCGCCGTGTCGGGCCGTGCTCAGCGGAACGAGCTCGCCCCCGCGTCGTACACCCGGCCCGCGGTCGTGACGCCGGGGCGCTCGCCGGTCCAGGTGCCGTAGAAGACCTTGATGGTCCCGCCGTTGAGCACGGAGGCGTTGCCGCCGCGCGCCGACACGCGCGTGCCGAGGGTGCCCTGCACCTCGACGACCCGGCCCTCGAGGAGCACCCCGCCGCCCGCGCCCGAGCCGCCGACCGCGGAGGTGGAGTTGCCGCCGTTGTCCCGGCTGCCGCCGCCGCCGCCCGCGCCGTTGGCCACGACGCGCCCGGTCGCGCCGAGCACCAGCCGGTCGGCCGCATACAGCACCACGTAACCGCCGCCCGCCCCGCCGCCGCCGCCGCCGGACTCCTGCGAAGCGCC
>CBIHPK010000123.1:0-25697 GCA_966211675.1 uncultured Myxococcaceae bacterium
AAGAAAGCCCTCGCTCCCCATGACCTCGAACGCCCGACTCTCCCTGGTGATCCTGGCCGTCCACGAGCTGTCGCGCGCGACCCGCTTCTACGTCGGCGTCTTCGGCTGGACCGTCGCCGTCGAGGTCCCCGTGTACGTCGAGTTCGCGCTCCCCGAGGGCATGCGCCTGGGCCTCTACCAGCGCGACTCGTTCACGAAGAACACCGACGCTCCCGCGACGCCGAGGCTCGCCGGGCACACCACGGCGACCGAGCTCTACCTCACCGTCGACGACCTCGACGCGGCGGTCGCTCGCCTCGCCGCGGCCGACGCGCCGTGCCGCTCGCCGCTCGCTCCGAGGCCCTGGGGCGACACCGCCGCGTACTACGAAGACCCGGACGGCAACGTGGTGGTGGTGGCGCGCCCGACCGTCGAGACGAGCCCGTGAGCCGCGGCGCCCCGATCTGGGAGTAGCCTCGGCGCATGAGACGTCCTGACAGCATCGCGGGCCTGGTCGTGGAGCTCATCCGTCGACGCGGATGGCGGCGGTGGACCCGCGGGACCCTCGGCGTGGCCGCGGCCGTCACGGCGATGGTGGCGCTCTCTCGACCGGCCGCGAGGACACGAGCCTCGGAGCCGATGGCGGAGTCGCTGCGACCGTGGACGACGTCGCCGTCCGAGAACGATCCCGCGCTGGTCGAGCCGACCGTGGTGGCGACCGGGAGCGGTTGGCTGATCGCGTGGACGCGCTGGCGTCCTGGCGCTCCGCCGGTGGTGCAGGTCGCGGCGCTCGATCGGGGCGGAGGGCTCCGCGGCGAGGTACGAACCGTGTCTCCCGCGGAGGCTTTCGCGCGTCAGCCCTCGCTCGCCCGCGACGGCGCGCGGGTCGCCCTGGTGTGGAGCGCCTGGTCCAACGACGACCGCGGGCCGCGCCCATGGATCGCGGTCGTCGACGCGAACGCCGCGATCACGAGCCCGGCGAGGCCCGCCGTGGGGGCCGAGGAGATCGGCTTCAACGCGAACGTCGCCAGCGACGGTCAGGGGTGGGGCATCGGGTGGATGTCCGTCTCCGAGGCGCACCGTGGCGTCGCCCTCGCTCGGCTGCATCCCGACGGCCGCCCTCGCGGTCCCGTCACGCACGTCCACGGCGATTCGTGGGGCACCAGCGGCACGCTCGCGTGGACCGGCGACGCCTGGCTCGTGCCGCAGACGGCCTACGACTTCGACCGCGACCGCAGCGCGATCCAGCTCCACTGGATCGACCGGGGCGGCGCCCTCCTCGAGACGCAGCGCTTCGCGGCGGCGCTCGGCGAGCTCGGCCCCGTGCACGTCGCGGCACGCGCCTCCACGGCGTGGCTGAGCTGGGGCGGCGACTCGGGCCTGACCCTTCGCCACGACCCTCGCCTCGCACGCCTGGAAGGGCGCCGTCCCGTGGTCGGTCCGGTGGCGCTTGGGCCGCGCAGGAGTGGCACCGTGGCGGAGCTCGCGTGCTCGGCCTCGGACTGCCTCTCCGCCTGGGCGGGCGTCGACGAGGAGGGCGACGAGCCCGCCGCGCTGCACGTGCAGGCGCTCGACGCCGACGGAGCGCGACGAGGGATCGCGCGGCGCATCGGTCCTCCGGCGCTGCTCTCTCGCTGGGGCAGCGTGGGCATCGGGCGTGGCCTCGACGAGAGCGAGGCGCTCGCCGTCTGGAGCGTTCGAGAGGGCCAGAGCTGGCGCCTCATGGCGGTCCGCCTCGGCGCGGATGGAGCGCCGATCTCGCCGCCCGCGATGCTCCCGCTCCCCTGAGGCCATGCCCGCGAAGGATCGCGAGCGGCGCACGGATGTCGGCCGAGGAACTCCTGAAAGAACCTGAAACCTCATGTGGACCAGCGGATATCGTGATGACCTCTGGAGCAGCCTCGGGGCCGAGCCCTGGGACCTGCTCGTCATCGGCGGCGGGATCACCGGCGCAGGCATCGCCGCCGAGGCGGCCCGCTACGGCAAGCGGGTGCTGCTCGTGGAGGCGCAGGACTTCGCCTCGGGCACCTCCAGCCGCTCGACCAAGCTCGTGCACGGGGGGCTTCGCTACCTGCGGCAGGGGCAGTTCCTGGTGACGCGGAAGTCGGTGCGGGAGCGCGAGCGGCTGATGGAGGAGGCGCCCGGCCTCGTCGACCGACTGGGCTTCTCGCTCGCCGCCTTCCCCGGCGACGAGATGCCCCAGTGGATGTACGGCGTGGGCCTCGCCATGTACGACGCCCTCGCCGGCAAGTGGGCGCACCGCGGGCAGGACACCGAGGCGATCGTCGAGCGCATCCCGTCGCTGCGAGGCTCGGCCGTGCTGGGCGGATACCACTACTACGACGCGCAGACCGACGACGCGCGCCTGGTGCTGCGGGTGCTGCGCGAGGCGGTGCGACGCGGCGCGACGGCCCTCAGCTACGTGCGCGCCGACGCGCTGCTTCGCACTCGGGACGGCCGGGTGCGCGGGGCCGTGCTGCGCGACACCGCGCCGGGCGCCTCGCGCTCGATCGAGCTCGAGGCGAAGGTGGTCATCAGCGCGACCGGGGCCTGGGCCGACGAGCTGCGCGCCCAGCTCGGCCAGGCCGGGCGACTGCGTCGGATCCGCGGCAGCCACCTCACCTTCGCGGCCGACCGGCTGCCGCTGCCGGAGGCCGTGAGCCTGCTGCACCCGCGCGACCAGCGGGCCGTGTTCGCGATCCCATGGGAGGGCGTCACCATCGTCGGGACCACCGACATCGACCACGGCGCCCTCGACGCCGAGCCCGCCATCAGCGAGGACGAGACGGCCTACCTCCTGGAGGTGCTGGCGAAGGCCTTCCCCTCGCTGGCCCTGGGCCCCGAGGACGTGATCTCCACCTGGTCGGGCGTGCGCCCGGTGATCGACACCGGCAAGTCCGACCCCTCCAAGGAGTCCCGCGAGCATGCGATCTGGCGAGAGGACGGACTGCTCACGATCACCGGCGGCAAGCTCACGACCTTCGCGGTGATGGCGCGCGAGGCGCTGGCCGCCGTGGAGGGCGACCTCGGTGGCCTCGGTCCTCGCGGTCGCATCTTCGACGAGGCGCCAGCGGAGGTGCGATGGCCCGATGGGCTCGACGCGGCGGCCCGCATCCGCCTGCTCGGGCGCCACGGAGCGGAGGTGGGCGAGGTGCTGGGCGACGGCGCTCTCGCCCGGCCCATCGCGGGCTCGATCGCGCTCTGGAGCGAGCTTCGCTACGCCGCCGCGGCGGAGGGGGTGGTCACGCTCTCCGACCTGCTGTTGCGGCGCGTGCGGCTGGGCCTGCTGCTGCCCCGCGGCGGCACCGACCTGATGGGGGAGATCCGCGCCGTGGCGCAGCCGGCGCTCGGCTGGGACGACGCCCGGTGGACCCGCGAGGAGGCCGCCTACCGGGCGACCTGGGCGGCGGCGTACGCGGGCCCCGGCGCGAGGACCGGAGGGAGCTGACGGCGGATTCGTGCTCCGGCCCACGCGACCTCCCTTGTCGGCGCAGGTGGTGATCGACGGCGCGCGGAGACGCAGGACTCATGGTGCGACGCCATCCGTCCGATAGCTCTGGTTGATGAAGCCCAACGCATCGGATCGGTCGCGCTTCGGAGCCCTGCTGGCCGTGGCCTCGCTTGCGATCGCCGGCTGCGCGGCGCCGCTCACCCCCGCCGCTCGCGCGGTGCGGTTCTCGGACGCCGTGTCGACGGCTCGCTGTCAGCCCATCGGCGAGGTGACCGCGGTCGACTCCGCCCTGCGCAACCGCCAGGTCGCCTGGAACGGCCTGCGCGCCGCGGCGGCCGCTCGCACCGCCACGCACGTCGTGCTGATCCCGTACGCGCCCCAGTCGAGCGGCTACACGACGCTGCGGGCGCGCGCCTTCCGCTGCGGCCGATAGCGGCGCTCCGTCGCGCCCGGTCACACTCCGTGGGGCTCGCGCGATGTACCGTCCGATGGCCCCCACGATGGATGACGACTGGACCTCCGCCAGCTTCCGCGCCGCGCTCCTCGCGATGGTGCGTCGGAGGGTTCCTCCGGGAGAGGCCGATGACGTGGTGCAGGCGGCGCTCGCCGAGGCCGTCGCCGCGGCCGACCGTCCCCGCGACCCGCCCAGCCTGCGCCGCTGGATCTGGGGCGTCGCCCGCCACAAGGTCGCCGACTACCACCGCCGGGCGCGGCGCGAGGATGTCGGGGAGGTCCCCGAGCAGGCCACCCCGCCGTCGCCGGACGCCGAGCGCGACCTGCTGCGCTGGGCCGTCGGAGAACTCCCGCCGGGCGCGGACGCGCATCGCACCTTCGAGTGGCTGCTGCGCGAGGGAGAGGGCGAGAAGCTGGAGGCCATCGCCGACGAGGAGCGACTGCCTCCGCCGCAGGTGCGCCAGCGAGTGAGCCGGATGCGCCGGCTGCTCCGCGCGCGGTGGGCGCAGCTCGTCGCCGCGGGCCTCGCCGCGCTGGTGGTGTACCTCGTGGCCCGGAGCGCCCGCTCGCCCGGCGACGCGCCACGCCCGGCGCCGCGGCTGATCGAGGGCCCCGAGGTCACCGTCGCCGTCGCGCGGGGGCGAGCGCGTCGGGCGGAGGCGCTGCGGGCGTGCGATGCGGCGCAGTGGCGGCGCTGCCTCGACGCGCTCGACGCCGCGCGGGCCCTGGACCCGGCGGGCGACGAGGCCGAGCGGGTGCGTCGCGCTCGACAGTCGGCCCGCGACGGGCTGGAGCGCGAGGTGCCGGTCCCGGCGCCGCTCGCCCCGCCATCGCCGTCGGCGACGCTCGGGTCGACCGCGACGGACGCAGGCGTGTCGCGGCGGCATCGGGCCCCGGCGTACCCGCAGGACGGCGGCTTCGACCGATACGACGGATCGATGTAGCGACAGGGCGCCCGTGGGCGTCGCGACGTCACACTTCGGGTGGCGGACGCGACGTAGGGGTTGATCCAGCCAGCGCGCTCGCGATGGGGCTGCGCGCGGGATCGCTCACGGAGGTCCGACACCATGCGAAGCACCCCCCGGTGCGCGTGCGCGCTCGCGTGCGTCGCGCTCGCGTCGACCACGGCCGCTCAGAGCCAACGAGCGCTCGAGCCCGTCCCGACATCGACCACGCCCGCCTTCGTCGTGCGCCCCGACGACCTGTCGGCCGCGCGTCCCATCGCCGTCTACCTCCACGGGCTGTGCGGCGGTCCCGAGGCCGGGTGCCGCTACTTCCGTCGGGTGGTGGCGGACCGCGCGTGGCTCCTCTGTCCGAGCGCCCCGCGGGCGTGCGGCGGTGGCGCGACATGGGAGGGCCCTCTGCGCGATCGCCTGGGGGCCGTGGAGAGGGTCGTGGCCGCCGCGGCGAGGCGCTCGCCGGGAGGCGTCGACCGCGCGACGCCGGGCGTGCTCATCGGGTTCTCGCAGGGCGCCTACGAGGCGTGGCGGCAGGTGCGCGCGTCGCCGGGCCGGTGGCGAGGGGCGGCCTTCATCGGGGCCTTCCTCCACCTGCGACGGGCGCAGCTGGAGGCGGCCGGGGTGCGCCGGCTCGTCCTCGCCGCGGGTCGGCGCGACATCACCCGCGCCACGCTGGCCGCAACCGCCGAGAGCCTGCGCGCAGAGGGCTTCCCGGTGCGCTTCGTCGACCTGGGCGCGGTGGGCCACACCTACGCTGCGGGCCGCGGCGGGAGCGGCTGGAGCGAGGCGCTCGCGTGGCTCTCCGAAGGGGAGTGAGCGGCCGACGCCTCGCTGGCTCTAGTGACGGGGTCGTGGCGACACAGAGCGCCGGGTCCTGTCCTCGTTCGCGTAGTCTCGGCCCCCGGAACGACCCCCGCCTGCTCGGCGTCGAGCGCTTCACGGAGTGCGACCAGGTCGCGATCACGGTCGCCCGCGGAGACCGCGCCGACCGCTGTGGCCGGGCGTTCGGCATCGAGCGCCCTGCTCTCCCCTCAATAGACCCCTGGCAGGATCTTCCACCGTACCCTCCGACAGTACTCCTCCCAGTCCTCGCCATACTTCCTCCGGCATCGCCCGTCGTCGCGGCGCGCCCGGTCGACCAGCAGGATCGTCAGGAAGCACACATAGAAATATGGAAGCGCATGCTCGACGCCCGCCGGGAGCGTCCACGCCAGCGCCAGCATGATCTCCGGCACGTAGTGGAAGTGCCGCGCGATGCCCCAGTACCCCGAGGCCAGTAGCAGGTTCGTCCGCTCCTCCCCGTCGGGCCCGCGGTAGCGCGCGTGGATCAGCTGCGGCCTGCGCCCCCAGATGGTCGTCTTCCCCTCGGTGTCGCGCACGCGCTGCCGCTGCTCGTCGGCCGCGTAGTTCACCGCGATGGAGAGCAGCCCCAGCGCCACGACGGCCACCGCCACGACCGGGTGCAGGTCCCCTCGGCGCTGCGCGATGTACATCCCCGGGAGGCAGTACACCGACGGGACCCAGCACAGCACGCCCCAGCAGATGTAGTAGCCGAAGTGGTCATGCATGATGTCCAGTGACCGGAAGTACCCGGTCTCCCAGACGAAGAACTTCAGCAGGTACACGACGGTCACCGCGACGCACGCCAGCATCGCCCAGGTGACGCGCCCGGTGAGCCGCCACTGCGCGCAGGCGAAGAGCACCACCGAGACGCTCCATCCCATCATCGAGATGCGGCAGTTGATGAGCTGCTTCACGTCCGCACCGAACAACGTCGGGTGCAGCTCGACGCCCTGGAAGAAGTCGAACGGCAGGTGCCCGGAGTAGCGGGCGTCGCTGGTCGAGGGCCAGCGTCGGCCCTTCCAGTACAGCAGCGCGCAGAGCAGCAGCGCCCCCACGTTGAGCACCACCAGCATCGAGCCGTAGTCGCGCCAGAACGCCACCGGGTCGAGCGCCCCGGTGTACACGCCCAGCAGCACCGCGCCGTGCGACACCGCCCACGCCAGCACGCCGTTGCGTCGGTACACCGGCTGGTTGCCCTTCGGCGTCACCGGGCCCAGGAAGCGGGCGCCCGGGAGGGTCCAGAGCAACACCGCCTGGAAGAGCGCCCACGCCAGCACCGTGCGCAGCGCCGTCAGCGAGGGGCGCGGAAACTCTCGCGCGAAGGTCGTCGCGTCGAAGTCCCGGATGAAATCGCGCGCCGATCCCCCGTGGTGATAGACGACCACCCACAGGACCTCCGCGAGGAAGGGCGTCAGGACCATGAGCAGCAGCGGCGCCAGCGTCAGCCGGAAGAAGCCCCCGTCGACGGGCTCGACCCGCGGCGGCGGCGGTCGCTCGGAGGGATTCCATCGGCCGGTGAGGATCCACGAGAGGAGCGAAGAGCTTGGCGTGGTCACGACCGGGGGGATGTCACGCGCCCGCGCGACGTGAGTCAACATCGGCCCCATCGACCCGCGCTCCGCCAGAGTCGCTGCATGGCTCTGCAGGAGCCCTTCGAACGGAGCTGCCCCGCGATCGCCGCAGAGGTGAGGGCGTGTTCGGAGCGGGGCTCCCTGAAATCCTGCTGATCCTGAGCCTCGGCGCCGCGAGCTTGCTGGCGGAGCCCCTCGCGGAGCTCGCGGGTCGTCACTCGAATCGTCACCGTCGCGGCGGGTCTCCGCGGTCGGGCTGACCGTGCTCGACGAGGACGATGCGGCCCCTCGGGATCAGGGCGAGTCCTCGCCCGGCGCCTCGATGCGGAAGGGCACCCGCTCGGGCAGCGTCGCCGGCGTGAACCCGAGGATCGAGGCCACCAGCCTCCGCGCGCCCTGCTCGTCGAAGCCGCCGACGCTCACCAGCAGCGCCACGACCCGCGGCGTGGCGAGCTCGCCGGTGACGGTCAGCGAGGGGCGCTCGCCGGCTGCGTCGACCGTGATGCGCGCGCCGTAGACCGTGAGCGCGCCGACCCCGCGGACGTCGAGGTCGAGGTCCTGCGGGCCGCTGGCCGTGCCCGACCGGGCGCGACGGACGAGGCTCCCTCGCGCGCTGACCACCGCGCCCGCGTCGAGCCGTCCGAGCGCCTGGAAGTCCCCCGCCGCGTCGGCGCCGTGGCCGACCTCGAAGCCGGGCAGCGTCCCGTTGAGGAGCGAGGCGCCCGCCGGCTGCGTGATGCGCAGGCTCCCCTTGCGGAACAGCCACCGCCGCGCCACCACCGCCACCTGGTCGCGCCAGTCGAGCGCGCCCCCGTCGTGCGTCGCCCGCACGCGCCAGTCGAAGAGCCCCTGCGCCCCGTAGGTGTGTGGCGCGAGGGCCGCCTCCGTCCGCCCGTCGCCCCAGTCGACGCTGAGGTTCGTGGGGTTGCGGACGAACAGCGTGGGGGCGAAGGGTGCGCCCGCGACGATCATCCTCCGCTCGACGCGCACCGGGTCGACGCCCTGGTCGATCAGCGCGCGCAGCTGCCCGTCGGGGCGAGACCAGTAGAACAGCCGGTGCACTCGCGAGAGCACCCGATAGGGGTACACGGTGCCGTTGGGCACGGCGCCCGGCGCGCCCACCTCGTCGCCCGCCGTGGAGAGCGCCGCGGGGTAGCGGTAGTCCATCTCCCGAGCGGCCACGACGGCTCGCGCCTGCTCGGTGATCGCCGTCGCGCGCGCGAGTCCCATTCGGGCCGCCTCCAGCCCCGCCGCGTTTCCGGACAGCGCCGCGCTGCGCACCGCGAGGGCCGTCTCGTAGACGGCGACCGCGTGACCGGCTCGCTGCCCAAAGATCCGCAGGCCGTCGCGCACCTCCCGCAGCCACGGCGCCTGCCGCTCGTCCTGCATCGGGAGCAGCGCGTCCAGGCGCGCGGCCCAGCGCTCGTAGTCCGCCGCCATCGCCCGCAGCGGCGCGAGCGACCGCGACTCCAGCGAGGCGGCGCGCGCGTCGTCCCACCCGACCACCTCGGCGGGGCCGGGCGGGAGCGGGTGGAAGACGATCCCCGCGCGGTCGGCCGTCTCCGTGGCGTCGTCGCTGCCCACGAGGAAGCGCACCTGCTCCGGGTCGCGCAGGTCGGCCACCTGCCGCCGCTCGACCTCGGCGAGCACGGCGGCGACCTCGTCGCCCCGCGCGAAGACGGAGGTGAAGTCCGCGCGGCATCTCTCGGGCGTGACCGAGGCGTCCCAGCTCATGCGGGCGAAGCACCAGTCGACGTACCAGTAGCCCCACTCCTGCCCCGACGAGAACAGGTGGTGGCCGTAGACGCCGCTCGCCGCCGCCGGGGAGGCCGAGAGCAGCGGGCGCAGCAGCGCGACGTCATGGGCGCGCGCCTCGACGGTGGCGGGCGCGAGGTAGAGCGGCACCGGCAGGTCGAAGGTGAGCCACCAGCTCGCCTCGGGGTAGTGGACGATCCGCCGCCGCGGGGCCTCGCGCCGCGCCCAGGCGAGGAGCGCGCTGAAGTCGGTGTTGCCATAGACGTTCGCGGGGCGCTCCAGGTCGTAGAGCATCAGCGTGTGCACCTGCACGCCGAGGCTGGTCGGCGCGAACTGCGGCAGGTCGAAGTAGCGCACGCCGTAGTGGGCCGTCGGGGCCGAGGCGGTGCCGTGGTTGATGGTCCAGAGCGCGACGTCGGGGTGGCGCGTGGAGACGTAGTCGGCGATGAAGGTCAGCCGCCGCACGGTGAGCTGGTCGTCGGCCTCGGTGAACTCGCTGGCGTTGAACTGGAAGTCGAGGCGCGAGGCCGCGGGCGCGCCCGCCACCGGGGCGAGCACGCGCTCGATGCCGTCGCGGATCTGCTCCTCCTCGGGCCGCGGGTCGTCCGGGTCGAGGAGACCCCGCTGGCCCTGCTGCGCGCCCAGCAGCGTGAAGCCGCCGCCCCGCGGGAAGCCGCGCCGCCACGCGCGGTCGCCGACGTACTCGGCGTCCCAGCCGTCGAGGCCGTTGAGGCGCTGCTTGACGTTCCAGTCGATCCAGCGGCGCTGGTAGGCGGCCATGTCGAGGCCCGACGGGTCGAGCGGCGCGCGCAGCTCGATCGGGTGCGTGCGGTGCGCGTGGATGGAGCGCTCCTGGAACGACGGCGTCGCCTGCACGCGGAGGGGCGCGTCGGGCCAGCGCAGCGCGCGCGGGTAATAGGTCTGCTCGGGGTGGAAGTACCGGACGCCGAGTCGGTCGAGCAGGTCGTACGCCGCCCAGGACAGCGGCACCGGCCCGCCGCCCCGCAGCACCACGCGGTGGCCGTCGCCGCAGCGGTCCTCCGTGATGGAGTAGGCGTCGCGGTGGGCGGTGGTCGACGGGGCGGCGACGATGACGTGGGTCTGCCCCGCGACGCAGGACGAGGGGCCCGTGCCGGTCGCGCGTAGAACGGTCGCACCGGTGACACGGCCGAGGTCGCCGACGAGGTCGCCGAGCGCGTCGACCAGGGCGGGGTGCGTCGAGGGCGCGTGGACGACGACGCTTCCGGCGGGCCAGGTAGCTTCGGAGGGATCGTCGGCGCAGGCCGGGAGTACGACCACGGCGAAGAGGAGAGCTCGGGCGCGCATCGGGGGACTCTGCACTCTCCCGCAGGGTTGTTGAACCCCCGACGAAGAGGCGGAACCGCGGTCGGGCGTGTCCAGCGGCGGGCGCGACGTCGACGGCACCTCGCCCGGACGCCGGGCGCCGCCAGGGTCAGACCGTGACCGCTCCTCTGGTACGGTCGCGACCGCGCCCACGATCGCGGGAGTGCGCCGGAGCTTCGGCCCGAGGTCGTTCATCGTCGCGGACGACGGACCCCCTACCGAGGGTGCAGCGCGTCGTAGAGGCGCCGCGCGGCGTCGGGCGCGCGAGGGCCCGGGCGCAGCATCGCGTCGGGGCTCAGCGCGACGATGCGCCGCGTGACCAGCCCTGGGATGAGCGCCTCGACGCCCACGCCCGCGCCGGGCGTGAGGTCGAGCAGCACGTCGGGCGCCCACGCGACCACCATCTCCGGTCCGATCATCGGGTAGCGGTTGGTGTTCGCCGCCGCGTTGCGCGCGCCCGCCGCGTCGAGCAGCACGTCGAAGTAGCCGCCCGGCCCCGCCACCACCATCGGGTCGCGGTTGAGCAGCGCCACCACCTTCGGCCGCGCTCCGCCGCCCGCGCGTCGTCGCACCTCCGCGAGCCCGGCGTCGATGCGCGCCAGCAGCGCCGGTCCCGCGGCGGGTCGCCCGAGCCGCTGCGCGAGGCGCGCCACCGTCTCGGCGTAGCGGTCGCGCCCCTCGAAGGAGAGCGACTCGATCGCCGTCCCGCGCGCCTGCTGCTCGATCAGCGCAGCGCCTACCGGGCCGTCGCCCACCAGCACCAGATCGGGCCGCGCCCCGGCCAGCGCCGCCGCGTCGGGCGCCACCTGCGTGCCCACGCGCGCGATGCCCTCGATCTCCGGCCGCGCGGCCTCCAGCGAGGCGACGCCCACCAGCCGGTCGCGCCCACCCAGCGCCAGGATCGTCTCCGCGATATCGGGCGTGAAGGCCACCACGCGGCGCACCTCGGCCACCCGCCCCGCGTCGGGCGCGCGCGCCTCCGCCACGACCGCGGCCGGCGCACTGCGCCGACACCCCGCCGCGAGCAGCACCGCGACGAGAATCCGTGACGCGCTCGACCCCGCGGTTGCACGATGCGATGCCATCGGCCGCGCGATACCCCGAATGCCACACCCCGCGCAATCGACCGTCCTCGCCCTCACCGCCGCTGCGCTGCTCGCGCCCGCGCTCGCCGACGCGCACCAGAACTCCCTCACGCCCGTCGCGCTCTGCGCCGAGGGGCGCGCCGTCACGGTGACCGCGCGCGTCGACGCGCTCGACCTCAACGAGGCCCTCGGCGCGCGCTCGGGCGCGCTGCTCACCCGCCCGGAGGCCCTCGCGCGCGTCGCCGACGGCGGGCGCTACCTCGGCGCGCGGCTGCACCTTACCCATGCAGGTATTCCGTGCACCCCGGGTGCGGCGACCGGCGCCATCGTCGAGCGCCCCGACGGTTGGGCCCTGGCGCTGACGGTGCCGTACGTCTGCGCGCACCGGGTCGAGACGCTCGCGGTCGACTACGCGCTCTTCTTCGACGTCGACCCGCAGCACCGCGGCCTCGCCACCGTCGAGGGCCTCGGGCCCGCCGCGCAGTTCGTCTTCCAGTCCGACCGCCGCCGCTGGACCATCGACGCCGCCGTGCCCGTGCGCGCGCAGCTCGCCCAGTACCTGCGCCTCGGCGTCGAGCACATCTTCACCGGCTACGACCACATCGCCTTCGTCGTCGCGCTGCTCATCCTCGCCGGCGCGCAGCGCGCCCGCGACGGTCTGCGCCACGTGCTCGCCGTGGTGACCTCCTTCACCGTCGCCCACTCGGTCACGCTGGTGTCGGCCGCGCTCGGCTGGGTCGTCGCGCCCGCGCGCCTCGTCGAGCCCGTCATCGCGCTGTCGATTCTCTCCGTGGCCGTGAGCAACCTGCGCCGTCGGGGGACGCCCCCGCGCTCGCGCCCGCTCACCACCTTCGCCTTCGGCCTCGTGCACGGCCTTGGCTTCGCCGACGTGCTCCGCGAGCTCGGCCTGCCCGCGCGCGCCACCGTCCCCTCGCTGCTGGCCTTCAACGTCGGCGTCGAGCTCGGCCAGCTCACCGTCGTGCTCGCGCTGTTGCCGCTGCTCCAGGCCATCGCCGCGCGCCGCGCGCTCGCCGCTCAGCTCGCGTGGGCCGCCGCGCTCTCTGTCCTCGCGATCCTCGCGCTGCCCCTCCTCGGACCACCCCGCGCCACCGTCGTCGCGGTCGCGGTGATGGTCTTCGTGGCCATCATTGCGGCGCGTCATTGGGACTACGATCGCGTCATTCGAAGCGGTCTCTCCGCCCTGCTGGCCCTGCTGGCCCTGCTCTGGACCGTCGAGCGCGTCGCCGGAATCACCGTATTCCATGGCCATTTCGGCTAGGCGGTCGCGGGCCCACGCACGGGGTGGCACGCGGTGCCTGATCGTAACTCCGGCGCTTGCCGGAATTAGTCGTGCGGCGCGAAATCCATAGGCATCATCAGCGGCGTTGGACGGGCGGAGACCGGGCGAGCGCACGGTCGAACGTTGGGTGGCGGATGGGCGCGGAAGGCCCAACGCACCGCGAACCATTTGAAGGCGGACGTGATGCTTCGAGAACTTTCGGTGGGCGGACTGGGGTGTGTGCTGGCGTTGGGGCTTCTGGCAGGGTGCTCCAGCGATCCGGTGGCGACGGATTCAGGAGTGGCCGCGGACACGGGCGTGGCGACCGACCGGGGAACGATCGAGGACACTGGAAGTGTTCCCGACGCCGGCACCACGACGCCGGCGGCGCCGATGGTGTCCGTGTCGAGCCCCGCGGCCAACGCGAACCTCCCCATCGGGGCGCCGACGCAGCTCACGCTGGCGATCAGCAACTTCGTGCTGACCAATTTCATCGGCACCACGGGCAACCAGGCGGGCCGCGGTCACGTGCACGTCTACCTCGACGCCAATGACAACAGCGACTACCTCGTGGCGGACTACATCGAGCGGCCGCGGGTGGTGATCCCCAACGGCACCTCGGTGGGCGCGCACACGCTGCGGGTCTCGCTGCGCAACAACGACCACACTCCGCTCTCCCCGGCGGTCGAGGTGCGCCTGCCCTTCATGGCCGTGATGAACACCGCGCCTTCGGTGACGATCACGTCGCCGGCCGACAACGTGATGGTGATGGCGGGCGCCGACCTCACGATGATGCTCGCGTTCATGAACTTCACGTCGCGTGACTTCGCGGGGCAGATGGGCGTGACGCCCCCCAATGGGCACTTCCATGTGTACCTCGATGGCGCGAGCGGCAGCGCCTACCTGATCGCGACGCATGTGCCCAATCCGGTGGTGCGCATTCCGGCGGACACGACCGCAGGGCCGCACCGTCTCACCATCTCGCTGCGCAACGACGACCACAGCGAGATCGTGGGTTCGGCGGTCGACCTGCGCATCGTCGTGACGCGCTGACCGCGGCGTCGGCAGACATTGACTCTCCATCGACAGAGTAGAAGAGGAGCGGAGGAAGTGATGACTACAGGAACCCTGAGGTTCAGCGGCGTGACCGCGCTGATCCTGGCGGGCGCGATCGCGGGTTGTTCCGACAACCCGGCGACGCCTACCGACGCAGGCCAGGACGTCGGATTCACCGACACTGGCGACGACACCGGCGCCGCGGACACCGGCGTCCGCCCCGACACCGGCGTCGACGCGGGCACCGACAGCGGCTCGCCGACCGACGTGCCCCAGACCCCCGACGTCCCGGTGACGACGGACGTACCCGGCGACGTGCCGGCCTCGGCCATCCCCGGCGCGCCCGCGGTGCTGACCCGCAACGCGTCGTTCTCGACGCCGCTCACGGTGGTGCTCACCGCGTCGGGCGCGACGTCGTACTTCACGGCGCGTACGCCGGCTGGGGTGGCGACGCTGTTTCGCGGCGCGGGCGCAGGCATGACGCCGACGGCCGTCCCGATCACCGGCGTGGCGCTGGTGTTCCCGACGGGCATGGCGCTCTCGGCCGACGACAACCGGCTTTACATCGCCGACCAGGCCGCCAATCGCGCGATGACCGGCATCGGCACCGAAGAGGGCGCGCTCATCTCGGTTCCGACCGAGGGCGGCGCGGCCACGGCGCTCAACATCGGCACGCTCCGCCGGCCGCGCGGCGTCGCCGTCCACGGTTCGCCCGAGCAGCTCACCTTCATCGCCCTTCAAGACGACGGCACCCCGGTCGTGGCCCGCATGGCCGCGACGGGCGGCACCGTCACGGTGCTCGCGATGGGCGGCGGGGCGAGCCCGCTGCGCGACCCGTCGGCCGTGGCGGTGGCGGCCGACGGCACGGCCTACGTGACCGACGTCCGGGCCGACAACGGCCTCGGCGCGGTCTTCCGCATCCCCATGGGCGGCACTCCGGCGCGCATCGTGGGGCGGCTGCACATGGGCCTCCCGGCGGGCATCGCGCTCTCGCGCGACGAGCGTCGGCTGCTGGTCGCGGGCTGGGACGTGGAGACGGGCCCGGGTCGGCTGACCTGGGTGGGCGTCGACGGCATGGGCGCGATGTCGCCGATGGCCCTCGGGGCGCCGCTGACCTCGCCGGTGGGCCTCGGCCGCGCGCGCAACGCGGACATCTACGGCATCGCCGACGACACCGCGACGGACATGGCGGCGGTCTCGTTCGGTGCCGTGTTCACGGCGCGCTGAGCCGAAGAACGTTTCAAGAGACAACGAAGAAGAGAATCGAAAGAGGAGCAAGAAGATGATCACGAAGACGAAGCTCGGCGCCGCGCTGCTGCTGACCATGGCCGCGACGGGGCTCCGGCCGCACACCGCGGACGCCTCCAGCCACCGCGAGGCGCCGCTCATCGCGGAGGACGCCGTCGCCGACAACACCGACCTCTGGGCCTTCACCTCGCCGGAGAACAACGGCACGGTGACCATCCTCGCGGGCTACATCGGGTTCGAAGACCCGGCGGGCGGCCCCAACTGGATGAACTTCTCCGACGACGTGCTCTACGAGATCAAGATCGACAACAACGGCGACGGCAACGCCAACGACGTCGTCTATCAGATCCGGTTCTCGACCACGACGAACAGCGCGCTCGCCTCGGGCGCGGCGGGCACCTTCTTCAACAACGTCGGCCAGTACACCACGCTGCCCACCCCGGCGTCCCCGGGCCCGGCGCTGCGCGTGCAGACGTACACCGTCACCCGCATCGCGGGCGGCGCGTCGACCGTCGTCGGCGCCAGCATCCCCGTGGCGCCGACCTACGCGGGCCGCTTCGCCTTCGGCACGGGCGGCCAGCCCGCGGCCGACGACACCCGCTACACCACCATCGCCAACCAGGCGATCACCAACCTCACGGGCGGCGGAGTGGCCTTCGCGGGACCGCGCGACGACCCCTTCTTCGCCGACCTCGGCAAGATCTTCGACGACGCCACCTTCCAGCCGGGCTTCGGCGCGCGCGGCGGCGGCACCGACACCCTCTCCGGGTACAACTTCCACATGATCGGCCTGCAGCTCCCGATCGCGCAGCTCGTGCGCGACGCGTCGATCACCGACCCGACCAACGCGGGCAACGTCATCGGCGTGTACGCCACGGCGAGCCGCCCCCGGGTGACCATCCGCCGCGACTGCAACAGCACCCTGCGCGGCCGCGCCCGCCCGCTCCCGCAGCGCTTCACCCAGCAGTGCCTCGACGACAACCAGGGCCAGTGGGTCCAGGTGTCGCGCCTCGGCATCCCGCTGGTCAACGAGGTGCTCATCCCCCTCGCCGAGAAGGACTTCTGGAACCGCGCGCCGGCCACGGACGACGTCGCCAACTTCGGCTCGTACCTCCTGGTGCCGTCGCTCCCGACCTACGCGCAGGTGCTCTACGGCGAGCCGATGCACGTGCGCGCCGCGGCGGGCTATGTCGCTCCGATGCGCAGCGCGGGCGCGGCCACCAACGACATGCTCGCGCTCATCACGGGCGCCCCCGGCCTGATCCGCGGCGTGCCGACGGCGGGCCTCGCCCCGGCCGACCTGCTGCGCCTGAACGTTCGCACCACCCCGACGGCCCTCCCGACCACCCCGGGCCGACCGACGCTCGCCACGGGCCGCAGCGCCCTCGGCGCCGCCGGCGCCGACACCGACGGCTTCCCGAACGGACGCCGCCTCTTCGACGACGTCGTCGACATCGAGCTGCGCTACGTGCTCAACAGCCTGCCCAGCATCAACGCGATTCCCTTCGGCGACGGCGTCGACGGCAACGACGTCGGGTTCACCAACACCTTCCCGTACGTGCCGATCCCCCGCCCCGGCAGCGAGGGTCCGCGCACCCAGCGCGTCGAGCCGCTCCGCGCGCCCTGATCGATCCGCTGCGCCGAACGGGCGAAGGCGCTCCACAGCGAGCGCCTCCCCCGCCGGCTTCCTCCCAGACCTCCTCGTCCTCTGCCTCCGAGGCTGCGCGCGGGTCTCTACCGCCGGTTGTTCCCCCGATAGGTACCCTCTACCCGCCATGATCCACCGTCCCGCCCGCCTCGCCGTCGCGCTCGGCCTCCTCCTGACCGCCTGTCGTGAGCCGGCGCCGCCGCGCACCGCGCGCCCCGCCGCCGCGCCCGACGCCGGCCCCTCCATCGACGACACCACCGGCGCGATGGCTCCGGTCGCTGGCGACGCCGCCGTCGATGGGCTCATCCGCGCCGCGCAGCGCGCCGTGCGGGGCAATCCCCGGCGTACCCGTCCGCTCCTCGAGCTCGCCCAGGCCTTCATCCGCAAGGCCCGCGAGCGCTCCGACCCCGCCTGGTACGAGCAGGCCCGTGACGCCGTCGAGCGGGCCCTGCGCATCGACCGCGACGACGCCATGGCCCTCCAGCTCCAGGCCCACCTGCTCATGCAGGACCATCGCTTCAACGAGGCCCGCGAGGCCGCGCAGCGCATCATCGACCACCACCCGAACAACTCCGCGTCGTATGGAATCCTCGGCGACGCCGAGATGGAGGTCGGCCACTACCAGGCCGCCGAGCGCGCCTACCAGCGCATGAACGACATGCGCCCCAACCTCGCCTCCTACGCCCGCGCGTCGTGGATGCGCTGGCTGCTCGGCGACATCGAAGGGGCCATCGAGGTCGGACAACGCGCCGTCGCTGCCGGCTCGCTCCGCAGCCCTGAAGAGGTCGCCTGGACCACCGCCCAGCTCGGCAACCTCTACCTCGCCGTCGACGACCTCGACCAGGCCGCGCAGCAGTACGCCCACGCCCTGCAACTCTTCCCGGATCACCCGCCGTCACGCCTCGGCATGGGGCGCGTGCTCGAGGCCCGCGGTGACCTCCCCGGCGCGATCGTCCACTACCAGGCGGCCGTGCAGGGCAGCGCGATCACCGAGCACCTCGCCGCCCTCGCCGAGGCCCTCGATGGCGCCGGCCGCGCGGCCGAGGCCCACGACATCACCGCGCAGCTCGAGCGCGCCGGGCGCCGCTCCGACCCGCGCACGCTGAGCCTCTTCTACGCCAACCGCGACGTCGAACACGCCGCCGCCGTCGAGCTCGCGCGCCGCGAGCTCACCCATCGCGAAGACGACGTCTACACCGAGGACGCCCTCGCCTGGGCGCTGCTGCGCGCGGGCAGCCTGGACGAGGCCCAGGCCATGTCGACGCGCGCCCGGCGGCTCAACACCCCGGAGGCGCGCTTCCTCTTTCACGGCGGCATGATCGCCCTCGCCCGCGGCGACCGCGCCGAGGCCCGCTCGCTGCTCTCCGATGCGTTGCAGCTCAACGCCCACTTCGACCGTCGCGGCGTCGCCGAGGCCCGCCGCGCCCTCTCGACCCTCGGCGCCGACGCGGGCACGCCCCCCACCCCCCCCAGCCCATAACCCCGATGAGCCGCGCGCCCCTCCTCCAGCTGCGCGCCCCGCTCGGCTGCGCGTCGACGCCCCGCGCTGCCGTCGACGCCGGCTCCGACCTCGGGCGCGACGCGGGCGTCGATGTCCTCGATGGTATCGGCAGTGATGCCGGTAGTGATGTCGGCAATGACCGCGGCCGCGGCGCGCCCGACGTCGCCCGTCCCGACGTCGCCTCGGTCGTCACGCTCGATGACGTGATGGCGAGGGTCTTTCGCCCGCACTGCGCGGTGCCGAGCTGCCACGCGAGCGCCGATCCCACCGGGCGCATGCGCCTCGACGAGGACTTCCCTCGCACGAGCCTGCGAGACGTCGCCGCCATGGGCGTCTCGTGCAGCGGGCAGGGGCTCGTGCGCGTCGTTCCCGGCGACCCCGCGCGCAGCCTTCTCTATCTCAAGATCACCGAGGACGCCCCGCCGTGCGGTTCGCGCATGCCCCAGGCCGCCGATCCCCTGCCCGACGAGCTCATCACCCTCGTGCGCGAGTGGATCGCCGCCGGCGCGCCGTAGCCTCTCGACTCGGCTCACCGCCTGCCAGCAACACTGACTGAGCCACTGTCCGAACCGCACGCCCCATGTCGGGCGCGCAGGGTCCTCCCGCAAGGCGAGCATGACGGCAGCATCATCCTCAGTCGCCGTGCCGGCATCCCGGAGGCCGGGGGTCCACCGCCACTCGCTCAGGAAGCAACCCGCGACCAGGGCTGCGATAGGGGCGCCCCTCACCCAGGTCCGGGTCACAGTGAACCTCCGAGGCTGATGTTCGCTCCACCCGCCGTCGGAGACAGGGCGACCCATCGCGGCGCGTGTCTCGACCCCTCGCCCGGGTCCCGCGGGAGCACCCTCCATAGCACGCCGCCGACGACTCCGACGCGCACGCCCAGCACAACGTCGCGGGTGTACGCGTACGATCGGAAGCTCGCATCGTCGGCCTCGGCGGGCCCCTGCGCGGGCTCCCCACGACCGGCGTCACGCTGCGGCAGCGCGTCGAGCTCGACGAGGCGACCCACCTCCCCGCGCGCATCAGCCTGGAGATTGGGTTCCAGGCGTATCTCCCGGAGAGGTACCGCGCTCCGCTCCTGGGCGCCGCCGAGGGCTGCAAGGTGAAGAAGACCCCCTGCCCCGTAGCCGACCATCAAGGTCTCGACGTCGCTCGCGACGCAGTCATCGGAGCCCATCGCGGCGGGACCGCGCCGCGTCGGACCGCACCGTCTGCCAGCCGTCGCTGCAACGAAAAGCAACGCTCCATGAAACGCTGGTCGCGGCTTCGCGCTCGGACGACCGCGAGATGCCAGTGATTTCGACCCCCGAGTGGCATCGCCTGCAGGCTGGCGCGCGACGTGCTGAAGAAAGGGTGCGATGCGCGCCGCCCCACTCCTCGCCCTCCGCCGCTGGATCACCGCACTGGTGGTGGTCCTGTTCGCGTTCGGGGTGCAGGGCGCCGTCGTCAGCCAGGTGCGCTGTGCCCGCGCGCACGCGGCCGTGCGGACGCTTCAGTCGACGGGGGCGACCGCGAGCGTGGACGCCCCGACGGGCGCCGTGGTGACCGCCAGCGACGAGCCGCCGGCCGGCGGTGCCCTCCATGACGCCGACGGGTCGCGGCCCTGCGCGCCCGCGTTCGCGGCGCTGCCCGCCGAGCCCGCCGACGAGCCCGCCCCGGCCGCATGGGACGACGTCTTCTACCCGGGCCGAGCCCCACCCCCGCAGATCCCCTCCGCCGCCATCGCGCGGCTCGACCGACCACCGCGCACCCGAGCGGCCTTCCCTTCCCCGACGTTCGACGTGGACGGCTCCGATCTCCTCCTCGCACCTCCGCCCCAGGGCGCGGGCGACGAGGGGGCGGGCCGACCGGAGGCGCGCCCATGCCCAGCAGGAAGAGCAGCCAGCGCCGCGCGAGCGACACGGCCGCCCCGGAGAGCTGCGCCACCTCCTGCCCGTGCACCAAGACCGCCATCACCACCACGAACCACGCGAACCCGCGGCCGCACCGACTTCGAGCAGGGCGACGCCGCGACCCTCAACCGCTCGGTGCATGTGCAGGTCCTCACCCCGCCCGAAAGGGACCGCAGTCATGAGTGACCCCGTCAGTGAGTTCGGCCTCCGCATCGAGCAGGTCGACGGCTATGAGTTTCGCGTGCGCTTCGACAAGGAGCACTACCCCGAGCTGCGCCTCGACGAGCCCGCGCCGCTCGGCCGCGACGGCGCGCCCAACCCCGCGCGCATCCTGGCTGCGGCGATCGGCAACTGCCTCGCCGCCAGCCTGCTCTTCTGCATGCATCGCCGACACCAGCCGCTAGCCCACGTCGCCGCCGACGTGCGCGTCTCGATCGTGCGCAACGAGGAGAAGCGACTGCGCATCGGCCACGTCGCGGTCGTGCTGCGACCGACCGTCGAGGGCGGCGCCGAGGCGCTCGCGCCCTGCCTCGGCACCTTCGAGGCCTTCTGCATCGTCACCCAGAGCGTGCGCGCCGGTATCCCCGTCGACGTGACGGTCGAGCCCGCCGCGCCCGGCGCCTGAGAAGGACCCCGATGACCCTGCACACGCTCATCGCCGTGCTCGTTGGCGCGGCCTGCGGCTACGCGTGGCACCGCCTCGTCGGCTGCTCGACGGGCGCCTGCCCCCTCACCGCCAACCCCTGGACCGCGACGCTCTACGGCGCCGTGCTCGGCGCCCTCTTCGCCCGCTGATCGGCGCTCGTCCTCGCGACGAACCCTCCCGGCGGCAGGCGGCATCAGCGCTCGTCGGCGGGCGCCCCGCGCTGCCGCGCCCGCTCGATCACACGCTCGGATCGCGCCGCCGCGAGGTTGCCGACCAGCAGCGCCGCGGCGAAGGCTAGCGCCGTCGGGGCGCCCGTCGCGAGCGAGGCGAGGCCCGGCCCCGGGCAGAACCCGCCGAGCCCCCAGCCGACCCCGAAGATGGCCGCGCCCATGAGGAGCCTCGCGTCGAGGTCGCGCCTCGTCGGCACCAGGAAGCGAGCGCCGAGCAGGGGCGACGGGCGCCGCCGGAGCAGGCGCCACGCGAGCGCGTGCACCGCGATGGCGCCGCCCATCACGAACATCAGCGACGGGTCCCACGCCCGGAAGAAGTTCAGGAAGCCGACGACCTTCTCGGGGCGGGTCATGCCCGCCACGGCCAGGCCGACGCCGAAGAGGGCGCCCGACCCCGCCGCCGCGAGGCCCTCGAGGCGCGTGCGCGTGCGCGGCGTCATCGCTCGACCGCGCCCTTCAACCACACCGTGACCGCGCCCGCGGCGATGAAGGTCACGGTCGCCGCCAGACTGCGCGGCGCACCCCGCGAGATGCCGCACACACCGTGGCCGCTGGTGCACCCGTTGCCCACGCGGGTGCCGAAGCCCACGAGCAGGCCCGCGAGCGTGACCACCCCTGGCGAAGCGGTCCCCGCCGAGAAGGCGCCGGGCATCGCGACGAGCGCGAGCGCCCCTCCGGCGACCAGGCCGAGGACGAAGAGCGCCCGCCACGCGACGTCGCCCGCGACTGGCGTGAGCAGCCCGCCCAGGATGCCCGAGACGCCCGACACGCGCCCGTTGAAGGCGAGCAACACCGAGGCGCTCAGACCGATGAGCGCGCCCCCTTCGAGCGCGCGAATCCAATCGAGAGGAATGTCCATCGGCGGTCGCGCTTCGCAACCGACGTGCCGCGCGGCGTGCGCCGAGCCGCCGCGGGTCGCGGTCTCCGCCGAGGGGTTCCGCGCGGGCCTGGCGTGTTGCGCGGCCATGAGACAACGGTTGCAACACGTTTCATCGCGCCGGGCGGGTGGCGCGCGCCGCGCGAGCACGCCCGTTGCTACGCCGACCAGCATGTCGACCATTCTGGTTCCGTTGGATTTCTCAGAGTGCGCGCCAGAGGTCCTCGCCGAGGCCGTGCGCTTCGCGCGGGCCTTCGAGGCGCGCCTGGTGCTGCTCCACGCGAGCGAGACTCCGCGCGGGCTCCCGCTGACCGCGACGGTGCAGCCGCCGGGTTCGGCCGCGCCGCTCACCGTCGAGGCGCTGCTTCGCCGCGACGCCGACGCGCTGCTCGCGCCGCTGCTGCGCACTGCGCGGGAGGCTGGCGTCCGCGCCGACGGGCTGGTCGCATTCGGGCCGATCGCCGCGACCATCCTCGACGTGGCGACGCGGGAGCAAAGCGCGATGATCCTGATGGGGACGCACGGGCGCACGGGGCTCGCGCGGGTGACCATGGGCAGCATCGCCGAAGAGGTGGTGCGCCACGCCGACGTGCCGGTGATCACGGTGCGCACGCGCCACCACGCGGGCTGCTCGGCGCGGTCGTGCGCGGCGTGCGACCTCGGACGCAGCGACGCCGAGCGCGCCCTCGACGCCGAGTCCGTCGGCTGAGCGCCCGTCAGGCGCGGCCGCGGAGCATCCCGTTCCAGTAGAGCTCGGGCAGAGCGTAGGCCTTCATCGCGTACATCGAGTAGCGCTCGACGGTCTGGTCGAAGGGGAAGCTCTCCGCGGGCCTTCCGTCGTAGTCGAACTCCGCGAGGATGAGCGACCCGTAGCCGGTGACCAGCGGGCGCGAGGCGTAGCCGTCGTAGCGCGCGGTGGGCGCCCTCCCCTCGGTGCGCGCGAGGAGGTTCTCGACCAGCACGGGCGCCTGCCTGCGGATGGCCGCGCGGGTGCGCGAGGTGGGCAGGCTGCTCGCGTCGCCGAGCGACCACACGTCGGGGTAGCGCGCGTGTTGGAGCGTGTGCCTGTCGACTGCGACCCAGCCGTCCGCCGATGCGCGCCGCTGGGCTCGCGCCGACCACGCAGCTCTTCGCGGACGGCACCGAGGCCGTCGTCGTCGGCACCCGCGCTCGCTAGAAGGCGAGCTGGAGCTGCGTGCGTCCGCGCAGCTCGTCGCGCGAGCCCTGCGCCCGGTCGGCGCGCAGCCAGCCGAGGTCGCTCTGCCAGACCACCGTCGCGCCTACGACGCGCACCACGACGCCCGCCGTGAGCTCGTGCTCGCGCGCGATCGCACCGGCTTCGGCGTACTGACGTTGCACGGCGGCCCGCTGCGCGTCGGTCGCGGCGGCGACGAGGCGGGCGGCCCGGTCGCGCGCGTCGCCGACGAGTGCCTCGCTGCGGTCGACCCGCGCGTAGCGGACCGCCAGTGAGACCCGCTCGTGGGCGCGGACCCGCACTTCCACGAGCAGTCCTCCCAGCACGCCGAGGCCGGGGCGGTCGACGAGGTCGCTGAGCCCGAGGTAGCCGGTGACCTCGGCCCGCCACGGGCCGGCGCCCACCGCCAGCTCCGGGGCGCAGGCGGCACGCAGGTCGTGGGCCACCGCGGGGCGCAGGTCGACGCGCGCGTTGAGCCCCGCCTCCACGCGGACGAGCGCGCCAGGAGGCGCGCGCCAGAGCAGCCGACCGACGAACTCCGGGTGAGGGCTTTCGGGCGTATGGAGCGTGCGAAGGTCGGAGAGGTTCTCGACGGCCTCGGCGTAGACCGGCGCGACGCCCTGGTCGTGTGCGGCGCGCATGGTGGTGCCGTTCCAGACGCCGACGGCGAACTCGACGGGGCCGACGGCGCCGCGGTTGTGGAGCTCGAAGCCGAGCTGCCGCTCGCCGCCGAAGTAGCGGGTGACGAGCGCCCAGTCGACGAAGGCCAGCTCGGTGAACGGACGCAACCGGTAGCTGGTGAACGAGACCCTTGCCTGCCCGGCGCGCAGCCGGAGCGCGGGCGTGAGCGCGTACTCGGCCCACGCGTCCATCACCTCCAGCGCCGCGGGCGTCGTATTGAGCCCGACCTGCGCGAGCAGGCGGCCGTCGAGCGCGGCGAGCCGGAGCGTCGGTCGCAGCCGGCGCAGCTCGACCAGCGGCGCGGCGGCGGCGTCGGTCGCTTCGCTGGCGGTAAATCGTAGCTGCGCGATGAGGGACGGCGTCACGCAGTCGCCGCGGCAGGTCTGCGCCTGCGCCGAGGCGCCGGCCGACGCGGCCAGCGCGGTCGCGAGGAAGAGGTGTTTCATGGTGGGGGGCCTTCGGGCCAAGGCAGAGCGATGGGCGTGCCGCCCGGGCTCGACCGCATCTCTCGTCGGCGTGCACCGACGTCTGAAACGTGACGAAACGCGTCTCGCAACGCGCTACGCCGGGTCAGCGCGAGGTCAAGCGGTCTCGATCGCGCGGCGGAGCCGGGCCTCGGCGTCGCCCGCGACGGCCTCGAGCGCCGCGCGGTCCTCGACGACCGAGAACATCGACGTCGGCGAGGCCGCGGCGATGAGCGCGTCGGCGCCGTCCTGGGCCACGACGACGTTGCACGGAAGAAGCAACCCGATGGCGGCTTCGGCCGTGAGCGCCGCGTGCGCCAGCTTCGGGTTGCACGCCCCGAGGATCACGTAGGGCGCGACGTCGACGTCGATCTTCTTCTTGAGCGTGGCCTGGAGGTCGATCTCCGTGAGCACGCCGAAGCCCTCGCGCTTGAGGGCCTCCGTGACCCGCGCGCGGGCCTCGTCCATACCGATGCCGGTAAGCCGGCGCGAGATGCTGTAGGGGGCGTCGAGGTTCATGGTCGTGGCTCCGTCGGGGGTCGATCGGCCGCGGGGTGCGGCGCATCACCGAAGTTGCGCGGATCGTGCCGCCCGAGGCGCGCCCCCTCGACGTGCCCGCCGACGAAATCCCCGGGCGTGCGGACGTCGATCAGGCTCGCCCCGCCGGCAACGAGGCGGTGGGCCTCGACGCCATCGACTACGTGGGCGGCGGGAGAGCGATCGCACCCGGCGCCGAGGGCGCCCGCGAGGAGGGCCGAGAGCAGGAGCGCCCTGCCGACCGTGCGGGCGGCGCCGGGATTTCGCCTGGAGTGATTCATCGACATGGTACGGCATGGCCATGCGGATTCCGAGCCACGGTCTGGTGGCATGGATCGCGCCTTCGTGCGTTGAATGCCCGTGATCCCATCGCCCCCGTTGAGTCTCCTGGGCGTGCTGCCCTTCGTGCGTCTCCCGGAGGGCATCGGCCCGATCCACCCCTTCGGCGTGCTCGTCGCGATCGGTGTGGCCCTGGGCTTCCGCCTGGCCTCGCGGCGCGCCCGCGCGCTCGGCCTCGACCTGCCGCGCTTCGAATCGCACGTCGTCTGGACCGTCGTGACGGGCTTCGTCTTGAGCCACATCCTCGACACCATCGCCTACCACCCCGAGGTGATCGTCCGGCGCCCCTGGGAGCTGCTGCTGATCTACCAGGGCCTGTCCTCCTTCGGCGGCTTCATCGGCGGCGTCGTCGGCTTCCTCGCCTACGCGCGTCGGCACCGGGTCGACGCGTGGCGGAGCGCCGACGCCATCGCCTACGGCCTCCCGGTCGGCTGGCTCTTCGGCCGCATGGGCTGCGCCAGCATCCACGACCACCCCGGCGCTCTCTCCATGAGCCCGCTCGCGGTCGACTGGCCGGGCGGAGCGCGCTTCGACCTCGGCCTTCTCGAGCTGATGCTGGTGCCTCTGCTCATCGTCGGCGTCGCCCTCGTCGCGCGCCGCACCGCCCGCCCCGGCGCGCTCATCACCACGCTCGCGCTGATGTACCCGCCCATCCGCTTCC